>NZ_JBVJCB010000001.1:0-835597 GCF_055589025.1 Streptomyces sp. NPDC041968 | reverse complement strand
CAGTGCGGGGTCGATCAGCTGGGACTGGGAGCGGTCCAAGGTGACGTCGGGTGACTTCGACGGTGACGGTCGCACCGATGTGGGCGTGCTGTACGGCAACGGTCAGGGCAGCGACGGGTCGAACCGGACGGCGCTGTGGACGCTGACGAGCAGTGGTGCCGGGTTCGGTGCGCCGGTGCGCAGGTGGGACAGTGCGGGGTCGATCAGCTGGGACTGGGAGCGGTCCAAGGTGACGTCGGGTGACTTCGACGGTGACGGTCGCACCGATGTGGGCGTGCTGTACGACAACGGTCAGGGCAGCGACGGGTCGAACCGGACGGCGCTGTGGACGTTGACGAGCAGTGGTGCCGGGTTCGGTGCGCCGGTGCGCCGGTGGGACAGCGCCGCCTCCGGCAGCTGGACCTGGTCCCGCAGCGAACTCACCTGACCGCATCCGGACGGCGCGTTCCGGCGTCTGTTCCGGTATGGACCTCGAGAAGCGGCCGCAGGGCCGTCCACAGGAGCCGCCGCGGCGATCGGACCCGGAGGGGTGTGTCGCCGCGGCGATCCGCGTTCCGGTGCGGATCGTGGCCCTCGTGGTGGTCGTGCCGGTGCGGCTGGTGTGGGACGCGCTCGTCGTCGCCGGGCGGGTCCCGCGGGACACGGTGCTCCGCCCGGTCGGGCGGGCGCTGGCGTGGCTCGGGCGGGCCGTCTTCGTGTGGCCGCTGGTCGGGCTGTGGCGCCATGTCGTCGTGCCGCTCGCCAAGGGCATGGGATGGCTGGGCAACGTACTCCTCGTGGTGCCCGCGGTGTGGCTGTACCGGTGGGTGCTGACGCCGGCCGGACAGGCGCTCGCCTGGTTCTTCACCCGGGTGGGCGCGGTGCTCGCCGCGATCGGGCGCGGACTGTACGCCGGTCTGGCATGGCTCGCGCGGTACCTGGTCGCCGTTCCGGCGGTGTGGCTGTACCGGTGGGTGCTCACCCCGGTCGGGCAGGCGCTCGCCTGGTGCGGCAAGGGGCTGCTCTGGTGCGGCAGGCAGGTGGCGCGGGGCGTGGGGGTCGTCGTCACCGGGGTCGGGTTCGTCCTGTACTGGACCGTACGGGTGCTGCTGGTGCTGCCGGCCCTCGCCGTGTGGCGGTGGGTGCTCGCACCGGTCGGCCGGGTGCTGGTGGTCGTCGGCAGGGAGGTCCGGGACGCCCTCGGCCATGCCTGGCGGATCGCGGGGTACGTGTCGCTCGCCGTCGGGCGGTTCCTCGGCACCCTCGTGCGGTGGACCGTCGTCGAGCCGGCGCGCTGGGCGTACCGGAGCGTCCTGACCCCGGTGGGGCACGCGGTGCGGGACACCGTCCTGCGGCCTCTCGCCGAGGCCTCGCGCGGCGCCGGGCGTGCGACCCGGCGGGCGCTCGCCTCCGCCCGGCTGACCGTACGGGAGGCCCGGGCCGACGCGCGGCGGGCGCTCTTCGGGGAGCCCCCGCGGGCTCGGCCGGTGGCCCGGCGGGAACCATCCGTCGCCGAGGCACGTACTCTTGGTAGTAGTACGACCGCTCTCACGAAGGACTGAACGACACTGGGCAAGCGACAGCCCGAAGGCCCGCCGCCCGTACCCGCGGTGCAGCGCATCCGACTGCGTTACACCAAGCGCGGCCGCCTCCGGTTCACCAGCCACCGTGACTTCCAGCGCGCCTTCGAGCGTGCGTTGCGCCGAGCCGAGGTGCCCATGGCGTACTCGGCGGGGTTCACGCCGCATCCGAAGGTGTCGTACGCCAATGCCGCACCCACCGGCACGGGCAGCGAGGCGGAGTACCTGGAGATCGCGCTCACCGAAGCGCGTGACCCGGAGCAGCTCAGACTGCTCCTCGACGAGTCGCTCCCCACCGGGCTCGACATCGTCGAGGCGGTCGAGGCCCGGACCTCCGGGCTCGCCGACCGGCTGACGGCTTCCGTGTGGGAGCTGCGGCTGGACGGTGTGGAGGCCGCGGACGCCGATCGCGCCGTGGCGGCTTTCAACTCGGCCGAGGCCGTCGAGGTCCAGCGCAGGACGAAGAACGGCGTCCGTACCTTCGACGCCCGCTCCGCCGTCGTGCACCTCGAGACTGCCACCACGCACGGTTCACCGGTTGATAGGCCGACCGACCAGCCCTGTGCGATACTGCGGCTGGTTGTTCGGCACGTGACGCCTGCCGTACGACCCGACGACGTCCTGTCCGGTCTTCGCGCCGTGGCCGACCTGGCGCCGCCGGTCCCCGCAGCGGTGACCAGGCTGGCGCAGGGGCTGCTCGATGAAGAGACCGGTGCGGTGACCGACCCGCTCGCGCCCGACCGCGAGGCAGAAGCGCCCGAGCCGCAACCGGCCGCCGCTTCCGCCGCCGCGACGGCGTCGGCGTAAGGAAGGTTCCGCGCAGGGACGCGCGTCGTAGCGCCGCCCTGGAACTCGGGAGCCACCTGGGTCGGGCAGCGCACCCACCACAAGACTTTCGCCAGGCCGTGCACGACAAGGGGTACGGAACCGGCGAGACAAGACACGGAGAGCTCCCGAGCGGCGCCCGCGCCCCGGACGGCGGCGACCGCGCATCGCGCGAGCCGCGGACGTCACCGGCGGTCGACCAGGTCGATGCCGGACCAGGCGCGGCGCCCGGGAGCCTGACGGGAGAAACCCCCGCATGCTCGAACCGACCGAACCCACCGGGTCCGCGACCACCTCGACGGACACCGAGTCGAACACCCCCAGCGACACCCTGCCGCCGCGTCGACGGCGCAGGGCCGCCTCCCGGCCGGCGGGGCCGCCGTCCGGTGCCGAGGCGCCGGCGGAGACCGTCACCGCGGCCGCGGTGACCGCCCCGGCCGACGAGGCCGAGGAGACGGACGAGGCGGTGGCCGAGGAGACCCCGGCTGCCGAGACGGCCCCCGAGCCCGCGGCTCGCCCGCGACGCCGTGCCGTGCGCCGTGCCTCCGCGCCCGCCGGGACTCCGGCGTCGGAGGAGGCGGCCGAGACCGTCGTTCCGGCCTCCCCCGTGGCCGAGGCTCCCGTGCAGGCCGAGCCCGCGGCTGAGCCGGTCGAGGACGCCGCGCCGCGCCGTGGTCGTCGTCGTGCGACGCGCAGTGTGACCTCGTCCGGTGAGGCGGCCGTGGCGGAGGTGTCGGACGCCGGGGCCGCCGAGGCTCCCGTGCAGGCCGAGCCCGCCGCCGAGCCCGTCGAGGACGCCGCGCCGCGCCGTGGTCGTCGTCGCGCGACGCGCAGTGTGACCTCGTCCGGTGAGGCGGCCGTGGCGGAGGTGTCGGACGCCGGGGCCGCCGAGGCTCCCGCGCAGGCCGAGCCCGCCGCCGAGCCCGTCGAGGACGCCGCGCCGCGCCGTAGCCGTCGCCGTGCCACGCGCAGTGTGACCTCGCCCAGCGAGCCGGCCGCGGCGGAGGTGTCCTCCGCTCAGGTGTCGGACGCCGGGGCCGCCGAGGCTCCCGTGCAGGCCGAGCCCGCCGCCGAGCCCGTCGAGGACGCCGCGCCGCGTCGCGGTCGTCGTCGGGCCACGCGCCGCGAGGCCGCCGCGACCGCCGATGCCGGTACCGAGGCCGTCGAGTCCGCTCCGGCCCCCGAGACGCCGGCCGAGGCCGCCGCGCCCGCCGAGCCCGTCGAGGACGCCACGCCGCGCCGAGCGCGCCGCCGGTCCACCCGCAAGGCCGCCTCCGGTTTCGCCGCGCCCGCGCAGAGCGCCGGGGCGTCCGACGAGGACGACGCTCCCAAGCGTCCGTCGCGTCCCGCCGTGGCCGTGTTCCAGGCGCCCGTCTTCGCCGAGCCCAGGTTCCAGACGCCCGAGCGGGCCGCCGCCGAGGCCGCCGCCGAGGCGGCCGGAGTCGCGCCGGCACAGGCGCCCGAGGAGACCGAAGAATTTCCGGAGGAGCAGTCCGCCGGGTCGCGTCGCCGCCGCAAGCGCCGGGGCGCCGCCGCCGAGGAGGCCGCCGAGGAGCGGGCCACCGCCGCCGTCACGCAGGACGAGCCGGAGGCCGAGACCGAGACGGACGCCGACTCCGACGCCGACGCCGACGAGTTGGGTGACGACCACGACGACGCCGACGGCTCCGAGGAGTCCGGCTCCCGCCGTCGCAGGCGCCGGGGCGGCCGTCGCCGTCGCCGGGGCGACTCCGCCGACGGTGACGCGGGCGAGTCCGACGACGCCGAGCACACCGGCGGTGAGCAGGCCGTCCAGGACGCCGAGGACACCGCGGAGCAGGTCGAGGAGGACGCCGAGGAGGACGAGGACGCCTCCGGGGAGGGCGGCGGCTCCAGCAGCAGCCGTCGTCGCCGTCGTCGCCGCCGCCGTGCCGGGGACGCCTCCGGTGAGGGTGACTCGTCGACCGACGACCCCGAGCGCACCGTCGTCAAGGTCCGCGAGCCCCGGCCCCCGCGGGAGAAGAGCGAGCCGTCCGACGAGGTGCAGTCCATCAAGGGCTCCACCCGCCTGGAGGCCAAGAAGCAGCGCCGCCGGGAAGGCCGCGAGCAGGGCCGCCGACGCGTTCCGATCATCACCGAGGCCGAGTTCCTGGCCCGCCGCGAGGCCGTCGAGCGCGTCATGGTCGTCCGCCAGCACGGCGAGCGCACCCAGATCGGCGTCCTGGAGGACGGGGTGCTCGTCGAGCACTACGTCAACAAGGAGCAGGCCACCTCGTACGTCGGCAACGTCTACCTCGGCAAGGTGCAGAACGTGCTGCCGTCGATGGAGGCCGCCTTCATCGACATCGGCAAGGGCCGCAACGCCGTGCTGTACGCCGGCGAGGTCAACTTCGAGGCGCTGGGCATGGCCAACGGCCCGCGCCGCATCGAGTCCGCCCTCAAGTCCGGCCAGTCGGTTCTCGTGCAGGTCACCAAGGACCCGATCGGCCACAAGGGCGCCCGCCTGACCAGCCAGGTCTCGCTGCCCGGCCGCTACCTGGTCTACGTGCCCGAGGGCTCGATGACCGGCATCAGCCGCAAGCTGCCCGACACCGAGCGGTCCCGGCTGAAGACCATCCTCAAGAAGATCGTCCCCGAGGACGCGGGCGTCATCGTGCGCACCGCCGCCGAGGGCGCGAGCGAGGAGGAGCTGCGCCGCGACGTCGAGCGGCTCCAGGGCCAGTGGGAGGACATCCAGAAGAAGGCCAAGGGCGGCGGCAGCTCCAACGCCCCGACGCTGCTCTACGGCGAGCCGGACATGACCGTCCGGGTCGTGCGCGACATCTTCAACGAGGACTTCTCCAAGGTCGTCGTCAGCGGGGACGACGCCTGGCAGACCATCCACGGCTACGTGTCGCACGTGGCGCCGGACCTCGCCGACCGGCTGTCCAAGTGGACCAGTGAGGTCGACGTCTTCGCCACCTACCGGATCGACGAGCAGCTCGCCAAGGCGCTGGACCGCAAGGTCTGGCTGCCCAGCGGCGGTTCGCTGGTGATCGACCGGACCGAGGCGATGATCGTCGTCGACGTCAACACCGGCAAGTTCACCGGTCAGGGCGGCAACCTCGAGGAGACGGTCACCAGGAACAACCTGGAGGCGGCCGAGGAGATCGTGCGCCAGCTCAGGCTGCGCGACCTCGGCGGCATCATCGTCATCGACTTCATCGACATGGTGCTGGAGTCCAACCGGGACCTGGTGCTGCGGCGCCTGCTGGAGTGCCTGGGCCGGGACCGTACGAAGCACCAGGTCGCCGAGGTGACCTCGCTGGGTCTGGTGCAGATGACCCGCAAGCGGGTCGGCCAGGGGCTGCTGGAGTCGTTCTCGGAGACCTGCGTCCACTGCAACGGCCGCGGTGTCATCGTCCACCTGGACCAGCCGACCTCGGCCGCCGGCGGCGGAGGCGGCAGCAAGCGCCGCAAGCGGGCGCGGGCCGGAGCCGACCAGCCGCACGAGCACGAGCACGTGGCCGGCGTCGAGACCGGTCCCACGGCGGAGCAGGAGGCGGACGCCGAGTCGGAGGCCGAGGTCGCCGCCGAGGTGGCCGAGCCGGTCGCGCTCCCCGCGCCCGAGTTCGTCCCGGACGAGGAGCTGTACAGCAGCGCCGCCGAGGCCGAGGCCGCCGCCACGCGCGGTCGTGGCCGGCGTCGCGCGAGCCGGCGGGCGTCGGCCCCCGCGGGCGCCCCGAGGGCGAAGGGCGAGGCCCGGCGCGCCGAGGCACCGACGGCGCAGGACGTCACGGCCGAGGAGGAGGCCGAGCGTCCGGTCCTCCAGGAGGCGGCCGCCGAGATCCTGGCCGAGCCCGCGGCCGTCGAGGACGCGGTCTCGGGTGCTCCGGCCCCGGCCGCCACCGAGGCCCCGGCCGCCGAGGAGGCCGCGCCCAAGGGCCGTACCCGTCGTCGGGCCACCCGGAAGGTGTCCGCACCGGCCGGTTCGCCCGCGGGTGCCGAGGCCGCCGTGGTGACGGTGTCCGAGGCCGCCCCCGTCGAGCAGGCTCCGCAGCCGGAGCCGGCGGCGGAGGCCCCGGTGGCCGCCGAGGCGGACGCGGAGAGTGCCCCCCCGGCCCGTCCGCGGCGCCGGGCCGTGCGCAAGCCCACCACGTCCACCGCGTCCGAGGAGACGGCCGTCATGGTCGTCCCGTCGGGCCCGGCGGAGGAGTCGGCGGAGCAGGCCCCGGCGGAGCAGGCCCCGGAGGCGGAGGCCGCCGACGAGGCCGCCCCCGCCAAGAAGGCGGCGGCCCGCAAGACGGCCAAGAAGGCGACGGCGAAGAAGGCCGCCACCAAGAAGACCGCGGCCAAGAAGACGACGACGGCGAAGAAGGCCACGGCCAAGAAGGCGGCCAAGACGACGACCGCCAAGAAGGCCACGGCCAAGAAGGCGACGTCGAAGAAGACCGCGGCCGCCGCCCAGCAGGCGCCGTCCTCGGTCACGGCCGCCACCGACGAGGGCTGATCCGGCCCCTGTCGCCGAGCATGTGGTCCCGTCCGTCCGGAATCCGCCAGGATTCCGGTGCGGGCGGGACCACACGTTTCCCCGGGCCCGTCCGGGCGCATCATCACCGGACAGCCGCGCCACGGCCCGGCCCGCCCCGACCCGCCCCCACTCGTCCCCGCGAGGAGCGCGATCACGTGCCGGTACTGACGAGGCTCATCCCCTCGCCGCTCGTCGTGGACATCCGGCCGGGCGCCCTGGACGACCTGGCGGGTGTCCTCGCGGACCAGCGGATCTCCCAGTCCGGGCGGCTCGCCGTGGCGATCAGCGACGGCTCGGGCGCCCGTCTGCGCCGGCGGCTGGCGCCGTCCCTTCCGGGCGCCGACTGGTTCGAGGTCGGCGGCGGCACGATCGACGACGCCGTGCGACTGGCCGACGGGATGAAGTCGGGCCGCTACGACGCCGTCGTCGGTCTGGGCGGTGGCAAGGTCATCGACTGCGCCAAGTTCGCCGCCGCGCGCGTCGGCCTGCCCATGGTCGCCGTGGCCACCAACCTCTCCCACGACGGCATCTGCTCGCCGGTGTCGATACTCGACAACGACGCCGGCCGCGGTTCCTACGGGGTGCCGACGCCGATCGCGCTCGTCGTCGACCTCGCGGTGATCCGCGAGGCGCCGATCCGGTTCGTGCGCTCGGGGATCGGCGACGCCGTGTCCAACATCTCCGCGGTCGCCGACTGGGAGCTGGCCCACCGGGTGAACGGTGAGAAGGTCGACGGCCTCGCCGCCGCCCTGGCCCGCCAGGCCGGCGAGGCCGTGCTGCGGCACCCCGGCGGTTGCGGGGACGACGGGTTCCTGACGGTGCTGACCGAGGGACTCGTGCTGTCCGGGCTCGCCATGACGATCGCCGGGCACACCCGCCCCTCCTCCGGCGCCTGCCACGAGATCAGCCACGCGCTCGACCTGCTGTACCCGAGGCGGGCGGCGAGCCACGGCGAGCAGGTCGGCATCGGCGCCGCCTTCGCGACGTACCTGCGGGGCGACCACGAGGGGGCCCTGCTGATGGCCGGGACGCTGCGCCGCCACGGGCTGCCGGTGGTGGCCGGGGAGATCGGGTTCGGCGACGACGAGTTCGTAAGGGCCGTGGAGTTCGCCCCGCAGACACGGCCCGGGCGGTACACGGTCCTGGAGCACCTGGATCTCTCGGCGGCACGCGCCGGGGAGGCGTACGCCGAGTACGTCGCGGCGGTCGCCGGGTGAGGCGCGGAGCCCGGTTTGACCCCTGTCGTGCGGCCCCGTAATCTTGACCGTCGGCGTGTCGACTGACGCGTCACATCCCCGTAAACCTCATTCCTTCCGGATGCGGGCCCCCTCGGGCCCCGACCGGGAGAGGCTGTCCGCGTGTGTCACCGGGTGGCTGGACTGCGGGGGTGCCGTTCTGAGCGAGAGAGTGAGATCCGCGTGTACGCCATCGTGCGCAGCGGTGGCCGCCAGCACAAGGTTGCTGTCGGTGACATCGTTGAGGTTGACAAGATTTCCACCGCCAAGGTCGGCGACACGGTCGAGCTCTCGACCCTGCTCGTCGTCGACGGCGACGCTGTGACCAGCGACCCGTGGGTGCTGGCCGGCATCAAGGTCCAGGCCGAGGTCGTGGACCACCACAAGGGCCAGAAGATCGACATTCTGCGCTACAAGAACAAGACCGGCTACCGCCGTCGTCAGGGCCACCGCCAGCAGTACACGGCGATCAAGGTCACTGAGATCCCCGCGGCTGCGAAGTAAGGGACTGAGGAGACATGGCACACAAGAAGGGCGCATCGTCCACCCGGAACGGTCGCGACTCGAATGCCCAGCGGCTCGGCGTGAAGCGCTTCGGCGGTCAGGCCGTCAACGCGGGTGAGATCCTGGTCCGCCAGCGCGGCACCCACTTCCACCCGGGCGCGGGCGTCGGCCGCGGCGGCGACGACACGCTGTTCGCCCTGCAGGCCGGTGCGGTGCAGTTCGGCACCCACCGTGGCCGCAAGGTCGTGAACATCGTTCCGGTCGCCTGATCGGAGACTTTCGCGAGGCGGGCCTCACTTCCCCGAGGGGAAGCGGGTCCGCCTTTCGCGTGTTACGCAAGAGACAATCCGTAGTAAGCAGTAACTGGTAACTGGAGGCACATCCCATGACCACCTTCGTGGACCGCGTCGAGCTGCACGTCGCCGCGGGTAACGGAGGCCACGGCTGTGCCTCCGTCCACCGTGAGAAGTTCAAGCCGCTCGGTGGCCCGGACGGCGGCAACGGCGGCCGTGGCGGCGACGTGATCCTCACCGTCGACCAGTCGGTGACCACGCTCCTCGAGTACCACCACTCCCCGCACCGCAAGGCCACCAACGGCAAGCCCGGCGAGGGCGGCAGCCGCTCCGGCAAGGACGGCCAGGACCTCGTCCTCCCCGTGCCCGACGGCACCGTGGTCCTCGACGCGGCGGGCAACGTGCTGGCCGACCTGGTCGGGCAGGGCACCTCGTACGTCGCCGCGCAGGGCGGCCGGGGCGGCCTCGGCAACGCGGCGCTCGCCTCCGCGCGGCGCAAGGCGCCCGGCTTCGCGCTCCTCGGCGTCCCCGGTGACGTCCTGGACATCCAGCTGGAGCTGAAGACCGTCGCCGACGTGGCGCTGGTCGGCTACCCGAGCGCCGGCAAGTCCTCGCTGATCTCCGTGCTGAGCGCGGCGAAGCCGAAGATCGCCGACTACCCCTTCACGACGCTCGTGCCGAACCTCGGCGTGGTGACGGCCGGCGCGACCGTCTACACCGTCGCCGACGTCCCCGGCCTGATCCCCGGCGCCAGCCAGGGCAAGGGCCTCGGCCTGGAGTTCCTGCGGCACGTGGAGCGGTGCAGCGTGCTGGTGCACGTCCTGGACACGGCGACGCTGGAGTCCGACCGCGACCCGGTCTCCGACCTGGACATCATCGAGGCGGAGCTGCGCGAGTACGGCGGGCTGGAGAACCGGCCCCGGATCGTCGTCCTCAACAAGATCGACGTGCCCGACGGCAAGGACCTCGCCGAGATGGTCCGGCCGGACCTGGAGGCGCGCGGCTACCGCGTCTTCGAGGTGTCGGCGGTGGCCCACATGGGCCTGAAGGAGCTGTCCTTCGCGCTGGCCGAGCTGGTGGCCGGGGCGCGCGCCGCCCGGCCCAAGGAGGAGGCGACCCGGATCGTCATCCGGCCCAAGGCCGTGGACGACGCCGGTTTCACCGTCACCCGCGAGGAGGACGGCCTGTTCCGGGTGCGCGGCGAGAAGCCCGAACGCTGGGTGCGCCAGACCGACTTCAGCAACGACGAGGCCGTCGGCTACCTCGCCGACCGGCTCAACCGCCTCGGTGTCGAGGACCGGCTGATGAAGGCGGGCGCCCGCAGCGGCGACGGCGTGGCCATCGGCCCCGAGGACAACGCGGTCGTCTTCGACTGGGAGCCGTCGGTGACGGCCGGCGCCGAGATGCTCGGCCGCCGCGGCGAGGACCACCGCTTCGAGGCACCCCGCCCGGCCGCCCAGCGCCGCCGGGACCGGGACGCCGAACGGGACGAGGCACAGCAGGAGTTCGACGGTTTCGAGCCGTTCTGACCCCACCGCGGCAGCACCGCGCACCGCCGCCCGTGGAACCGCGGTTCCACGGGCGGCATCTTGCTGTTCACAGGGTTACACGGGTGTGTCGGGGCCGTGATCTGCTCTACAACATCCATGTGTACGTTGTGAGAAGGATGTGGCCACCCATGCGTGGCCAGGGGCGGGGGGACGGCCCGACCAGCCGCTCCCGGGAGCAGAGAGAAGCCGCAAAGTGAAGATCGCATTCCTCGTTCGGGACCTGTGCCACATGGGGGGCGTGGTCAGCGCCACGCAGAATCTCGCGGGGGCGCTGGCCGAGCGGCACGACGTCGAGATCGTGGCGCTGCGCAAGGTGCGCGACGAGTCGTACTTCCCGCTGGACCCGCGGGTGAAGGTGCGGGCGCTCACCGACATGCGGCCGCACTCCCCGGTGTCCGACGTGGACAACCCGCTGTCCGACAAGTTCCCGCTGATCTACCCGCTCAACGACGGTGCGAAGACGCCGGTGGTGAGCCGGCTCGCGGAGCTGCGGCTGCTGGAGTACTTCGACACCACCGACGCCGACGTCGTCGTCAGCTCCAGCCCGCGCAACACGATCATGCTGGCGCAGGCGCCCGGTGACTACCTGAAGGTCACCCAGGAGCACTCGATGCCCGCCATCTACGCCACGGACATCAAACAGCGCCTCTTCCCTGCCTACCGGCACCTGCACGCCCTCACGGCGCTCACCCCGGAAGAGGTCGCCTCGCTCGCCCGGCAGGTGCCCGCGGTGCGCAACCGCCTGGCGGTGATGCCCAACTGCGTGCCCGCCTCCACGATCCGCTCCAGCGGCACCAACAAGGTGGTGGTCTCCGCCGGCCACCTGACCGACAACAAGAACCACGCCCTGCTGATCGAGGCCTTCGCCAAGGTCCACGCCGTCGCCCCGGAGTGGACCCTGCGCATCTACGGCCACGGCGCCGAGAAGAAGAAGCTGCGGGCCCGCATCGAGGAACTGGGGCTGTCCAACAGCATCCTGCTGATGGGCCAGACCTCGCCCGTCACCCCGGAGTTCGGCAAGGCCTCGATCTTCGTCCTGCCCTCCAAGCGGGAGGCGTTCGGCAACGTCCTCGTCGAGGCGATGGCCGCCGGACTGCCCGTCGTCGCCACGGACGCCGACCACGGGCCGCGCAACATCCTCACCCACGGCGAGGACGGGCTGATCGTCCCGCGCGGCGACGTGGAGGCGATGGCCGACGCGATCCGACGCCTGGTCCAGGACGACGAACTGCGCCTGAAGATGGCCGCCGCCGGCATCCGCAACGCCGAGCGCTTCCACGAGCGGGCCAGCCGGGAACGTTTCGAGGCCATCCTCGAGGAGGCCTTCGCCCGCAAGGAGCTGCCCCGCCACGCCACCGCCCGGGTGGACCGGCAGGGCTCGGTCCACGTCGCCGTGGGCACGCTGCCGCCGAGCGCCGGGCAGGCCGAGCTGGTCCTGCGCAGGGGGGGCGCCGGCGGCGGGGAGCACCGCTTCCCGTTCTCCGCCGAGGGCGACGCCGTCGTGCCCTGGGACGCCGGGGTGCCCCACGGCACCTGGGAGCTGGCCCTGGCCGCCCGCGGGGGTGAGCGCGAGGTGGCGCTGACCACCGACGGCTACGGGTGCGACACCCGGGACCTGCTCGCCGTGGAACTGCCGCGCACGCAGGGGCCGTCCCTCGCGCTGCTGCTGCCGCACCTGCACGAGGACGGCGGGCTGCGGCTGCGCAGCGCGCTGCGTGACGTCCACGCCGAGGTCGGTCCGGTCAGGGTCGACGAGCGGACCATCGCCGTACGTGCCGAACTGTGGGGCGCGCGGCCCGCCGCGGGCGCTGTGGTGGAGGCCGTGCACCGCCGGGACAAGGAGCGGGTGCTGACCTTCCCGCTGCGCGACGAGGGCGACGGCTGGGTGGCCGTGGACCTGGACTGCGCCACGCTGGTGCGCGAGCACGGCGAGGGCGACGAGCAGGAAGTCATCTGGGACCTGTCGCTGCGCACGGCGCCCGACGCGCCCCGGGTGCAGCTGGCCAAGCTGGGCACCGACGTGCTCGCGCCGATCGACGTGTTCACCTTCCCCCGTCCGGTGATCAGCGAACCGGTGGCCGCCCCGCCGACCGTGCTCACCCGCGCGGTGCGCAAGTCCCGCCGGGCGCTGGGCCAGACGCCCGTCCCGCTGCCGCCCACCCGCCGACGCACCGAGCTGCGGCCCTACTACACGGCCGCCTGCCAGCTCGCGGTGAAGACCGTGCGCCTCTGAGCAGCCGAAGGCGAAAGGGGGCGGGCCCGGAGGAACATGTTCCTCCGGGCCCGCCCCCTTTCGCCTTCACCGCAGCGGGTCAGCCCTCCCGGGCCTGCTCCAGCATCCGGTCCACGACCCGCGCGGACGCGTTGCCGTCGTCCAGGTCGCAGAACAGGTGGTGGAAGCGGTCGAACCGCTCCTGGTACTCCACCCGCACCTGATCGATGTCCCGGATCGCGTCGACCAGCTCCTTGGAGTTGTCGATCAGCGGGCCGGGGGAGTCCTGCTCGAAGTCGAAGTAGAACCCGCGCAGCGTGTCCCGGTAGTGCTCCAGGTCGTACGTGAAGAACAGCATCGGCCGCTTGAGGTGCGCGTAGTCGAACATCACCGACGAGTAGTCCGTGATCATGATGTCCGCCGCGAGGTACAGGTCGGCGATGTCCGGGTACTCCGAGGCGTCCCACACGAAGCCGTTGCCCGCGCCCGGTACCGCGTCCACCACGTTGGAGTGGCGGCGGATCAGCAGCACGTGGTCGTCGCCCAGGCGACGCTGGGCGTCCTCGAGGTCGATGCGCAGGTCGAACAGGTACTGCCCGGCGCTGTGCGACTGGTCGTCACGCCAGGTCGGCGCGTACAGGACGACCTTCTTGCCCTCGGGAAGGCCGAGCCTCTCCTTCACCCGCGCCGCGATCGCGTCCCGGTCGGGCGAGTACAGGTAGTCGTTGCGGGGGTAGCCCGCCTCCTGGATCTCACCGTCGTAGGAGAACGCCCGCTTCAGGATCGGCGTGCTGAAGCGGTTGGAGGACACCAGCAGGCTCCACTGCTTGGCCTCCAGCGCCAGCTTCTCCTGGTAGCGCCGGTCGAAGTGGAGCGTGTCGATGTCGTGCCCGATCTTCTTCAGCATCGTTCCGTGCCAGGTCTGCACGATCGACTGGCCGGGGCGGCGCACGATCCAGTCGGGAAGATGGCCGTTGGTGACGATGTAGCGGCTGGAGGCCAGCGCCTCGTACCACTCCTTGCCCCACATCCGGACCGTCTCGATCCCGTCCGGCAGGTTGACCTGGCCGTCACGGACCGCCCACAGGTGCTTCAGGTCCGCGCCGCGCCGCACCAGCTCCTCGTACATCGCACGCGGGCTGTCGGAGAACTGCTTGCCGTTGTAGCTCAGGTAGAAGACCTGGTCCTTGAGCGGCTGCTGGAACAGCGGCTCGTACACCGTCCGGCGCAGCTCCTTCTGGCGGTACGGGCCGCGCTCCAGGTCGCTCAGCTCGGAGCGGGCGTTGAGCTGCGGGAAGTCGCCCCAGCGGTTCTCCAGCCAGTAGCGGCGGCCGCCGAGTTCGGCCTGGACCGGGAACGAGTCGGCGGCCAGCCGGTCGGTGACGAAGGGCACGTCGGGCACGCCCTCCTCGTCGGGACGCAGGAAGAGGTTCCAGCGGCCTGCACGCAGCGGGACGTCGCCCGCGCCGCCGAGGCGGGAGGGGTCGAAGGACACCTCGAAGCGCCCGCCGTCGAGCCACCGGGTCTCGACGAAGCGCTCCTCGTAGCGGTTGCGCGGCTTGAGCAGGAAGCGGGAACCGGACAGCCGCGGGTCGGCATGGCCGGTGAGGGCGATCCTGCCGTCGCGCACCGTGGCGGTGTCGATCACCGCGCGGCGGGTGCGGCCGGAGAACTTCAGGAACCCGGTGTGGCCCGCCACCACGGCCAGCTCCACCAGGTGCGACTGGGTGCCGAGGGAGGACGGCAGCGCGAACTCCGCGTCGGCCAGACCCTCCTGCATCACGGTGCCGAAGCGGCGCTCCGTGCCCGTCGGGCCGGTCGCGACCAGCACCGTGGACCAGGTCCGCTTCTCCGGCTGCGCCTTCTCGTCGACGCCCTCGTGGAAGACCAGCGCCACGTCCGCGACCGGCACCTCGACCGAGAAGGCCTGCCCGGAGCCCGCGCGGTCCACGGTGACGGGGTACTCGAGGGTCTCGGCGCCCTTCTGGTTCTTGACGCGCAGGACCACCTGCTCGTCCGCCGCGAGGGGCTCGCGGATCTCACCGGTGACCTTGATCAGGTCACCCTCCAGGGAGCGGCCGGTGATCAGGGCGCGGACCTTCTCGATCCGCAGCTTCAGCGCGCCGCGCTCCACGGCGGGCAGCATCCGGAAGTCCGGGCTCAGCCACTGGTACGGCGGGAAGTTGCAGGCCGCGCCGCCGCTGGAGTGGACCGCGTGGCGTCGCACCAGACCGGAGGCGAAGATGCCCAGGCCCACGTGCCACACGGCCTCCTGCCACTCACCGCCCTTGCGGAACCGGGCGGGGTCGATGGTGACCTCCCAGCCGGCCCAGTCGTAGTTGTAGCGGTCCTGGCCGGAGTCGGTGGTGACCTCGGGGCGCGGCAGGTTGCGGGCCGGCAGCAGGATGCGGCGGCGGGAGCGGTCCTTGCGCAGCTGGAGGACCTTGACCGAGGCCTTGCGGGTCGGCAGGTCGATCTTGTCGATCCACGCGTTGCCGGACAGCACGAGTTTGCCGCCGACCCAGCTCACCTCCTGCAGCGGCGCCCGCATGTTCAGGTGCTGGTCGATGCGGAGCGCCTCCTTGGGCAGGTGCAGGTCGGCACCTTCTAGGGAGGGCCAGGAGGCGTACTTGCGGACCAGGCCGCTGACCTCGGGGGTCTCCCGGCGGCGCTGGCCGGCCAGCAGGGCGATCAGCTCCTCCGTCTGGTGCTTGCGCACCAGCAGCCACTGCACGCGCAGCTCGGCCGGGAGGTCCATGACGAGCTTGGGGTCGATGCTGTCGAGGAAGCGGTTCGCCGAGCGCAGGAACTCGGCCCGGTACTCCTCGTCGCCGTCCGGCACCACGTTGAGGAAGAGCCGCAGGTCGTCGCGGAGGACACGGGTGTCGTACTCGCGCTTGAGGCGGGCGTAGGTCTCGCCGGGCTGCTCGGCGAGGAAGGCGCTGATCTCCATCACGGAGGTCACCCGGTCGCGCACGCCCGCCGGGTCGGTGCGCCGCTGGGTGATCGACGGGGCGGACTCGCCCTCGCGCAGGCGCCAGTAGTAGCAGGGCTCCGAGATGACGTCGACGCTCTCGGCCAGGTAGTGGGCCCGCATGGTGACCGGGGTGTCCTCGTACAGCCGGCCCTCGGGGAAGGCGAAGCCGTTCTTCTCCCAGAAGGTGCGGCGGAAGACCTTGTTGCAGGCGATGCGGTCGGCGACCAGCTTGGCGTACCGCGATATGTGGGTGCCCACCCGGGCCTCGCCGGCCAGCATCCGCATCAGCGGCACCTGCCAGGACTTCTCGCCCTTGAGGTGGAAGACGTTGCCGGTGGCGAAGTCGGAGCCGCTCTCGTCGAGGCTGCCGACCATGAGCCGGTAGGCGTCCGGCGGTATCAGGTCGTCGCTGTCGACGAAGGTCAGGAACTCGGACTCGGGCGCAAGGTGGGCCATGCCCGTGTTGCGGGCGGCGCCGAGGCCGCCGTTCTCCTTGCGTATGAGCTTGAAGCGGGGGTCGCGGGAGGCGTACTCCTCGGCGATGGCGGCGGAGCCGTCGGGTGAACCGTCGTCCACCATCAGGACCTCGAAGTCACGGAAGGTCTGTGCCGCGAGCGAGTCCAGACAGGCGGGGAGGTAACGCTCCACGTCGTAGATGGGGACGATGACACTGAGCCGAGGGGCCATGGCTTGGTGATCTCCTTTCGGGGTCAGGCCCGCTCGACCAGTTCGAGAGCCTGGGCGGGGGTCGGGGCGTGGGGGCGTTCGTCGAACGGGACGAAGGGCAGCGTGGTCTCGTCACCGAGGAAGACGCGTCGCACGACGCGTTCGGCTGCGTGTCCGTCGTCGAATTCGCAGAAACGCCGGCGGAAGGCGTCCCGGCGCTCGGTCGTCTCCCGGCTGTCGTGGTCACCCGAGGCGAGCAGCCGCAGCAGCTCCGTCTGCGAGGTGGCCACCGCGCCGGGCGGTTCCTGGAGGAGGTCGAAGTAGGTGCCGCGCACGGCCGAGTAGACGTCCCAGTCGGGGACGTAGCTGATGATCGGGCGGTCCAGCACGGCGTAGTCGAACATCGCCGAGGAGTAGTCCGTGATCAGGGCGTCCGCGGCGAGGTACAGCTCCTCCACCTTGGCGTGCCCGGACACGTCGACGATCCGGCCGGTGCGGCGCAGCTCGGCGGTGTGCGGGGAGTTGCCGTAGAAGTAGTGACCGCGCACCAGCAGGGTCACGTCCGGGCCCAGTTCGTCGGCGAACCGGCCCAGGTCCAGCGGCGGGGTGAAGCCGGGCTGGTACTCGCGGTGCGTCGGCATGTACAGGAAGGCCCGGGAGCCGTCGGCCAGCCCGAGCGCCGCGCGTGCCGCGCGCACGTCCTCGGACGTGGCGTTCACCAGGACGTCGTTGCGCGGGTAGCCGGTCTCCAGCGTGGTGTACGAGCAGGGGTAGACCCGCTCCCAGATCACGGAGGAGAACCGGTTGGAGCTGACGCTGTAGTCCCAGCGGTCGCACCGCTCCAGGAGCTTCTCGAAGTCCATGTCGGTGGAGGCCGGGTACTTCTGCTGGTCCAGGCCCATGGTCTTCAGCGGGGTGCCGTGGTGGGTCTGCACGTGGATCTGGCCCTCGCGCTTGACCACGGAGTCGGCGAAGTTCACGTTGTTCACGAGGTACTTGGCGCGGGCGAGCGCCGCCCAGTACTCGCGCGAGCCCACGCGCACGACCCGCACGCCCTTGGGCACCTGGGCCGCGTTCTCCGCGCGGACCGCCCACACGCGGCGCATGTGCGGGGCCTGCCGGGCGAGTTCGGCGTCGATGGCGGCGGGGTTGCAGGAGACGCTGCGGCTCCAGTAGGCGGAGAACAGCACCAGGTTCTCGTCCAGCGGCAGTCTGAGCTGCGACTGGTAGAAGGCGCCCATCGCGCTGCGCTTGGAGCGGTTGAGCGCGGTGCGGGTGCGGGTCCTGACCCGCTGGCGGAGCTTCACCGCCGCGAGCGCGCTCACCATGGTGGTGTACGCGTCCCGCTCCAGCATCCCGTACTTGTGGCCGCGGCCACCGCCCGGCCGGGTGAAGCCCTTGGGCACCCGGGCGCGGTAGTCGGCGGCGGCACGGTGGAAGAACTCGGCCCGCGCGTTCTGCGGCAGGCGGCCCGGGCGCTCCAGGACGGTCAGGTAGTGGTCGACCATCTTGCGGAACAACGGGCCGCGCCACCGGGCGAGTTCCTCGTGCGCGTCGAGGAAGTCGAAGACGCGGCGGTACTGGTCGAAGACGTCGAAGTGCTTGCGGCTCACCGTCTTGAGGATGTTGCCGCCCTCGCGGCGCTGCCGGTAGCGCACGCAGACGCGGTCCAGCACGGCGATCCGCTCGGCGCTGATCAGCGAGCAGAACGTCCAGGGGGCGTCCTCGTAGTACCCGGGCGGGAAGGTGAGCCCGGTGCGGGTGATGAAGTCCCGCCGGTAGGCCTTGTTCCAGACGATCTGGAGCAGGTCGAGCAGTTCGGGCCGCTCGGCGAGGGAGAAGACGTCCGGTCCCTCCTCCTTGAGCAGCTCGGCCCGGAGGTTCGGGCGCACCCTGCCGTCCCAGTAGGTGCGGGTGTAGTCGAAGACGAGGATCTCGGGATGGTCCGTGGCCTCGAGCCGGTCGCGAATGGCCGACAACGCGCCGTCGGACAACGTGTCGTCACTGTCCAGGAACAACACGTAATCGCCCGTGGCCTTTTCCAGCCCGGCGTTGCGCGCGCGACCCAGACCCACGTTTTCCGTGAGGTGAATCACATGAATCCGGGAGTCGCGTTTCGCGTACTCGTCGAGAATGGCCCCAGACTCGTCCGGCGAACAGTCGTCGACCGCGATGATCTCGAAGTCCGTGCAGTCCTGTCCGAGTACGGAGTCGAGGCACTCGGGCAGATAGCCCTGCACCTTGTACACGGGGACGACGAGAGAGAGTTTGGGCATCCTTACAACCTGTTCCGAGAACTGACCAGGGGACCGCGAGCCGGGGCCGGGGCCGGAACACGTTCCCGGCGCCGTTGGGGCCTGGAGCGCGCCGCCGCATCAGCGTAAAGGATTCACGCGAAGTTTCCGCTGGCACGGTAGTCGGACAGTCCGTGCCCGGCCACCACGGGAATTGCCCGGTGACGGGCGCCGGAAACGATCGCTTCACAGCGGCTGGAGAACTTCCTCACATTCGGCCCCCCTGTCCTCTTTATTGACTTCCGTCGGCTTCCGTCCCTTGTGCCCGACTCGATTTTCGGAGGCGCACGGACGAGTCTGCATCCAGGGACGAAGACCTGGGAGGCATGAGGATGAGCTGGCTGGTCACGGGTGGCGCCGGGTACATCGGCGCGCATGTGGTGCGCGCTCTGGTCGACGGCGGTGAACGCGTGGCCGTCTACGACGACCTGTCCACCGGCAGCGCGGACCGGGTGCCCGAAGGGGTGCCGCTGGTGGTCGGCAGCGTGCTCGACCACGCCGCCCTGGAAGGCGCGTTTCGTGACCATGCTGTGACAGGCGTGGTGCACATCGCGGCCAAGAAGCAGGTGGGTGAGTCGGTGGAGCGGCCGCTCCACTACTACCGGGAGAACGTGACGGGTCTGCAGACCCTCCTGGAGGCCATGACGTCGACCGGCGTCGACCGCCTCGTCTTCTCCTCCTCCGCCGCCGTCTACGGCATGCCCGACGTGGACCTCGTCACGGAGGACACCCCCTGCCTGCCGATGAGCCCCTACGGCGAGACCAAACTGATCGGTGAGTGGCTGATCGGCGCCGCCGCCCGGGCGCACGGCATCCGCGCGGCGTCGCTGCGCTACTTCAACGTCGCGGGCGCCGCCGCCCCCGAGCTGTCCGACTCCGGCGTCTTCAACCTCATCCCCATGGTCTTCGAGCGACTGGAGGCGGGCGAGGCCCCGCGCGTCTTCGGCGACGACTACGCCACGCCCGACGGCACCTGCGTGCGGGACTACATCCACGTACGGGACATCGCCGCCGCCCACCTGGCGGCGGCCCGGCGCCTCGGGGACGCCCCGGAGGGCACCTCGCTCGTCCTGAACATCGGCCGGGGCGAGGGCAGTTCGGTCCGGGAGATGGTGGACCGCATCCTCAAGGTCACCGGCCGGGAGGACCTCGCCCCGCGGGTGACCGAACGCCGCCCCGGCGACCCGGCCCGCGTCGTCGCCTCCGCCGACCGTGCCCACGCGGAACTCGGCTGGTCGGCGCGGCACGGCCTGGACGACATGATCGACTCGGCCTGGCAGGGCTGGTGCCACCGGCGCGGCTGACGTGTGCCGACGGCAGCCGCCGGACCCTGCCGGCGGCGTGCTGAACGTCGGCCGGTCGTCTCCCACCCGGATGCGCGGCCCCGGGTCCGGTGACCCGCGACGGCCGCGATGACGCACGACGACTCGCCCCGCCCCGTTCGCGGGGCGGGCAAGTCGCCGTAGGGCTCCGTCCGCGGGCGGGTGTCAGGGGCGGCGGCCCCGCGGGTCCGGTGCGACGGACGTGGAGAGGGCTCCGGCGTGCCGCCGCGGGGCGGGGAGCGGCAGCTCCGCGGACGTCCGCTCCGCCCTCCGCGCCCGGTGCTCCCCGGCCGTCGCGCACAGCGCCCGTACGGCCCCGGCGAAGCGCTCCTGGGGCGGCGGCTCGGCCGGCCCCAGCAGCCTCAGGGCCAACTCGGCCCGTGCCCCGGCCAGTTCGTCCAGCTCCGGATGCCGGACCGCCTCCAGCAGCGCCGGCACCCCGGACGCGTCCGGTGCCAGCACGGTCGCCGCCGCCACCGTAGGGAACGACTTGCGGAACACGTCCTCGGCCAGCCCGCTGGTGTTGGCCACGGCGTACGGCTTGCCGCTCGCGAGGAAGTCGCTGATCACGCTGGACACGTCGCTGATCAGCAGATCGGCCTGGTTGAAGCAGACGTACAGCGGCGGCCGGGCGTCCGTGACGACCTGGTGCTCCCACGCCGGCAGCGAGGCCCGGTAGGCCTCCTCCCAGGCGGCCGTCGCCCGCGCCACCGCCCCCGCCCACCCCGGCTCCGGCGCCGACCCGCGCAGCATCCGCTCCGCCTGGTCGGCGGCCGACCGGAAGCCGGCCGCGACGAGCCCGTCCAGCTCCGCCGTCCGCCGGGTCAGCTCGGCCGCCGCCGACGCGTCCGGCCGGGGCCCGCCCCGCTCCCGGCCGGCCGCCCGCACCAGCTCCCGGATGCGCAGATCGGCGGCGCGCGCCCGCGGATCGACCGACCCCGTCAGCGGATGCGGCTTGTACAGCAGTCGCACCCCCGGGTCCGCGAGCAGCGCCCGTACGAGGTTCTCGCCGGCCTCGACGACCGACGTGTTGCCGGGGTTGCCGTCCCAGCCCTCCCAGGTCGGCGCGTACAGGACCGTCGTGTACGCGCCGGGCGCGGGCGGCCCCGCGTACGGCGCCACGGCGTCCAGCTGCGGGCGGCCGATCTCCACCACGTCCTTGTCCTCCACACCGACCTCCGCCAGCGCGTACCGCTCGCGCGCCGCCGGGCCGGCCACCCACACCTCGTCGTACGCCTTCGCGTACGGGTTGCACGAGGACAGCTTGTCGCTCTCCCCGTGGTTGACGAAGGCGTGCTTGATCGTGGGGATGCGCAGGACCTGCGAGGTCTTCCCGGAGTTGGAGGGGTGCAGCAGGACCCGGAGCGTGGAGTGCTCCAGGCGCATCAGCGTGGACACCCGGGGCAGGCACACGACCGGGATGTCGGTCGCCGCGATCCGCTGCACCATGTGCCGTTCCCGCAGCACGATCAGCGGACGCCCGTCCAGCCGGGCCAGCGGCTCCAGCCACATGTTCGCCTGGTACGCGGAGGAGGCCCCGCCCGAGAAGTACAGGCCGACGCTGGGCCGGTACGCCGCGAGCCACGCCTCGAACCAGTCGAGCACCTCCTGCTCGCCCGCCGGCCGGCGCCCCGGCAGCAACCGCAGCAGCAGCGCGCCCAGCCCCGCCAGCGCCGCCGTCAGGGACAGCGCGAGACCGGCCGCGCCGTAGACCGGGGCATCGGTGGCCGTCGTGGCGAGCAGCCCGGCCGTCGCGGGCAGCCCGAAGGCCGCCAGGCGGTGCCCGGGACGGCGCAGCAGCAGCGGGGGAGTCGGCGTCAGGCGCAGCGCGGAGGTGTCGATGTTCCGGGTGACCACGGGCAGCGTGCGGGTGCGCCGGACCAGGACCGACACCGCCTGGATCGCCCAGTGCAGCCCGTAGAAGGCGAGCAGACCGGCGACCAGCGGGGCGTACACCGTCTCCCGGTGCTGCTCGCCGAGTCGCAGCAGTCCCACCACGAGCAGCAGGTCCCGCAGCACGTGCCGCACCGTGACGTCCGCGTGCGACTTGGCGAACAGGGACACCATGCCCCGCTGCCACCGGTACAGCACGCCCTCGGCGGCCAGGGAAGCGACGGTCGCGGCGAGGAGCAGGGGCACGTGCGGCAGCAGCGCGCCCACGGCCTGCGCCACGAAGGCGGCCGCCGGCACGCACAGGACGAGCCCCTTCACCACGGTCCGCCGCCCGGGCAGGCCGAAGCGGAGGCCGCGGGCCAGGCGGAGACCGCGGGGCACGCGGGGGCCGCGGGGCGGGCGGGGGAGACGGCGGCGGGGCAGGGATAGGGGCACTGCGGTCGCTCCAGGCTCGTCGCACATCGGACGACCGGGTTAACGCCCGGTGGCCGTCCGACGACACGCGCGTGTTGACCGCCCCCTCGACGCGGCGGATCCCGCACCGGGCGTCCACGGCCTGAACCGTGGTGCGGCGCGCGTCGCCCTTCGCGTAGATTGCCTGGCGAGCGCAGGGATCGGCGCGCGTCGACGGGAGAGGCGGACGGGGCCGTGGCAGGGGCAAGGCAGGCCGTGGGCGAGGCCCGCAGGATCGTCGTCAAGGTCGGCTCCTCCTCGCTGACCACCGCGGCGGGCGGCCTGGACGCCGACCGGGTCGACGCGCTCGTCGACGTCCTCGCCAAGGTGCGCGGGGGAGGGGACCGGGAGATCGTCCTCGTCTCCTCCGGCGCCATCGCCGCCGGCCTCGCCCCCCTGGGCCTGCGCCGCCGCCCGAGGGACCTGGCCCGCCAGCAGGCCGCCGCCAGCGTCGGCCAGGGACTCCTGGTCGCCCGCTACACCGCCTCCTTCGCCCGCTACGGCGTACGCGTCGGCCAGGTGTTGCTGACCAGCGACGACATGAGCCGCCGCGCCCACCACCGCAACGCCTCCCGCACCCTCGACAAACTGCTGGCGATGGGCGCCTTCCCGATCGTCAACGAGAACGACACCGTCGCCACCGACGAGATCCGCTTCGGCGACAACGACCGGCTCGCCGCCCTCGTCGCCCACCTGGTCCGCGCCGACCTGCTGGTGCTGCTGTCCGACGTGGACGGCGTGTACGACGGCGACCCGAGCAGGCCGGGCACCGCGCGGATCGCCGAGGTGCGCGCGCCGGCCGACCTCGCGGACGTCGAGATCGGCAGCACGGGCAAGGCCGGCGTGGGCACCGGCGGCATGGTCACCAAGGTCGAGGCGGCCCGCATCGCCGCCGCCGCCGGCATCCCCGTGGTGCTGACCAGCGCGGTGCACGCGGCCGACGCCCTGGTCGGCGGTGACACCGGCACCTGGTTCCACGCCACCGGCAAGCGCTCCGCCGACCGGCTGCTGTGGCTCCAGCACGCCTCCACCCCGCAGGGGGCACTCGTCCTGGACGACGGTGCGGTGCGCGCGGTCGTCGAGGGCCGCAAGTCGCTGCTGCCGGCCGGGATCGCCGCCGTCGAGGGCGAGTTCACCGCCGGGGACCCCGTCGAGCTGCGCGACGACGCGGGGCACGCGGTGGCCCGCGGGCTCGTCAACTTCGACGCCAGGGAGATGCCCCGCCTGATCGGCCGCTCCACCCGCGAACTGGCGCGCGAACTCGGTCCGGCGTACGAACGTGAGGTCGTACACAGGGACGACCTGGTGATCCTGCATCCGTAATGGGTCGAAACGTCCCCGAATCGACGGTGGACGTTCCGCAAAACCGCCCCGCGATCCTGCCCGGCCTGCTCAACTTTCCTCAGGGACAAGCCCGGCCGACTACCGGGCCGAGCGGTGTGCGTGAAGGAGGCCGTCGTGAGCGGAGTGCGCCCTGGGACGGCGGCGTCCCGCGGTGGTACGGGGTACCGCGGTGGCACCGGCTCCCGCGGTGGGAACACGGCCTCCCGCGGCGGCACCGGCGCCCGCGGGAGCCGCGGCGGACCCCGCGCGGCCGGCGAGGAGCGCCCGCTGACCAGCGTCGCGGCCGGCGACCGGCACCGGGGCGAGGAGCCCGAGCACACCCCGCGCCTGTGGCACGTCACCCTCAGCGTCTCCGGCGCCCGCGCCCCGCTCACCGAGGTGCGCCGCGCCCTGGAGCAGCTCGCCCACGACCACCCCTTCCTGCTGACCAGCCGGTACGCCGACGACCACGCGGAGATCCGGTACTGGGAGGAGGCCCGCGACCTGCACGACGCGGCCGCGGTCGCCCTGCGCCTGTGGGGCGAGCACCGGCAGACCGCGGGACTGCCGCCCTGGGAGATCGTCGGCCTGGAGGTCATCGACCGGGCCACCTACCACCAGCGCATCGCCGCCGGGTACGGACCCGCCCCGGCCACCCCGGTCGGGGTGCACCCCTTTTGACGCCGTCCGGGGCATGTCTCGGGGTTTGGGACAGCCGGTGAACGCCCCTGCCCGGCGCACTACGCTTCCCCCATGACCACGCTCTCGCCGTACGACTCGATGTCCCCGGTCACCCGGGCCGCCTACCGGGCCAAGGCCGCCGCGGCCGACCTCGCGCCGCTGCCGCGGGCCGCCAAGGACGACGCGCTGCTCGCCGTCGCGGACGCGCTGGAGGTCCGTACGAGCGAGATCGTCGAGGCCAACGCCCAGGACGTGGCCAAGGCCCGCGCCGCCGGGACCAGCGAGGCCCTCATCGACCGGCTGACCCTGACCCCGGAGCGGGTCCGCGCCATCGCCTCCGACGTGCGCGACGTCGCCGCGCTGCCCGACCCGGTCGGCGAGGTCGTGCGCGGCTCCACCCTCCCCAACGGCATCGACCTGCGCCAGGTCCGGGTGCCGCTCGGCGTGGTCGGCATCATCTACGAGGGCCGGCCCAACGTGACGGTCGACGCCGCCGCCCTGTGCCTGAAGTCCGGCAACGCCGTCCTGCTGCGCGGCTCCTCCTCGGCCTACCGGTCCAACACGGCCCTCGTGAGGGTGCTCCGCGACGCCGTGGGCGGAGCCGGACTGCCCGCCGACGCCGTGCAGCTCGTGCCCGGCGAGAGCCGTGACAGCGTGCGCGAGCTGATGCGGGCCCGCGGCCTGGTCGACGTGCTCATCCCGCGCGGCGGCGCCTCGCTGATCAACACGGTCGTCCAGGAGTCCACCGTCCCGGTCATCGAGACCGGCACCGGCAACTGTCACGTCTACGTCGACGCCCAGGCCGACCTCGACATGGCCGTCGACATCCTGATCAACTCCAAGGCGCAGCGCGTCGGCGTCTGCAACGCGGCCGAGACCCTCCTGGTCCACCAGGACATCGCCGCCGACTTCCTCCCCCGCGCGCTGGACGCCCTCGCCGAGGCCGGCGTCACCGTGCACGCCGACGAACGCGTGCTGGCCCACGCCAAGGACTCCAAGGCGACCGTCGTGGAGGCCACGCCGGAGGACTGGGAGACGGAGTACCTGTCGTACGACATCGCCGCGGCGGTCGTCGACTCCCTCGACCGGGCCGTGGAGCACATCCGGCTGTGGACCTCCGGTCACACCGAGGCCATCGTGACGACCTCCCAGCAGGCAGCCCGCCGCTTCACCCAGCTGGTCGATTCCACCACCGTCGCGGTGAACACCTCCACCCGCTTCACCGACGGCGGCCAGTTCGGCTTCGGGGCCGAGATCGGCATCTCCACGCAGAAGCTGCACGCGCGGGGGCCGATGGGGCTGCCGGAACTGACCAGCACCAAGTACATCGTCACCGGTGACGGGCACGTACGGCGCTGAGCGGGCCCCCGCCCCAGCGACGGGGGCTGCCGCGCCGAGGCGCACGCCGGGGCACGGATGACCGGCGCACGCCGTCGGTGACGTCCTTGCCCCGATCGGGGCATCTCACCCACCGGATGAATTTCCCCGCGGTCTGCCCAAAACGACCCCCCCGGTCTACTCTGGTCCCGTGCCGGAGGACGTGGGGGGTAGGCCGTTCCCTGACGGCTGGGAGCCCGACGACGATCACGACCGCGGGGTGTCGGACGAAGAGTTCGCCTCCGTGGTCTTCGACGAGGACTTCGTACGGGCGGCCGTGGTGCACGAGCCGACCGCCGTCGAACGCCTCCTGGCCGCCGCCGAGGCCCGGGCCGAGGCCACCGAGGCGGAGGCGGCCCGCCGCGGCCGCAGCAGAGCCGAACGCTACGACGACGGGTACGGCGATTTCGGCCACGACCCCGACCTCGACGACCCGGACGACGACCGGGACCTCCTCGACCGCCCCTACGGCGCTCCTCCCGCCTCCGGGAAGCAGGTCCGCTGGCACCGGCCGGTGGCCTGGATGCTCGCCCTGGTGATGGGGGTCGGCATGGTCGCGCTGGCCTTCGCGGCCGTCTACCGGGGCGCGTCCTCCGGGGGCGGCACGCAGCAGGTGCCCCCACCCGCCTCCACCGGCCCCGAGCAGGGCGGCACCGCGACGCCCTCGGCCTCCGCCGACTACTCGCAGCCGGCCGTCTCGGTCATTCCGCGCAGCCCCTGACCCACCGCCCGGGGGACGGGGAACCTGTCCCGTCTTGACCCGTGCCGACGCGTTTACCGGGCGTCCCGGCGACCCACCCTGAAGGTATGGCAGGGCTTGGCGACCCGCCCGGAGGGACGCCCGAGGGCTCCCCCGGAGGCGGAGAGGACGAGTACCGATCCGTCGTCTTCGACGAGTCGTTCGTCCGCGCTGCCCGCCTCCAGGAGTTCTCCGCGCAGGAGCGCATCGCCGACCACACGCCCGCCGTGCGCCGCCGTACGCCGCTGCGCCGGGCCGGCCTCTCCCGGCAGGCGCTGATCCTCGTCGTGCTGATCGCCGTGGCCTTCGGCACCGCCCTCTACATGGGCGTACGGCACCCCTACCAGAGCCCCGGCGACCAGCGGTCCACCGAGCCGGTGCGGATGACCGTCGTCCCGCTCGCCCCCCAGGGACCGGTGCCGGGCGCGCGGGACCCCGTCCACCTGTACGAGCACAGCCCCGCCGCGCACTTCCGGTCCGCCGCCGAGGGCGTCCCGCTGCCCGGCGCCCGGCGCACCGCGCACTTCTCGGACGACCAGGTGCTCAACGCTCTGACCACCGCCAAGAACTACATCGTCCGCTCGGCGCTCGACCCGGACGTGCTCGCTCGCGGGGAGGTCCGTTCCGTGCGGGTGCTGCTGGACCCGGCCCAGCTCGACCAGTTCGACGAGAGCTTCGAGCGGCCCGCCGCGGACGGCCGGCACGCGCCCACCGGCTGGCTGGTGCGCTTCGACCCGGGGCGCGCCCGGCTCACCGACGCCGAGATCAGGGTGAAGGGCAGCATGCGGATCGCGGAGACGGAGGCGTCCACGCTGGAGGTCACCGCCGACCACACGATGGTCTACCCCCTGCGGCCCGCCGGCGACGACCGGGCCGAGGCGTCGCTGTTCACCGTCCGGCGCGAGCTGCAGTTCCGCTTCGACCGGGAGGACCTGCGCCTGCACCAGACGCAGCTCGTCGCCTCCTACGTCCAGGCCGGCCCGCTGTCCTGCGCCGAGGACTCGGCGAACCACCTCCGGCCGCTGCTCGCCGGCCAGAGCGTCAGGACCAGCGCCCCGGCGGGCACCGATCCCTACACCACCGACAACGCCACGGCCCTGTGCGGCACCCTCGCGGCCGGCGCGCAGCCGAAGGTCTGAGGGGCCGGAAGGGGGTGTGAGCCGCCCTCTCAGGCGCCGTCGCGGGGCGGGCGGTCGTCCGGGCGGCCGTCCGCCCCGCCGGCCCCCTCCGGACCCTCGGACGGGCGGTCGGCGTCCTGGGGCGGCCTCGGCCGGGAGGCCGTGAAGCCGCCGAAGCCGCGCCGCACCCGGTCCCCGAGGTCACCGGCACCGCCGGCGATGTCGCCCACCAGCTTCATCAGGGGGTCCTTGGAGTCG
The DNA here is from genome assembly GCF_055589025.1 of Streptomyces sp. NPDC041968. Lineage (NCBI taxonomy): Bacteria > Bacillati > Actinomycetota > Actinomycetes > Kitasatosporales > Streptomycetaceae > Streptomyces > Streptomyces sp. NPDC041968. Next base: position 807,829 of record NZ_JBVJCB010000001.1, on the reverse strand, counting down.
CGCACGTCCGAGGCGTAGCTGGACGCCGACTGGCGGAAGGAGTCCCGGACCGAGGTGTCCTTGTCCTCCTCGCGCCGCGCGTAGTGGCCGTCCATGATCCGCTGGTGGTCACGGGACTCGGCCCACTTCTTCAGCTCGGCGGCCCGCACCGTGGTGAAGGGGTGGGAACGGGGCAGCACGTTCAGGATCTTCAGCACGGAGTCGCGCAGGTCGCCCCCGGCCTCGTACTCGTCGGCCTGCTCCAGGAACGCGTCCACGTTCATCTCGTGCAGGTGGTTGCCGCCCGCGATCTTCATCAGGCCCCGCATGGAGGCCTGCAGGTCCTGACCGACCAGCAGGCCCGCGCGGTCGGCGGACAGCTCCGACTTGCGGAACCACTCGCGCAGCCCGGTCACGATGGCCATGATCGCCAGGTTTCCCAGCGGGATCCAGGCGACGCGGACCGCGAGGGAGGTCAGGAAGAGCAGGACGGTCCGGTAGACCGAGTGCCCGGACAGCGCGTGCCCGACCTCGTGCCCGACGACCGCCCGCATCTCCTCCTCGTCCAGCAGCTCGACGAGACCCGTGGTGACGACGATGACCGGCTCGTCCAGACCGATGCACATCGCGTTCGGCGTCGGGTCCTGGTTGACGTACATCGGGGGGACCTTCTCCAGGTCCAGGATGTAGCAGGCGTCGCGCAGCATGACGTTCAGATGGGCGAACTGCCGTTCCGAGACCCGGACCGAGTCGGACAGGAACAGCAGCCTCAGGCTCCGCTCGGGCAGCAGCCCGCTGAGCGCCTTGAAGACCGTGTCGAAGCCGCTCAGCTTGCGCAGCGCCACCAGGGCGCTGCGGTCGGCGGGGTGCTCGTACGCGCGCGAGGAGATTCCGGGGAAGCGCCTGCGCTGCCTGCTCGGCACGTGCTCGTGCCCGTTGTGCTGGTGGCCGTCGGACATGTCATCCCCCATGTGCGTGTGTGCGGCCCGTGCTGCTGGCCGGCCCTTTACGAACCCTTGTGCGACCTTTTGTGCCCCCGGAGCCGAGCCCACCTTAGGCGGAGATACCGTGGACGGGCAGTGCAACGAAGGAGTCCACGTCATGGCGCACACCCCCCACACCGACTGGCTCGCCACGGCGGCGACCGCGGCCGAACAGCAAGGGCCGGGGAATCTGCTCCGGGTGGTGCTGATCGTGATGGTGGTGGGCTGCGTGCTGACCGCGTGGTTCCTGCTGCGGGGGTACAAGCGGAAGGACGACTGAGGGGATCCGAAGGTTCCCCGGACCTCCCCGACCGGTCCCCAACGGCGGAGTCGGCGTGATCGCCCGTGAGACGCCCGCATACGATGAGCCGACGTCTTTATTCCGCCCACACCGGATAGGTCCTGCCGAAGATGAGCTTCCACAGCACCGCTGCCCAGATCGTCACCCTCGCCTCCGAGGGCGGCGAGGAGCACGGCGGCAACCACCAGAGTCTCAGCCCTTACGTCACCGGCATCGGCGCGTTCGTCATCCTGATGCTGCTGCTGTGGATCACCACCCGGTTCAACCGCGACCGCTGAGCACGGCAGCGGGTCCGGGGACCGTGGGCCCGGCAGGAGCCCTCAGGCCGGGCCGGTAGGGTCTGCACGCATGGGAGAGCAGGACATGCCTACCGGTCCGGCGCACGACACGGCGCACGCTCCGGCGCGTGGCACGCAGAACCGCGCGGCGCCCGCACGGGCCACCGGCCCGGGCAACGGCCCGTCGCCGTCGGGCAAGCGACGCCTCGGCGTCATGGGCGGCACCTTCGACCCGATCCACCACGGACACCTCGTGGCGGCCAGTGAGGTCGCCGCGCAGTTCCACCTCGACGAGGTGGTGTTCGTGCCCACCGGGCAGCCCTGGCAGAAGAGCCACCGCACGGTCTCCGCGGCCGAGGACCGCTACCTGATGACCGTCGTCGCCACCGTCGAGAACCCCCAGTTCTCGGTCAGCCGCATCGACATCGACCGCGGCGGCCCCACCTACACCGTGGACACCCTGCGCGACCTGGCCGCCCTCAACACGGACGCGGACCTGTTCTTCATCACCGGCGCCGACGCCCTCGCCCAGATCCTCACCTGGCGCGACAGCGAGGAGCTGTTCTCCCTGGCACACTTCATCGGCGTCACCCGGCCCGGCCACACGCTCACGGACGCCGGGCTTCCCAAGGGCGGAGTCTCGCTCGTCGAGGTCCCCGCCCTCGCCATCTCCTCCACGGACTGCCGTGCGAGAGTCGCCAAGGGCGATCCCGTCTGGTACCTGGTGCCGGACGGCGTGGTGCGCTATATCGACAAGCGCCAGCTGTACCGCGGCGAGTGAGCCGAGAGGGGCACCGGTGAACGACGGATACGACGCGGGGTACGGCGGCGACCAGTACGAACTCGTCGGCTACGACGAGTACGGCCGGCCGGTGTACCGCCAGGCCCAGGCGCAGGACCAGGTCCAGGGCGGCCCCGGCGGACAGCAGCCGTACGACCCGTACGCGCAGCAGCAGGCCGGTCAGTACGGTCACCAGCAGGGGCAGTACGGGCAGCAGGGCTACGGCTACGACCCGTACGCCCAGCAGCCCGCCCAGCAGCCGTACGACCCCTACGGCACCCAGGGCGGCTGGGACACCGGGCAGCAGCCCCCCGTCCCCGGCCACGGCGCCTACGACGGCTACGCCACCGGCCCGCAGGAGCAGCCCGCCCACGACCCGTACGGCCGCACCGCCACCAGCGGCCCGCAGCCCCGCGTCGCCGAGCAGACCGCCCACATCCCGCAGCAGGCCGGCCCGCGCGAGGGACCGGAGGGGGACGCCCTCGCCGAGGCCGCCGGGCCCGACCGGGAGTACCGGACCGAGCAGTTCGCCTTCGTCGAGGAGCCCACCGACGACTCCGAGGACGTCATCGACTGGATGAAGTTCACGGAGAACCGCACCGAGCGCCGTGAGGAGGCCCGGCGGCGCGCACGCGCGCGGGTCGTCGCCCTGGTCGTCGTCCTGGCGCTGGTCGCGGTCGGCGGCGTCGGCTACCTCTGGTACGCCGGGAAGCTGCCCGGCGCGTCCTCCTCGGAGGACCGGACGGGCGGTACGACGGCCGCCGGCGCCCAGAAGCGCGACGTGATCGCCGTCCACCTGCACGACACCAAGGGCGGCGGCACCTCCACCGCGCTGCTCGTCGACAACACCACGACCAAGCAGGGCACCGCCGTCCTGGTGCCCAACGCGCTCGCCCTGACCGGCGACGACGGCACCACCACCACGCTCGCCAAGTCCGTCGACGACGACGGTCCCGACGCGACCCGGACCGCGCTCGACTCGGCCCTCGGCACCGACATCGGCGGCACCTGGCGCCTGGACACTCCGTACCTCCAGATCCTCGTCGACCTGGTCGGCAACATCGAGGTCGACACCGACACCGACGTCCCCGACCCGGCGGCCAAGGACAAGGGCGCCGCCCCGCTCGTCCACCAGGGCGAGAACCAGACCCTCAGCGGCAAGGCGGCCGTCGCCTACGCCACCCACCGCGGCTCCGGCGAGCGGGCCGACGCCCAGCTCCAGCGGTTCGGCCAGGTCATGCAGGGGGTGCTGCGCAAGCTCTCCTCCGACCCGCAGGCCGCGACGACCACCATCCAGACGCTCGGGCTGATCCTCGACCCGCCGCTGACCGACCAGGACCTCGGCGCCTTCCTCGCCGGGCTCTCCGACCTGGCCAAGGGCGGCGACTTCAAGACCGCGCTGCTGCCCGTGGGGGGCGACGGCAGGCTCAGCGCCGAGGCGAGCGACAGCATCGTCAAGGACGTCCTCGGCGGCACCGCCAAGAGCCCCGACAAGGACGCGGCCGTCAGCGTCTCCGTCCGCAACGCCACCGGCGTCGAGGACCGCACCGGCAAGGCCCGCGTCGTCCTCCTGAACGGCGGCTTCACCTTCCTGGAGGGCGGCACCGCCTCCGGCACCGAGGCCACGTCGAAGGTGGTCTACGCGCAGGCCGCCGACAAGGAGAACGCCGTCCAGGTCGCCCAGACCCTGGGCCTGCCCACCGGCTCCGTCACCCAGGGCGAGGTCTCCGCGAACGCGAGGGTCTCGGTCGTCCTCGGGCAGGACTACGAACCGGCGTCCTAGCGGGCGGCGCGGTCGCCACGTCGGCCACCGTCGGCGGTCGTGAGACCCTTGAGGTCAACCGACCGCCGACCCGAAAGCCAGGCAGTGACCGCGACCGACCGCTCCATCGAACTCATCAACGCCGCCGCCCAGGCGGCAGCCGACAAGCTCGCCCACGACGTCATCGCCTACGACGTCAGCGATGTGCTGTCGATCACGGACGCCTTCCTCCTGGCCTCCGCCCCCAACGACCGCCAGGTCAAGTCGATCGTCGACGAGATCGAGGAGCGGCTCAACAAGCAGCTCGGCGCCAAGCCGGTGCGCCGCGAGGGCGACCGCGAGGCCCGCTGGGTCCTGCTCGACTACGTCGACATCGTCGTCCACGTCCAGCACAGCGAGGAGCGCGTCTTCTACGCCCTGGAGCGGCTCTGGAAGGACTGCCCCGAGCTGGAGCTGCCCGCCGACGCCAAGGAGACCCGCGGCAAGGCGGCGGAGCACGCCGAGCACAAGGCCGCCGAGGAGGCGACCGACACCGACGGGGACTGGCGATGAGCGCCACCGGAGAGGTGACCGCCGGCCGGCCCGGCAAGGGCCGGCGCATCATCCTGTGGCGGCACGGCCAGACCTCGTGGAACGTGGAGCGCCGCTTCCAGGGCACCACGGACGTCGAGCTCACCGAGACCGGCGTCGCCCAGGCCCGCCGTGCCGCCCGGCTGCTCGTCGGCCTGCGCCCCGACGCGATCATCGCCTCCGACCTCAAGCGGGCCGCGCACACCGCGGCCGAACTCGCCGCCCTCACCGGCCTGGACGTGACCCTGGAGGAGGGCCTGCGGGAGACCTACGCGGGCGTCTGGCAGGGGCTGACCCACGAGGAGATCATCGCCCGGCACGGCGAGCAGTACGCGGCGTGGAAGCGCGGCGAGCCGGTCCGCCGCGGCGGTGGCGAGCTGGAGACCGAGGTCGCCGACCGCGCCGCGCCCGTGGTGCTCCGCCACGCGGAGAAGCTCACCGAGGACGGCACCCTCGTCGTGGTCAGCCACGGCGGCACGATCCGCACCACCATCGGCCGCCTGCTCGGCCTGGAACCGCACAGCTGGGAGAGCCTCGGCGGGCTGACCAACTGCTGCTGGTCCGTCCTCGGCGAGGGCGCCCGGGGCTGGCGCCTGCTGGAGCACAACGCCGGCACGCTGCCGGAACCGGTGCTCGGCGACGACGACTGAGCCGCCGCGGGCGAGGTCCGGGTACCCGGATTTCACTTTCCGGCAGGTCGCAGGCTAAAGTTCTTCTTGTTCGCCCCGCCGAGCGGAGCGAAGGACCACACGGCCGAGCCGGGTGGCAGCAAGGGGCTATAGCTCAGTTGGTAGAGCGCCTGCATGGCATGCAGGAGGTCAGGAGTTCAATTCTCCTTAGCTCCACAGCCCACGGACGAATCCCGTCCCCCTCGGGGGGCGGGATTTTTCGTTTCGAGCCCAGCTGAGCACCAGGCGTCCCGCAGGCGTATACCCCTCCGGGACTCCGTGTCCGGACCGGTACTGAGGCGTCGCTGACCGTATTGGCCCGGTCGTGGCAGAATCAAACGGCCGGAAGGGACCGCGGCCCGACGGGAGGGAGTGGCGATGCCTGCGAGCATCCTCGAGGAGGTCGGTCATCTCCTCGGCGGAGCGGTGACACGGAACACGATCACCCGTCTCAGCTGCCCTTCCTGCGGTTCCGGACACGTGGCCCAAGTCCTCGGCGACAACGGCGGGATCTCTTACGTGTGCACGGCCTGCGGCCACAGCTGGAGCTGATCGATGGGTGCACACAGGCGGAAGTGCGACTGGTGCGGCAGCGGCACCCCGATCGTGCGGGACATGGAGCCGGTGAATCCGGACTACCAGTACTGGTGCGAGGAGTGCGCGCGGGCGCTGATCATAAAAGGCGACCCGATCGAGACGTACCGCGAACTCGAGGGCGAGCCGATCTACGGCCGGCTCCTGGAGGAGCACTGCACACTCAAGCGGTTCTACTCGTTCGTGACGGCCTAGCCGCACGCACCCGGTGCGGAGCATCCGTCACCAAATCGGACAGAACGGAAACGATTTGGTGTTGGGCCCGGTGGACCGTGTAATGTTGGCGTCGCCGCCGGGGAGACCGGGCGGAGGAAGAAGCAAGGGGCTATAGCTCAGTTGGTAGAGCGCCTGCATGGCATGCAGGAGGTCAGGAGTTCAATTCTCCTTAGCTCCACAGGGAAACCCCCCGGATCATGATCCGGGGGGTTTGTTCGTGTGGCCCGGCCTCAGCGGCCGAGTGCCCGGCGACCCCGGCCCGGGGAGAGGACCGGCAGGTTGGTCCGCGAGGGTGCGGGGAGCTGCCCCCGGGTGTCCTCCTCGATGCGCAGGGCGAGCGCCGGGCAGCGGCGCACCGCGCGGACCGCCTTGGCCTCCGCGAAGCGCGGCACCTCGGCCTGCGCGACCGTCGGGAAGCCGTCGGCGCCGAGCTGGAAGACCTCCGGCAGGATGTCCGCGCACAGGCCGTGGCCCCGGCACAGCGTCCAGTCGACGTAGATCTTCTGACGGCTGGGGCCGTTCTCCGGACCGCCGCCCGGGACGCCCGTAGGGGTCGCCCCGCCCTCGAAGAGCGGCAGGACGCCCTCCACGGGCCGTCCGCAGCCGTTGCCGAGGACATGGGCGGCGAGGTCGTCGGTGAAGGCCTTGAGGGTCGACTCCAGGAACATCGCCGAGCCGTCCGGGTGCGAGCAGGCGCCGCGCCGCTTCACGTTCCGCGCGACCTGCTTGACCGCCTCCAGCGCGGCCGGGCCACCGCCGTTCAGGATGTCCTCCAGACCGCGGGCGGCGGCCGGCAGACCCAGGTAGCAGGGGCCGCACTGGCCCGCGCTCTCCTGCGCCAGCCACTGCGCCACGCGCAGCGACTCGCCCAGCGGGCAGGTGCCCTGACCGATCGGCAGGATCGCGCCCGCGCCGAGCGAGCCGCCCGCCTGTTGCAGGGAGTTGCGGGAGACGATCGCCTCGTCGACGGTCGCCGCGTCGATCCACTTGCCGTGGTAGCCGCCGGTCAGCACGCCCTGCGGCACCGGCGGGGCGCCGGCGAGCTGGAGGACGTAGCGCAACGGCACGCCCGTCGGCACCTCGATCACCATCGGGCGGGCGACCGCGCCGGAGACGGTGAGCATGACGGTGCCCGGCTCGTCGTACAGGCCGGTGTTGCCGTAGCGCTCCGGGCCGATGCGGGCGGCGATCGCCAGCTGGGCGAAGGTCTCGGCGTTGGACAGCAGGGTCGGGGCGCCGCCGACCCCGCTCCTGGAGGCGCTGACCTTGCGGCCGGGCGGCATCGCGGGGCCGCCGTCGATGGAGCGGATCAGGGAGGCGGCCGCGCCGGTGACCATGCGGACCGGGTTGCGCTGGACCCGCGCGCGGAGGGCGGAGCGGCGCCCGTTGTTCAGGCCGCGCTCGGCGAGGGCGGCCTCCATGGAACGCTGGGTGGACTCCCGGGTGACCCCGATGACCAGCGTGCGCGCGCCCATGGCCTCGGCGCACAGCAGCGCGCCGTCCAGGATCAGGTGCGGGGCGCGGTTGATGAGCACCGTGTCCTTGCGGCAGGCGGGCTCGTCCTCGCTGCCGTTGACGACCACGACCGGCCGCACGCCGCGCTTGATCGCCGCCTCGGCGACCGAGCGCAGCTTCTTGTGGAAGGGGAAGCCCGCGCCGCCGCGGCCCAGCAGGTTGATGCGTTCGGACAGCTGGGCGAGCTGTTCGCCGCCCAGCGGTTCGAGCGGCCCGTGCACCTTGAGGTGCATCGGCAGGTCCAGGCGCTCGACAAGGTCGAAGCCCGACGTGAGCTGGGGAAGGCCGACGACGCGGACTTCGGGGACGTCGGGCAGGGCCTCGTTCACTTCAAGCCTCCGGAAGGCGTGTTCCAAGGTTCGCCCGAACCCGGTGCGTCGAAATCGTAGGACGGGTCGTACGGCGTGCCGAAGGCCGTGGGGCCGGAGGGCACGCCGGGGGTCGGTTCAGTGGCGGGACCGCTGTTGTAGGTGTCGTCCGGGTAGTACGTGTCATAGACGGCGTTCGTCTCAGCGGTGTCGTACACGTCACTCGAGCCGTAGCCGGACGCGTCCGGATTGCCGTAGACCGGGATGGTGTGTCCCGTGTCGTTGAGCGGGTCGTAGGCCGAGGGGGGCGCCTCGCCGACCGGCGGGGGCGACGGTATCGGCCAGCTTCCCGAGGTGCTGCCGCCGCCGTCCGCGACCGGCATCGTCTCGGTGGGACGCATGTCCGGCGGCAGCAGGTCGGGCGTGACCGCGTCGGCCGGCAGCGGCTGCCGTCGGGTGCCGCCGGGGCTGGACACGGCGTGGTAGGCCGCCGCGAAGCCGCCTGCGGGCTCCGGGGACGTGAGCCGCTCCGCGGACGCGTACAGCGGCGTGGACCGGGGCCCGGAGGACGCCGGGCCCGCGTACCCCGGCCGTGCGGAGGTGTCGGCCGTGCGGGCCCGGCTCTCCTCCAGCTCCTCCTGGCGCCTGCGTTCGGCGGTCCCGAGGAAGCCGGCGATCCGGTCGGCGACCTGGCGCTTGACCGGGCTGGGCGCCGCGCGCAGGGCCAGCGCCGCCATGACGCCGAGCACGGACAGGCCGTACAGCACCGTGAAGACCGGCTTCGCCGCGCGACCCGCGTAGAGCCCGTGCAGCAGGGCCAGGCACCACGCCGGGTAGGCCAGCATGTGCATGGCGCGCCAGCGGGAGGCCACGGGGGCCGGAGACGCGAAGCGGTTGCGCAGGGCGCCGGTCACGCCCACGAAGATCATGAGCATGCTGGCGAGGGTGCCGAAGCCGATGAGGACGGACCTTCCCCCGAAGGCCTCGTCCTCCGTGGCCAGCAGCCCGAAGGGGATCACCGCGGCGACCCAGGTGGTGTGGGCCAGGGTCAGCTTGACCCCGATGTGCACCAGCAGGAACACGACCGAGGCGACCGCGGTGGTCCGGTGCACCGCCTGCGCCAGGATGCGCTGGCGGGTGTCGAGGACGACCCGGTCCTGGGCGACGAGTCCCCAGATCACGGAACAGCTGAGGAAGACGAGGGAGAGGACACCGGCGCCGAAGTCGAGGAACTGGGCGAAGGTGTCGTCCATCGTGCTGTCGTTCGTCACCACGACCGGCCTCCCCACGTCAGGGACGTGAGGGGAGGGGGTGAGCTGTCACTGCTGGGGTGGAACGGGGGAGGGTTCATGGGGGCGACTCCGGAGCGGTTCGGGAAAGCGGTCCCGCTGCCGCACTCTAAGTGGCGCCATACCCGCGAGTACGAGGTTTGAGTTATTGCGTTGTTATCAAATGACAATGCGGTCGTTGTGATGTCCCGTTAGTGGTCGTTACGCGAAGTAACCTTTGACCTAGGTTCAGGTTCGCCGGGCGTGCGCGGGGCGTCCACAGGGCCGTCGCGGCCCGTGCGGCGACTGCGGTACCCTGACGCCATGCGTGCCGTACGCCTTCTGCTTAGCGAGCCGCGCTGATCAGTTCCGACCCCGGCCCCAGTCCGGCGGCCGGAATCGGCGCGGCGTCCCCTCCTGTGCGAGGGGATTTTTCATTTCCCGGCCTTCGTCGCCGTAGGTCATGAAGGTCGCAGCCGCTGGCAGAGACGATCGATGGAGCTTTGAGGATCATGAGCGAGACGAACCCTGCGGCGACCGCCCCCGTGTCGGCGGACGCCGCGCCGCACCGCTACACGGCCGCCATGGCCGCCGACATCGAGGCACGCTGGCAGGACTTCTGGGACGCCGAGGGGACGTACGCCGCACCGAACCCCGAGGGCGATCTGGCGGGCGACCCGGAGCTGGTCGCCAAGCCCAAGAAGTTCATCATGGACATGTTCCCGTACCCCTCCGGCGCGGGCCTGCACGTCGGTCACCCCCTGGGCTACATCGCCACCGACGTCTTCGCCCGCTTCCAGCGGATGACCGGCCACAACGTCCTGCACACCCTGGGCTTCGACGCCTTCGGCCTGCCCGCCGAGCAGTACGCCGTGCAGACCGGCACGCACCCGCGCGTGTCGACCGAGGCCAACATGAAGAACATGCAGAGCCAGCTGCGCCGGCTGGGTCTGGGCCACGACAAGCGGCGGTCGTTCGCCACGATCGACCCGGAGTACTACAAGTGGACCCAGTGGATCTTCCTGCAGATCTTCAACTCCTGGTACGACGAGGAGGCGCGCAGGGCCCGGCCGATCGCCGAGCTGGTCGCCCGATTCGAGTCCGGTGAGCGCGCGGTCCCGGGCCACTCCGGCCGGGCGTGGGGCGAGCTGACCGAGGCCGAGCGCGCCGACGTGCTGGGCGGGTTCCGCCTGGCCTACGCCTCCGACGCGCCGGTCAACTGGTGCCCGGGCCTGGGCACCGTGCTGGCCAACGAGGAGGTCACCGCCGACGGTCGCTCCGAGCGCGGCAACTTCCCCGTCTTCAAGTCCAAGCTGCGCCAGTGGAACATGCGCATCACCGCCTACGCCGACCGGCTGCTGGACGACCTGGACGAGCTGGACTGGCCCGAGGCCATCAAGTTGCAGCAGCGCAACTGGATCGGCCGCTCCGAGGGCGCCCGCGTCGACTTCCCCGTCGACGGGGAGCGCATCACCGTCTTCACCACGCGCCCGGACACCCTGTTCGGCGCCACCTACATGGTGCTGGCGCCCGAGCACCCGCTGGTCGAGAAGTTCACCCCGGCCGCCTGGCCCGAGGGCACGCACGACGTGTGGACCGGCGGTCACGCGACCCCGACCGAGGCCGTCGCGGCGTACCGCGCGCAGGCCGCCTCGAAGTCCGACGTGGAGCGGCAGGCCGAGGCCAAGGACAAGACCGGCGTCTTCATCGGCGCGTACGCGACCAACCCGGTCAACGGCGAGCAGGTGCCGGTCTTCATCGCCGACTACGTGCTGATGGGGTACGGAACCGGCGCGATCATGGCCGTCCCGGCGCACGACACCCGCGACTTCGAGTTCGCGCGCGCCTTCGAGCTGCCCATCCGCTGCGTCGTCGAACCGACCGACGGCCGCGGTACGGACACCGCGACGTGGGACGAGGCCTTCGCCTCCTACGACGCGAAGATCGTGAACTCCTGCGGTGCGGACGTCTCCCTGGACGGCCTGGGCGTGGTCGAGGCCAAGGAGCGCGTCACCGAGTGGCTGGAGCGGTCCGGCGCCGGCGAGGGCACCGTCAACTTCCGCCTGCGCGACTGGCTGTTCAGCCGCCAGCGCTACTGGGGCGAGCCCTTCCCGATCGTCTACGACGAGGACGGCATCGCGCACGCCCTGCCCGAGTCGATGCTGCCGCTGGAGCTGCCCGAGGTGGAGGACTACTCCCCGCGGACCTTCGACCCGGACGACGCCGACACCCGGCCCGAGACGCCGCTGTCGCGCAACGACGACTGGGTCCACGTCACCCTGGACCTGGGCGACGGCCGCGGGCCGCGGAAGTACCGGCGCGAGACCAACACCATGCCCAACTGGGCCGGCTCCTGCTGGTACGAGATGCGGTACCTGGACCCGCACAACAGCGAGAAGCTGGTCGACCCGGAGATCGAGAAGTACTGGATGGGCCCCCGTGAGGGCCTGCCGCACGGCGGTGTCGACCTGTACGTCGGCGGTGCCGAACACGCCGTGCTGCACCTGCTGTACGCGCGCTTCTGGTCCAAGGTCCTGTTCGACCTGGGGCACGTCTCCTCGGCCGAGCCGTTCCACAAGCTGTTCAACCAGGGCATGATCCAGGCCTACGTCTACCGGGACAGCCGCGGCATCGCGGTGCCGGCCGCCGAGGTGGAGGAGCGCGACGGCTCCTACTACTACCAGGGCGAGCGGGTCTCCAGGCTGCTGGGCAAGATGGGCAAGTCCCTGAAGAACGCGGTCACCCCGGACGAGATCTGCGCCGAGTACGGCGCCGACACCCTGCGCCTGTACGAGATGGCGATGGGTCCGCTGGACGTCTCCCGTCCGTGGGACACGCGCGCGGTGGTGGGCCAGTTCCGGCTGCTGCAGCGGCTGTGGCGCAACGTCGTCGACGAGGACACCGGCGAGGTGACGGTCGCGGACGTCGCCGAGACCGACGTCGACACGGACACCCTGCGTGCCCTGCACAAGGCCGTCGACGGCGTACGGCAGGACCTGGAGGGCATGCGCTTCAACACCGCCATCGCCAAGATCACCGAGCTGAACAACCACCTGACGAAGGTGGGCGGCCCGGTCCCGCGCACGGTCGCCGAGCGCCTGGTGCTGCTGGTCGCGCCGCTGGCCCCGCACGTCGCCGAGGAGCTGTGGCGCAGGCTGGGGCACTCCGACTCGGTCGTCCACCAGGACTTCCCGGTCGCCGACCCGGCCTACGTCGTCGACGAGACCGTGACCTGCGTCGTGCAGATCAAGGGCAAGGTCAAGGCCCGGCTGGAGGTCGCTCCGTCGATCTCCGAGGAGGACCTGGAGAAGGCCGCGCTGGCCGACGACAAGGTCGTGGCCGCGCTGGGCGGGGCCGGGATCCGCAAGGTGATCGTGCGGGCGCCGAAGTTGGTGAACATCGTTCCCGCATAGGTGGGAGGGGGCGTCCGGGGCAATGGACGGCCCCCAGAGCACGGTCGTCCACGAGGGCACGGTCGTCCACGAGGGCACGGTTGCCTGTGAGGGCACGGACGTCCCCTAGGGGGCGGGGCGGGCCGGTTCAGGGTCGTGTGCGGGCAGGTTCGGGGTTCCGTCGGAACCCTGGGCCTGCCCGCTGCGTTTACCGTGGAAGAGCGGCGCGGAGAATGCCGCGGCCTGCCGGTGCGCGGGTCGGACGCTCGGAGGAGGAGCTTCGTGGAAGCAGTGATCACGGTATTCGCCCTGCTTTTCGTGCTCGCCCTCGTGCTGGGCGCCTACGCCACGGTGAAGGCCGTCGGCGCGGCCAAGCGCAGCGTGGACCGGGGCATCACCCAGGCCCGACGGACGGTCGAGGACCACACGCTGCGGGCCAAGTCCCTCGTCCAGACGGGCCCGGCGGGCGAGCTGGCGCAGCTGCGGCTGACACTGCGCACATCGATGCGGGCCACCCAGGACGCGCTGCACGCGGGCGTGGCCGAGGACGAGTCCCTCAAGGAGTCCCTCGCCCTCTTCGACCGGCTCAGCGCGCACGGGTTCGAACTGGACGGCGAGCTCAGGCGGCTGGAGTCCGATCCGGACCGGGCCACGCTCGCCGAGCGCCTTCCCACGCTGCGCGAGCGCACCGAGCGCATCGCGCGCTCGGCGGAGTCCCTGCGCTGGGCGGCCCGTGACCGGGCCCGCCGTTTCGCGGACGACGACCTGGACTCACTGAGCGCGCAGATCGACGTCGAGGCCGGAGCCCTGCGGCACTGGACGGAGACGGAGCCCGCCGCCGCGCCGCCGCCCTGGCCCGAGGCCCCGGCCGCCGACGCCCCCGGCGCCCGGCAGAGTTGGCCGCGGACCCCGCAGTCGGAGCCGGCGGAGGAACCCGCGCGGCCCGCCATCGACCCGCCCGGCCCGAGCCCCGTGTACCCCTGGCAGAAGAAGGCCCGTCCGGAGAACACGACCTGATCACAGCCGTGTGGATGCCCGGCCGACGGGCCGGGCTGCCGTACGGGCGCTACGCCAGGTAACCTCCAGCTCATGTCCCGCCATGTCGCGATCGTCACGGATTCCACGGCCTACCTCCCGGCCCGGACGATGGAGCGGCACGGCATCACCGCGGTACCCCTGACCGTCGTCCTGGGCGACCGGGCGCTGGAAGAGGGCACCGAGATCTCGACCCGCTCGCTGGCCCAGGCCCTGCAGAAGCGGCGCCCGGTCACCACCTCCCGCCCCAGCCCCGAACTCTTCGCCGAGACCTACCGACGGATCGCCGGGTCCGGCGTCGACGGCATCGTCTCCCTCCATCTCTCCGCCGAACTCTCCGGTACGCACGACGCGGCCGTCGTCGCCGCGCGCGAGGCGGCGGTCCCGGTGCGGGTCGTGGACACCGGGATGATCGCGATGGCCCTCGGATTCTGCGCGCTGGCCGCGGCCGAGGCCGCGGAGGCGGGCGGCACGGTGGACGAGGCGGTCACGGCCGCGGAGAAGCGGGCCGCGGCCACCTCCGCCTACTTCTACGTCGACACCCTCGACTACCTGCGCCGCGGCGGCCGGATCGGTGCGGCCCAGGCCCTGTTCGGCTCCGCGCTCGCGGTGAAACCGCTGTTGCAGCTGGCCGAGGGCCGCATCGAACCTCTGGAGAAGGTACGGACGGCGTCCAGGGCCATCGCCCGGCTGGAGGAGATCGTCGCCGACCGGGCGGGTACCGCGCCCGTCGACATCGCCGTCCACCATCTCGCCGCCCCCGACCGGGCCTCGGCCCTGGCGGACCGCCTGCGCAAGCGGGTGCCGGGGCTGGCCGACCTGCATGTGAGCGAGGTCGGCGCGGTGATCGGGGCGCACACGGGCCCCGGGCTGCTGGGGGTCGTGGTCTCGTCGCGCTGAACGGGTGCCGCGTCACCCGTGCGGGTGGCGGAGTTGTCCACAACGCGGCGGTCGTCCCCGGGATCTGACCAAGATCAACGCCGTGGTGCCGAGGTGCCCGATCCTCGTCGCATGGCTCTCCGATCATCACGCTCACGCACGGCGACCGCGGCCAGTGGCCCGGGCCGTGGCCCCGCATCCGACGGCCGGCAGCGCGACCGCCGCCCCTCCGGCCGCCTGCGCGACCGCCGTCCGTCCGGCTCCGCCTTCCACACCCGTTCCGGGTCCGGGTCCCGCTCCGGCGGCCGGGGAGGACAGATGCGCCGGGACGCGCAGGCGCAGGAGGTGCGCCTGCGCGCCGAGGCACTCTTCGCCGAACGCCCCGTGCGGCGGGGCGAGTCGGGGAAGGGACCACCGTCGCCCCGGAGCCGTGATCTCGGACACCCGCGGGTGGACGCAGGCAGCGAAGGGGCGCGGAGGGAAGCCGCCGGGAGCGAGGAGGAGGCGGCACGGTGCGCCGCCGACACCCCTGCGGAGACCTGGCGGGGCCGGGCGGGGCAGGCACTGCGGGAGCGCATGCCGGTGTGGTTGCAGACCCGGTGCGCGCTGGAGCGGCGCAGCGTGGCCGCGCTCACGGTGCTGCTCGTCATCGCGTCGGTCGTCGCCGTGCAGCACTTCTGGACGGGACGCACCCAGCCGGTCCCGGCGCCCGAGACCGTGCGCGAGGCCGCGGTGTACGGAGCTTCGCCGGGGGGCGGGGCGGCGGGGAGCGGGACGGCCGAGGGCGAGGCGGGCGGGGACGGCTCCACGGCCGGTACGCACCGGGGCTCCGCCGTGGCCGGGGCCACCGCCGGCGCCGAGATCGTGGTGGACGTCGGGGGGAAGGTCCGCAAGCCCGGGGTCCACCGCCTGCCGGCCGGCTCACGGGTGGCGGACGCCCTCCGTGCCGCCGGAGGGGTCCGGCCCGGCGCCGGGACCGACGGGCTGAACCGGGCCCGCTTCCTCGTGGACGGCGAGCAGGTGGTCGTCGGCGCTCCCGTGCCCGGCACCGGGACGGTCCCGGGTGGGACGGTCCCGGGTGGATCAGGCGGGGCGGGCGGGTCGGCCGTGGCGGGTGGGCTCGCGGGAGCGGGCCCCGTCGCACCGGTCTCCCTCAACACGGCGACCGCCGACCAGCTCGACACCCTGCCCGGTGTCGGCCCCGTGCTGGCCCAACACATCATCGACTACCGCACCCGGCACGGCGGTTTCCGCTCGGTGGACGAACTGCGCGAGGTCAACGGCATCGGTGAGCGTCGATTCGCCGACCTGCGAAACCTCGTGCGGCCATGAGGACGGAGGCGACGACCCCCGGCAGCGCCGAGGTGCCCGGCGAACGGACGGCACCGCCGCGCGCGGCCGTGCACGCCGCTTCCGGGCATCGGCTCGGTGCCGCCCACCCCCGCCAGGAAGGGCCCACGGACCTGCGGCTGGTGCCGCCCGCGCTGGGGGCCTGGGCGACGGCGGCGGTGATGCTCGACGCGCCGCCCGGGTGGGCCGTCGCGGTCGTGACCGGTGCCCTTCTCCCAGCCGGCGTACTGCTGCTGAGGTCGCGCAGGCACCGCCCGGCGCGCGGGCGGCCGTACGCGTCGCTCGCCGCCCTGCTCCTGTGCGTCACCGCGGCCGCCGCCTCGGCCGCACTGCACGGCGCGGACCTGCGCCGGGGGCCGGTACCGGCGCTGGCACGGCAGTACGCCACCGTCACCGCCGAGGTGGAGGTCACCGCGGATCCCCGCCTCACCCGGCCCCGTGTCCGGGGAAACCGGGCCGTGCCGCCCACCGTGCTGATCGAGGGCGAGGTACGCCGGCTGACGGAGGCGGGCGGAGCGGAGGTCGTGACCCGGACACCGGTGCTGGTACTCGTCGACGTGGGGGAGGCAGCGGGTGAACCCGGAGCACCTGCGGTGCCCGGGAGGCCGGACGCACCTGGAGCACCTGCGGTGTCCGGTAGGCCGGACGCACCCGGAGCACCTGCGGCGTCCGGAGAGCCGGAGACACCCGGAGGGACTTCGAGCCGCCCCCTCCCGGGTGTCCCGGATGATTCGCCTGCCTCCCGTGCCGGGCCCGGCGCCGCACACTGGCTGGGGCTGCTGCCCACCACGCGGCTGCGCGTCACCGCCCGGGCTGCGCCCCCGAGGGCGGCCGACGACCGCATCGCAGCCGTGCTGCGGGTACGGGGTGGACGGGAGGCCCCGGAGGTCGTGGCCGAGCCGTCGGGAGCGCAGCGGCTGGCCGGACGGCTGCGGGAGGGACTGCGGGAGGCCACCGACGGTCTGCCGGAGGACGCCCGGGCCCTGCTGCCCGGCCTGGTCGTCGGGGACACCGCGCGTATCACGCCGGAGCTGGAGGAGGCGTTCA
Organism: Streptomyces sp. NPDC041968; assembly: GCF_055589025.1. Taxonomy (NCBI): domain Bacteria; kingdom Bacillati; phylum Actinomycetota; class Actinomycetes; order Kitasatosporales; family Streptomycetaceae; genus Streptomyces; species Streptomyces sp. NPDC041968. The sequence goes on along the minus strand of NZ_JBVJCB010000001.1, from coordinate 790,903 downwards.
AGGAGACCGACCTCGCGCACACACTCGCGGTGTCGGGGGCCAACTTCACGATCGTGCTCGCCCTGCTGCTCGGCCCGCCCGGACTGGCCCAGCGCAGCGAGCGCCGAGGCCTGGCGCCCCGGCTCGGCATCTCCCTGCGGACCACCGCGCTGCTCGGCGGGGTCCTCGCACTCGGCTTCGTGGTCGTCTGCCGGCCCGACCCGAGCGTGCTGCGGGCCGCGGCCTGCGGGGCCGTCGCCCTGCTCGCGCTGGCCACCGGGCGCCGCAGGTCGCTGCTCCCCGCGCTGGCGACGGCCGTGCTGCTGCTGGTGCTGTACGACCCGTGGCTCGCCCGCAGCTACGGATTCCTGCTCTCCGTGCTGGCCACCGGGGCGCTGCTCACGGTCGCCCCCCGGTGGAGCGCGGCGCTGCGCCGGCGTCGGGTCCCCCCTCGGCTCGCCGAGGCGCTGGCCGCCGCGGGTGCGGCACAGGCCCTGTGCGCGCCGGTCGTCGCCGTGCTGTCGGCGCGGGTGAGTCTGGTGGCGGTCCCCTGCAACCTGCTCGTGGAGTTCGCGGTCGCGCCGGCCACGGTGCTGGGTTTCGCGGCGCTGGCGACGGCCCCGGTGGCGATGCCGGTGGCCCGAGGTCTGGCCTGGTGCGGGAGCTGGCCCGCCGAGTGGATCGCGGGGATCGCCCGCACGGGGGCGGCGCTGCCCGGCGCGGGAATCGACTGGCCGGGCAGTTGGACCGGGGCGGCGCTGCTCGCCCTCGTCACGGTGGGCGGGCTCCTGGTCGGCCGGCGACTGCTCAGGCACCCCTGGTGGTGCGGTGTCTGCGCGGCGCTCTTGATGCTGGTGGTGGTCAGGCCGCCCCCGCTGGCCCGGGTGATCACGGGGTGGCCTCCGCCGGACTGGCGGATGGTGATGTGCGACGTGGGGCAGGGCGACGCCATGGTGCTCGCGGCGGGCGAGGGCACGGGCGTGGTCGTGGACGCCGGACCGGACCCGGCGCTGGTCGACCATTGCCTGCGCTCGCTCGGCATCACCCGCGTCCCGCTCGTGGTGCTGACCCACTTCCACGCCGACCACGTCGCGGGACTGGCCGGGGTGTTGCGGGGGCGTGCCGTGGGCGCCATCGAGACCACCGCGCTCGAGGAGCCCGCGGAGCAGGCCGAGTCCGTCCGCAGACAGGCGGCGGCACGACGGATCCCGATGCGGCACGCCGCCGCCGGGCAGCAGCGAAGGGCGGGCCCGCTGTCCTGGCGGGTGGTGTGGCCGCCACCGCCCCCCTCGCCGAGCGCCGGGCCGGGTGCCGCGACGAGCGCGGTGGAGCCCAACGACGCCAGTGTCACCCTCCTGGTGCGGACGGCGGGGCTGCGTCTGCTGCTGCTCGGCGACCTGGAGCCGCCGGCCCAGCAGGAGCTGGCGAACTCACCGGTGGCAGCGGCGCTGGCAGGCGTCGACGTGCTCAAGGTGGCCCACCACGGCTCGGCCCACCAGGATCCCGGCCTCATGAGAAAGGTCGCCCCACGGCTGGCGCTCATCAGCTGCGGCGCGGGCAACACCTACGGGCACCCGGCCCCCGCCACCGTCGCGGCGCTGCGCGCCCGGGGCACGATGGTGCTGCGCACGGACCGGGACGGGGCGCTGGCGGTCACCGGCACCGGCGAGGCCCTGCGGGTGGCGGGAGACTGAGGGCATGGATTCAGCACAGGTCGATGCCTACCTCCGCCGACTCGGAGTCGAGTACCCGGCGTGGCCCACCGCCGACGCCCTGCGTGAGCTGCAGGCGCGCCATCTGCGGACGGTGCCCTTCGAGAACCTCTCCGTGCACCTCGGTGAGGAGATCGTGCTGGAGGAGAAGCGGCTCCTGGACAAGGTGGTGGGCGCGCGCCGGGGCGGGTTCTGCTACGAACTCAACGGCCTCTTCGGCGCGCTGCTGACGGCGCTCGGGTACGAGGTCACCCTGCTCGCGGCGAGGGTGTACGGGGACGGTGGCCGGCTCGGCGTCCCCTACGACCACCTGGCGCTGCTGGTGCGGTCGGTGGACGCCGGCGACTGGCTGGCCGACGTCGGGTTCGGGGCGCACAGCCACGCCCCGCTGGCCTTCGCGGAGCGGGGCGAGCAGGAGGACCCCGGCGGCACGTTCCGGGTGGCCGAGGCGGGGCCGGACGCCGCGGGGGTGCGCGGCGGCCACGACTCGGCCCGGGCGGCCGACCTGGACGTGTCGCAGGACGGGAAGCCCGTGTACCGCCTGGAGTTGCGCCCGCGGGTGCTCGGCGACTTCGTGTCCGGTGCGTGGTGGCACAGCACTTCGCCGCAGTCGCACTTCCTCCAGGCGCCGGTCTGCTCGATGCTCACGGAGGACGGAGGGAGGATCACGATCAGTGGCCGCAGGTTCGTGTCGACGACCGTCGACGGGAGCCGGGAGGAGACCGGGCTGACGACGGACGAGGAGGTGCTCGCCGCGTACCGGGACCGGTTCGGTATCGAACTGCACCGGGTGCCCACCGCGCGCCGACCGTGAGCAGCGGTCATCACGCCCCCCGCGGAACCGCGTCCCAACCGCCCAATTCGACCCACGGGGTACACACGGCCCACACAGGGTCCACTCGTGTGTAGTCAGGCGTACTCGTGCCTACTGCCTGCACATACGCCGGTTTCCCATGATGTGGGTCCGTGTTGCCGCGAAAGCCCCGTCAGTGATCGAATGTTGCTTCGTCAACGAATTTTCGCACGTCGCGCAGAGGTGTCGCAGATGATCGGCCGCTGGCTGGAGAGCCGAACGAAGCGGATGGAACGGACGGGTCCCCTGGCGGCGGTGCGGATCCCGCCGAGCGCGGGAGTGCTGAGCTGCCGGGTGCTCGACCCCGTCGACGAACCGGTGCCGCACGCGGAGTTCACGGTGAGCGACACCATGGGGCGCAAGGTGGTCGGTGGCGGCACGGACCCCTTCGGGTCGTTCGTGGCGACGGTGCCGGCGGGGGAGTACCGGCTCGCGGTGTCCGCCGAGGGCTACACGCCGTACCGGGCGTCCGCGACGGTCACCGAGGACACGCTGGCCACACTCGGCGACGTGACCCTGCAGGTGGCCCAGCCGCCGGAGCTGCCCGCGCCGGGCGACTGGGAGATCGAGCCGGCGCACTCCTCGATAGCCTTCACGGCCCGGCACATCGGGCTGGCCCGGATCCACGGCCGCTTCAACTCCTTCGCGGGCGTGGTGCGGATCGCGGACGACATGGCGCAGTCGGCGATGCACGTGGTGATCGGCGCGGCGTCCATCGACACCAACGTGAAGATGCGCGACGACCATCTGAGGTCGGCGGACTTCCTCGATGTGCAGCGCTTCCCGACCCTGGAGTTCTACGGCGACCGCTTCACGCACCGGGGCGGCAACCGGTGGGCCGTCACGGGGGCGCTGTCGCTGCACGGCGTGACGCGCACGGTCACGCTGGACTCGGAGTACCTGGGTCTCGGCAACGGGATGGAGGGCGAGGTGCGGGCGGCCTGCCGTGCCACGACCGAGCTGCACCGCGACGACTTCACGGTGAGCTGGCAGACGATGCTGGCGCGCGGCATCGCCGTGGTCGGGCCCAGCATCCGGATCGACCTCGACGTGCAGATCGTGCCCAGGGCTGACCGGGCGGTCGGCGTGGAGCGGGGTGCCGGACAATGGCTCCCGTGAGCGATGTGAGACATGTGCTGGTGCTGCCGGACCGCGACGCCGCGGAGGAGGCGGCCCAGGCGCTGGGGGAGCGTTTCGGGCTCGACGAGGAACCCCAGCTGGTCCGGGACGCCCTGGCCGGCGAGGACGACGCAGAGGACGCCCAGTGGCTCGTGGTCCTGCGCGACGAGAGGGAGCTGCTGGACCCCGCGGTGCTCGACGAGTTCGCGGGGGAGTGGGAGGGCTGGCGCGAGGAGCCCTGACCCGGCCCTGACCCCGGACCCGGGAGGGGTGCCGCCCGGGGACCGTTGTCAGTGGTGCGTGCGATGCTTGTCGCGATGGCCAGGAAGACTGCGAACGACGACCCTCTCGCCCCGGTGACCCTTGCCGTGGGCCAGGAGGACCTGCTGCTCGACCGTGCCCTGCAGGAGGTGGTGGCCGCCGCGAAGGCCGCCGACGCCGACACGGACGTACGCGACCTGACGCCCGACCAGCTGCAGCCCGGCACACTCGCCGAGCTGACCAGCCCCTCGCTCTTCGCCGAGCGCAAGGTCGTGGCCGTACGCAACGCGCAGGACCTGTCCGCCGACACGGTCAAGGACGTCAAGGCCTACCTGGGCGCACCGGCCGAGGAGATCACCCTCGTCCTGTTGCACGCGGGCGGAGCCAAGGGCAAGGGTCTGCTGGACGCCGCACGCAAGGCGGGCGCGCGTGAGGTGGCGTGCGCCAAGATGACGAAGCCGGCGGACCGGCTGGCCTTCGTGCGGGCGGAGTTCCGCACCGCCGGGCGGTCGGCCACCCCCGAGGCGTGCCAGGCGCTGGTCGACGCGATCGGCAGCGACCTGCGGGAGCTGGCCTCGGCGGTCTCCCAGCTGACCGCCGACATGGAGGGGACGATCGACGAGGCGGTCGTCGGGCGGTACTACACCGGGCGGGCCGAGGCCTCCAGCTTCACGGTCGCCGACCGGGCGGTCGAGGGACGGGCGGCGGAGGCCCTGGAGGCGCTGCGCTGGTCCCTCGCGACCGGGGTGGCGCCGGTGCTGATCACCAGCGCGCTGGCCCAGGGAGTGCGGGCGATCGGCAAGCTGTCCTCGGCCCGCGGCGGACGCCCCGCCGACCTCGCCCGCGAGCTGGGGATGCCGCCGTGGAAGATCGACCGGGTCCGGCAGCAGATGCGCGGCTGGACACCGGACGGTGTCTCCGTGGCCCTGCGCGCGGTGGCCGAGGCGGACGCGGGAGTCAAGGGCAGCGGGGACGACCCCGAGTACGCCCTGGAGAAGTGCGTGGTGATCATCGCCCGGGCAGCGCGTTCCCGGGGACGGTCGTAGAGCGCGGTCCCCAGTTCCGTATCCCCGGTCTGTCCCGTCGGTGACCCCGGGTCTCTGCCGTCCGTACCCCGGGGCTGTCCCCTCCCTCCCGAGCCGGAGCAGACCGAAGGCCCCGGTCTCCGTCCTGGGGAAGGACGGCCACCGGGGCCTCGGGATCAAGCTCGGGGGTCCATGCCCGCGTGGCGAACGCAGGCCGCGCATGGACCCTGGGTGCCGGACGGGAGCGGATGAGAGAGGGCCCGCTCTGGGTCCTTCCGGCGATCAGACCAGATAAGGGGTTCAGCCCTTGAGAGCGCCGACCTTCTGCGCCAGCGCCGACTTCTTGTTGGCGGCCTGGTTCTTGTGGATGACGCCCTTGGAGACGGCCTTGTCGAGCTGGCGCGAAGCGACGCGCTGGTACTCGGTGGCCTTCTCGACGTCACCCGCGGCAGCGGCCTCACGGGCCTTGCGGATCGCGGTCTTCAGAGAGGACTTGACGGCCTTGTTGCGCAGCCGGGCCTTCTCGTTGGTCTTGTTCCGCTTGATCTGGGACTTGATGTTCGCCACGAATGAGCCTTTGCAGGTTCAGGCACGAGGCCGCGAAGGGCCCGTACCGGTGATTTCTTGAAGGAGTGCCTCGCGCTGAGAGGGCAAGAGACACAGCCCCTCACACTACCAGCGGCCGGCAGGACGACCCAAACCCGCCCGCCGCCCGCCCCCGGACCGGGCCGCGGCCGTCTCCCGCCACCGTCCCCCACCGCCGCCGGACCCGCTCCCAGACCCACCCCGGCTCCCCACCCGTGGGACGATGGAGGCTACGTATAGATCCGACCCGAGACCGCAGACACTGCGGACGCCTCAAGAATCAGGACCCTGCGTGCCCGCGATCCCTAGCCATGTGCCCGAGCCGAGCCGTACCGACCCGTCGCTGATCCGCAACTTCTGCATCATCGCGCACATCGACCACGGCAAGTCCACGCTCGCCGACCGGATGCTCCAGCTGACCGGTGTCGTCGAGCAGCGGCAGATGCGCGCCCAGTACCTCGACCGCATGGACATCGAGCGCGAGCGCGGCATCACGATCAAGTCCCAGGCGGTGCGTCTGCCGTGGGCTCCCACCCACGACAAGACCGACACGCACATCCTCAACATGATCGACACCCCGGGGCACGTCGACTTCACCTACGAGGTCTCGCGGTCGCTGGCCGCGTGCGAGGGCACCATCCTCCTCGTCGACGCCGCCCAGGGCATCGAGGCCCAGACCCTCGCCAACCTCTACCTGGCGATGGAGAACGACCTCACGATCATCCCCGTGCTGAACAAGATCGACCTGCCGGCCGCGCAGCCCGAGAAGTTCGCCGAGGAACTCGCCAACCTGGTCGGCTGCGACCCCACCGACGTGCTCAAGGTCTCCGCGAAGACCGGGCTCGGCGTGGACGTGCTGCTGGACAAGGTCGTCGCCGAGGTCCCGGCCCCGGTCGGCGTCAAGGACGCCCCGGCCCGCGCGATGATCTTCGACTCCGTCTACGACTCGTACCGCGGTGTCGTGACGTACGTCCGTGTCATCGACGGCCAGCTCAACAAGCGCGAGCGGATCCGGATGATGTCCACCGGCGCCACGCACGAGCTGCTGGAGATCGGCACGAACTCGCCGGAGATGCTCGCCGCCGACGGTCTCGGCGTCGGCGAGGTGGGCTACCTGATCACCGGCGTGAAGGACGTCCGCCAGTCCAAGGTCGGTGACACCGTCACCAGTCAGCACAAGGGTGCCGAGGAGGCGCTCGGCGGTTACAAGGACCCGCGGCCGATGGTCTTCTCCGGCCTGTATCCGCTGGACGGCTCGGACTACCCCGAGCTGCGCGAGGCGCTGGACAAGCTCCAGCTCAACGACGCGGCCCTGGTCTACGAGCCCGAGACCTCCGCGGCCCTCGGCTTCGGCTTCCGCGTCGGCTTCCTCGGCCTGCTGCACCTCGACGTGATCCGCGAGCGGCTGGAGCGCGAGTTCGGGCTCGACCTGATCGCCACCGCGCCCAACGTGGTCTACCGCGTGATCATGGAGGACGGCACCGAGCACACCGTCACCAACCCGAGCGAGTTCCCCGAAGGCAAGATCAACGAGGTGTACGAGCCGGTCGTGCGCGCCACGATCCTGGCGCCGACCGAGTTCATCGGCTCGATCATGGAGCTGTGCCAGACCCGGCGCGGCACCCTGCTCGGCATGGACTACCTCTCCGAGGACCGGGTGGAGATCCGCTACACCCTGCCCCTCGCCGAGATCGTCTTCGACTTCTTCGACCAGCTCAAGTCGAAGACGCGGGGCTACGCCTCGCTGGACTACGAGCCCACCGGCGAGCAGACCTCCAGCCTGGTCAAGGTCGACATCCTGCTGCACGGCGACAAGGTGGACGCCTTCTCGGCGATCACCCACAAGGACGCCGCCTACGCGTACGGGGTGCGGCTCGTCGCCAAGCTGCGCGAGCTCATCCCGCGGCAGGCCTTCGAGGTGCCCATCCAGGCCGCCATCGGCTCCCGGGTGATCGCCCGCGAGACCATCCGCGCCATCCGCAAGGACGTCCTCGCCAAGTGCTACGGCGGTGACATCTCCCGCAAGCGGAAGCTGCTGGAGAAGCAGAAGGAAGGCAAGAAGCGGATGAAGATGGTGGGTTCCGTGGAGGTTCCGCAGGAGGCCTTCATCGCGGTGCTGTCCAGTGACGACAGCGCGGGATCGGGCAAGGGCAAGAAGTAACCGCGCCACACCGCGGCGGCTTACGCCGAGTCCGGGCAAAACGGTCGTGGAGGGGCCCGTCGTGCGAAAGTGCGGCGGGTCCCTTCGCATGTCACGGGCGGGCATCTGTAGGAAGTGACAGGGCGCGGAGTCTTACGCCGGGGCCGGTCGCCCCTTAATCTGATGCCTGCCCCGTAGTTACTCGTGAGTTAAACAAGTGATCGGGCACCTGCCCGAGCCGCTGCCCAGCACCGCCCGAGAGTGAAATCCAGCCGCACCTGAGCAAGCCGCACCGACGCGGGCCCACGGAGGATGTCGTGAGCGACACACAGACACTGATCGAGAACCGTCCGCCCTCCGTGGCGGGACTCTTCCTGGAGCGGGTGGCGGCCACGCCGGACGCCGAGGCGTACCGCTACCCGGTGCCGTCGTCCTCGGGAGAGGGGCCGGACGACTGGAAGTCGCTGACCTGGGGCGAGGCCGCCGAGCGGGTCTACGCGATCGCGGCCGGACTGATCGAACTCGGTGTGCAGCCCGAGCAGCGCGTGGCCCTCGCCTCCTCCACCCGGCTGGAGTGGATCCTCGCCGACCTCGGCATCATGTGCGCGGGCGCCGCGACGACCACCGTCTATCCGCAGACCAACGCCGAGGAGTCGGCGTACATCCTCTCCGACTCCGAGAGCAGGGTCCTGATCGCGGAGGACGCCGCCCAGCTCGCCAAGGCGAGGGACAAGCGCGGCGAGCTGCCCGTGCTGACCCACGTCGTGGTGGTCGACGCGACCGGCGCCGACACCACCGAGGACTGGGTGCTGACCCTCGACGACCTGGAGCGCCGGGGCGCGGCCCGCCTGGAGGCGGACCCGGAGCTGGTCAAGAAGCGGGTGGGCGCGCTCACCAAGGACCAGCTCGCCACTCTCATCTACACCTCCGGCACGACCGGCCGGCCCAAGGGGGTGCGCCTCCCGCACGACAACTGGTCGTACATGGCGAAGGCGATCGCCGCGACCGGCCTGGTCAGCCCGGACGACGTGCAGTACCTGTGGCTGCCGCTCGCGCACGTCTTCGGCAAGGTGCTCACCTCCGGCCAGATCGAGGCCGGTCACGTCACGGCCGTCGACGGCCGCGTCGACAAGATCATCGAGAACCTGCCGGTCGTGCAGCCGACCTACATGGCGGCCGTCCCGCGCATCTTCGAGAAGGTCTACAACGGCGTGGCCGCCAAGGCCCGGGCCGGCGGCGGAGCCAAGTACAAGATCTTCCAGTGGGCCGCCGGGGTCGCCCGCGAGTACGCGAAGGTCACTCAGGACAACTTCAAGCACACCGGCACCGCGAGCGCTCCGGCCGGTCTGCGGGCCAAGCACGCCGTCGCCGACAAGCTCGTCTACGCCAAGATCCGCGAGGCCTTCGGCGGCCGTCTGCGCGCCTGCGTCTCCGGATCGGCCGCCCTCGCCCCGGAGATCGGCTTCTTCTTCGCCGGCGCCGGCATCCACATCCTGGAGGGGTACGGCCTCACCGAGTCCTCCGCCGCGTCCTTCGTCAACCCCGGTGAGGCCTACCGCACCGGCACGGTCGGCAAGCCGCTGCCCGGCACCGAGGTGCGCATCGCGGACGACGGCGAGATCCTGCTGCGCGGCCCCGGCATCATGGAGGGCTACCACCAGCTGCCCGAGAAGACCGCCGAGGTGCTGGAGAGCGACGGCTGGTTCCACACCGGGGACATCGGCGAACTCTCGCCCGACGGCTACCTGCGCATCACCGACCGCAAGAAGGACCTGATCAAGACCTCCGGCGGCAAGTACATCGCGCCGGCCGAGGTCGAGGGCCAGTTCAAGGCGGTCTGCCCCTACGTCTCCAACATCCTGGTCCACGGCGCCGACCGGAACTTCTGCACCGCGCTCATCGCCCTCGACGAGATCGCGATCACGCAGTGGGCGAAGGAGAACGGCCTGGAGGGCAGGACCTACGCCGAGATCGTCGCCGCGCCGGTGACCGTGGAGATGGTCGACGGCTACGTCAAGCAGCTCAACGAGGGCCTGCAGCGCTGGCAGACCGTCAAGAAGTTCCGTCTGCTGCCCCGTGACCTCGACGTCGAGCACGGGGAGATCACCCCCAGCCTGAAGCTGAAGCGGCCGGTCGTGGAGCGGGAGTACAAGCACCTGATCGAGGAGATGTACGAGGGCTCCCGGGAGGCGTAGCGGGGGCGCAGCGGGGGGCGGTCGCCGAGATCCGCCCGGCCGCTGCCCGCACCTCTCCGTCTTCGGGTCGCCCCCGGGCCGTCTTCTGGTCGTCTTCTGGTCGTCTTCGGGCCATTTTCGGGCGTTCGCCTAGCACGGTTCTCACTCGTGGCGGCCCACTTCGGTAACTCGGCGCTTATGGACGGGTCCGGTCTGTCACTCTGTCGGCATCGACTGCGAAGTACTCGCACGAACTGCCCGGGGAGCCGTCCATGGGGGCCATTCCGACGCAACGGGAGACCGTCTCCCACGCCGGCGGGGCGCCGGCGCACACCGCCGAGGCATCGGACCAGGGGTGCGCGCTGGCGCACGTGACCCTGCTCGGAAGCTCCCTGGCGCCGGGCGCGGCCCGCGCGATGGTGCGGGACGCGCTGGCCGACTGGTCCGCGCTCGGCCTGCCCGGGACGGGCCGGCTGACGGAGCACCTCGTCGCCGACGCCCTGGTGGCGGTCAGCGAGCTGGTCACCAACGCCGTCGTCCACGCCGGCACCGACGTCGAGGTGGTCTGCCGGCTGGAGGAGACGGGCACCCTCGTCGTCGAGGCCACGGACCACCACCCCTCCCGCGCGCCCAGGGGCGGCAACCACGAGACACCGCAGGAGATCGCGGAGTACGGGCGCGGCCTGCGGCTCGTCGCCGCGCTCTCCGAGGCCTGGGGCATCACGTACCGGCCGGGGACCAAGACGGTGTGGGCACGGCTGCCGGCGGCCGGCACCGATGTCACCGAGCAGACCGAGGCGTACGCCGGGGGCCGGGGGTGGCGGCGCGCCGGGTCGCCGGTCGCGGAACCGGCGGGGGAGAGGCCCGGGGGAGCGGAGGGCGCGGCGGCCCGGAACGACGCGACGGCCACGAGGAGCGAGACGGCCATGGAGGGCGAGACGGCCCCGGACGGCGCAGCGACCGGGGACGGCGCCGACGGCACGCGCCCCCCGCACGGCTGGGACCTCTCGGTCGTCCCGGGCGGTCCGGGCGTCCCGGGCGGTCCGGCCGGTCCTGGGACCCCGGACGATCCGGAATGCCCGGGTGACCTCCCGGCGGATCCGGGGGTGGGGCCGTCCGGTCCGCGATCTTCGCAGGGTGAGCCGATCCGGATCGTTCCGCCCGGCACAGGGGGTGCTGCGCCCGACCCGAAGGGCGTCCTGCCCGGCCCGGGTCCGACGGCACCGGAGGCAGGACCGGAGCACCCGGGACGCGAGGAGGACGCCGACCGGGCGGAGCCTCCGCAGTGGCCGTTCTGGTGGGACGTGGAGGCGGCCACCGGACCGCGTGGCCTGCGCGACCGGGAGTGGCTGGGACACGGCGCCCTGTCCTTCCTCGCCGAGGCCTCCGACCTCCTGGCCGGACAGCTCGACGAGGACCTCGTCGCCTCCCTCACCGGCCAGCTGATCGTGCCGCGGCTCGCCGACTGGTGCGCCGTGTGGCTGGAGGACGAGGCCCTCGGCCGGGGAGCGTGGAGCGACGATCCCGGCTCGGCCGTCGGAGCGCGGCTGGCCCGCGTCTGGCACGGCAGCGAGAGCCGCATCGAGGAACTGCGCCGGGTCCTGGAGAAGGACCCGCCCCGCCCGCGCGACCCCTGGCGCTCCGGACCCGTCGACCACCCCTGGCCCGCGGAGGGGCTCGGCCCGGACGGCACGCAGGGCGCCGCGCTCGCCTACCGGCTGGTCGCGGGCGGCCGGCCGCTGGGCACCCTCGTCATCGGGCGGTCCGGCACCTCCCGCTTCCCCGACGAGATCAGCGGGCTCGTCGAGGATCTCAGCCGCCGCGTGGCGCTCGCCATCGGCGCCGCCCGCCAATACGCCCGGCAGGCCACCATCAGCGCCGTCCTGCAACGCGGCCTGCTGCCCGGTGCCGTCGCCGAGATCCCCGGCGTGCGCAGCGCCCTGGTCTACGAACCGTGCGACAAGGGCGGCCCGAGCGGCGACTTCTACGACCTCTTCCCGGCGGGCGACGGCCGCTGGTGCTTCGCCGTCGGCGACGTCCAGGGCAAGGGCCCCGAGGCCGCCGTCGTCATCGGGCTCGCCCGGCCCTGGCTGCGGCTGCTGGCCCGCGAGGGGTACGGCGTCCCCGACGTCCTCGACCGCCTCAACCAGCTGCTCCTCGACGACGCCACCGAGGCCGCCGACGCCGCCGCGCGCGCCCTGGTCGCCGTCGGCGGCCGTCCGGTTGCCCCGGGCGACGGACCGCAGACCCGCTTCCTGTCCCTCCTCTACGGCGAACTGGTCCCGTTCGAGGGCGGCGTGCGCTGCACCCTGGCCTCCGCCGGGCACCCGCTGCCCCTGCTCCTCGGGCCCGACGGCACCGTCCGCGCGGTCGCGCAGCCCCAGACGCTGCTCGGGGTCGTCGAGGACGCGACGTACACCAGCGAGACCTTCGACCTGGGCTCCGGGGACACCCTGCTGTGCGTCACGGACGGGGTCACCGAGCGGCGCAGCGGCTCCCGCCAGTTCGACGACGGGGACGGTCTCGCGGCGGCGCTCGCCGGGTGCGCGGGGCTCGACGCGGGCCTGGTCGCGGAGCGCATCAGGCGGCTGGTGCACGAGTTCGGGGCCCGGCCCCCGGAGGACGATCTGGCGCTGCTGGTGCTCCAGGCGGAGTGACGGCCCGGGGCACGAGGCGGGGTGCGGGACAATGGAACGCATGCCCTCCGCACTGCCCGACGGCGAACCCGTCCCCTCCGACGGCGCCCTCCCGGCGTCCGCGCTCGCCGCCGCCGACCGCCCCCTCGGTTTCTACCTGCACGTCCCGTACTGCGCGACCCGCTGCGGATACTGCGACTTCAACACCTACACCGCCCCCGAGCTGCGCGGCACCGGCGGCGTCCTCGCCTCCCGGGACAACTACGCCGAGACACTCGTCGACGAGGTCCGCCTCGCCCGCAAGGTGCTCGGCGACGACCCCCGCGAGGTCCGCACGGTCTTCGTCGGCGGCGGTACGCCCACCCTGCTGGCCGCCGACGACCTGGTCCGGATGCTGGGGGCGATCCGCGACGAGTTCGGCCTCGCCGCGGACGCGGAGGTGACGACGGAGGCCAACCCCGAGTCGGTCGACCCGGCGTACCTCGCCACCCTGCGGGAGGGCGGCTTCAACCGGGTCTCCTTCGGTATGCAGAGCGCCCGGCAGCACGTCCTGAAGGTGCTGGACCGCACCCACACCCCGGGCCGCCCCGAGGCGTGCGTCGCCGAGGCCCGCGCGGCCGGCTTCGACCACGTCAACCTGGACCTGATCTACGGCACGCCCGGCGAGTCCGACGACGACTGGCGCGCGACCCTCGACGCGGCGCTCGGCGCCGGACCCGACCACGTCTCCGCGTACGCCCTGATCGTCGAGGAGGGCACCCAGCTGGCCCGCCGCATCCGGCGCGGCGAGGTCCCGATGACCGACGACGACGTGCACGCCGACCGGTACCTGATCGCGGAGGAGCGGCTGTCGGCGGCGGGCTTCGACTGGTACGAGGTGTCGAACTGGGCCACCTCGGACGCGGGGCGCTGCCTCCACAACGAGCTGTACTGGCGGGGCGCCGACTGGTGGGGCGCCGGCCCGGGCGCGCACTCGCACGTGGGCGGCGTGCGCTGGTGGAACGTGAAGCACCCGGGGGCGTACGCGGCGGCGCTGGCGGAGGGGCGGTCGCCGGGAGCCGGACGGGAGATCCTCACGGACGAGGACCGGCGCGTCGAGCGCATCCTGCTGGAGCTGCGGCTGCGGGAGGGCGTCCCGCTGTCGCTGCTGCGCGAGGCGGGGCTCGCGGCGTCGCGGCGGGCACTGTCCGACGGACTGCTCCAGGAGGCGCCGTACGAGGCGGGCAGCGCGGTGCTCACGCTGCGGGGCCGGCTGCTGGCGGACGCGGTGGTGCGGGACCTGGTGGACTGACGGGGCTTTCCTCGCCCCCGCCCGCGGAGGCGTTGAGTCCCGCCGGCTGGGCGAGAGCGTCACGCCGTCACGAAGTCGATCAACTCCTCGACCCGCCCCAGCAACTCCGGCTCCAGGTCCTTGTAGGAGCCCACCCGCGCCAGGATCGCCTGCCACACCGCCCCGGTGTTCTCCGACGGCCACCCCAGCGCCCGGCACACCCCCGTCTTCCAGTCCTGGCCGCGCGGCACCCGGGGCCAGGCGCCGATGCCGACCGACGCCGGCTTCACCGCCTCCCAGATGTCGATGTACGGGTGGCCCACCACCAGCGCGTGCTCGCTCGTCACGTCCTGCGCGATCCGCCACTCCTTCGACCCGGGCACCAGGTGGTCCACCAGGACCCCCAGCCGCGCGTCCGGCCCCGGCGCGAACTCGGCGACGATCGACGGCAGGTCGTCCACGCCCCCCAGGTACTCGACCACGACGCCCTCGACGCGCAGGTCGTCGCCCCACACCTTCTCGACCAGCTCGGCGTCGTGCCGCCCCTCGACGTAGATCCGCCCGGCCCGGGCCACCCGGGCGCGCGCCCCGGGGACGGCGACCGAACCGGACGCCGTGCGGGCGGGCCGTACCGGACCGGACGACGGGCGCACCAGGGTCACCACGCGCCCCTCCAGCAGGAAGCCGCGCGGCTCCATCGGGAAGGCCCGGCGCTTGCCGAAGCGGTCCTCCAGGGTCACCGTGCCCGCCTCGCAGCCGGTCACCGCACCGCAGAACCCGGTGCCGGGCTCCTCGACCACCAGACCGGGGTCGGCCGGGACCTCCGGTACCGGCTGCGACTTCTTCCACGGAGGGGTCAGGTCGGCGGAGTACTGGCGCATTCTCAGGACGATACGAGGAATCCGCCGTCCGTGATCAGCGCGACACGCCGAAGCGCGCGGCCAGCGCGTCCCGTTGGGCCCGGACGAACGCCGCGTCCACCACCGCTCCGTGGCCGGGCACGTACAGCGCGTCCACACCGCCCAGGGCGAGCAGCCGGTCCAGGGCGGCCGGCCAGCGCGAGGGCACGGCGTCCGGGCCCGCCTGCGGCTCGCCGGACTCCTCGACCAGGTCGCCGCAGAACACGACCGGCGGATCACCCGGCACGAGCACCGCGAGGTCCTGGCCGGTGTGCCCCGGCCCCACGTCGGCCAGCAGCACCCGCCGGCCGCCGCCCAGGTCGAGCGGGTACGCGCCGTCGACCTCGCGGTGGACGCGGACGAGCGCGTCGACCGCGTCCTCGGCCGCCCCCGCGTCCAGCCCCTCCGCCACCGCGTCCGCACGCAGCGCCTCCCGCCCCCGTCCGCCCCGCGCGAACACCGCCCCGACGCCCGCCGCGCCGTGGACCTCCGCGCCCGCGAACGCCGCCGCGCCGAAGACGTGGTCGAAGTGCGGGTGGGTCAGCGCGAGATGCGTCACACGGTGACCGGCGAGCCGCCGCGCCTGCGCACGCACCCGGGCGCCCTCCCCGAGGCTCGACCCGGTGTCCACGACCAGCGCCGCGCCCGCGCCGACGACCAGCCCCGCCGTGCAGTCCCACACCGGCAGCCGGCACCGGCCCACCCCGTCGGCCAGCCGCTCCCATCCCAGGTCTTCCCAAGTCACCGTCACGACGGCGACGCTAGCGGTGCGGCACCCGCGTGCACGGCGGCGCGGCCCCGGCCTTGCCGGGGGCGTACCCCACGGCCGTACACTGGGCCGGGGAAGTCTGGCACTCGTCCACGGTGAGTGCCAGGAGGAACACCGGGCGGACGACTTCTGGAGGTGTGCGCGATGCTCAGTGAACGCAGGCTGAAGGTGCTGCGCGCCATCGTCCAGGACTACGTCGGCACCGAGGAGCCGGTCGGCTCCAAGGCCCTCACCGAACGGCACAACCTCGGCGTCTCCCCGGCCACCGTGCGCAACGACATGGCGGCCCTGGAGGACGAGGGGTTCATCGCCCAGCCGCACACCAGCGCCGGGCGCATCCCCACCGACAAGGGCTACCGGCTCTTCGTCGACAAGCTGGCCGGCGTCAAGCCGATGACCGCGCCCGAGCGGCGCGCCATCCAGAACTTCCTGGAGGGCGCCGTCGACCTCGACGACGTGGTGGCCCGTACGGTGCGGCTGCTCGCGCAGCTGACCCGGCAGGTCGCCGTCGTGCAGTACCCCTCGCTGACCCGCTCGACCGTGCGGCACGTGGAGCTGCTGGCGCTGGCGCCCGCGCGTCTGATGCTGGTGCTGATCACGGACACCGGGCGGGTCGAGCAGCGGATGGTCGACTGCCCGGCGCCGTTCGGGGAGTCGTCCCTGGCGGACCTGCGCGCGCGGCTCAACAGCCGGATCGCGGGCCGCCGTTTCACGGACGTGCCGAGCCTGGTCGAGGATCTCCCCGAGGCCTTCGAGGCCGAGGATCGCGGTACGGTCTCCACCGTGCTCTCCACCCTGCTGGAGACGCTGGTCGAGGAGAACGAGGAGCGGCTCATGATCGGCGGCACCGCCAATCTGACCCGCTTCGGGCACGACTTCCCCTTGGTGATCCGACCCGTCCTCGAGGCGCTGGAGGAGCAGGTCGTGCTCCTCAAGCTCCTCGGCGAGGCGAAGGATCCGGGCGTGACCGTCCGTATCGGTCACGAGAACGCCCACGAGGGACTCAACTCCACGTCCGTCGTGTCGGTGGGCTACGGTTCGGGCGGCGAGGCGGTTGCCAAGCTCGGCGTGGTCGGACCGACCCGCATGGACTACCCGGGAACGATGGGAGCGGTACGCGCAGTGGCACGGTACGTCGGACAGATCCTGGCGGAGTCTTAGGTGGCCACGGACTACTACGCCGTACTCGGCGTGCGCCGCGACGCTTCCCAGGACGAGATCAAGAAGGCGTTCCGGAGGCTCGCCCGCGAGCTGCACCCGGACGTCAACCCCGATCCGAAGACCCAGGAGCGGTTCAAGGAGATCAACGCCGCCTACGAGGTGCTCTCGGACCCGCAGAAGAAGCAGGTCTACGACCTCGGGGGCGACCCCCTCTCGCAGGCCGCCGGCGGCGGCGCGGGCGGCTTCGGCGCGGGTGGCTTCGGGAACTTCTCGGACATCATGGACGCGTTCTTCGGTACGGCGTCGCAGCGCGGACCGCGCTCGCGCACCCGCCGGGGCCAGGACGCGATGATCCGCATCGAGATCGAGCTGGACGAGGCCGCCTTCGGCACGACCAAGGACATCCAGGTCGACACGGCCGTCGTCTGCAACACCTGCAACGGCGAGGGCGCGGCCCCCGGCACCTCGGCCCAGACCTGTGACATGTGCCGCGGCCGCGGTGAGGTCTCACAGGTCACCCGGTCCTTCCTGGGCCAGGTCATGACCTCCCGGCCCTGCCCCCAGTGCCAGGGCTTCGGCACCGTGGTCCCGACCCCGTGCCCGGAGTGCGCGGGCGACGGCCGGGTGCGCTCCCGGCGCACGCTCACCGTGAAGATCCCGGCCGGCGTCGACAACGGCACGCGGATCCAGCTCGCGGGCGAGGGCGAGGTCGGCCCCGGCGGCGGCCCCGCCGGCGACCTGTACGTCGAGATCCACGAGCTGCCGCACTCCACCTTCCAGCGCCGCGGCGACGACCTGCACTGCACGGTCACCATCCCGATGACGGCGGCGGCCCTCGGCACCAAGGTGCCGCTGGAGACCCTGGACGGCATGGAGGAGGTCGACATCCGCCCGGGCACCCAGTCCGGCCAGTCGATCCCGCTGCACGGCCGCGGCGTCACCCACCTGCGCGGCGGCGGCCGGGGCGACCTCATCGTCCACGTCGAGGTCACCACGCCCACCAAGCTCGACACCGAGCAGGAGCGCGTCCTGCGCGAGCTGGCCAAGCTCCGGGGCGAGGAGCGCCCACAGGGGCAGTTCCAGCCGGGTCAGCAGGGGCTGTTCTCCCGTCTGAAGGACGCCTTCAACGGGCGCTGACGCGAGGGTTGCCAAGGGCTCCGCGGTGCGGATGCTCCTGGCGTATGCCGACGGAAGCCCGGATTCGGACTTGTTCAAAGGACGTGACAACATGCCGTCATGTCCTCCGCACTGACCGATCTCTTCCCCTACCCGATCGTGCAGGCGCCCATGGCGGGCGGCGTCTCCGTGCCGCAGCTCGCCGCCGCGGTCTGCGAGGCGGGAGGGCTGGGCTTCCTGGCCGCCGGGTACAAGACCGCGGACGGGATGTACGAGGAGATCAAACAGCTGCGGGGACTGACGGGCCGCCCCTTCGGCGTCAACCTCTTCATGCCGCAGCCCGAGACGGCCGACCCCGCCGCGGTCGGCGTCTACGCCCACCAGCTCGCCGGTGAGGCCGCCTGGTACGAGACGGAGCTGGGCGACCCCGACAGCGGCCGCGACGACGGCTACGACACCAAGCTCGCGGTGCTGCTGGACAACCCGGTGCCGGTGGTGTCGTTCCACTTCGGCGTCCCGAGCCGCGAGGTCGTCGACTCCCTGCACCGCGTGGGCACCTTCGCCCTGGTCGCGGCGACCACCGCGGAGGAGGCCAGGGCCGTCGAGCGGTCCGGCGCCGACGCGGTGATCGCGCAGGGCACCGAAGCCGGCGGACACCAGGGCACCCACCGCGACAACGTGGAGACGGGCGGCACCGGCACCGGGCTGCTGTCCCTGGTCGCCCAGGTCAGGGAGGCGGTGAGCCTGCCCGTCGTCGCCGCCGGCGGCATCATGCGCGGCGGTCAGATCGCCGCGGTCCTCGCCGCGGGCGCGAGCGCGGCCCAGCTGGGCACCGCCTTCCTCGCCACCCCCGAGTCCGGCGCGCACGCCCTGCACAAGCAGGCGCTGACCAACCCCCTGTTCGTCCGCACCGAACTGACCCGGGCCTTCTCCGGCCGCCCCGCCCGCGGCCTGGTCAACCGCTTTTTGCGCGAACACGGCGCCTACGCCCCCGCCGCCTACCCGGACGTCCACCACCTCACCGCGCCGCTGCGCAAGGCCGCGGCGAAGGCGGGCGACGCGCAGGGCATGGCGCTGTGGGCCGGACAGGGCCACCGGATGGCCCGGGAACTGCCCGCCGGGCAGCTGGTGGAGGTGCTGGTGGCCGAACTGGCCGCCGCCGGGACAGCGTTGTCAGGCTGGTCGGGCTTCACGTCGGGAGGTACGGGCCGATGACGGCACCGGTGTTCGTGGTCGACTCGCTCGGGCCGGGGGACCTGCCGGGCGGGGAGTACGTCCTCGACGGCCCCGAGGGACGGCACGCCGTCTCCGTGAAGCGGCTGCGGACCGGCGAGGACGTCGTCCTCACCGACGGACGCGGACGCTGGGCCGAGGGCGTGGTGCGGGCCGCCGAGGGCAAGGACCGCCTCGTCGTCGGCGGACTGGAACCCGTCCACGAGGAGCCCGAGGAGCGGCCCCGCCTCACCGTCGTGCAGGCCCTGCCCAAGGGCGACCGCGGTGAGCTGGCCGTCGAGACGATGACGGAGGTCGGTGTCGACGCGATCGTGCCGTGGGCGGCGTCCCGCTGCATCACCCAGTGGAAGGGCGAGCGAGGCCTGAAGGCGCTCGGCAAGTGGCGGGCGACGGCCCGGGAGGCCGGCAAGCAGTCCCGCCGGGTCCGCTTCCCCGAGGTCGCGGACGCGGCGACGAGCAAGCAGGTCGCCTCACTTCTGGCCGACGCCGACTTCGCCGCCGTACTCCACGAGAGCGGCGACGAGCCCCTGGCGGCAGCCGAACTCCCCGCCACCGGCGACATCGTGCTGGTCGTCGGCCCCGAAGGGGGCGTGTCTCCCGAGGAGTTGGCGCTCTTCGCCGCGGCCGGCGCCCGGCCCTACCGCCTGGGCCGCAGTGTCCTGCGCACCTCCACCGCCGGAACCGCGGCGACCGCCGTCCTGCTGGCCCGCACCGGCCGCTGGTCCTGACGGCCTCCGGCCCGTGCGGGCCCCGTCAGCCGTCCGCCGCGCGGGCGGCGGCGACCGCCGGGAACAGGTCCCAGCCGTCCAGGTCCACGGAGCGGCCGAGCAGCCCGCGCCGGGCCGCCTCGTCGACGAAGGCCCGTACCACCCCGGGTTCGTGCAGGTTGAGCGCCTCGTCGCCCAGGGCCACGCAACCCGAGGGCAGAAACCCGTCGGGGACGAACCGGTCCGTGCCGCCCCGGAACAGCAGGCGGGTGCGCGTCCCGTCGCGGGAGAGGGTGAGCATCTCCTGGCAGGGGCCCGCGCCGCTGTGCCGGTGACGCACCGACCACACGTAGGGGGCCGTCCCGTCCACGACGAGTCTCCTGATCCGACCACCACCGCCCATCCGCCCCACGGTAGTACCGAGTGGCCGTATGCGCCCTACCGTTCGGGCCCGCCGCGGTGGCACCCTGCCTTCCATGGGGGCATCGAGGCGAATCCGGCGCGTGGCTCCGGTGGTCGTCGGCGCGGTCGTCGCCGTCGCCGGCGTGGGCGCGTGCGACCCGGGCGGGCTCAGTTCCGCGTCCGTGGCGTACACCACCGACCAGACCGTGACACGCGAACTGCAGCGGCAGAAGGCACAGGTGCGGTGGCTCACCTGCACCGCCTCCTACGGGGACGACGGCTCCACCGCGTCGGCGGGCGAGGACACCGTCGCCTCGGTCGACTGCAAGGGCAAGACCGACGACGGGAAGGACATCACCGTCGACGGCGAGGTCACCCGGGTCGTCAACGGCGCCTGCGTGCGCGGCGACCTGACCGCGAAGGTGGGCGGCAAGGAGTGGTTCCGGGTCAAAGGGCTCGGCAACTGCGACGCCACCAGCGCCCCGCCCGCGGGCCGGCCCGACCCGCAGGGGCCCGGGCCCACGGTCACCGTCACCCGGACCATCTGGTGCCCGGACGACCCGCACTGCCGTCCGGTGGAGGGCAAGTAGTCCCGGCCGGCGGCGCCCGGCAAGTGATCCGAACCTCTGTCGGCGGACGGCACCCCTGCATAGGGTGAGGGGGTGACACAGCCCGCAGCGTCTGCCTACCTCCGTTTTCCGCACCCGCACGGCGAGTTGGTCGCCTTCACCGCCGAGGACGACGTGTGGCTCGCGCCGCTCGACGGCGGCCGGGCCTGGCGGGTCAGCGCCGACAACGTGCCGGTGAACCACCCGCGCGTCTCGCCCGACGGCACCACGGTCGCCTGGACCTCCACCCGCGACGGCGCCCCCGAGGTGCACATCGCCCCCGTCGACGGCGGCCCCGCCCGGCGCATCACCCACTGGGGCAGCGTCAGGACCCAGGTCCGCGGCTGGACCCCGGACGGGGAGGTCCTCGCCCTCAGCAGCCACGGGCAGGCCAGCCTGCGCCGCTCCTGGGCCCGCGCCGTCCCGCTCGACGGCGGACCGGCCACCGTCCTGCCGTACGGGCCCGTCGGCGACGTCGCGCACGGCCCGCACACCGTGCTGCTGTCCGCGACGATGGGCCGCGAGGCCGCCTGGTGGAAGCGCTACCGGGGCGGCACGGCGGGCAAGCTGTGGATCGACGCCGAGGACGACGGCGAGTTCGTACGGCTCCACAGCGACCTCGACGGAAACATCGAGTACCCCTTCTGGGTCGGCGAGCGCATCGCGTTCCTCTCCGACCACGAGGGCACCGGCGCCCTCTACTCCTCCCTCGCCGACGGCTCCGACCTGCGGCGCCACACCCCGCTTGGAGGCTTCTACGCCCGGCACGCGGCCACCGACGGCGTCCGTGTCGTCTACTCCAGCGCCGGCGAGCTGTGGACGCTGGACGACCTGGAGGGGGCCGAGCCGCGCCGGCTGGAGATCCGGCTCGGCGGTGCGCGCGTCGACCTCCAGGCCCGCCCGGTGAACGCGGCCCGCTGGTTCGGCTCCGCGTCCCCCGACCACACCGCGCGCGGCAGCGCCGTCGCCGTCCGCGGGGGAGTGCACTGGGTCACCCACCGCTCCGGACCCGCCCGCGCGCTGGCCGCGCAGCCCGGCGTACGGACCCGGCTGCCGCGCGCCTTCCGCGCCGACGGCGAGGAGTGGGTGGTGTGGGTGACGGACGCCGAGGGCGACGACGCCCTGGAGTTCGCGCCCGCCACCGGGCTCGCGCCGGGCGCCACCGCGCGGCGCATCGCCGCCGGGCAGCTCGGCCGGGTGCTCGCCCTCGCCATGGCGCCCGACGGCAGCCGGGCCGCCGTCGCCTCGCACGACGGACGGGTGCTGCTCGTCGAACGGGAGACCGGCGAGGTCCGCGAGGTCGACCGCAGCGACAACGGCGACGCCTCGGGGCTGGTCTTCTCGCCCGACTCCGCCTGGCTCGCCTGGTCCCACCCCGGCCCCGACCCGCTGCGCCGGCTCAAGCTCGCCAACACCACCGACCTGTCGGTCTCCGAGGCGACCCCGCTGCGCTTCAAGGACTACGCGCCGGCCTTCACCCTGGACGGCAAGCACCTCGCCTTCCTGTCCACCCGTTCCTTCGACCCGGTCTACGACGAGCACGTCTTCGACCTGGCCTTCGTCGAGGGCGCCCGCCCGTACCTGATCACCCTCGCCGCGACCACCCCCTCGCCCTTCGGCCCGCAGCGCCACGGCCGCGCCTTCGAGACGCCGGACCGGGACGAGACCCCCGACAGCGATTCCACCCCGACCACCCGGATCGACATCGAGGGCCTCGCCGACCGCATCGTGCCCTTCCCGGTCGAGGCCGCCCGTTACTCCGGGCTGCGCGCCGCCAAGGACGGCGTGCTGTGGCTGCGCCACCCCGTCACCGGCGTCCTCGGCGCCTCCCGCGCCACCCCGGACGACCCCGACCCGCACACCGAGCTGGAGCGCTACGACCTGGTCCAGCAGCGCGTCGAGCACCTGGCCGGGGACGCCGACCACTTCGAGGTGAGCGGCGACGGCAAGCGGGTGCTGCTGTGGACCGACGGACGCCTCAAGGTCGTGCCGAGCGACCGGAGGGCCTCCGGCGACGAGGACAGCGACACCAACATCACCGTCGACCTCGGCCGCGTCCGGCAGACCGTCGACCCGGCCGCCGAGTGGCGGCAGATGTTCGACGAGACCGGCCGCATCATGCGGGACCACTTCTGGCGGCCCGACATGAACGGCGTCGACTGGGACGGCGTCCTGGACCGCTACCGGCCCGTCCTGGACCGCCTCGCCACCCACGACGACCTGGTCGACCTCCTGTGGGAGGTGCACGGCGAACTCGGCACCTCGCACGCCTACGTCACCCCGCGCGGCGGCCACGGCTCCGGCGCCCGGCAGGGCCTGCTCGGCGCCGACCTCTCCCGCCACGAGGACGGCACCTGGCGCATCGACCGCGTGCTGCCCTCGGAGACCTCCGACCCCGAGGCCCGCTCCCCGCTCGCCGCGCCCGGTGTCGCGGTGCGCGCCGGGGACGCGATCGTCGCGGTCGCCGGACAGCCCGTGGACCCGGTCACCGGGCCGAACCCGCTGCTCGTCGGCACCGCGGGCAGGCCGGTCGAGCTGACCGTCTCCCCCTCCGGCGGCGGCGAACCGCGGCACGCCGTCGTCGTCCCCCTCGCCGACGAGGAGCCCCTGCGCTACCACGCCTGGGTCGCCGACCGCCGCGCCTACGTCCACGAGCGCTCCGACGGCCGGCTCGGCTACCTCCACGTGCCCGACATGGTCGGCGCCGGCTGGGCCCAGCTCCACCGCGACCTGCGCGTCGAGGTGGTCCGGGAGGGCCTGGTCGTCGACGTCCGGGAGAACCGTGGCGGGCACACCTCCCAGCTCGTCGTCGAGAAGCTGGCCCGGCGGATCGTCGGCTGGGACCTGCCGCGCGGCATGCGGCCGTCGAGCTACCCGCTGGACGCGCCCCGCGGACCGGTCGTCGCCGTCGCCAACGAGTTCTCCGGCTCCGACGGCGACATCGTCAACGCCGCGATCAAGGCCCTCGGCATCGGCCCGGTCGTCGGCACCCGCACGTGGGGCGGCGTCATCGGCATCGACAGCCGCTACCGGCTGGTCGACGGCACGCTGATCACCCAGCCCAAGTACGCCTTCTGGCTGGAGGGCTACGGCTGGGGCGTGGAGAACCACGGCGTCGACCCCGACGTCGAGGTCCCGCAGCGCCCCCAGGACCACGCGGCGGGCCGCGACCCCCAGCTGGACGAGGCGATCAGGCTGGCGCTGGAGGCACTGGAGTCGGCACCGGCGAAGACACCGCCGGAACTGCCGGCCTGAGCCGACCTGAGGGGCGCGGGGAACCGCGTGATCGGCCCCGACGGAGCCGCACCCGAGCGACTAGCATGCCCCGTACCATCCCACCAGCGAAAAGGAGCGCATGCGCATGGCGGGCGAACCACAGGACGACTGCCTGTTCTGCAAGATCGTCGCAGGCCAGATCCCCGCGACGATCGTCCGCGAGACGGACACGACCGTCGCCTTCCGGGACATCAACCCCCAGGCGCCCACGCACGTCCTGGTGATCCCCAAGGCCCACTACCGGGACGCGGGCGCGCTCGCCGCCGGCGCCCCGGAACTGGCGGCGGACGTCCTGCGCGAGACCCAGGCGGTCGCGGACCAGGAGAAGCTCGACAGCCACCGCACCATCTTCAACACCGGCAGCGGCGCCGGCCAGACCGTCTGGCACACCCACGCCCACGTCCTCGGCGGCCGCGGCCTCGAATGGCCCCCCGGATAGGCAGCCGTGTCCGTACGTGAACTGGTGGTCCTCGGCACCGCCAGCCAGGTCCCCACCCGCCACCGCAACCACAACGGCTACCTGCTGCGCTGGGACGGCGAGGGCATCCTGTTCGACCCCGGCGAGGGCACGCAGCGCCAGATGCTGCGCGCCGGGGTCGCCGCCCACGACCTGAACCGGATCTGCGTCACGCACTTCCACGGCGACCACAGCCTCGGCCTCGCCGGCGTCATCCAGCGCGTCAACCTCGACCGGGTGCCGCACGAGGTCACCGCCCACTACCCGCGCTCCGGGCAGCGCTTCTTCGACCGCCTGCGGTACGCCACCGCCTACCGCGAGACGGTCGCGCTCACCGAGTCCCCGGTCGACACCGACGGCCCCCTCGCGGTCACCCCCGCCTACACCCTGGACGCCCGCAGGCTCTCCCACCCCGTCGAGTCGTACGGCTACCGCCTCACCGAGCCCGACGGCCTGCGCATGCTGCCGGACCGCCTGGCCGCGCACGGCATCAAGGGCCCCGACGTGGGCCGCATCCAGCGCGAGGGCTCACTGAACGGCGTCCCGCTCGACGAGGTCAGCGAGGTCCGCCGCGGCCAGCGGTTCGCGTTCGTCATGGACACCCGGCTCTGCGCGGGCGTGCACGCGCTCGCCGAGGACTGCGACCTGCTGGTCATCGAGTCGACCTTCCTCGACGAGGACGAGACCCTCGCCGGCGACCACGGCCACCTGACCGCCGGCCAGGCGGCCCGGGCAGCCCGGGACGCGGGTGTACGGCACCTGGTCCTGACCCACTTCAGCCAGCGCTACGCGGACCCCGGGGAGTTCGAGCGGCAGGCCCGGGCGGCCGGCTACGAGGGCGAGCTGACCGTGGCCCACGACCTGCTCCGCGTCCCGGTTCCGAAACGTCGGTGAAACCGCCGTACGATGCTCTGATGCCTCTGCCCAAAGCTGAACTGCACCTCCACATCGAAGGCACCCTGGAGCCCGAGCTGGCCTTCGAGCTGGCCGCCCGCAACGGCGTGTCCCTGCCGTACGCGGACACCGACGCGCTGCGCGAGGCCTACCGCTTCGAGGACCTCCAGTCCTTCCTGAACCTGTACTACGAACTCATGGCCGTCCTGCGCACCGAGCGGGACTTCGAGGACCTCGCCGACGCCTACCTCGCCCGCGCCGCCGCGCAGGGCGTGCGGCACGCGGAGATCTTCTTCGACCCGCAGGCGCACCTGGTCCGGGGCGTGGAGATGGGCACGGTCGTGGAGGGGCTGTGGCGGGCACTGGGCCGCAGCCGGGAGCGGCACGGCGTCTCCACCCGGCTGATCATGTGCTTCCTGCGCGACGAGTCCGCCGAGTCGGCACTGCGGACCCTCGACGCCGCGAAGCCGTACCTCGACCGGATCACCGGCGTCGGCCTGGACTCGGCCGAGGTGGGCCACCCGCCGGCCAAGTTCCGCGAGGTGTACGAGGCCGCCGCCGCCCTCGGGCTGCGCCGGGTCGCGCACGCGGGCGAGGAGGGGCCGCCGGAGTACGTCACCGAGGCTCTGGACGTCCTCGGCGTCGAGCGGATCGACCACGGCCTGCGCTGCGTGGAGGACCCGGCGCTGGTCGAGCGGCTGGTGCGCGACCGTGTCCCGCTGACCCTGTGCCCGCTGTCCAACGTGCGGCTGCGGACGGTCGACACCCTCGCCGACCACCCGCTGCCCGCCCTGCTGGACGCCGGGCTGATATGCACCGTCAACTCCGACGACCCGGCCTACTTCGGCGGCTACGCGGGCGACAACTTCGACGCCGTGCGACAGGCGCTCGGCCTCACCGAGGACCGGCTGCGGGAGCTGGCCCGCAACTCCTTCCTCGCCTCCTTCCTGGAGGACGACGAGGAGCTGCGGGCGAGTTACCTCGCCGAGGTCGAGGCCTACGCGTTCCCGGCGGCGTAGGGCTCAGCCCGCCCCGGCCCCCGGTGCGGCCGCCGCCTGCCGGGGTCCCGCCGTGTCGTAGGCACCCCGGACAGGGACGGCCGGTGCGTCCACGGTGATCTCCACGACCGGCTGCTCCGGGGCACCGACCTCGGGCACGGCCCCGCTCGGCGTGCCGGTGGCGGCGGCGACCAGGGCGGCCGGGGTGCCACCGCGGCGGCGGATCGCGCCGGGCAGCAGCGGGCGCCCGCCGGTGTGCAGGGCGACGGCGGTCATCGGCGCGGCCACCACGAGCAGCAGGGCGGCGAGGACCAGGCCCATCACCGGGTATCCGGCCTGCGCGGACAGCACACTGCCGGTCAGCGGACCGGCCGCCGTGCCCAGCGAGGACGCCGACCCGACGAGCACCGCCCAGCGGCCCCGCGGGTCGAGCGAGGCGGCCAGGCCGATCAGGTACGACAGCACGACCGGGTACAGCGTGTTCCAGGCGATCTCCCCGGCCGCGAAGGTCGTCGGAGTGGTCGCGGACGCGGTCAGGGCGATGCACCCGGCGATGACCACCGTCCCCGCCCCGACGGGCATCGCGCGTCCCAGCCGCGGCCCGAGCGCGCCGGCCGCCAGCACTCCGAGCAGCCCCGCGCCGAGGGCGACGGCGAACACGACGCCGAGGGTGGCGTCACCGAGCCCGGCCTGCGTGAGGCCGATCCGGCCGCTGACACCCCACAGGGAGTTCTGTGCCAGGGACCAGCAGAGCACGGCCGCGGCGAGGACCGGCCCCGAGCGGCGGCCCGGGAGCGGGGAGGTGGTCCCGGTGCCGTGGGCGGCCGGGGACGCGGCCTCCCGTCCCGGCAGCCGGCGGGTCAGCGGCCACACCACGAGCGCGGTCAGGGCGATCGCGGCCAGCGGCAGGCCGTGCGCCCGGCCGAGGTGGGGAACCGTCAGGTACACCGCGCCGGCCAGCGCGGAGACGGTCAGCAGGCCCAGCGTGGAGGCCTGGTGCGGGTCCCTCCCCCACGCTCGAACACCCTCGCGAGGGGGGACCCCCATGGCGGCGATCCCGGTCGCGGCGACGGTCATGGCCGTACCGGAGCCGAGGCCGCCCAGCACCGCGCCGGCGACGACGGCGGGGACGGCGGTGGTGAGCGAGGCGGCTCCGTAGCCGAGGAAGGCCAGGGCGAGCCCGAAACGGGCCGGTGTCCGGGCGCCGAGCCGCTGCATCCGGGAGGCGAGCAGGAAGCCGGCGGTCGCCGAACTCAGCAGCAGCGCACTGCCGACGGCACCCGCCTGTGTGGCGGTCAGCGGCAGTCCGGTGTCGAGTCTGCCGACGGTGGTGGGCAGCAGATACGGAGGAAGGTACCCGGCCGTGAACAGGGCGACGAGGGGCCAGGGGGCGGTGCGGGGGGCGAACACGGGCGTTCCCAGGGCGTGCGAAAGGGACTCGGGAGAGGAGGGGGGCGACGACCGTCGACGGACAGTGCGCGCGGGCAATTTGTATCAAGCGCGAGGAGGCGTGAAACAGGCGAGGGGGTGTGTTCTGGATCACATGCGCGTTTACGTCCGTCAGGGTCGGGTAGGAGCGCTGGCCGCCGTCGGTGAACCGCCTGGTCGTCGAGCGGATCCGCCGCCTCCGTACCGGGCCTGACCGCGCGTCACCGCGAGGGCCCGGCCCCTCGTGACCCGCCGTCAGCCGTGCCTCCCGCGGCACCGGCCCGGACGCCGCGGGGTTGTCGGTGGTGTGGTGCACACTGGCGGGGTCCGCACCATGCCAGGGAGCGCACCGTGACAGCGTCCACCGTGTCCACCGTGTCCACCGCGTCCGACGGGCCCGCCATGCCCGTCATGCCGGCCGACGGGAGAACGCACCGCCACGTCCCCGCCGAGGGGCACCACCACCCCCAGGTCGATCCCCTCGCCGCCCTGCGCACGCCGCAGGACCCGCCCTGGGACGTGTACCTGACCGGCACCGTCTTCCTCGACGTCGTGTTCACGGGGCTCGACTCCGCCCCGGTGCGCGGCACCGAGTCCTGGGCGCGGGGGATGGGATCGAGCCCGGGCGGCATCGCCAACATGGCGACCGCGCTGGCCCGCCTGGGCCTGCGCACCTCGCTGGCCGCGGCCTTCGGCGACGACCACTACGGCGACTACTGCTGGGACGCCCTCGCCCAGGGCGAGGGCATCGACCTGAGCCCCTCGCGCACCGTGCCCGGCTGGCACTCGCCGGTGACGGTCTCGATGGCCTACGAGGGGGAACGCACGATGGTCTCCCACGGCCACGAGCCGCCCCCCGAGGAGCCGTCCCCCGAGTGCCCGCCCCGCGCGCGTGCCGCCGTCGCCTCCCTGACGCCCGGTGTCCGCGCCCCCTGGATCGCCCAGGCCGCCGCGCGCGGCACCCGCGTCTTCGCCGACGTCGGCTGGGACGACACCGGCGCCTGGGACCTGGCCAAGCTGCCGGACCTCGCGCACTGCGAGGCCTTCCTGCCGAACGCGGAGGAGGCCATGCGCTACACCGGCACCGACTGCCCCCGCGAGGCCGCGCACGCCCTGACCGAGCACGTGCCGCTCGCCGTGGTCACCCTCGGCGCGGACGGCGCCTACGCGGTGGACCGGCGGACGGGGGAGAGCGCCGAGGTCCCGGCCATCGAGGTGGAGGCCCTGGACCCCACCGGCGCGGGGGACGTCTTCGTCGCCGGGTTCGTCACCGGGACGCTGGCCGGCTGGCCGCTGGCCGACCGGCTGGCCTTCGCCGGCCTCACCGCCGCCCTCTCCGTCCAGGAGTTCGGCGGCTCCCTGTCGGCGCCCGGCTGGTGCGAGATCGCGACCTGGTGGCGCAAGGTCCAGTCCGTGGCGGGCCAGGACCCGGCGGCCCTGCGCCGCTACGCGTTCCTCGCGGACCTGGTCCCGGACGACCTGGTGGCGCCCTGGCCCCTGCGCCGCGCCGTACCGACCATCGGCTTCCGTCGCCCGGCCTGACCGAACGGGCGGCGGGACCGGTTCAGAAGCCGAGGCGGCGCAGTTGCTTCGGGTCGCGCTGCCAGTCCTTGGCGACCTTGACGTGCAGGTCCAGGAAGACGGGGGTGCCGAGCAGCGCCTCGATCTGCTGGCGGGACTTGATGCCGACGTCCTTCAGGCGCTTGCCCTTGGGGCCGATGATGATGCCCTTCTGGCTGGGGCGCTCGATGTAGACGTTGGCGTGGATGTCCAGGAGCGGCTTGTCGGCGGGCCGGTCCTCGCGCGGGAGCATCTCCTCGACGACCACCGCGATGGAGTGCGGCAGCTCGTCCCGGACACCCTCCAGCGCGGCCTCCCGGATCAGCTCGGCGACCATGACCTGCTCGGGCTCGTCGGTCAGGTCGCCCTCGGGGTAGAGCGCGGGGCCCTCGGGCATCAGCGGGGTCAGCAGGTCAGCGAGCAGGCCCACCTGCTGGTTCGCGGTGGCCGACACCGGGACGATCTCCGCCCAGGTGATGCCCAGCTCCTGGCCCAGCTGATCGATGGCGATCAGCTGCTCGGCCAGGGTCTTGGAGTCCACCAGGTCCGTCTTCGTGACGATCGCGACCTTCGGGGTCTTCTTGATCGCCGCCAGCTCCTTGGCGATGAAGCGGTCACCGGGGCCCAGCTTCTCGTTCGCCGGCAGGCAGAAACCGATGACGTCCACCTCGGCCCACGTCGTCCGCACGACGTCGTTGAGCCGCTCGCCCAGCAGCGTGCGCGGCTTGTGCAGGCCCGGGGTGTCCACCAGGATGAGCTGGGCGTCCTCCCGGTGCACGATGCCCCGCACGGTGTGCCGGGTGGTCTGCGGACGGTTCGAGGTGATCGCCACCTTCTGCCCGACCAGAGCGTTCGTGAGGGTGGACTTGCCCGCGTTGGGGCGGCCCACGAAGCAGGCGAAGCCGGCCCGGTGAACAGCCTCGGCCGGTTCTTCGGATGACTGGGTACGAACGCTCATGGCGCCCATTGTCCCTGATCCCCGGAGCCCCGCCGTACCACGGTCGCCCGTCGGGCCGGCGACGGTCAGCCCGCGCTCACCGTGTCACGGACCGTGCCGTCCGGCGCGGCGACCAGGACCGGCGTCCCGGGGCCGCCCAGGTCCGAGACGGCCGCCCGGTCCTCGTCCGACACCGACTCCGCCGCGGTCACCACGGCCGCCGCCTCCAGCGACTTCGCGCCGGACGCCACCGCCATCGCCACCGCCGTGCGCAGCGCGCTGAGCCGCAGCGAGTCGAGCGCGACGGTGCCGGCGACGTACGTACGGCCGGTCTCGTCCCGTACGGCGGCCCCCTCGGGCACACCGTTGCGGGCCCGCGCGGAACGGGCCAGGGTGACGATCTTGCGGTCCTCGGGGTCGAGGGCGGGAGTCTCGGTCATGGGGTGAGCATACGGAGCGCCGCCGGCCGCCGCGCCGGTCACCCCGCCCCCGCGGACACCACCGTGCGGTGGGCGGTGCTCAGGGACGGTCGAGGCGGAGCCGGTCGGCGCGCGGGAGCCCGGCGACGACCAGGTCGTACGAGTCCTCCACCAGCTCCCGGACGAGCCGGTCCGGGAGGCCGCCGTCCGCGGTCACCGTGTTCCAGTGCCGCTTGTTCATGTGCCAGCCCGGGACGACCAGCCCCGGGTGGTCGGCGCGCAGCCGCAGCGCGTCGTCCGGGTCGCACTTGAGGTTGACCGTGAGCGGGCGCGCGTCCAGCGAGGACAGCGCGAACATCTTGCCCCGCACCTTGAAGACCGAGGTCTCCGCGTCGAAGGGGAAGTCCTCCACCGCCGCGTTGAAGGACAGGCACAGCGCGCGCAGCCGGCCGGGGGTCATTCCGACGCACCCTCCGCGACGGGCCTCGCCGCGTTCACCGGCTCCACCAGCACCGTCACGATCTTGTTCCGGCGGCCCGCCGCGGCCTCCGCCGTCAGCCGCAGCTCACGGCCGTCGGGCAGCTCCACCATCGACGAGGCGCCGGCGATCGGCACCCGGCCGAGCGCCTTCGCCAGCAGACCGCCCACCGTCTCCACGTCCTCGTCGTCGAACTCCTCCAGGCCGTACAGCTCGCCCAGGTCGCCGATGTCGAGGCGGGCGGTGACCCGGAAGCGGTCCTCGCCCAGCTCCTCGACGGGCGGCAGCTCCCGGTCGTACTCGTCGGTGATCTCGCCGACGATCTCCTCCAGGATGTCCTCGATGGTGACGATGCCGGCCGTGCCGCCGTACTCGTCGATCACCACGGCGACGTGGTTGCGCTCCTTCTGCATCTCGCGCAGCAGGTCACCGGCGTTCTTGGTGTCGGGCACGAAGAACGCCGGCCGCATCGCCGTGGACACCAGGTCGCTCTCCGCGTCCCGGCTGATGTGCGTCCGGCGGACCAGGTCCTTCAGGTACACGATGCCGACGATGTCGTCCTCGCTGTCACCGGTCACCGGTATCCGCGAGAAACCCGAGCGCAGGGCGAGAGTGAGGGCCTGGCGGATGGTCTTGTAGCGCTCGATGACGACGAGGTCGGTCCGCGGGACCATGACCTCCCGCACCAGGGTGTCACCCAGCTCGAACACCGAGTGCACCATGCGGCGCTCCTCGGCCTCGATCAGCGACTCCTTCTCGGCGTAGTCGACCAGCGCGCGCAGCTCCGCCTCGGAGGCGAAGGGGCCGCGGCGGAAGCCCTTGCCGGGGGTGAGCGCGTTGCCGATGAGGATGAGCAGCGACGGGATCGGGCCCATGATCCGGGCCAGCGGCACCAGGACGTACGCCGCCGCCGTCGCCGTGTTCATGGGGTGCTGCCGGCCGATGGTGCGCGGGGAGACCCCGACGGCGACGTACGAGACGAGCACCATCACCGCGATGGCGATCACCAGCGCCTCGCCGGTGCCGTCGAACTGCTTCAGGCAGGCGTACGTGACCAGCGCCGCGGCCGCCATCTCGCAGGCGACCCGGACCAGCAGTGCCACGTTCAGATAGCGCGTCGGGTCGGCGGCGACCTTGGCGAGCTTCGCGCTGCCGCGCCGCCCGGACCGTACGGCCTCCTCGGCGCGGAA
The DNA here is from genome assembly GCF_055589025.1 of Streptomyces sp. NPDC041968. Lineage (NCBI taxonomy): Bacteria > Bacillati > Actinomycetota > Actinomycetes > Kitasatosporales > Streptomycetaceae > Streptomyces > Streptomyces sp. NPDC041968. The sequence goes on along the minus strand of NZ_JBVJCB010000001.1, from coordinate 758,617 downwards.
GCTGGAGACCCGGGCGAGCCCCGCCTCCGCGCACGCGGCGAGCCAGGCGACCACGACCAGGGCGACCGCGCCCGCGATCAGGGGGAGGCTCATGAGACGGTCGGGGCCGGGGACGGGCCGGTCAGACCCTTCTCCGCACGCCAGCCGTCCACGATGGCCGCCTGGAGACCGAACATCTCGGCCTTCTCGTCCGGCTCCTCGTGGTCGTAGCCGAGCAGGTGCAGCACCCCGTGGACGGTGAGGAGCTGGAGCTCCTCGTCCATGGAGTGCTGCGTCGCTGCCTCGGTGCCCTGCTTCTCGGCGACCTCGGGGCAGAGCACGATGTCACCGAGCAGCCCCTGCGGCGGCTCGTCCTCGTCCTTGGCCGGCGGACGCAGCTCGTCCATCGGGAAGGACATGACATCCGTCGGCCCCGGCAGGTCCATCCACTGGATGTGGAGCTGCTCCATGGCGTCGGCGTCCACGACGATCACCGAAAGCTCGGAGAGCGGGTGGATGCGCATCCGCGCGAGCGCGTAGCGGGCGATGTCGAGGATCGCCTGCTCGTCGACCTCGGTTCCGGACTCGTTGTTGACGTCGATCGACATGGTCGTGCTGGTCTACTTCCCCTTGGCCTCGGCACCGCTTCTCGGTGTCCGGCCGCCGTTGTGGCCGCCGTTCTCGGTGCCGTTCCTGCTGTCGTACTGCTCGTACGCGTCGACGATACGGCCCACCAGCTTGTGCCGGACGACGTCCTGGGACGACAGCCGGGAGAAGTGGACGTCGTCCACGCCCTCCAGGATGTCCTGCACCTGCTTGAGACCCGACTTCGTCCCGCCGGGCAGGTCGACCTGCGTCACGTCGCCCGTGATCACGATCTTCGACTCGAAGCCGAGCCGGGTGAGGAACATCTTCATCTGCTCGGGACTGGTGTTCTGCGCCTCGTCCAGGATGATGAAGGCGTCATTGAGCGTTCTGCCCCTCATGTACGCCAGCGGCGCGACCTCGATCGTGCCCGCGGCCATCAGGCGCGGGATCGAGTCGGGGTCGAGCATGTCGTGCAGCGCGTCGTACAGCGGGCGCAGGTACGGGTCGATCTTCTCGTAGAGCGTGCCCGGCAGGAAGCCGAGCCGCTCGCCGGCCTCGACCGCCGGGCGGGTCAGGATGATGCGGTTGACCTGCTTGGACTGCAGGGCCTGCACCGCCTTGGCCATCGCCAGGTAGGTCTTGCCGGTGCCCGCGGGGCCGATGCCGAAGACGATGGTGTGCTTGTCGATCGCGTCGACGTACCGCTTCTGGTTCAGCGTCTTGGGGCGGATCGTGCGGCCTCGCGAGGACAGGATGTTCTGCGTGAGCACCTCGGCCGGGGTCTCCTGGCCGTCGCTCTCCCCGTTCTCGCTCGCCTTGAGCATGGCGATCGAGCGTTCCACTGCGTCCTCCGTCATCGGCTGCCCCGTGCGGAGCACCAGCATCATCTCGTCGAAAACGCGCTGGATCAGGGCGACGTCATGGGTGTCGCCGACCGCGCTGATCTCGTTTCCCCGGACGTGGATGTCGGCCGCCGGGAAGGCCTTCTCGATCACGCGCAGGAGGGAGTCGCCGGACCCCAGCACGGTCACCATGGGGTGCTGGGCGGGGACGGTGAACTGTGCTCTCGCCTTCCCCTGCGCGGGAGAGGGAGCTGAGGGTGTCTGAGTCATGGGCCGGCGCTCTAGGCCTGCAAGTCCTCCTCTGCGGCGTGCGCCGCGTGACGGGCGGGTCTGATGCCTCCAGCGTACGACTCCCCGCCGACAGCGCCGAGGTGTTTTATCCGACCGGCGCCCGCTGCGCCCGCAGCACCTCCCGGAACCAGGCGTACGAGGCCTTGGGCGTGCGCTCCAGCGTCGCGAAGTCCACGTGCACCAGACCGAACCGGCGCGCGTACCCCTCCGCCCACTCGAAGTTGTCGAGCAGCGACCACACGAAGTAGCCGCGCACGTCCACGCCGGCCGCCACGGCCCGGTGCAGCGCGCGGACGTGCCCGTCCAGGTAGGCGATGCGGTCCTGGTCGTCGAGCCCCTCGTAGGAGCAGCCGTTCTCGGTGATCATGACCGGCGGGAGACGGTCGCCGTAGCGCTCGCGCAAGCCGGTGAGCAGCTCCGTCAGCCCCTCGGGCACGACGGGCCAGCCGAAGTCGGTCAGCGGCCGACCCTCGATCGCGCGCACCGAGAAGGGCAGCTCCGCGGGGAGCGTCAAACCCCCGAACTCGGTCTCCGCGCCCTGCGGGGCGCCCACCCGGGCGGGCGCGTAGTAGTTCACGCCGTACCAGTCCAGCGGCTCGGCGATGATCTCCAGGTCGGCGTCGACCCGACGCGGGTCGCCCGGCATCAGCTCCGCGATGCCCTCCGGGTACCGCCCGGTCAGCAGCGGGTCGCTGAACAGGCGGTTCAGGAGGAGGTCGTAGAAGTCCGCCGCCTCCCGGTCGGCCGGGTCGTCCGACGCCGGCCAGGTCGGCCCGTGCGAGTTGGCGATCCCGATCTCCGCGGCGCCCGCCGCGCGCAGGGCCCGTACCGCCAGGCCGTGCGCGAGCAGCTGGTGGTGGGCCGCCGGGAGGGCGTCGAACAGCAGCGTCCTGCCGGGGGCGTGGGTGCCCAGGGCGTGGCCCAGCAGGGTGTGCTCGGCCGGCTCGTTGAGCGTGATCCACCTGCCGACGCGATCGCCGAGCCGGTCCGCGACCCGCGTCACGTACTGGGCGAACCGCGACGCCGTGTCCCGCTCCAGCCAGTCCAGTCCCACCGGCAGGTCCCAGTGGAAGAGGGTCGGCACCGGCCGGACGCCCGCCGCGCACAGCTCGTCGACGAGGCGGTCGTAGAAGTCGAGGCCGCCGGGGGAGTTCACCCGCGGCCAGGAGACCGAGAACCGGTACGCGTCCACGCCCAGGTCCGCCAGCAGCGCCACGTCCTCGCGGTAGCGGTGGTAGTGGTCGCAGGCCACGGCCGCGGTGGAGCCGTCCTTCACCCGTCCGGGCTCGGTGGTGAAGACGTCCCACACGGACGGCTCCCGCAGGCGGGCCGCGCCCTCGATCTGGTGCGCCGAGGTCGACACGCCCCACAGGAAGCCGTCCGGGAAGCGGGGTATCGGTTGCGTCGCCATGCGCGGATCATCCGTACCGCCGGTGAGCGAAGTCAACGACCGTGGTCACGCCCCTTCCTTCAGCACCCGCGAGATGAGCCTGCGCTGCCCGTCCGTCAGCCGGGGATCGGCGGCGTACACCGTCCTGCCGTCCACGGTGATCTGGTAGCTGAACCCGTCCGGCACCCCGACGGGCGGCGTGCTCCGCCCGTCGGCCGCGGCCCGCTCCGCCAGGGCGTGCCACTCGTCCGCGTCGGCCCGTCCCGCGGTGTCGACCTCCGCGTGGCGTTCGATGCCCGCGAAGCCTCCTGTGCGCCTCACCTGAATCCGCATGGGTCCGTGTCTAGTACGGAACTACAGGGTGCGCACCCCGACCTGTTCCCAGCCCTTGCGGACCGCCTCCAGCTCCTCGGCGTCGCCGTAGCGCTCCCGGGCGGCCTTCACCGTCAGCGTCGCGAAGTCCGTGAACAGCGCGTCCTGCGCCAGTTCCCCGCCGGTCAGCACGTCGTACCAGACCTGCCCGGCCCGCTCCCAGGCGTGCCCGCCGAGCGTGGTGGCCGCCAGGTAGAAGGCGTGGTTGGGGATGCCGGAGTTGATGTGGACGCCGCCGTTGTCGCGGCCGGTGCGCACGAAGTCGTCCATCGTCGCGGGCTGCGGGTCCTTGCCGAGCACGTCGTCGTCGTACGCGGTGCCCGGCGCCTTCATGGAGCGCAGCGCCACCCCCGTCACGCGCGGGGCGAGCAGCCCGGCGCCGATCAGCCAGTCGGCCTCGGCGGCGGTCTGGCCGAGCGAGTACTGCTTGACGAGGGCGCCGAAGACGTCGGACACCGACTCGTTGAGGGCGCCGGGCTGACCGTAGTACGTCAGGTTGGCGGTGTGCTGGGTGACGCCGTGGGCCAGCTCGTGGCCGATGACGTCGAGGGCGACGGTGAAGTCGAGGAAGATCTCCCCGTCCCCGTCGCCGAAGACCATCTGCTCGCCGTTCCAGAAGGCGTTGTTGTACTCGCGGTCGTAGTGCACCGTCGCGTCCAGCGGCAGTCCGCCGCCGTCGATGGAGTCGCGCCCGTAGACCTTCAGGAAGTGCTCGAAGGTGGCACCGAGGCCCGCGTAGGCGCGGTTGACGGTGGCGTCCTTGCCGGGCTCCTCGCCCTCGCCGCGCACCTTCCTGCCGGGCAGGTCGGTGCCGTGCCGGGCGTCGAAGACCGTCCGGTGCGGCTTCCCGGGTTCGGCGCCGGCGCGCGGGGTGACGGTGGGGGCGCCGATGACCGTGGTCAGCCGGCGGTGGGTGCGCTCGAAGGCGTCGCGCTGGAGCGTCCGGCGAGCGGGTCCGGCGAGCACCGGGTCCTCGTGCTGGGCGAGCTTGTCGAGGACGTGGGGCGGCACGATGGTGCAGAAGACGGGCTCGAAGCCCCCGTGGGTCGTCATGACCGGCACCTTCGCACTGAGTGACCTACCTGTCACCACCCGCAACCATGATTGGTGAAAACCGGGACCAATGCGCCCCTCCGGTCGGCGGCGAGTGGTATACGGCACTTTTTGTCCCTATTCCCTCACAGTTCCCCTCCGTGGTCCCGCATACTGATACGCACCCGCGTGACCGGCGTGGCTCGGCTAAGGTGCTGGGCATCATGCGTTTCGGGCTGCTTCTCCTTAGCTGCCGCGGCGAGGGCCTGTAGAGGCCGACTCCCTCCCCGCGGAGCTTGGTGGTGCGCGTCGGCCGTCTCTCTGGACACGCGGACACCGCGGACATCACGAGGAGCCCACGCCAACATGGCCAACCGCCAGCAGCCCAGTTCCATGCCGATCACCAAGTACCGCGGCTACGAGCAGGTCGACCTCCCCGACCGCACCTGGCCCCAGCAGCGCGTCACCACCGCCCCCCGCTGGCTCTCCACCGACCTGCGCGACGGCAACCAGGCGCTGATCGACCCGATGTCGCCCTCCCGCAAGCGCGCGATGTTCGACCTGCTGGTCAAGATGGGCTACAAGGAGATCGAGGTCGGTTTCCCCGCCTCCGGCCAGACCGACTTCGACTTCGTACGCTCGATCATCGAGGACCCGGGCGCCATCCCGGACGACGTGACGATCTCCGTGCTGACGCAGGCCCGTGAGGACCTGATCGAGCGCACGGTGGAGTCCCTGAAGGGCGCCAGGCGGGCCACCGTCCACCTGTACAACGCGACCGCGCCGGTCTTCCGCAGGGTCGTCTTCCGCGGCTCCCGGGACGACATCAAGCAGATCGCCGTCGACGGCACCCGGCTGGTCATGGAGTACGCCGAGAAGCTGCTGGGCCCCGAGACGGAGTTCGGCTACCAGTACAGCCCCGAGATCTTCACCGACACCGAGCTGGACTTCGCCCTGGAGGTCTGCGAGGCGGTGATGGACACCTACCAGCCCGGCCCCGGCCGCGAGATCATCCTCAACCTGCCCGCCACCGTGGAGCGTTCCACGCCGTCCACGCACGCGGACCGCTTCGAGTGGATGGGCCGCAAGCTCTCCCGTCGCGAGTACGTCTGCCTGTCCGTCCACCCGCACAACGACCGCGGCACGGCGGTGGCCGCGGCCGAACTGGCGCTGATGGCCGGCGCCGACCGCGTCGAGGGCTGCCTGTTCGGGCAGGGCGAGCGCACCGGCAACGTCGACCTGGTCACCCTGGGCATGAACCTGTTCTCGCAGGGCGTCGACCCGCAGATCGACTTCTCCGACATCGACGAGATCCGTCGTACGTGGGAGTACTGCAACCAGATGGAGGTCCACCCGCGCCACCCGTACGTGGGCGACCTGGTCTACACGTCCTTCTCCGGCTCCCACCAGGACGCCATCAAGAAGGGCTTCGACGCCATGGAGGCCGACGCGGCCGCGAAGGGCGTCACCGTCGACGACATCGAGTGGGCCGTGCCCTACCTGCCGATCGACCCCAAGGACGTCGGCCGCTCCTACGAGGCCGTCATCCGCGTCAACTCGCAGTCCGGCAAGGGCGGCATCGCGTACGTCCTGAAGAACGACCACAAGCTGGACCTGCCCCGCCGGATGCAGATCGAGTTCTCCAAGCTGATCCAGGCCAAGACGGACGCCGAGGGCGGCGAGATCACGCCCACCGCCATCTGGGACGTCTTCCAGGACGAGTACCTGCCCAACCCGGACAACCCCTGGGGCCGCGTCCAGGTCGCCAACGGCCAGACCACCACCGACCGCGACGGCGTCGACACCCTCACCGTCGAGGCCACGGTCGACGGCCAGGAGACCACGCTGGTCGGCACCGGCAACGGCCCGATCTCGGCGTTCTTCCACGCCCTCCAGGGCGTCGGCATCGACGTACGTCTGCTGGACTACCAGGAGCACACGATGAGCGAGGGCGCCTCCGCGCAGGCCGCCTCCTACATCGAGTGCGCCATCGGCGACAAGGTGCTGTGGGGCATCGGAATCGACGCGAACACCACGCGCGCCTCGCTGAAGGCGGTCGTCTCCGCCGTCAACCGCGCTACCCGCTGACCAGCCGAATCGGTGATCACCGGCCCCGCCCGCCGTGCGCCGGCGGGCGGGGCCCGGTCGGATACCGGCCAACTCCGTGTGCAGGTCACGGAAAGGTCTCCTCCGGGGTACTGACTCCACGACGGTGATGTGGCTAACATCACGCCAGCGCGACGATGCTGTCGCGCGGTTACGGAGGTGCGACGTGCTGCCTGGACGGGAACGAAACGGCCGAACTGTCCGGCTGCCGCGCATCCTGGGCACGCGCACCGCGTGGACGCCCGTCGGGGACGGCGAGTTCTTCTGCCCGGGCTGCGGTGGCGACCGCAACTACCAGCGGCTCACCGGCCGCCGCCGCTTCACCCTGCTCGGCGTGCCCGTGCTGCCGCGCGGCGAGTCCGCGCCCACCGTCGAGTGCGCGGCCTGCCGCCGCCATTACGGCACCGACGTCCTCGACCACCCGACCACCACCCGCTTCTCCGCGATGCTCCGCGACGCCGTGCACACCGTCGCCCTCGCCGTCCTGGCCGCGGGCGGCGCCTGCTCGCGCACGTCGCTGGAGACGGCCGCCGTCGCGGTGCGCGCGGCCGGCTTCGAGGACTGCACCGAGGACCAGCTGGGCGCGCTCGTCGAGGCGCTGGAGGCGGACACCGGCCGGGTCCACGGCGAGCCCTGCGTGCCCGGCCTCGCCATAGAACTCCACGAGGCCCTGGGCCCCCTCGCCCCCCACCTGGCCACCGTCGGCCGCGAGTCCATCCTCCTGCAGGGCGCCCGCATCGCCCTGGCCGACGGCCCCTACACCCCCGCCGAACGCGACGCGCTGGCCACGGTGGGCGCGGCGCTCACCCTCTGCTCGGACGACGTGACCCGCCTGCTGGAGTCGGCGGGCACGCCGTCCTGACCGCCCCCCTCGGCGGGCCGGCGGCCCCGGTGCCGGAGCGGTCCGGAGCGAGAGGGACTAGTCCGTCAGGTCCAGGCGCATGATCTGGCGGTGCATGCCCGGGCCGAAGTAGTCCGGGCGCAGACCGCCGTCGGGCTCCTCCGGGCGGAAGCCGAGCCCCCGGTAGAGGAAGATGGCGGCGAGGTTGGCGGGCTCCACGGTCAGGCGCACCACCCGTATGCCGTCCCGGCGCAGCCGGTCCAGCACCTCCGTCATCAGCTCCCGGCCCAGCCCGTGGCGCCGGCGGTCCTGCGTCACGCACAGGCCGAGTATCCAGCTGTCCGCGCCCAGCGCCCGGGTGGCCGCGAGCACGTAGCCGCGCAGCCGGCCCGTGCCGTCGTCCAGCACCAGGAAGTGTTCCTCGTACATGTCGAAGAGCTGGCGCAGGAGGAAGCCGGGGTAGGCGAACTCCTGGAAGACCTCCTCGTCGAGCCGCCGCAGTTCGGGCAGGTCGGATTCCCGGGCCGTGCGCAGGACCAGCGGCGGGTCGTCGGAACGACGAGGGCTGGGATCCGTGAGCCGGTCGAGGCGGTCCAGGGAACGTTCCAGCGGTTCGGCGGTCATGCAACCCCCAGTCAGGACGTGCGAGGTCAATTCGACGGATGCGATGTTCATTCGCCAGGGGTACGCGGCTTCGTATGGCGGCCATCGATCCCTTCTGGCTAGAGTGAGCTTCCAACTGGCCTCGGGCAAGGGCGAGTTAGGGTGTGCGTCTGTGCGCCCGACGTGCGCCCGGCGGACGAGGTCTGGCGTGTTCCCGGCTGTCTCGACCTGTCCTGGTGGCCTACCGTGCACGGCACTGGGGCTTGTCCGGAATTCAAATGGAACGCGGCAGGGTGACTATGGATCGCAACGCCGACGCACCTTGGTCGAAGTTCGATCCCGAGGTGTACGTCGACAACAACTACCGGACGCCGCTGGAAGTGGATCGGCAGATCGTCCGGTTGATGCGCGAGCACTTCGGCCGCTGCTTCTCCCGGGGCGTGCCCGATTCGGTGCGGGGCGTCGATGTCGGTGCCGGGGCGAATCTCTATCCCGCCCTCTCCATGCTCCCGTGGTGCGAGAAGATCCTCCTGCTGGAATTCGCGCGTCCGAATGTCGAATACCTGGAGCGGCAGGTCTCCTCCGGGGGTTTCGACACGGCGTGGGACGCGTTCTGGGACGTACTGAGCGAGGCCCCCGCCTACGCCGCCGTCGAGCCGAGGAGCCGGTTCGGCGAGATCGTCCGGGTGGAGCGGGGCAACCTGTTCGACCTCGACGGACACCGGCGCTGGGACATGGGGACCATGTTCTTCGTCGCCGACTCCATGTCCGAGTGCCCGGACGAGTTCAAGCGGGGTGTGCGCTGCTTCATGAACGCCCTCGGCGCGGGTGCGCCGTTCGCCGCCGCGTTCATGAAGGAGTCGGTCGGCTACCGCGTCGGCGAACACGACTTTCCGGCCTACCGGGTGAACGAGGACCGGGCCAGGGAAAGCCTCGAACCCTTCACCGCGGAGCTGGAGATCCACGATCTGCACCACGTGGTGCGGCCGGGACACGAGGGAATCCTCCTCGCCCTCGGGCGGCGCAATTCGGAGGTTGCCGTCCCCTAGGAAAGGGGACCATGCTGAACACAGGGCAACGGGATCTGTACGAGGGGTGCGGGGAATGCAGATCAAGCCACGCCAGCACATGCTGGAGATCTGGCAGGCCATGGCCCGTCATTCGTTCGAGGACGGGAAACTCGTCCGGGGGGACACCGACGGGCTGAGCAGCGTCGCGGACGCCGAGCGCCTGCTCTGCCTGCTGTACCCGGCCACCGAGGTCCCCGCCTTCCGCCTGGACCAGCCCGACACCACCGAACGCGACGTGCTGCGCGCCCTCGACCGGATCGGCAGCCGGCTGGAGATCCCGCCCAACCTGATCACCGCGCTGACCCAGTTCATGCGCACGCACACCGGCACGGACGACAGCCCCACCTTCGCGGGCGGACACTACTTCCGGCCCGCCGAACCCGACGGCGAGATCACCCATGAGCAGAGCCAGTTGGGCGTGGTCGACTCCTACTCCATGTCCGTCACGCTCTGCCTCGCCACCCTCGGATTCCTCAAGGTCTACGAGGGCACCACGACCCGCCCCGAGGTGCTCCGGGCGATCGCCGAGCTGAGGATCGCCACCAACGCCCGGCTGACCGCCGCCATGGTCAGCCTCCTGCGCTCCTTCACCGTCAACGTCTTCGACGCGGAATCCGAGCAGGGCAAGCGGCTCATCCAGGTCGTCGGACAGGGCAGACAGTCCGACCGGGCCGTCCTCCAGCAGTTCTCCCGCAAGTTGCGCCCGCTGCGCGCCACGATCATCGAGAGCCTGACCCGGGGCATCCAGGTCGACGAGGGCATCCGCGACGAGAGCCAGCTCTTCGAGTGCGGCTGGGCCTGGGGCATCGTCAAGGACGCGCCGACCGTCACCGACCTCGACGTCCAGGTCCATGGGCAGCCCGACGGCATCGCCGACCGGTTGCCCTACGTGTACTTCACGGTCGTCGCCCTCGACGGCATCCAGGACCTGTTCTCCGACCGCACCCTCACCCTCGGGCTGCTCGACGCCGACCAGCAGAAGCTGGCCGAGGCGCTGCGCCTGCGCTGGGAACTCAGCCAGCAGTACTGGTCCGCGATCGCCCGCTTCGGCGCCGAGCGCTGGCCCCTGGAGGACCTTCCCTGGCAGACCACCGGCCTGCGCCTGGAGTCCGAGTACTTCTCCCTGACCGTCGCGGCGATCCTCGTCCACGACCTGATCCGCCGGAAAGCGACCGACGACGACCTCACCCGTACCGTCGCCGTCATGGAACGCCTCGCCGACCGGGGCCGGGTCACCAGCCGGATGACCAAGGACGACCCCACCATCAGGCTGCACACCCCCGGCGTCACCATGCCGCTCGCCGGGTCCGAGCACTCCGGCGGGGTCCTCCTGTGGCGGATGACCGACTACTCGGCCCAGCTCCTCAAGCGGATCATCCAACTGGCCACGCTCTCGCGGAACATCGGCGCGCAGGACCGGCTGCTGCGCCTGGCCGAGCAGGCATTCGAGCACCTGTGGGCCCGGCGCATCGACGACGAGGACGGTGCCGGTCTCTGGGACGACGTCCGGTCCGTCTACCCCGACGCGCGCACCGCCGGCCTGCGCATGTCCTGGAGCATGACCGAGCGCGTCACCGAGTGCCTCGTCGCCGCCCGCAACCTCTACGAGCAGCAGCCCATCCGCAGTCCGGAACTGGCCGAGCTGGCCCGTGAACTGCTCAGCGAGGCCACCCACCTGTTCGGCAAGGAACAGCTGGAGGCGTCCGCCGCCGCCGACGGCAGCCGGGCCCGGGCCATGCGCAGCATCGAGAGCCGCCTCGACCACGCCCGCGGCCTGGTCGACGAACGCCCCGCCACCGCCTTCGCGCTGGCCCTCCCCGTCCTGCAGGAACTCGACACCCTGGCCCAGGCCAGGGGAGCCGCCGCGCAGGAGGTGTGAGCGTGCTCGTCTTCGCCGCTTCCGACAAAGGAGGCACCGGGCGTTCGGTGACCAGCGCCAACCTGGCCTACCAGCGCGCCCTCACCGGAGATCACGTGGCCTACGTGGACTTCGACTTCGGCTCGCCCACCGCCGCCGCCGTCTTCGACGTGCCCGGCGCCGTGCGCGGCACCGAGGAACGCGGCCTGCACTCCTACCTGGAGGGCGAGACCGCCGAGCCGGCCAGGATCGACGTCTGGCGCCAGACCGAACACCCCCTGCTGCGGGCCCGGCCCAACCAGTCCGGCCGGCTCGTCCTGTTCCCCGGCGACGCCGGCGGCGGCGAGTTCGCCACCGGCGAGGAGACCCTGGAGCGGTGTGTCGACCTGCTGCTGCGGCTCAACGGCGAGTTCGACATCACCGTCGTCGACCTCAGCGCGGGCCGCAGCTACGCCGTCGACATGGCCCTCGCGGCCACCGCCCACCCCCGGATGCGCCACGTCCCCTTCCGCTGGCTCGTCTTCCACCGCTGGACGCGCCAGCACGTGATCGCCGCCTCCGGCCTCGTCCACGCGGCCCACGGCATCATCGGCGGCGGCGTCGACCGGGGCCACGACGAGGACGCCCTGCGCGCCGCGATCCGCTTCGTACGCGCGGCCGTACCCGACCCCGAGTCGCCGCTGTGGTCCCAGGGCTCGCCCGCCCAGGCCGCCTGGATGCAAGCCTGCGACGAGGCGCTGCGCCGGCTCGCCGCGGAGCACCGCATCGGCGACAGCGTGGTCCTCGGCGTCGTACCGCTGGAGCCGATACTCCAATGGCGCGAACAGCTGATCACCGAGGAGGACGTGCTCTCCACCCAGATCGCCAACAAGGAGACCCTCGAAGCGCTGGAGGAGATCGCCCGGCGGCTCACCGACGACTCGCACTGGGGGCGGCCGTGACGGACGAGGTGTTCCGTGAGACCGCCGCCGAGCCGCGCACCCAGTCGGTGCCGCTCGCGCACCTCTCGCTGGAGCTGGGCCACCTGTACATGGAGGACTTCGAGGCCGGGCCCGCCCGCCTGCGCAGGCACTTCGCCGAGGTACGCCCCTGGGCGGAGGCGGCCCGCGCCGCCGCCACCGCCCGGGCCGGCGGCAAACGCGCCCGGATCAGCACCTGCTTCCTCATCGACGACTACTTCACCCGCTTCTCCACCCCCGCCGACGTCGTGCCCATGCTGCTCGCGGAGGCCGAGCGGGCCGGGCTGGGCGTCGACTACCTGGCCCGCGAGTCCGGCTGCGCCGTCACCGGCAAGGTGCCCGTCGCCGAGGCGGTGGCCGGGCGCATCGTCGAGTCGCCACCCCCCGGCAGCCACGGCCTGCGTCCGCCCGCCGCGCAGACCGGCTGGCTGGCCAACGGCGAGCGCAGCCCCGTCGCCCGCGCCCCGCAGGCGATGAAGCGCGCCACCCCCTGGCAGCCGCCCCGGGAGACCGCCGCCCGCCGCCACTCCGTCTTCCTCGACGTCGAGCTGTGGAGCGACGACGCCGACGGGCACCGCACCTGGTCCTGCCCCTTCCTCGCGGCCGTGTGGCAGCTCGCCCGCCTCGGACTGCTGCGCAACGAGGGCGACGCCGTCCTCGTCCCCCAGCCGCACACCGGCACCGGCTTCCCGGACGACTGGGACGAACTGCCCGCCCTGCTCCGGCTCGACGACCGCGCGGACCCCTTCGCCGCCTACCGGACCTGTTCGGTGCTGCCCACCCGGTTCCTCCCCGTCGAGCACGCCGTCCGCGTGATCCTCGACCAGATCGAGGTCGACCCCGGAGCGCTGGCCCAGGTCGCCGAACGCTCCGGCCGGGAGCGTGTGCCCGTCCCCGACTCGGTCGCCGACCGCGTCTCCTACGTCTACTACGCGGGGCCGTGACGTGGCGCCGCGGCAGCGCACTCCGGGCGGGAACCTCGTCTGCGGCGAGGTCCGCACCTGCCTGCTCCCCGCCCGGCAGGCCCTGGACATCCGGTCCGCCGCCCAGCTCCTGGCCCTGCGCGCCGACGAACGGGTCCTGCTCTCCGAGCGTCCGGGCCTCTACGCGCGTTCCCCCGACACCCTGACCGGCGTCGACTGCCCGCTACCCAGCGCCAACGGCGCCCGCGTCCGCGCGGTCGGCACCGTCGCCGCACGCGCCGCGCTCACCGAGGGGCGCCTGCTGCAGACCTCCGCCCGCTTCCGGGCGCCCGCCTCCGGCCCGGACCAGCGGCGGCCGTGGGGCGAGTACCTGGTGCGGCCCGGCGTGGTCGAACCGCTGGGGAAACTCCCCCTGGAGGCGGTCGCGCAGGGCGTGCTCGACGGCGCACTCCACGGGGACCTGGACGTCGGGGTGATAGCCGACGGGCTGCTCACCCGGCTGCTGCGCCACCCCCTCCTCGACCAGCGTCCACCCTTCCGGTCCCGCCCGACCCGGCTGCGCTGGGTGGCCCTGCCCGCCGGACCGGGCGAGGGCCCCACCATCGAGCGCTTCACCCTCGCCGAGGACGAACTGCGCACCGTACGGCTCCGGGTGCCCGCGGGCACCGACGGCGCCGACCTCGCCGTCCTCTGCGACGACCTCGCCCTGCACGACTGGCTCCTCACCACCGTGGTCCGCATGTTCGACGGCCTCCGGCTGGGCCAGGGAGCCGCCGAGGACGCGGGCGCCGTCGTCCGGGCGCTGCGCCCGGCCGTCGACCACCTGCTGCACCTGTGGATGCCCGCGGCCCGGGTGGCCGGGGACCTGGCCCCGCTGTGGGACCCGCTCGAGGAGCGGCCCGGCTTCAGCCGGCAGTGGCGGGCCCTGGTCCAGCGCATCCGCGACCAGCTCACCCTGCACGCCATTCCCTCAGCCCACCGGGAGGTGGAGTCGGTCCCCTGACCGGCGCCGGCGCCTCCCACGCACATCCCCGCCCCGATCCGACGCGCATCCCAACGGGGGGAGAAGCGAGATGAGCACGGCACAGTCACCCCGCCCCGACGACACGGCCCGCACACGGGACCCGGTGGACCCGAAAGGGGAGTCGCCATGGGCCCGCATGCTGCTGGTCGCCCTGGTCGTCGGCGCCCTGTTCTGGAGCGTCACGGCGCTGCTGAGCCCCGAGGACGGCACGCTGCGGCAGTTCGCGGCCGCCGTGCTCTGCGCCGGCGCCGCCCTGGCCGTCCAGTACCTCCTCGGCCCGGCCCCCCTCCCGGACGGCGTGCGGCTGGAGGAGCACACCCGCCGGGTGGAGAGCGCCCTGGCCGAGAACACCGCCGCCGTCCGGGAGGGCCTGACCCGGTACGACGACGAGTTACGGACCGGCCTGACCCGGCACACCGAGGACGTGAAGCAGCTGGTCGAGAACCACGTCACGCAGGCGGACCACCGGCCGGCGGACTCCTACCCGCCGCTGGACCGGGCCCGCATCGACAGCGTGCCCGACCTGGCCAAGGGCTTCGCCGACGTGCTGCTGCCCGGCCCCTCGATCCTGCACACCTTCGTCCACCTGGAGATGACCCGGGTGGTCGGCCACATGGCGGACCTCACCAACCAGAGCGCCGAGTGCCCCGGAGAGAACCACGACTGGATGCTCACCCTCACCCGGGCCGCCGAGCACTCCATCTGCGCCACCAGCACCTCCGTCGACCGGGAGTTCTGGAACAGCGAACCCGCCGGACGCTACCTGGACGCACAGCAGGAGGCGATCGACGAGCAGGGCGTCTCGGTGCGCCGGCTGTTCCTGCTGGAGAGCGCCCGGGAGCTGGACGACCGGCTGCTGAGACTGTGCGAGGAGCAGGAACTGCGGCGCATCGACGTCCGGGTGGCCGTCCTGCCCGAACTGCCCCCGCACCTCCAGCGCGGCACCACCAACGACTTCATCCTCTACGACGAGGAGGTGTCGTTCGAGATCGAGCAGGACCTGCGCGACGTCAACGTCCGGACCCGGCTCACCGCGCGCCAGGACTACGTGCGGGACCGGCTGAAGCGCTTCAAGGAGCTGTGGGACGCCGGCATGGGCCTGCGCGAGCTGGAGGTGCGGGTCGACGCCGAGGAGGACGGCAACTGGATGGTCGACCGGGCCTGACCGCCCTCCCCCGTACTCCCCGGGGAGCAGGAGCGGCAGGGTGCCACCCCGGGCAGCAGCCGCGGACCGGCTCGACGGCTCCTACGTCGGTGGCCCCAGCGCCCAGCAGATCGACCTGGAGGACACCAACGCCCGGGACACCACCCTCGTGGCGCCGGCTAGTCACAACGGGTGTCCGCCGCCGGCCGCTGCCCGGCCGCCAGGAAGCGGGAGGCGGTCTCGTCGCCGCAGGCGTTGCCGTTGGCGAGGTAGGGGTTGTGGCCGGTGGAGTCCACGGTGACCAGGACCGCGCGCCGGCCGAGCGCCTCCCGCATCTTCAGGGCGCCGGCGAGCGGGGTGGCGACGTCCCGCTCGTTGGAGAGGAGCATGATGTTGGACGGTCCCTCGTCGGTGATCCGCACCGGCGCCTCGCGCTGCGGGTACGGCCAGGCGGCGCACAGCATGGCGTTACGGGGCATCCCGGCGGTGAGCGGGTACTTGGCGCGGCTCTCGGCGACGCCCTTCTCGTACACGGCCTGCGACGTGGGCCAGGCCACGTCGTTGCACAGCGTCCCGGCCCCCACGGCGGTGACGTTCTGGAGCACGGCCTCGGGCGGTGCCTGGGGTGCGGGCGGCAGCGTGCCCTCCTGGGCGGCCCGCATCAGCCGGGCGAGCGTCGGGTAGCGGCTGGGGGAGTAGAGGCTGTCCAGCATGGTCTGGCGCAGCACGTTGCCGTTCAGCTCCTCGGGGTTGGCGCCGGGCCAGGGGATCGGTTCGCGGTCGAGCCGGGCGGCGAGCCGCAGGAACATCGGCCGCACGTCGGCGGCCCTGCGCGCCAGCCGGTCCGGGTTGCCCGGCTCGGCGGCCCAGGCCGCGAAGTGCGGGAAGGTGTCCTCGACGCCCTGCTCGTGCGCGGCCAGCCAGGCGCGGTTGACGCGGGCCGGGTCCGGGTCGTCGACGCTGTCCAGCAGGACGCGGTCGGTGCGGTGCGGGAACTTCTGCGCGTACACCGCCCCCACGTACGTCCCGTACGACGTCCCCCATGCGGAGATCCGCCGCTCGCCGAGCGCGGCCCGCAGGAGGTCGATGTCGCGGGCCTCGTTGGCGGTGCTGAGGTGCTTGATCAGCTCGCCGCCGTTGCGGGCGCAGGCGTCCGCCGTGCGGCGGGCGGTGGCCATGGCCTCGTCCACCGAGCCGTCGGGGGAGGGCCAGGGGCGGAGCCGGGAGGTGGCGAGGTCGGCGTGTTCCAGGCCGCAGTCGACGGAGGTGGAGGGGGCGAGTCCGCGCGGCGCGAACCCGATGAGGTCGTAGGTGTCACGGACGTCCTGGGGCAGCTTCTGTCCCTTTCCCGAGGGGTCGTTCAGGCTGGAGCCGCCGGGACCGCCCGCGATGAGCAGGAGCACTCCGCGCCGGGCGTCCGGGTTCTCGCTCGGGATGCGCGAGACGGCGATGTCGATGCGGGGGCCGTCCGGATCGGCGTGATCCATGGGGACCCGGAGGGTGGCGCACTGCTGGCGGGGGTCGAGGCCGGTGCCCCGGCAGGCGGTCCAGACGAGGGGCTCGGCGGGGCGCGAGGCGGCGGAGGCGGTCACCGGCGCGGTGATGCCGAGGAGGGCTGTGGACACGCCGACGACGGCGGCGTTGCGGAGGGTGCGGGTGCGCTGCGTCATGCGACGAGCCTCGCGGATGTCCAGGGCCCTCCCCATCCGGGCAACGACCTGAAAAACAGGGGGGATTACCCCAGGAAGGACCCTCGGGGTTCTCCCCGACCCGTCACAGGAAGAAGCTGTCGTGCTTCACCTGGAACTCCCGCAGCTCCTCGCCGCCGCGCTGCGCGAACTCGGCCACGTGCTCGAAGTACTCCTCGCGCGGGGCGCCCGGTGAGAAGAGCATCAGCATGGAGACCGGGTCGTCGCTGTCGTTCTTGAAGGCGTGCAGTCCGCCGACCGGCACGTACAGGAAGTCGCCCTGGCGGCCGGTGACCCAGCGCTCGCCGTCGTACAGCTTCAGTTCGCCCGACAGGACGTAGAAGGACTCCGAGATGCTCCGGTGGAAGTGCGTCTTGGCGCCCGGCGCCTTGGGGCCCATGTCCACCTTGTACAACCCGAACTCCCCGCCGGTGGAGGCGTGGCTCGCGAGGTAGTGGGTGGTCGTGCCGCTGGGGGCCACGATGTCGGGCGGGGTGTCGGCGCCCCTGAACACAGCGTTGATCTCGCCCTTCTCGCCGAGGTAGCGCGGCTCCGGGTACGACATGGGTGCCCCTCTCTCCGTGAGTGTCCGGGCAACTCTCCCCGACGGAGGGCACCTCGGGCATCGTCCGCAAGATCGAAGGGGCGGGCCGTGGGGCGTAGGTCCGAGGGACCGCCCGCCGAAGGCGACGCGCAGCGCCCGCTACTCGGGTCGCGGCGGCACGACACTGGCAAGAAAGCGGGCGGCCCCCACGGTACGTACGAACTCCGTCCAGGCGACCGACCCGACGACGACCACCGGGCCGCCGGCCACCTTGCTGTCCCGGACCGGTACGACGCCCGGGACTCCGTCGCCGACCTCGACGCAGTTGCCTCCGTCGCCGTTGCTGTAGCTGCTCTTGCGCCAGCGGGCGTTGTTCAGGGCGTGTACGTGCATCGTCTGAAGTCCTCAGCCGCCGATCGGACCAGGGAGAGGGACGCCTCCGGCGACAGCGCGGCACCCCTGATCAGATCGTAGGCTCGGCGTGCACGCTTCACCACCGCTGGATCGTCCAGCAGGCTTCCCGAAAACGACGTCTCGGTATAGGCGGTTGGCGGTGCGTCCTCGAACTCCATGAGTCTGAGTGAGCCGCTGTTGGCGGGGGCGCCTGCGGAGAAGGGGAGCACCTGGAGCAGGACCTTGCGCTCGTCGGCCAGGGCTGTCATGTGCTCCAGCGTCTCCGCCGTCACTTCGTGTCCGCCGACAGGGACCCGGAGGACGGTTTCGTGCACCGTCACGCAATACACGGGGCTTGTAGCGTCCTTGAGGAGGCGCGTTCGCTCCATTCGAGCAGAGACCCGGTCCTCGACGAACCCCTCCGGTGCGAACGGATGAGTCGCGAGGGTGAGCGCCCTCGCGTAGGCCGGTGTCTGCAGGAGGCCGGGAACAACGGTCGGTTCGAAGTCGTAGAGCGCTGTCGCGAGCCGTTCCAGCTCGACAACACCGGCGAAGTAATCCGCGTACCCGGGTTCATCAATCAACTTCCGGCACAGCCGCTCGAAAATACCGTCGGTTTGCAGTACCCCGTCAATCCGCTGGGCCACATCCAGCTGTGGCTTGCGAATTGCCTGTTCGAACTGGCCGATGTAACCCCCCGACACGAATACCCTTGCACCCAGCTCGACTTGAGTGATTCCGGCGTCCTCGCGGCGGCGTTTCAGTTCCGCGCCGAAGAACTCCCACGCCGCTTGCCGTGAACCGTTGGCCATAACCAACCCCCCGCCCCTGAAACCCACTTGTAGTGCACAGACTCCCGCCGAGTGTAGTCACGGCACGTCATTCTGGGGACGTGAAGAGTGAAACCGTAAAGGGAAGGGGAACACGGTGAAGGCACCACACTCGGCGCCCTGCGTCGAAGAAGCGGAGGACACGGTGAAAGAATTGCGCGCGGCGCTCGCGAAGGCCGGAATTACTCTCCCGTCGCTCGGGCTCGACCCGGTGAGTCTTGCGCGAGAGGCGCCCTGTCCGCTCGTCGAATTGGGCCGGTGCTCCGTCGAGACCGCCAGGCGACTCGCGGCGGCCCTGCGATGACGACGCCGCCCGTGGGGACCTATGCCGTCGACACCCGCAGCGGACGGGTCGGCGTCGTCATGGGGCACGAGGGCCCGTACGTCCAGATGCGCCCGTACGGCGGGGGCCGCGAGTGGGACGCCGAGCCGGGTGACGTGCGCCACGCCACTCCGTCCGAGCGGCTCAGCGCGGCGACGGCGTACACCAACGCCCGAAGCCGTGGCGAGGTGCCTTGAAGCATGCGCGAGAATGGTCCGCATGAGTCTGTTCCGCGACGACGGCATCGTGCTGCGCACCCAGAAGCTGGGTGAGGCGGACCGGATCATCACCTTGCTCACACGCGGTCACGGACGCGTACGCGCCGTGGCGCGCGGGGTGCGGCGGACGAAGTCGAAGTTCGGGGCGCGGCTGGAGCCGTTCTCCCACGTGGACGTGCAGTTCTTCGCCAGGGGCAGCGAGCTGGTCGGGCGCGGGCTGCCGCTGTGCACGCAGAGCGAGACCATCGCGCCGTACGGCGGCGGGATCGTCACCGACTACGCGCGGTACACGGCGGGGACCGCCATGCTGGAGACGGCCGAGCGGTTCACCGACCACGAGGGGGAGCCGGCGGTGCAGCAGTACCTGCTGCTGGTCGGTGCGCTGAGAACCCTCGCCCGGGGCGAGCACGCGCCGAACCTGGTCCTCGACGCGTTCCTGCTGCGCTCCCTCGCGGTGAACGGGTACGCCCCCACCTTCGGGGACTGCGCGAAGTGCGGCATGCCCGGTCCGAACCGGTTCTTCTCGGTCGGCTCGGGCGGCACCGTCTGCGCGGACTGCCGGGTGCCCGGCAGCGTCGTACCCTCGCCGCAGGCCCTGGGACTGCTCGGAGCGCTGCTCGCGGGAGACTGGGGGACGGCGGACGCGTGCGAGTCGCGGTACGTCAGGGAGGGGAGCGGGCTGGTGTCCGCGTACCTGCACTGGCATCTGGAGCGCGGCCTGCGCTCCCTGCGCTACGTCGAGAAGTCCTAGAAGAGCAGTCGGTACGAGGAGACGAGAGACACATGGCCGTACGCGGGATCCTGGGGCGTCAGCGCCGGGACTACAGGACGCCGGAGCCGCACCCCTCCGGCGCGCGGCCCCCGAGGCTCGGTGAGCTGGTACCGGAGCATGTGGCGATCGTCATGGACGGCAACGGGCGCTGGGCCAAGGAGCGCGGGCTGCCGCGCACCGAGGGGCACAAGGTCGGTGCCGAGCGGGTGCTGGACGTGCTCCAGGGCGGCATCGAGATGGGCGTGCGGAACATCTCCCTGTACGCCTTCTCCACCGAGAACTGGAAGCGGTCACCGGACGAGGTGCGCTTCCTGATGAACTTCAACCGGGACTTCATCCGCAAGACCCGCGACCAGCTCGACGAGCTGGGCATCCGTGTCCGCTGGGTGGGCCGGATGCCCAAGCTGTGGAAGTCGGTCGCCAAGGAACTCCAGGTCGCCCAGGAGCAGACCAAGGGCAACGACCGGCTCACCCTGTACTTCTGCATGAACTACGGCGGGCGCGCCGAGATCGCCGACGCGGCGCAGGCCCTCGCCGAGGACGTGCGGGCCGGACGGCTCGACCCGTCGAAGGTCAACGAGAAGACGCTCGCGAAGTACCTGTACTACCCGGACATGCCGGACGTGGACCTGTTCCTGCGGCCGAGCGGTGAGCAGCGCACGTCCAACTACCTGCTGTGGCAGAGCGCGTACGCCGAGATGGTGTTCCAGGACGTGCTGTGGCCCGACTTCGACCGGCGGGACCTGTGGCGGGCCTGCCTGGAGTTCGCCTCCCGGGACCGCCGCTTCGGCGGCGCGATCCCCAACGAGGAACTCCTCGCCATGGAGGGGACGGACACCTCCAGCCTGTCTGAGGGTGCCCCCTCCGGGGGAGTCTGAGGAAGAGGCCGTTCAGGCCGACGAAGAGGGGCCCGGGGCGAAGCCCCGGCCCCCACCGGCTCAGCCGGAGGCACCCGCGCAGTCGGCGCACGTACCGAAGATCTCCACCGTGTGCGCCACGTTGACGTAGCCGTGCTCGGCGGCGATGGCCTCCGCCCACTTCTCCACGGCGGGGCCCTCGACCTCGACCGCCTTGCCGCAGGCGCGGCAGACCAGGTGGTGGTGGTGGTCGTCGCTGGAGCAGCGGCGGTAGACGGACTCGCCGTCGGCGGTGCGCAGGACGTCGACCTCGCCGGCGTCGGCGAGGGACTGCAGGGTGCGGTAGACCGTGGTGAGCCCGACGGAGTCGCCCTTGTGCTTGAGCATGTCGTGGAGCTCCTGAGCGCTGCGGAACTCCTCGACCTCCTGGAGGGCCGCCGACACGGCGGCCCGCTGCCGGGTGGCACGTCCCTTCACGGGCGGTCCAGCGGTCGTCACCGGTTCCTCCTCACATCTGCGGCTTGCCGGGCCATTGTGCCAGCCCGGCCGGGCGGCAGTCAGACGCCGAACTCGTCGCCGGCCCCCCGGGTGGCTGGAATCTTGCATTCCGTCGGATCGCCGGAGGGCTCCGCCGCGGCGGCCGCCCGCGCGCGTCGCCGGGCCAGCGGCACGGCCAACGCGGTCAGCAGCACGAACGCCCCGATGGTGAGCAGCACGATGGTCGCGCCGGGGGGCACGTCCTGGTAGTACGAGGTGACCGTGCCGCCGATGGTCACGCTGACGCCGATGGCCACGGCGACGGCGAAGGTGGCGGCGAAGCTGCGGGTGAGCTGCTGGGCGGCGGCCACCGGGACCACCATCAGCGCCGACACCAGCAGCAGTCCGACCACGCGCATCGCGACCGTCACGGTGACGGCGGCGGTGACGGCGGTGAGCAGGTTCAGCGCCCGCACCGGCAGGCCGGTGACCCGGGCGAACTCCTCGTCCTGGCTGACCGCGAAGAGCTGGCGACGCAGGCCGAGGGTGACGAGGACCACGAAGGCGGCCAGCAGGCAGATCGCTGTGACGTCCGACTCGGAGACCGTCGAGAGGGAGCCGAAGAGGTACGAGGTGAGGTTGGCGTTGGAACCCGTCGGCGCGAGGTTGATGAACATCACGCCGCCCGCCATGCCGCCGTAGAAGAGCATGGCGAGGGCGATGTCGCCGCGGGTCCTGCCGTACCAGCGGATCAGCTCCATGAGGACCGCGCCGAGCACGGACACCAGGGTGGCCATCCACACCGGGGACCAGGTGAGCAGGAAGCCGAGGCCGACACCGGTCATGGCCACGTGGCCGATGCCGTCGCCCATGAGGGCCTGGCGGCGCTGGACCAGGTAGATGCCGACGGCGGGGGCGGTGATGCCGACCAGGACGGCCGCCAGCAGCGCCCGCTGCATGAAGGCGTAGTTCAGGATTTCCATCAGCTCAGCAGTCCTGTGCGGATCGGTTCGGCGCCCGCCGGGGCGTGCGGGTGGACGTGGTCGTGGCCGGGCAGCGCGTGCTGGCCGACCGCCTTCGGCGGCGGGCCGTCGTGCAGCACGCAGCCGTCGCGGAGCACCACCGCGCGGTCGATCAACGGCTCCAGGGGGCCCAGTTCGTGCAGGACGAGCAGGACGGTGGTGCCGGCGGCGACCTGCTCGCGCAGGGTGTCGGCCAGGACCTGCTGGCTGGCCAGGTCGACGCCGGCCATCGGCTCGTCCATGATCAGCAACTCGGGTTCGGCGGCGAGCGCGCGGGCGATCAGGACCCGCTGGTGCTGGCCGCCGGAGAGGGCGTCCACGGAGTCCTTGGCCCGGTCCGCCATGCCGACCAGGTCGAGGGCCCGGCGTACGGCCTCGTGGTCGGCCTTGCGCAGGAGGCCGAAGCGGGCCCGGGAGAGGCGGCCCGAGGAGACGACCTCGGTCACCGTGGCGGGGACGCCGCCCGCGGCCGTGGTGCGCTGCGGGACGTAGCCCACGCGCGCCCAGGCGCGGAAGCGGCGCCGCGGGGTGCCGAACAGCTCGATCTCCCCGGCGGTGACCGGTACCTGACCGATGACCGTGCGCACGGCCGTGGACTTGCCCGAGCCGTTGGCGCCGAGCAGTGCGACGACCTCGCCGCGGCGCACGGTGAGGTCGATGCCGCGCAGGACGGGGCGTGAGCCGAGTTCGGCGCGGACGCCGCGAAGCGAGATGACGGGCTCGGTCATGCCACCCTCCGGTTGATCGCTCTGGACCGTCTGGTCGGTCACTTGGTGCCCAGGGCCGCCTGGAGGGCCTTGAGGTTGGCTTCCATGACCTGGAAGTAGTCGTCGCCGCGGGACTTCTCGGTGATGCCCTCGATCGGGTCGA
Organism: Streptomyces sp. NPDC041968; assembly: GCF_055589025.1. Taxonomy (NCBI): domain Bacteria; kingdom Bacillati; phylum Actinomycetota; class Actinomycetes; order Kitasatosporales; family Streptomycetaceae; genus Streptomyces; species Streptomyces sp. NPDC041968. Next base: position 735,602 of record NZ_JBVJCB010000001.1, on the reverse strand, counting down.
GGACGTCCGTCTTCAGCCGGGCGTCCCGGGCGACCGTCTTCGCGGTCTCGTCGCTGACCAGCGTCTCGTAGAAGATCGTGGAGACGCCGTCGGCCTGGGCCGTCCGCGCCAGCTCCTTGACCCGGGCGGCGCTGGGCTCGGCCTCGGGGCTGAGGCCGCTGATGGCCTCCTCGGTGAGGCCGTAGCGCTCGGCGAGGTAGCCGAAGGCGGCGTGCGTGGTGACGAAGGTCTTGGTCTTCGTGTCCTTCAGCCCGGTCTCGAACGTCGTGTTCAGGTCACCGAGCTTCGCGACCAGGGCCTCGGTGTTCTTCTTGTAGTCCGCGGCGTGGTCCGGGTCGGCCTTCTCGAAGGCCTTGCCGACGCCCTCGGCGACCTCGGCGTACTTGACCGGGTCGAGCCAGATGTGGGGGTCCTTGCCGCCCTCGCCGTGGTCGTGGCCGTGCTCCTCCTCGGCGTGCTCCTCCTCGGCGTGCTCGCCCTCGGCGTGCTCGTGCCCGTGCTCGTCCGCGTGGCCGCCGACCTCGGCGCCGTGCTCCTCCAGGGAGGTCAGCGTCGCCGCGTCGATCTTCGTCTTGGCGCCGGACTGGGCGATGGCCTCGTCGGCGGAGGGCTGGAGGCCCTTGAGGAAGAGCGCGGCGTCCGTCTCCTCGAGCTGGGCGCGCTGCTTGGCGCTGATCTCCAGGTCGTGCGGCTCCTGGCCGGGCTGGGTCAGACTGGTCACGCTGACGTGGTCGCCGCCGATCTGCTCGGCGAGGAAGGCCATGGGGTAGAACGACGCGACGACGTCGAACTTGTCGGTGTTGCCGGGCTCGCCCGCCGCCGAGCCGTCGCTGGAGCAGGCGGAGAGGGTCCCGAGGCCGAGCGCGGCGGCCGCGGTGACTGCTATGCCGGATATGCGGCGTCGTCGTACGTTCATGACACTCATTTTCAACAAATATGGAAACCGTTGTCAACAAAGCGTCCCTGGACCCCCGATTTGGCCGGGGGGCGGCCCCCGCCGGTAACCTGAATCATTCTCTTGAAGCAACTCGCTTCGCCCGCCCGTCTCCCGACCACCACCCCCCACCGAGGCGCTTCGCGCCGCACCAGTCAGTCACCGTCGTCGTAATGAAGAGAGCACCGTGGCCGCCGACAAGATCGACACCATCGTCAGCCTGAGCAAGCGCCGTGGCTTCGTTTTCCCGTGCAGTGAGATCTACGGCGGCCAGCGCGCCGCCTGGGACTACGGACCGCTGGGTGTCGAGCTCAAGGAGAACCTCAAGCGCCAGTGGTGGCGCTACATGGTCACCTCGCGCGAGGACGTCGTCGGTCTCGACTCCTCCGTCATCCTCGCCCCGGAGGTCTGGGTGGCCTCGGGCCACGTCGCCACCTTCACGGACCCGCTGACCGAGTGCACCTCCTGCCACAAGCGGTTCCGCGCGGACCACCTGGAAGAGGCCTACGAGGAGAAGAAGGGCAAGGCCCCGGAGAACGGCCTCGCCGACCTCAACTGCCCCAACTGCGGCAACAAGGGCACCTTCACCGAGCCCAAGCAGTTCTCCGGTCTGCTCTCCACCCACCTCGGCCCGACCCAGGACAGCGGCTCCGTCGCCTACCTGCGGCCCGAGACCGCCCAGGGCATCTTCACCAACTTCGCCCAGGTGCAGACCACTTCGCGCCGCAAGCCGCCGTTCGGCATCGCCCAGATGGGCAAGTCCTTCCGCAACGAGATCACGCCCGGCAACTTCATCTTCCGCACCCGCGAGTTCGAGCAGATGGAGATGGAGTTCTTCGTCAAGCCGGGCGAGGACGAGAAGTGGCAGGAGTACTGGATGGAGCAGCGCTGGAACTGGTACACCGGCCTGGGCCTGCGTGAGGAGAACATGCGCTGGTACGAGCACCCGGCCGAGAAGCTCTCCCACTACTCCAAGCGCACCGCCGACATCGAGTACCGCTTCTCCTTCGGCGGCAGCGAGTGGGGCGAGCTGGAGGGTGTCGCCAACCGGACGGACTACGACCTCTCCTCGCACGCGAAGGCCTCCGGCCAGGACCTCTCCTACTACGACCAGGAGGCCCAGGAGCGCTGGACGCCGTACGTCATCGAGCCGGCGGCCGGTGTCGGCCGGGCGATGCTGGCCTTCCTCCTCGACGCCTACGTGGAGGACGAGGCGCCGAACGCCAAGGGCAAGCTGGAGAAGCGCACCGTGCTGCGCCTCGACCCGCGCCTGGCGCCGGTGAAGGTCGCGGTGCTGCCGCTGTCCCGCAACCCGGAGCTGTCGCCCAAGGCCAAGGGCCTGGCCCAGGCGCTGCGGCAGAACTGGAACATCGACTTCGACGACGCCGGTGCGATCGGTCGGCGCTACCGCCGCCAGGACGAGATCGGCACGCCGTTCTGCGTCACCGTCGACTTCGACACGCTCGACGACAACGCGGTGACCGTCCGGGAGCGGGACACCATGAAGCAGGAGCGGGTGTCGCTGGACCAGATCGAGGGGTACCTGGCCTCGCGCCTGGTCGGCTGCTGACGTTCGTACGGGGGACCCGCCCCCGCCCTCGCCCACCCTCCCCCCGACTCGTTCGGGCGGGGGGTGGGCGCCGTTGTGCGGTGGTACGCGTACGCCGTCACGGCGGCCGCCGAACGGGGGAAGACGGGGTCGTTCGTGGCGCTGGGGGTGAAGCCGGCGTTCACGGTGCGGTAGGGCCCGGGTGCGTTCGGGTGTCGCCCGGGGGCGGCGCCCGAGGTGCGGGAACCCTGAGTTGTGCGGATGGTGATATTCCAGGATTTCCACCGCATGCACAGGGCGAGGACGAAACAGTCATGGCTGAGCAGAAGTCGGCGCAGACGCTCCCGAGGCCGTTGCACGCGGCCGCGTCGGCGCTGCGGAAGGTTCCGGGTGCCGGGACGGTCGGCAGGGTCGCCGAGGGCGCGCTGGACAAGGTCGGGGCCGTGTCGCCGCGCGGGCGGCGCGCCCTCGTGTACACGGGGGCCGGGGTGCTGGGCGTCGTCGGACTGGTCGAGTGGCCGGTGGCGGCGACCGGGGCGGCGGTGGCGTGGCTGACGCGGCCGCGACCGCAGGAGTCGCCCGAGGCGGAGGCCGCTCGGGTGCTGCGGGACGGTGCGGGGGCCTCGGGCGGTGGCACGGAGGGCCGCGGTGCGGGCAAGTCCGTTACGGCGGCCGCGGGCCGGTCCCGTACGGCGGGGTCGGGGGCGGGCGGAGCCGGTGCTGCCGCCGGGGGAACGGCGCGGCGGAGTGCCGCGAAGAAGACGTCGGGCACGCAGGCCGCGGGCCGGCAGAGCCAGGCGGCGAAGGGTGGCGCCGCGACGAAGGCGGGCGCTGCGAGGGCGGGCGCGGCCGAGTCGGGTGCCGCCAAGCAGACGGCCACCAGGATCAGCGCTGCGAAGAGCGCCGCGAGGAGCGGCACGGTGGGGAGCGGCTCCGCGAAGAAGACGGCCGCCAGGTCGGGCGCCGCCAAGTCCGGCGCGGGCGGCTCCGGCGCGGGCAGGTCCACCGCGGCGGGGTCCAGCGCCGCCAGGTCCGGCTCCGCGGGCGCGAGCCCCGCCAAGAGGGCCGCCACGAAGAGCACCACCCCCAAGAGCACGGCGAAGAAGAGCGCGGCGAAGAAGAGCACCGCCACGAAGAGCACCGCCACGAAGAGCACCACCCCCAAGAGCACGGCGAAGAAGAGCGCGGCGAAGAAGAGCACGGCCAAGAGCAGTGCCGCGAGGAGCAGCGCCGCGAAGAAGGCGTCCGCCAGCCGGCCGGCCGCCTCCGGGCGCGGCCGGAGCACGAAGACGGCCGCCGCCAAGAAGACCGCCGCCAGGAAAACGGCCGCGTCCACGCGGAAGACGGGCTGAGACGCGGCGATGGTCGGTGGACTTCTGACGCGCTCCCAGGGCGCCGTGACCGGGATCGTACTGGCCGGGCCCCGGCTGCTCGCGCGGGGCACCGCACCCGCGGTGGGCGCCGCGGCCGGGGCCGTCGCGGGCACCGCACGGGCCTCGGTGCGCGGCGCCGACTTCGCCGCGCGGGCGGCACGGGTCGCCCGCGCCGCGCTGCCGGGCGGCGGCTCCACCCGGGACTGGCGTGCCGGGCCCCGGGCGCACCTGGCGCTGCGGCCGGCCGCGACGGAGGAGGTGCGCCGGGCGGGTGGCACGCAGCGCGTGGCGCGTCGGGTGGCGCTGGCCCTGGCCGAGCACCCGGACGTGGCGCTCGCCTACTGGGACACCGGCCTCGCCCGGCTGGTGGTGACCGCGACAGAGGAGGCGCTCACCGACCGGGTGGTCGACCGGGCCACCGAACTCGCCGAACAGCACGGACTGACCCGGGCGGAGCAACAGGGGCCGGACGATCCGGTGGAGGAGCTGACCCACCCCGGCGACCCCGCCTCGGTGCGTGTCGCCGCCACCGCCCTCGGCGCCGACCTCCTGGGCATCGCCGCCGCCGTGACCGGGGCGCGCCTGCGGTTGCCGCCCTCGCCCCGCCTGGTGACGGCCGTGGGGACGCTGCTGCGCGAGAACCCCGCCTTCCGCGCCTGGCTGCGGGAACGGCTCGGCGCCCACGGCATGGACGTGGCGCTGGCCGCCGCCAACGCGGCCGTGCACGGCGCCGGGCAGAGCCCCGCCTCGCTGGTGCTGGACGGTGCCCTGCGCGCCTGCCAGCTGACCGAGGCGGTGACCCGGACGGCGACCTTCGAGGTGGTGCACGACCGCCTGTGCGCGCCGGGCCGGGGGAGTCTGCCCGCCGACCCCGCCGTGCGCCCCCCGCTGCGGACCTCCCCCGCCCAGGAGTACGCGGCCCACGCCTCCACCGGCAGTGTGGCCGGCGCGCTGGCGACCCTGCTGGTCAAGCACGACGTGGCCGAGGCCGCCGAGGCGGTGCTGGCCGGTTCGCCCAAGGCCGCGCGGTACGGCCCCGCCGCGTTCCACGCCGTACTGAGCACCGCGCTGTCCCGCGACGGTGTGCTCGTGCGCGACCCGGAACGGCTGCGGCAGCTGGAGATGGCCGCCACGGTCGTCCTGCACCCCAGCGCGCTGCGGGTGCCGGGGGCGAGCGCGGACCCGTGGACCGAGGACGTGCTGGACGCCGCCCGGCGCGCGGGCCTGCGCGTCGTGATGGTCGAGGACCCGGCGCTGGCCGACTTCACCGGCCTCGCGGACCAGGTCGTCGGCGCCGGCCGCCCGCTCCGGGACGTCGTGGGCGAACTGCGCGCCGAGGGCGGCGTCGTCACCGTCGTACGGCCCCTGCCCGGTGACGACGACGCGGCGGTGGCCGGGCTGCTCGCCGGTGACGTGGCCGTCGCGCTGGCCGACGCGGACGCGCCGGTGGCCTGGGGCGCGGACGTGATCGCCCCGCAGGGCCTCGCCGACGTCTGGCGGCTGTTGCGGGCGGTGCCGGCGGCCCGGGCGATCGGGCGCCGGTCGCAGACGCTGGCCCGGTCCGGGGCCGCGCTGTCCGGACTGCTGGTGGCGGTCGGCGAGGCGCGCAAGGGCAAGCAGGGACTCACCGGCTCGCTGCTGCCCGGACTGCGGCACGCTCCGGTCGACGTGAGCGCGGCGGTGGCCCTGCTGTCCGGCACGCGCTCCGCGCTCGGAGTGGCCACGGCCCGCGCCCCGCACCCCCGCGCGCGGGTCGCGTGGCACACGCTGGACCCCGCGGGCGTACGGGAACGGCTGGACCGGGAGAAGGAGCCGGAACCGACCCTCGCCGAACAGCTGACGGCCAGGATGCACGCGGTGGCCGACCGGGCCGGCCGTGTCCCGGTCCTCGCGCCGGTGAAGTGGACGTGGCAACTGGGCCAGGCCGTACGGGGCGAGCTGGACGACCCGCTCACCCCGGTGCTCGCGGTCGGCTCGGCGGCCGAGGCGATCCTCGGCTCCGTGATGGACGCCCTGCTGGTCGTCGGCGCGCTCGACCTGAACGCGCTGGTCGGCGGCTTCCAGCGGCTGCGCGCCGAGCGGGCGCTGTCCGGGCTGCTCGCGCAGCAGAAGCAGAAGGCCCGGGTCGCCGAGGAGGAGACCCACGACCCGGCGGCCGAGCCGAGGGTGGTGGACGCCGCGAAACTGCGTCCGGGACACATCATCGAGCTGAAGGCGGACGACGTCGTGCCCGCCGACGCCCGGCTGCTGTGGGAGGACGGCCTGGAGATCGACGAGTCGTCCCTCACCGGAGAGTCCCTCCCCGTCGACAAGCGCGTCGACCCGGTGACGAACGCCCCCGTGGCCGAGCGGCTCTGCATGGTCTTCGAGGGGACGACCGTGGTGGCCGGCCGCGCCCAGGCCGTCGTCGTGGACACGGGGGAGCACACCGAGGCCTCCCGGGCGGTCTCGCTGGCCGCCCGGACGCCGTCGGCGGCCGGGGTGCAGGCCCGGCTCCAGGAGCTGACCCGCAAGGCGCTGCCGCTGACCCTGGCGGGCGGCGCCGCGGTGACCGGCCTCTCGCTGCTGCGCGGCACGCCGATCCGGCAGGCCGTCGCCGGTGGCGTGTCGGTGGCGGTGGCCGCGGTGCCCGAAGGGCTGCCGCTGGTGGCGACGGTGGCGCAGCTGGCGGCGGCCCGCCGGCTCAGCCGCCACGGCGTCCTCGTACGGACCCCGCGCACGCTGGAGGCGCTGGGCCGGATGGACACCATCTGCTTCGACAAGACGGGCACGCTCACCGAGAACAAGCTGCGGCTGACCCGGGTCGCGGGCGCCGACGGCACGGTCCGCAAGGCGGGCGACCCGGACGCCGCCGACGCCGTACGGGTCGCCGCGCGCGCCTGCCCCCGCCTGAACGGCGACGGTGCCCGCCCCACGCACGCCACCGACGAGGCCGTCCTGGACGCCGCCGGCGACGATCCGCGGTGGACGCAGGAGGAGGGCCTGCCCTTCGAGACGTCCCGGGGCTACGCCGCCGCCGTCGGACGGGACGGCAGGGGAGCGCCGGTGCTCGTGGTAAAGGGCGCCCCGGAGACCGTGCTGCCCGCCTGCGCCGGCCTGCCCTCCCACGTCACGGAGGTGGCGCACGGGATGGCCCGCGACGGACTGCGCATCATCGCGGTGGCCAGCCGGCCGCTGCGCAAGGGCGAGAAGGCCGCCGACGTCCTCGAACAGGAGCCGCGGGAGCTGGAGTTCACGGGGATGCTGGGGCTGTCCGACGTCCCGCGTGAGACGTCCCCGGCGCTGGTGCACGGGCTGCGCGAGGCGGGCGTACGGCCCGTGGTGCTGACCGGCGACCATCCGCAGACCGCCCACGCCATCGCCGTGGAACTGGGCTGGCCCGAGGACGCCGTCGTGGTCACCGGCGACGAACTGGCCGCCGCGGACCGCACGGCACGGTCCCGGATGCTGCGGGACGCGGACGTCGTGGCCAGGGTGGCGCCGGAGCAGAAGCTCCAGGTCGTCGAGTCGCTGCGGGACGCCGGACGGGTCGTCGGCATGGTCGGCGACGGTGCCAACGACGCCGCCGCGATCCGCGCGGCCGACATCGGCGTCGGGATCAGCGCCCGCGGCTCGGCCGCCGCCCGCAACGCCGCCGACCTGGTCGTCACCGGTGACGACCTGCTGGTCCTGGTGGAGGCGGTGCGGGAGGGCCGGGCACTGTGGCACAGCGTCGCCGACGCCATCGCGATCCTCATCGGGGGCAACGCGGGCGAGGTCGGCTTCGGCATCCTCGGCACCGTCCTCGGCGGTGCCGCTCCGCTGTCCACCCGGCAGATGCTGCTGGTCAACCTGTTCACGGACCTGTTCCCCGCGATGGCCGTGGCGGTCACGGAGACGGGGGACACCGAGCAGGAGGAGGACGACGCGGGCGCACCGCTCGGTGCGGCGGTGCTGGGCGAGCCGCTGATCCGGCAGATCCGGCATCGGGCCCTGACCACGGCGCTCGGCGCGACCGCCGCCTGGCTCCTCGGCCGGTTCACACCGGGCACGGGGCGTCGCTCCACGACGATGGCCCTGTGCGCCGTGGTCGGCACCCAGCTCGCCCAGACCCTGGCCGACCGGCGCGGCAGCCGCCTGGTCCAGGTCACGTCGCTGGGCTCCGCCGCCGCGCTGGTCGCCCTGGTGCAGACGCCGGGCGCCAGCCAGCTCTTCGGCTGCACGCCGCTGGGGCCCGTCGCCTGGGCCGGCGTGGCCGCGGCGATCGCCCTGGCGCTGGCGGGGCAGCGGGCGCTGCCGCGGGTGGAGGAGGTGATCGGGCGGTACTGGCCCGCGGTGACGGAGCGGATGCCGGAGATGGTGCGGACCGTGGTGTGACGGGCGCTGTGGCCGTCTGTGCGGGGTCGCGCAGTTCCCCGCGCCCCTTTATTGGGGGATGGGGTCGTGTGTCGGGTGCGGGTGGGTGGGGGGATTCGCGCAGTTCCCCGCGCCCCTGGGTGGGTGGTGCGGGTGGAGTGTCGGGTGCGGGTGGGGGGTGCGCAGTTCCCCGCGCCCCTGGCGGGTGGGTGTGGGCTGGGCGCGCTGTTGCCCGCGCCCCTAGAGGGTGGTCGCGTGGGGGGCTTTCCGGGGGGCCGGGGTCTTCAGGCGTTCTGCGGTGCGCTCCGCGGTGCGGTGGGCCCAGCGGCCGTTCGCCACGGCGCCGAGGACGAGGACCGACAGGCCGCAGGCGGCCAGGATCCACCAGCCGGGGCGGGCCGCGGCGACGAAGGTGTCGCCGTACGACGACGTGCCCACGCCCGCCGCCAGCACCGCGCCGATCACCGCCACGCCCAGCGTCTGGCCCAGCTGGCGGCTGGTGGAGGCGACGGCGGCGGCGACCCCGGCCTGGGCGCGCGGCATGCCGGAGACCGCGGTGTTGGTGATGGGCGCGTTGACGAAGCCGAAGCCCACGCCGAACAGCGCGTAGCCGATGAAGAGGGTGACGTTCGAGGTCTCGGCCTCGAAGGCGGCGAACAGCACCCCGCTCCCGGTCAGCGCGCCGCCCGCGATCAGCAGGGGCAGCCGTGGCCCCCGGCTGCCGACCAGCCGTCCGGACAGCGGGGCGCACAGGAAGGTCGGCACGGCCATCGGCAGCATCCACAGCCCGGCGTGCAGGGCGCTCAGCCCGCGCACGTTCTGCAGGTACAGCGTGGACAGGAACAGGAACCCGCCCAGCGCGGCGAAGGCGGTGACCGCCGTCACGGTGGCCCCGCTGAAGGGCACCGACCGGAAGAAGCGCAGGTCGATCAAGGGCTCGGCACGGCGGGGTTCGTAGCAGAGCAGGCCGAGCAGCGCGGCCGTCGCCAGCGCGGCGAACGGCAGCACCCGCGTGAACCCGGCGTTCGGCGCCTCGATGATCGCGTACGTCAGCGAGCCGAACAGCACGATCACCATCAGCTGGCCCAGCGGGTCCGGGCGGCGGGCCTTCGGCGCGCGGGACTCGGGGACGAAGCGCAGGGTGAGCAGCAGGGCCGCCAGGCCCACCGGCAGGTTGACCCAGAAGATCGAGCGCCAGCCGACCGACTCCACGAGCACCCCGCCCACCAGCGGACCGGCGGCCATGGATATGCCGACGACCGCGCCCCAGACGCCGATGGCACGGGCGCGCTCGCGCGGGTCGGTGAAGGTGTTGGTGATGATCGACATGGCGACCGGGTTGAGCATCGAACCGCCCACCGCCTGCACCATCCGGAAGACGACCAGCCAGGACAGGTCCGGGGCCAGCGAACAGAGCAGCGAGCCGAGGGTGAAGACGACCAGGCCCGTCATGAAGACCCGCTTGCGGCCGATCCGGTCGGCCGTGGAACCGGCGAGCATCAGCAGCGCGGCCAGCACCAGGGTGTAGGCGTCGACGGCCCACTGGAGCCCCGACGTGCTCGCGTCGAGATCGCGCTGCACGGCCGGAAGGGCCACGTTGAGGATCGTGTTGTCGATGCTCACGATCAGCAGGCTCATGCAGCAGATGGCGAGCACGAGCAGACGGCGGCGGTGGGACAGCTCGGGCATGGCCTCCATCGTACGCACATGTCGATAGTGCGGCTAACTAATGACCGATACACGGTCTCTGTCCACAGGCGCGACGAGCACCGCCTCGCGTACGTGACAATGGAGGAATGTCCACGCCCACCGCGCCCGCCCCCCGCACCGTCACCCGGCCGTTGCAGGTCGGCCCGCACACCGTCGCGCCGCCGGTGGTGCTGGCGCCGATGGCCGGGATCACCAATGCGCCCTTCCGCACGCTGTGCCGGGAGTTCAGCGGCGGCAAGGGCCTGTTCGTCAGCGAGATGATCACGACGCGGGCGCTGGTCGAGCGCAACGAGAAGACCATGCAGCTGATCCACTTCGACGCGACCGAGACACCGCGCTCGATCCAGCTCTACGGCGTCGACCCGGTGACCGTGGGCAAGGCCGTCCGCATGATCGCGGAGGAGGGCCTCGCCGACCACATCGACCTGAACTTCGGCTGCCCGGTTCCCAAGGTGACCCGCAAGGGCGGCGGCTCCGCCCTGCCGTACAAGCGGAACCTGCTGCGGGCCATCGTCCGTGAGGCCGTGACCGGCGCCGGTGACCTGCCCGTCACCATGAAGATGCGCAAGGGCATCGACGACGACCACCTCACCTTCCTCGACGCCGGCCGCATCGCCGTCGAGGAGGGCGTGACCGCCATCGCCCTGCACGGCCGCACCACGGCCCAGCACTACGCGGGCACCGCCGACTGGGACGCCATCGCCCGCCTGAAGGAGCACGTCCCGGAGATCCCCGTGCTGGGCAACGGCGACATCTGGACCGCCGAGGACGCGCTGCGGATGGTCCGGGAGACCGGCTGCGACGGGGTCGTGGTGGGGCGCGGCTGCCTGGGGCGGCCGTGGCTCTTCGCCGACCTGGTCGCCGCCTTCGAGGGCCGCACCGACACCTACGTACGGCCCACCCTGCGCGAGGTCGCCGACGTGATGGTCCGGCACGCCACCCTGCTCGGCGAGTGGATCGGCGACGAGGCGCGGGGCGTCATCGACTTCCGCAAGCACGTCGCCTGGTACCTCAAGGGGTTCGCCGTCGGCTCCGAGATGCGCAAGCGGCTCGCGATCACCTCCTCGCTGGAGGCGCTCCGGGCCGGCCTGGACGAACTCGACCTCGACCAGCCCTGGCCCACCGGCGCCGACGGCCCGCGCGGCCGTACCTCCGGCAACAACCGGGTGGTCCTGCCGGACGGCTGGCTGAAGGACCCGTACGACTGCGCGGGCGTCGGCGAGGACGCGGAGCTGGACACCTCCGGCGGCTGACCGGGCCCGGTCGGCCCCCGGTGCGGGCGGCTCCGGTCAGCCCCCGGTGGGGTGCGGGGTGGAGCCGTACGCCGTCAGGAAGCGGTCGCGGAAGGAACTCATGCGCCACACCGGGGCGTCCTCGGCGGGCTTCAGACCTTCCGTCCAGTTCCAGTCGTCGATCGCGTCGAGCACCTTCGGGTCCTTGGCGACGACCGACACCGGGACGTCCCGGCTCGCCTTGTTCCCGCTGACGCGGGCGAGCGGCTGGTGGTCGCCGAGGAAGACGAGGACGGTGTCGTCGGTGCCGTAGCGCTCCAGCCACTGGGTGAGGCTGGTGAGCGAGTACTCGACCGACCTGCCGTACCCCTCCTTGGAGCGGGTGGAATCGGCGATGACGTCCGCGGCCCTCTCGCCCGACTCCTCGATGCCCTCGAAGACCGAACCGTCGCCGACCTCGTCCCAGTCGACCATCCGGGGGACCGGCGCCCACGGCTGGTGGCTGGAGGTCAGGATGATCTCCGCCATCAGCGGCCGGTCGCGCTTCCTGCCGTGCTCCAGGCGCTGGAAGGCCTCCAGCGCGTACTGGTCGGGCATGGTCGACCAGCTGAACTTCGGACCCCGGTAGCCGACGTCGAAGGCGTCGTAGACCTTGTCGAGGCCGTACCACTCGGCCTCCGGCCACGCCTTCTGAACGCCCGGCATGACGCCGACGGTGTCCCAGTCGCCGGTCTTCGCGAACGCCTTGGTGAGGGTGAGGTGGTCGCCCGCGGTCACGGTGCGGTAGCGCTGCTGGTTGTCCACCCACAGGCCCGACAGGAAGGTGGAGTGGCCGAGCCAGCTGCTGCCGCCGTACGTCGCCGAGGTCAGCCAGCCGCTGCGGGCCCGGAAACCGGCGTCGGCCAGCGCCCGCGTGCTGTTGTCCAGCGTCCGTCCGACACCGGGTGCCGTCACCGGGTCCTCGATGGCGCTGCGGCCGTAGCTCTCGATGAAGGTGAAGAGGACGTCCTTCCCGCGCAGGTCCGGCACCAGCTGCTCGGCGGGCGTGCCGCCGAACCGGTCCGCCCGCGCCTCCTTCGCGAACGCCGCCTCGTCCCGCAGCGTGTCCACCACCCGGTGGGCCTGCGCCTCCAGGGCACCGGAGGCACTCCTGGTGGCGACCGGCACGCCGAAGGTCTGCACGCCCAGCGCCGCGCAGGTCATCCACACGGTGGCCGCCAGCAGCGCGCCCCGGGCCGCCCGCTCCCGGTGCGCGGCGAGCAGCTCGCCGAGCCGGACCACCGCCAGCGCCATCAGCACCGGCAGCAGTGTCGCGCCCCCCACCGCGCCCACGGCGGCCCAGGTCGCCGCCGCCCCGCCCATCGAGTCCGCCACGTACGACCGGGCGTCGTCCAGCAGGCCCCAGTCCAGGACGAGGTTGAAGCCCCGGCCCAGGTACTCGGTGAAACCCATGTCGAGCAGGTTCAGCACGGTCAGCGCACCCAGGCCGGTGCCGAAGAGCGCCGCCAGCACCAGCCGCGGCACGCGCGGCAGGCAGAGCAGCAGCACCGCCCCGATGACCGCCTCCGCCGGTATCCGCGCGAACCGGTTGGGCTCCAGGGCGACGAAGCTGTTCGGCAGCAGCAGCGCCCCGAGCACGAGGACGGCGGCGAGGACGGTCGTGCCCTGGCGGAGGGCGCGCGCGGCACGCGGGTGCCGGGAGCGCCGGACGCGTCGGACGCGCCGAGGGGTGAGGCGGGCGCGGGGGGCGTGCGGGGTGCGCGGGGCATGGCCGGATGGCTCCGGCCCGTCGCCGGGGGTTCCGGCGGGAGCGGCGGGAGCGGCGGGGGGAGTGGTCACCGGGGTCTCCCCCGGCGGCTTGTTCGCGGCCGGTGCCGGGGCCTCGTCGTCCGGATCCGACGCCTCGTCCGGCACCGGGGGGCGCCCCGGTCCGGACGCCGCCGGCACGCCGATGGGCTCTCCCGGGTCCTCGGGCTCGACGAGGACGGGCTCGTCCGGTTCATCCCGCTCGTTCGGCTCGTTCGGCTCGTTCGGCTCAGGCTCGCCCGACGCGTCGGGCTCCCCAGGCCCGTCGGGTTCGCTGTCGGGTTCCCTGTGCTCGCCCGCCTCCCTGGTCCCGTCCGTCCCCCTCGGGTCCTCCGGCCGGGTGTCCGGGGCGGGTGGCTCGTCGGCCGGGGGCGGTGACTGGCCGAAGCGTGTGGAGACGGGCACCCGGAGGTCCTTCCGTGCGAACGCGGTGGTCGGCGGACCCGGCGAGGGGGCCGGGTCCGCCGACCACTCGTACGTCCGCCGCGAGCGGTCCGTTCACCGGTCCGCATGGTGAAATCCGACGGCCTGTGGCAGCGTGATTCTCGCCACCTCTGATAGAGGTAGCGCTCAGATGAGCGGATCTTGAGCGATTCCACTTCTGGAAGGTGTGGCACTGAGTGCCACACCTTGATCGTTCATCGATCGAACTCAAACGTGGACAAGCTTGCTCAGGTGAGCGTCAGGTGGCCCTTTTGTAGGGCTGTTCGTTCAAGAAGTGAAAACACTGGTGGCAGGTCGCTTGCCAAGCCTTGACTTTCGATCCGCTGGCGGACGGGTGGTTACAGGCGCATGACGCGCAAGTGGACGTACCCAGGTGCCTTTGATCTGGGTAGATTCCTCGCCGTCAGGGCAGCCACCGCGTCCTCGAGGAGTCGAGACCCGTGTCGGAAAACAAAGATCTCCAGGTAACGAACGCACCGAAGTTCGTTTACGACTTCACCGAGGGCAACAAGGACCTCAAGGACCTCCTCGGCGGCAAGGGCGCGAACCTCGCCGAGATGACCAACCTGGGTCTTCCGGTCCCTCCGGGCTTCACCATCACCACCGAGGCCTGCAAGACCTACCTCGACAGCGGCGAGGAGCCGGCGGCACTGCGTGACGAGGTGAGCGCGCACCTCGACGCCCTCGAGGCGAAGATGGGCAAGAAGCTCGGCCAGGCCGACGACCCGCTGCTCGTGTCGGTGCGTTCCGGAGCCAAGTTCTCCATGCCCGGCATGATGGACACGGTCCTCAACATCGGCCTCTCCGACAAGTCGGTGCAGGGCCTGGCCCGGCAGGCCGGTGACGACCGCTTCGCGTGGGACTCCTACCGCCGCCTGATCCAGATGTTCGGCAAGACCGTCCTCGGCGTCGACGGCGACCTCTTCGAGGAGGCGCTGGAGGCGGCGAAGGCGGCCAAGAAGGTCACGGTGGACACCGAGCTGGAGGCGGCCGACCTCAAGAAGCTCGTCACCAAGTTCAAGAAGATCGTCAAGACCGAGGCCGGCCGGGACTTCCCGCAGGACCCGCGCGAGCAGATGGACCTCGCCATCAAGGCCGTCTTCGACTCCTGGAACGGCGAGCGCGCCAAGCTCTACCGCCGCCAGGAGCGCATCCCGCACGACCTCGGCACCGCCGTCAACGTCTGCTCCATGGTCTTCGGCAACCTGGGCCCCGACTCCGGCACCGGCGTCGCCTTCACCCGCGACCCCGCCTCCGGCCACCAGGGCGTCTACGGCGACTACCTCCAGAACGCCCAGGGCGAGGACGTCGTCGCGGGCATCCGCAACACCGTCGCGCTGGCGGAGCTGGAGCGGATCGACAAGAAGTCGTACGACCAGCTGATGCAGATCATGGAGACGCTGGAGAACCACTACCTGGACCTCTGCGACATCGAGTTCACCATCGAGCGCGGCCAGCTGTGGATGCTCCAGACCCGCGTCGGCAAGCGCACCGCGGGCGCCGCCTTCCGCATCGCCACCCAGCTCGTCGACCAGGGCCTGATCGACGAGGCCGAGGCGCTCCAGCGCGTCAACGGCGCCCAGCTGGCCCAGCTGATGTTCCCGCGCTTCGACGACGACGCGAAGGTGGAGAAGGTCGGCCGGGGCATCGCCGCCTCGCCGGGCGCCGCGGTCGGCAAGGCGGTCTTCGACTCGTACACCGCCGTGAAGTGGTCCCGCTCGGGCGAGAAGGTCATCCTGGTGCGCCGCGAGACCAACCCGGACGACCTGGACGGCATGATCGCCGCCGAGGGCATCCTGACCTCGCGCGGCGGCAAGACCTCCCACGCGGCCGTCGTCGCGCGCGGCATGGGCAAGACCTGTGTCTGCGGCGCCGAGGAGCTGGAGGTCGACACCAAGCGCCGCCGGATGACCGTGCCCGGCGGGCACGTCGTCGAGGAGGGCGACGTCATCTCCATCGACGGCTCCTCCGGCAAGGTCTACCTCGGTGAGGTCCCCGTCGTGCCGTCGCCGGTCGTCGAGTACTTCGAGGGTCGCATGCACGCGGGCGCCGAGGACGCCGACGAGCTGGTCGAGGCCGTGCACCGGATCATGGCCTTCGCCGACCGCAAGCGCCGGCTGCGGGTGCGCGCCAACGCCGACAACGCCGAGGACGCGCTGCGCGCCCGCCGCTTCGGCGCCCAGGGCATCGGCCTGTGCCGCACCGAGCACATGTTCCTCGGCGACCGGCGCGAGCTGGTGGAGCGGCTGATCCTGGCCGACACCGAGACCGAGCGCGAGGAGTCCCTGAAGGAGCTGCTGCCGCTCCAGAAGCAGGACTTCGTCGAGCTGTTCGAGGCGATGGACGGCCTCCCGGTCACCGTGCGCCTCCTCGACCCGCCGCTGCACGAGTTCCTGCCCGACATCACCGAGCTGTCGGTGCGCGTCGCGCTCGCCGAGTCCCGCCAGGAGCCGCACGAGAACGAGCTGCGCCTGCTCCAGGCCGTGCACCGCCTGCACGAGCAGAACCCGATGCTGGGCCTGCGCGGCGTCCGTCTCGGCCTGGTCATCCCCGGTCTGTTCACCATGCAGGTGCGGGCCATCGCCGAGGCGGCGGCCGAGCGCCGGGCGGCCAAGGGCGACCCGCGCGCCGAGATCATGATCCCGCTGGTCGGTACCGTCCAGGAGCTGGAGATCGTCCGCGACGAGGCCGACCAGGTCATCGCCGAGGTCGAGGCGGCCACCGGCGCGAAGCTGAAGCTGTCCATCGGCACGATGATCGAGCTGCCGCGCGCCGCGCTGACCGCCGGTCAGATCGCCGAGGCCGCCGAGTTCTTCTCGTTCGGCACCAACGACCTGACCCAGACCGTGTGGGGCTTCAGCCGCGACGACGTGGAGGCCAGCTTCTTCACGGCGTACCTGGAGAAGGGCATCTTCGGCGTCTCCCCGTTCGAGACCATCGACAAGGACGGCGTCGGCTCCCTGGTCGCCGCCGCCGCGCAGGCCGGCCGCGCCACCCGCCCCGACCTGAAGCTCGGTGTCTGCGGTGAGCACGGCGGCGACCCGGAGTCGGTGCACTTCTTCCACGAGGTGGGCCTGGACTACGTCTCCTGCTCCCCGTTCCGTATCCCGGTGGCGCGGCTGGAGGCCGGCCGCGCGGCGTCGCGGTCGAAGGGCAGCGACCACCGCTAGTCCCGGGCCGGGCGAAGACCCCGGAGCCGTCGTCTGTCACCCGACCACCCTCACCGATCGGCGGCGGCTCCGGACCACGGAAAGAGGCGGCACCCCTGTGCGGGGGGTGCCGCCTCTCGTGTGCCGGGGGGTGCCGCCTTTTGTGACGTGATCGATGGTGTGAACTCCTGTGCGTTGAGCAGCAGCAACCTGTCAGCAATGTTTGAGAGCCCTGACAGTGGACAGCGGCCGACACCGGAACGGTGGTTGGATGACCCAGACGGAGCACAGGGAACCATCCGGTACGACCGCACCGCGCGGGCACGCGGAAGGAACCGTCTCCGGTGTGCCGGGGCCACGGACCGCCGCCGAGGCGCGCGTGCCGGAGGCGGGGCCCACCGTCCGCAGGGACCGGCTCGCGGCGCTCGACGGACTGCGGTTCCTGGCGGCGCTGGCCGTCGTGTTCTTCCACTTCGTCGGCCAGGCGCCCTCCACGATGCAGACCATCTGGGGCCGGCCCGTCGGCGAGGTCTTCCCGCAGGCGCACGGCTACTTCGCGTTCGGCCGGCTCGGCGTCGAGCTCTTCTTCCTGATCAGCGGCTTCGTCATCTGCATGAGCGCGTGGGGACGCACCCCGCGCGACTTCTTCATCTCCCGCGTCACCCGGCTGTACCCGATGTACTGGGCGGCGATCGTGATCAGCGGGTGCGTGATCTTCTTCGCCGACAACCCCTTCGGGCATCCGCACCCGCGCGTGCTGTTCGCCAACCTGACGATGCTGCAGACCCCGCTCGGCGTGGAGCACCTGGACTCCGTCTACTGGACCCTCTGGCCCGAGATGTGCTTCTACCTCACCTTCGCGGTCGTGGTGTGGAAGGGCCTGACCTATCAGCGCGTGGTGATCTACTGCGGACTGTGGACGGTCGCCGCGGTACTGGCGCCCAGCGCCGACATCCGGTTGCTCACCCTGCTGGTCAACCCGCCGTCGGCCCCGTACTTCATCGCCGGCATGGCCTTCTACCTCATGTACCGCTACCGGCCGACGCCACTGCTCTGGGGCATCGTCGCCATGTCGTGGCTGGTGGCGCTCCACTTCCTGCTGACGCCCGAGGGGGGCCGCCTCAACTGGGACTCCTGGTCGCCGGGGCGCGGCTGGCTGGTCCTGGTGATCACGGTCTTCTTCCTGCTGATCGCCGCCGTCGCCCTCGGCTGGACCAGCCGGATCCGCTGGCGGGGGCTGACGGTCGCCGGCACGCTGACCTTCCCGCTGTACCTGCTGCACGACGCCATCGGCGTGAACGTCCTGCACCGCTTCGGCGACCGCGCCGACCCCTGGGTCATGGTCGGGATCACCGTCGCGGCCCTGATCGCGCTCTCCTACGTGGTGCAGCGGTTCGTCGAGCGGCCGGTGGCCCGGGCCGCCAAGCGCTGGCTGAGCAGCGCCGCGTTCAGCCTGAAGACGCCGGCGCCCCGCCGCTGAGCAGCGGACGGGACGCCGAGGCCGGCCGGCCCGGCCCCGCCGGGTCAGGCGGTCCCGTCACCCCGGCGCCGGCGCACGGCCAGCAGCAGCCCGCCGCCGGCCAGGACGACGACGGCACCGCCCGCCGCCAGGTACGGCGTGCTGTCGTCGCCGCCGGTCTCGGCCAGGTCGGTACCCTGCTGCCCGGCCGCCTCCTCGCCGCTGCCGGCGCCGTCCTCGGCCCCGGAGCCCGCGCCCTCGTCGGTCTTCTCGTCGGTCTTCTCGTCGTCCGCGGGCTCGAAGTCCGCGGGCGGCTTGTCGCAGCCGACGCCGTCCCGGTCGCGGTCCAGGTGCTCGCCGTAGTGCGGGTCGCCCTCGGCGATGTTCGCGTAGCCGTTCTCGTACGCCTCGGTGCAGTTCTTGAACGGGTGGGTGCCCTCGTGCGCCTGGGCGGCGGTCGGCAGGGCGGCCAGGGCCAGCGCGGCGAGGGCCACGGCGGCGGGCTTGCGGAGCAGGTTCATCAGGAGTCCCGGGAATGGTGTGGATGAGTGGATATGAGGTGACGAAGCTATTGAGGGGCACTGGGTGTGGTGGCGATATGAAGGACTCGTGATGCGAACGTGACGTGACCGGACGGTAGCTCTCCGCTCCCGGGCGTGAGGCGCGTACGGTAAGCAGGGTCCGGACCTGGGAAGGAGCCGCTGATGACCGGCTGGAACGTGGGCGACATCCCCGGCCAGGACGGGCGCGTCGCCGTCGTCACCGGGGGCAACGGCGGCCTCGGCTACGTGGTGGCCCGGGAACTTGCACGCAAGGGAGCGTCCGTGGTGCTCGCCTGCCGCGACGCGGGGCGGGGGAGCGCGGCCGTCGAGCGGCTGCGCGCCGAGGTGCCGGACGCCGCGGTGGAACTGGCGCGCCTGGACCTCGGGGACCTGGCGTCGGTACGGGAGTTCGCGCACGGACTGCCGTACGAGCGGGTCGATCTGCTCGTCAACAACGCCGGGGTGATGGCCCTGCCCTACGGGACGACCGCGGACGGTTTCGAGACGCAGTTCGGCGTCAACCACCTGGGCCACTTCGCCCTCACCGGGCTGCTGCTGCCCACGCTGCTCGCCACGCCCGGCGCCCGGATCGTGACCGTCTCCAGCATGCTGCACGCGCTGGCCAAGGTCGATCCGCGCGACCTCAACAACGTACGCCGCTACGGGCGCTGGACCGCCTACGCCCGCTCGAAGTCCGCCAACCTGCTCTTCACGCACGAACTGGCGCGGCGGCTCGCGGCCCGGGACGGCGCCGCGGACCTGCGCGCGGTCGCCGCCCACCCCGGCTACGCGGAGACCGGCCTCCAGACCGCCGGACCCCGGGCCGAGGGGCGCCGGATCGCCGAAGGGCTGATGGTGCTCGCCAACCGGGTCGTCGCGCAGTCCCCCGAGGGCGGCGCGCTGCCCGTCCTGTACGCGGCGACCGCGCCCGAGATCCCCTCCGACTCCTTCACCGGCCCGTCCTTCGCGATGTGGCGCGGGGCGCCCGCACCGTCCTGGCGGGCGCCCTGGACCACCGACGACGCGATGGGGGAGCGGCTGTGGGCCGCCTCCGAGCGGCTGACGGGCATCACGTACGAGGCACTGAAGCGCTGATGCACTGAAGGACCGAAGCGCTGAAGTACCGAAGACGCCCGCCGGCCGCCGGCGGGTGCGCGGTCAGGCGCGGAACGGCCCGCGCACCTCGTAGGTGATGCCGCCGGAGGAGCTGCCGCTCGTGCCGCGCTGGCTGGAGAAGTACAGCCGCGTGCCGTCGGGCGAGAAGGCCGGGCCGGTGATCTCCGAGCCGGACTGCCCGTCGATCCGCAGGAACGGGGCGATCACGTCGGCGGGCGTGATCACGCAGATCTCCATGTTGCCGCCGTCCTCCGCGACGAAGAGGTCGCCCGAGGAGCTGCCGGTGACGTTGTCGACGCCGGTCAGCGGGGCCGTGCCGGACGTCACCAGGGAGTCGTCGTAGGCCAGTTGGATGGTCTGCGCGGCCGCGTCGTACTGCCAGACGCGGTTGTCGCCCTTGGTGGTGAACCAGCAGGTGTCGTCCGCGTAGTAGCAGCCCTCGCCGCCGTTGAAGCGCTTGGCGCCGGACACCTGGTTCCGGGTGGCCGTGGCGCCGGACGGGTCGGGGACCCGCGCCCAGGTCACGGGGCCGCTGGTGGCCGAGCCGGCGACCAGCACCTCCAGGGTGCCGGAGGACAGGTCGCCCCAGGTCGTCGGGCGGAAGCGGTAGAAGCAGCCGTCGGTCACGTCCTCGGTGAGGTACACGACCCGGCGGACCGGGTCGGCCGCCGCCGCCTCGTGCTTGAAACGGCCCATGGCGTCCCGCCGCACCGCGGCCTTCACGCCCCACGGGTCGGTCTCGTAGACGTAGCCGCGGTCCACCTCCTCGCAGGACAGCCAGGTGTTCCAGGGGGTCCTGCCGCCCGCGCAGTTCTGCCGGGTGCCGGAGAGCACCCGGTAGGCGGAGGTGATCGCGCCGGTGGACGAGAACCGCACCGCGCTCGCGCCGCCGGAGGGGTTGATCTCCGAGTTGGAGACGTAGATCCAGCCGGACCCGTCCGCGTAACAGGCGCCGCCGTCCGGTGCGTTGTGCCAGGTGTACGAGGTGCCCGCGACCTTCTGGCCGGAGCGGGCGATCACCCTGCTGGTGAAACCCGCGGGCAGGCGGACGCCGTTGCCGTCGGGTGCGCCGAGCGCCCCGTACGGCCCGCTGCCGGGCTGGGCGGGCGCGGCGTACGCGGCACCGCGCCACAGGGTTCCGCCGAGGACGGCCGAGCCGCCGACGACGGCCGTGCGCAGGAGGGTACGACGATCCACTGCTGCCTCCGTGGGTCATGTCCGGCCCCCGCCGCCGGCCGGCGGCAAAGGCGTGCGGTCACGGACCCTAGGCGGGCCGGGTTGACGGTCCATGGCCAACTCGTGACGGCCGGGCGGCGCGTCGTCCCCCTCCCGTGCCGGACCGGGGACTCAGGCCGTCCGGCCGCCGTCCACCACCAGGTCGGTACCCACCACCGAGGACGCGTCGTCGGACGCCGGTACAGCAGGGACATGGAGGTCGCCGTGGTCAGGCCCCCGCCAGGTCAGGCGGCCTTCACCTCGTACGTCTCCACCCGTACCGCCTCGTCGTCCAGGCACACCCCGGTCGCCAGGTCGAAGCGCTGCTTGAGCAGTGGGGAGGCGACGAACGGACGGCCCTGGTGGGTGCCGGTGAGGCCGCGGGAGAGGACCGCCGCCCCGGTGAACGGGTCCCGGTTGTCGATGGCGTACAGCTCGCCGCCCCGGTCGCGGAAGAGGGCCACCTGCCCGCCGTCCGGCAGCAGGGCGGCGACGCCCCGGCCCGGGAGGAGGGCGCCGAGGTCACAGGCCGTGAACCAGTCGTCGGTCAGCCGCAGCCGGACCTTCAGGTCGGTCGTCTCGGGTGCCAGGGTCATCGCCGGGTGCTTCCTTCCAGGAGGTCTTCCTCGGTGCGCCGCAGGCCGATGTCCAGCAGCGGCAGGTCGGGCTTCATCTGGTCGCGCTCGGGCACGAAGCCCACGACCGGGTCGGGGGTGTCGGGCGCGTTCACGAAGGACACGAACCGGGCCAGCTTCTCGGGGTCGTTGATGGTCTCGGCCCACTCGTCCCGGTAGTGCGAGACGTGGGCGGACATCAGGGACTCCAGCTCGTCGCAGATGCCGAGGGAGTCGTGCACGACCACGTCCCGCACGTGGTCCAGGCCGCCCGGGATGCGCTCCAGCCAGGTGGAGGTGCGCTCCAGCTTGTCGGCGGTGCGGATGTAGAACATCAGGAACCGGTCGATCAGGCGGACCAGTTCGGCGTCGGAGAGGTCCTGCGCGAGCAGGTCCGCGTGGCGCGGGGTGGCGCCGCCGTTGCCGCCGACGTAGAGGTTCCAGCCGTTGGCGGTGGCGATCACACCGAAGTCCTTCGACTGGGCCTCCGCGCACTCGCGGGCGCACCCCGACACCGCCGACTTCAGCTTGTGCGGCGACCTGAGCCCCCGGTAGCGCAGCTCCAGGTCGATCGCCATGCGCACGGAGTCCTGGACGCCGTAGCGGCACCAGGTCTGCCCGACGCAGGACTTCACCGTGCGCAGCGACTTCCCGTACGCGTGCCCGGACTCGAAGCCGGCGTCCACCAGCCGGGCCCAGATCACCGGGAGCTGCTCGACGCGGGCGCCGAACATGTCGATGCGCTGACCGCCGGTGATCTTCGTGTAGAGCCCGAAGTCGCGGGCGATCTCGCCGATGACGATCAACTTCTCCGGGGCGATCTCACCGCCCGGGATGCGCGGGACGACCGAGTACGAGCCGTTGCGCTGGAGGTTGGCCAGGAAGTGGTCGTTGGTGTCCTGGAGGGCCGCCTGCTCACCGTCGAGGACGTAGCCGCTCGCGCCGATCGCCGGGGCGAGGGAGGCGATGATCGAGCCGACCGTCGGCTTGCAGACCTCGCAGCCGTCGCCGCCCCGGGCGCCCTCCCGGCCGTGCCGGTCCAGCAGCTCCCGGAAGGAGGTGATCCGCAGGGTGAGGACGATCTCGTACAGCTCTTCGCGGGTCTGCGCGAAGCAGCCGCACAGACCCTTGTCGACCTCGACGCCGCTCGCCTCCAGCTCGGCGGTGAGCAGCTGGCCGAGCACCTTGAGGCAGGAGCCGCAGCCGGTGCCGGCCTTGGTGCACTTCTTCACCTCGGGCACGGTGGTGCACTGGTGGTCGGCCACCGCCCCGCGCACCGCGCCCTTGCTGACGTTGTGGCAGGAGCAGATCACCGCCTCGTCGGGGAGCGCGGACGGGCCCAGCTGGACCGGGCCGCCCGCGCCGGCGGGCAGCACGAGGGACTCGGGGGAGACCGGCGGGACCGAGCCGGTGAAGGCGCGCAGCGTGCCGTACGCGTCCGCGTCGCCGATCAGGATGCCGCCGAGCAGCGTGCCGTCGCGGGCCACGACCAGCTTCTTGTAGAGGCCGGCCCGGGAGTCGGAGTAGACGACGTCCAGGCAGTCCTCGGCGGTGCCGTGCGCGTCGCCGAACGACGCCACGTCCACGCCGAGCAGCTTCAGCTTGGTGGACAGGTCGGCGCCGGTGAACGCCGCCTCGTCGGCGGCGATGGTCGCGGCGGCCGTCTCGGCCTGCTCGTATCCGGGCGCCACCAGCCCGTACACCCGGCCGTCGGCCGCCAGTGCGCACTCGCCGATCGCGAACACGTGCGGGTCGGACACCGTCCGGCACTGCTCGTCGACGCTGATGCCGCCGCGCTCGCCCACCGCGAGGCCGCAGTCGCGGGCCAGCTGGTCGCGGGGGCGGACGCCGGCGCTGAACACCACCAGGTCGGTGGCGAGTTCGGAACCGTCGGACAGCTTCATGCCGGTGACGGCGCCGTCCTCGCCGACCACGATCTCCTGCGTGCCCACGCCCGTGTGGACGGACAGGCCCATGCCCTCGATGGTGCGCAGCAGCGCCGCGCCGCCGCCCTCGTCGACCTGCACCGGCATCAGGCGCGGGGCGAACTCCACGATGTGCGAGGTCAGTCCGAGCCCCTTCAGGGCGCCCGCGGCCTCCAGGCCGAGCAGTCCGCCGCCGACGACCGCGCCGGTCGTCGCGGTCTTCGCGTACGCCTCGATCGCGAGGAGGTCCTCGATCGTCCGGTAGACGAAGCAGCCCTCGGCGTCCTTGCCGGGGACCGGCGGGACGAAGGGGTAGGAGCCGGTGGCCAGCACCAGTACGTCGTAGTCGAGGACCAAACCGGAGCGGGCGGTCACCTTGCGCGCGTCCCGGTCGACGGTCTCCGCCGCGTCGCCGACGCGCAGTTCGATGCCGTGCTCGGCGAGGAAGCCCAGGTCGGTCATCGACAGGTCCTCCGGGGTCTTCCCGGAGAAGTACGAGGTGAGCCCGACGCGGTCGTAGGCGGGGCGGGGCTCCTCGCAGAGCACGACCACGCGGTGGGTGGCGGTCAGACCGCGGTCGGCGAGTGCCTCGAGGAAGCGCTGGCCGACCATGCCGTGGCCGACGAGCACGATGGTGGGGATGGGCCCCGGGGTGGCGGTCATCAGGAGCCTCCGTCAGTGGTGAGCAGGTGGAGCAGGGGGCCGCCGTCTGAGGGGAGCGGCTCTGCTCCCTCCCAGGCGCGCGCCAGCGCGCCGACGGTGCCGAGTTCGCCGACCAGGACCCCGCCGACCAGGCGGTCGTCGCGGACGACGACCTTGCGGTAGGTGCCCCGGGTGGCGTCGGCGAGCTGCACGACGTCGTCGCCGGGGCGGGGGTCGGTCTCGCCGAACGCGGCGAGGTCGAAGGGGCTGTCCGGCCCGGTGAGGGTGAGCCGGGTCAGGGACCGGGTGCCGGTGTAGCGGGCGGTGCCGCCCCCGGCGAGCAGCTCGGCCAGCACGCCGGCCTGTTCCAGGGCGGGCGCGGCCAGCCCGTACACGCGTCCCGCGTGCTGGGCGCAGTCGCCGACGGCCCGGACGTGCGGGTCGGAGGTGCGCAGCTCGTCGTCGACGAGGACGCCCTTGCCGACCTCCAGACCCGCCGCCTGCGCGAGGCCCACCCGGGGCCGGACGCCGCAGGCGAGGACCACCAGGTCGGCGCCGAGGGCGTACCCGTCGGCCATCTCCACCGACCGCACCGCCCCGCCGACGCTGCGCACGTCCCGTACCCGGCACTCGGTGTGCACCTCGACACCGAGGTCCTCCAGGTGCCGCCGCACGAGCGCGGAGGCGGCCGGGTCGAGCTGGCGTTCCATGAGCCGTTCGGACTGCTGGGCGAGGACGACCTGCGCGCCCCGCACGGCCAGCGCGCGGGCGGCCGAGACCCCGAGCAGCCCGCCCCCGATGACGACGGCCCGCACCCCCGGCCGTACCGCCTTGGACAGGCCCAGGCAGTCGTCCATGGTGCGGAAGGCGTGCACGCCCTCGGGCAGCTGGTGGTCCGCGGTGAACAGGCCGCGCAGGGGTGGCAGTACCGCGTTGGAGCCGGTGGCGAGCACCAGCGTGTCGTAGGCGATGACCGAGCCGTCGGCGCACCGCACCGTCCGCCCGGTCCGGTCGACGCCGGTGACCCGGCCGCGCAGCAGTCCGGCCGGCGCGGGCAGCGCGACCACCTCGGGGCTGTACCGCCCGGCCAGCACCTCCGCGAGCAGCACCCGGTTGTACGGGCGGTGCTCCTCGTCGCCGACGACCAGCGCGGGCGTGCCGAGCTCACCGAGCCGCCGGGCGAGCGTCACGCCCGCCAGTCCGGCGCCGATCACCACCACACGCGTATTCGAGGTCATGGCACCGAGCCTGCGGTGCGGGTGTTACCCGGTGGCATCGCGTCTGTTTCCCACCGGGAACGCTGCCCTCAGCGGGGGGCGGGGGCGGGTGTGAGGGGGCGCGGCACCGGTGACGGGCGCGGTCGCCGACGGCCGGCCGTGCGCAACCTCAGAAGACCCTCATCTCGATGGACGGCACATCCATCTCGTCCGTAGGGTCGCGATCATGCCCGACATATCGCTGACCACGGTCGTCCTCCTGTGCCTCGCCGCCCTCGCGGCCGGCTGGATCGACGCCGTGGTCGGGGGCGGCGGGCTCCTGCTGCTGCCGGCGCTGCTGCTCGGACTGCCCGCCGGCACCCCGGCCGCGCACGCCCTAGGCACCAACAAGGCGGTCGCCATCGTCGGCACCACGGGCGCGGCGGTGACCTACGCGCGCAAGGCCCCGGTGGACGTGCGGACCGCCGTACGCATCGGGCTGGCGGCGCTGGTCGGCTCGTCCGGCGGGGCCTTCTTCGCGGCCGGGATGAGCACCGAGGTGCTCAAGCCGGTGATCATGGTGGTGCTGCTCGCGGTGGCGGCCTTCGTGATCCTGCGCCCCGCCTTCGGCACCGCCCCCGCCACCGGCCCGGCCACCCGGCGCCAGATCCTCGCCGCGATCGGTCTCGGTGGCCTCGGCATCGGCTTCTACGACGGACTCATCGGCCCCGGCACCGGCACCTTCCTCGTCCTGGCGCTCACCGCGCTGCTCCACCTCGACCTGGTGACCGCCTCCGCCACCGCCAAGATCGTCAACTGCTGCACCAACGCCGGCGCCCTCGCCACCTTCGCCTGGCAGGGCGCCGTCCTGTGGCAGCTGGCCGCCCTGATGGCCGTCTTCAACCT
Source organism: Streptomyces sp. NPDC041968 (assembly GCF_055589025.1). Taxonomy (NCBI): domain Bacteria; kingdom Bacillati; phylum Actinomycetota; class Actinomycetes; order Kitasatosporales; family Streptomycetaceae; genus Streptomyces; species Streptomyces sp. NPDC041968. The sequence continues at coordinate 709,455 of NZ_JBVJCB010000001.1, read as the reverse complement.
CGCCGGCGGCATGTTCGGCGCGCACACGGCCCTCAAGAAGGGCAGCGGCTTCGTCCGGGTCGTCCTGCTCACCGTCGTCTTCGCGCTGGTCGCGAACCTGGCCTACGAGCAGTGGTTGGCCTAGCCCCGGCCGCCCCGGCCGCATCGCGGGCCGGGGCGGCCGGGGACCGGGGCGACAGGTCAGGCACGGACGAGGCGACGCACCTTCTCCACGTCACCGCAGCCCTCCTTCAGCAGACGCGCACGCTCCTCGCGGAAGGCCGCGCCCAGCTCCTCGCGCCGCTCCATGGCGACGTTCTCGCGCGCTCCGTTGAGGATGGTCCGCTCCTCCTCGTCGGCGTGGTGGGTGACGGCCTCCACCAGCTCCTCCAGCTTCGTGTCCCACTCCTCGGAACCGACCTCCTCGACCTCCAGGAGGGCGAGGAGGGCCTCGTTGCCCTCGTCGTGTTCGTGCTCGCCGTGCTCGACCTCTTCGTCGTCGATGTTCTTGTAGCGCTTGAGGGCGGGGTAGACCTCGGCCTCCTCGGCCTGGGCGTGCGCGATCAGCAGGTCGGCGAACTCGCGCAGGGCGGCCGCCCGGTCGGCCTCGACGCTGCGCATCAGACGGAAGAGGTCCTCCATCTTCCGGTGGTCCCGGAGGATGAGTTCGACGACGTCCCCGGATTCGGTCATGGCAAGACACCGCTTTCTCGTGCTTCTCCTGCTTCCGGTTCTTCTCCGGAAGACACCTGCCAGCACCGTTTACCCCGGTCCGCCCCGTCCACCGGCCCCACCGCGCCGGACGCCGACGAGCCCCGCTCAGGTGTCCCTGCCGCGCCGCAGGTCCAGCAGCTCCACCATCCCGGTCGGGTCCTCCTCCCCGTGCCCCTCGGCCAGCCACCGCTCCATCACGCTCATGTACGGCGTCAGCAGCTCCGCGCTCACCTCCTGCTCCTCGGCGGTGCGCAGCAGCGTCGCGTTGCCCGCCACCTGCATGGCGAGGTTGGACACGACGCCCTTGCCGTAGTCACCGCTCTCCAGCTGGTCGGCGGCCTGGTGCACGGAGGGCGCCATCGCGGTGAGCCAGTCGGCGAGCAGGGGCGCGAAGTCCCTCGGCCGGACGTCCTCGCGGCCGATCAGTGCGAAGGCGTGCGTGACCCCGGCGAACATGCCGCTCAGCGCGCTCAGCAGCGCCACGTCGTGCAGCGCGGCGAAGCCCGGGTCCGCGCCGACGTAACGCGTCCCGGCCGGGACGGCGAGCGTCTCGCGGTGCTCCTCGAACAGCTCCGCGGAGCCGCTGTAGAAGACGTAGCCGCCGGAGCCGGCCTGCCCGATCATCGGCGGTACGGCCATGATCCCGCCGTCCAGGAAGCGGGCTCCGCGCGCCGTAGCCCAGGCCGCGCGGGACCGCCCCTCGGCGGGTGTCCCGGTGGTCAGGTCCACCAGGTCCCGTCCGTCGAGGGCGGCCCCGTCGAGGGCCTCGCCGACCGAGGCGTCGTCGAGCAGGCAGACGATCACCAGGCGGCTCGCGGCGACCGCCTCGGCCGCACTCGCGGCGACGGTGGCGCCCTCGGCGGCGAGGGCCTCGGCGCGGGCCGGGGTGCGGTTCCAGACGGTGACGGGATGGCCGGCGGCGAGCCAGGAGCGGACCAGGGCGGTGCCCATGGCGCCGGCGCCCAGGACGGTGAGAGGAATACGGGAGACGGGTGCTTTGTCAGTCATGGGAGAAGACTCCGCCGGGACACCGGGCCGCTCAAGTACCCACTTCGAAGTGGGCGGTTACCCGGAGGAAAGCATGCAGGCGGGCGGAGAGGGACGGGGGACGGGCATGGGGACGGCACGGCGGCCGGGGGCGTACGTGTGCGGGGTCGACGCGGCGATGGACGTGATCGGCGGCAAGTGGAAGGTACTGATCCTGTGGGCCCTCGGCGAGGGGGCGCTCCGGTTCGGCGCCCTGCGCCGTGAGCTGCCCGGCGTGACCGAGAAGGTGCTCGCCGGGCAGCTGCGGGAGCTGGAGGCCGACGGCATCGTGCACCGCGAGGAGTACCGCGAGGTGCCGCCGCGCGTCGAGTACTCGCTGACCGCCCGGGGCGTCACCCTCAACGAGGCGCTGGCACCGCTGGGCGCGTGGGGGAGGGCGAACGTCCTGGACCCCTCACCGGCTGCCGGTGAGGTGCGCGAAGACGACCACGTTCCCCTGGTAGCCGGTCCCGCGTGACCAGCCGCCGCCGCAGGTGATGACGCGCAGCTCGGGCCGGCGCGCCGCGCCGTAGACCTTCTCGTCGGGGAAGTCCTCGGCGGCGTACACCTCCACCGCGTCCACGGTGAACACCGCGACCCTGCCGTCGCGCCGGTCGACCTCGATCGTGGCGCCCCGCTCCAGGGCGCCGAGGCGGTAGAAGACGGCCGGGCCCTCGGCGTTGTCCACGTGCCCGGCGAGGATCGCGGTGCCCCGCTCGCCGGGCGTGGTGCCGGCCTCGTACCAGCCGGCGAGGTTCTTCCTCTCGGCGGGCGGCACGTCGAGGCTGCCGCTCGGGGTCAGCCCGAGGCCGGTCAGGGGGGCGTCCACGTCGATCGCCGGGATGCGGACCCGGTCGGGCGGCGAGGGCGGCAGCGCCGGTGCGGCGGGAGTCCGTCCGGCCTGTCCGGCGCCGGTGCGGGCCTGCGCGGCCGACGGCTGGGGCGGGAGCCCGGTGCCGCTGCCGCCGGCCAGCAGCCAGGCCCCGGAGCACAGGGCGACCGCGGTCACGGCCGCTATCGCGGAGTTGCCCACCCTGCGCATGACGTCCCCCTCTTCCCCTCTGGTTCAGGTCCCCGGTCTCGGGTCCCTCGTGGGTCCCTGCCCCCTCCGGGCCGCGAGGGGCGTCGGACCCGGAGGGGGCGGGGAAGTGCGGTACCGGCGGACGGGCAGCGGAGGGTGCCCGTCAGATCCCGTCGCCTCTCGCCCGGCGATGCAGGAGCCAGGTACCGCCCGCGGCGGCGACGGCCAGAGCCGTCACACCGGCCGCGGTCTGCACGGGATCGGGGCCCAGAGCGCCACCGACCCCCGTCTTCACGCTTCCTCTGGGGTGGACCTGCTCACGGGCCGAGGTCAGGGTGACCACGAGGTCACCCGTCACCCGCAGGCCGCTGCCCGCGCAGGTGGCGACGATCTCGTACGTCCCCGGCTGCGCGCTCGGCGGCACCTCGAAGCGACCGGTCGTCGCGCCCTCCCCGGCCTCCGGAGCCAGCGGGAACGCCCCGGCGCCCACCGCGCCGGCGTCGCCCGCCGCCGATCCGGCCGCGCCGCACGCCGCCGTGCGCACCGCGGCCCACTCGCCCGGCACGACGGAGACCGGGTACACCTCCAGTCCCCCGGTCGCCACGGCCGGTCCGGCCTGCGCGTGCGCCTCGGCGGCGAGGCCGACGGTCGCGACGGCGAGCGCGGTACCGGTCAGCAGGCGGGCGGTACGTCGCATCGGTGCTCCTTTGAGCTCTTCGGTGGCCCCTGCCCTACCGAGGAAAGTGGCACCGGACGCGACCCGCTCCCCGAGGACGCGCCGGGAATGGGATGAACGGGTGGCGCCCGCGCGTCCGGACGGCCCGCGCGGGACACCGTTCGGGCAGGTCACCGGCGGGAGACCGGGGCGTGGCGGAAAAGATCCCGAAGGGCGCGGGGCGCGCGTGTGAACGGGTGACCGCCGCCTCCGAACGGGTCCGCCGCCCCTGCTTGACCTCAAGCAATGTTGAGGTATCAGGCTGTCGCCCATGAACACAACGACCGACCCGCTCCGGGTGACCCTGATCATCGGCAGCAACCGGCACGGCCGCTTCGGCCCCGTCGTCGCCGACTGGCTCCTGGACCGTCTCCGGGCCCACGACGGCCTGCTCCCCGAGGTCGTGGACGTCGCCGCGACCGACCTTCCCACCACGCTCGCCCCGACCCCGCGGGCGACCGCCGCGCTGGCGGAGATCACGCCGAAACTGGCGGACGCCGACGCGTTCGTGGTGCTCACGCCCGAGTACAACCACTCGTTCCCGGCGGGCCTGAAGAACCTCATCGACTGGCACTTCGGCGAGTGGCGGGCCAAGCCCGTCGGCCTGGTCTCCTACGGAGGTCTGGCCGGCGGTCTGCGTGCCGTGGAGCACCTGCGCCAGGTCTTCGCCGAACTGCACGCCGTCACGGTCCGCGACACCGTCTCCTTCCACGACGCGGGCGCCTCCTTCGACGCCCGGGGCGCCCTCGTGGACCCCTCGGGACCCGACGCGGCGGCGAAGACGCTGCTCGACCAACTGGTGTGGTGGGGCAGGACCCTGCGGGAGGCGCGGGAGAAGCGGCCCTACGGAGTCGCGTGAGCCCGGACGGGTCGGGGAGGGCGACGGGCGACGGCCGCCCCGGTCCGTCGTCCGGGGCGGCCGCCGCACGTGCGCGCCGGGCTCAGCCCACGTTCACCGCGCTCCACGCCGCGCCCACCGCGGCCCGCTCGGCGCTGTCGGCGCCGTAGAGGTCCCCGGCCGCACGGAGGGTGGCCGTACGGGCGCCCGCGTAGTCCGTGGACGAGGTCATGTAGACCGTCAGCGCGCGGTACCAGATGTCACCCAGCTTGTCCCTGCCGATCCCGCGGACGGTGGAGCCGTCGCAGGTGGCGGAGGTGTGCTGCACACCGCCCAGCGTCTTGGTGCCGCTGCCCTCGGCCAGCAGGTAGGCGAAGTGGTTGCCGACGCCGGACGAGTAGTGGACGTCGAGGTCCCCCAGCGTGCTGCTCCAGCAGTCGGCCGAACTGCCGTCCCTGCTCGGTTGGTCCATGAAGCGCAGGGCCTCCCGCCCGAGGCCGGGGCGGACGACCTTCTCGCCGATCAGGTAGTCCCCGGCGTCGGCGGGGTTGTCCGCGTGGAACTCCACCAGCGTGCCGAAGACGTCGGAGGTCGCCTCGTTCAGCCCGCCCGACTCGCCCGAGTACGTCAGCGCCGCCGTCGACGACGTCACCCCGTGCGCCATCTCGTGCCCGGTGACGTCCAGCGAGACCAGCGGGCCGAGTGTCGTCCCGTCCCCGTCGCCGTACGTCATGCAGAAGCAGCCGTCGTCCCAGAAGGCGTTGTTGTACCGGGTGCCGTAGTGCACGCGGTTGAAGGAGCCCTTGCCGTCCCCTGCGATGCCCCTGCGCCCGTGGACGTCCTCGTAGTAGTCCCAGGTGACGTCCGTGCCGTACTGGGCGTCCACCGCGGTGGAGGCGCGGTCGTCCGCCGTTCCCGAGCCCCAGTGGTTGTCGGCGTCGGTGAACACCGTCGAGGGCGCCCGGACCAGGCAGAGGGTGAGCAGGCACAGGTCGGTCTGCTGCGCCGCGTCGCCGGTGTACGTGCCTCCGCGCGTCGCGTCCGCGAGCCGGTACGACGACCCCGACCGCGTCGTCTCCAGCGGCACCGTGCCGCCGTACAGCGACTTCCCGTCGCCCGACACCGACTCGACGGAGTCCCAGGCGTCGATCCGGGCGCCCGTGCCGGCGTCGGTCAGGACCGTGCGCGCGACCGGGTGGCCGGCGGAGTCCAGCGCGGCCGCGTCCGTGCGCCAGGCCAGCCTTGGGGCGCCGTGCAGGGCGTCGACGACCAGCCGGGGCCGGGCGGTGAGCTTCTTCAGCAGCTCGCCCGGCTTCGCGGCGCGCAGCACGCTCGCGGCCAGGTCGGCCGCCTCGGGGGCCGCCAGCCGCGGCGCGACGGTGGGGAGCGCGATCGGGGCCCGCGTCGCGCGGTCCGCGCCGCGCCAGGCGCCGTCCGGGGCGAGGTGGACGACGAAGTCGCCGCCCAGGACGGGCAGTCCGCGGTAGGTGCGGTCGTAGCGGACGTGCTGGGTGCCGTCGTCGTCGACGATGACGTCGCGGACCCGCGTGTCCTGCTCGTCGGTCGGACCGAGGTCCTCGGCGTGGTCCGCGAGGGCCGCCGCCGCGTTCTCGCGCGCCTCGGCGGAGGTCGGCCGGCCGGCCGCCTGCGCGGCGGGGACGAGGGCGGCCGTCAGGAGGGCGGCGGTGGTGGCGGCGATGCCCGCCGTGGCGAGACGGGCACCTCGGGCGTGCCGTATTCGGCTCATCGGACTCCTTGCGTGGGGGAGCGCGTGGGGGCGCGGGGAGTGAGGGCGCGGCGAGTGGGGCGCGCTGGTGTCGACCAAGATTGCGGGCGCCCGTCATGTCATGTCCATAGCCGTCAGGTGGAGATCGTGGGAGGCATGAGGGGAGAGAATGACCCTCCGTGGACACCGCGCGACTTCCGTTCTTCGTCTACGGCACGCTGCGCCCCGGCGGCCGCAACCACGGCCTCTTCCTGCGCGGACGCACCCTCGCCGAGGAACCGGCCCGCCTGCCCGGCGCCCTGCTCTACGCCGGTCCCGGATACCCGTACGCCGTGGAGGACGACGCGGCGGGAGTCGTCGGCGGGGAACTGGTCACCGCCCGTCCGGAGGCGTACGGCGAACTCCTGGCCGCCCTGGACCGGTTGGAGGAGTACGTGCCGGGCGACCCGCACAACCTGTATGACCGCGTGGCCAGGACGGTCGTGCGGGACGCGGACGGGGCGCCCGTCCGCGCCTGGGTGTACGTCGCCGCCCCGGCCGTCGCCGCCCGCCTGCGGGCCCTGGGCACACCGGTCGAGGGCGGCGCCTGGCCGCCCGGGCGATGACCGCCCCGTCGGCAGCGCCCCCGCGCGGTCACCGCTGAGCGGTGGCCGCCGCCGTCCCCACCGCCTCGATCCGCACCGCGCACACCTTGAACTCGGGCATCCGGGACGTCGGGTCCAGCGCCGGGTTGGTCAGGGTGTTGGCGCGGCCCTCGCCCGGCCAGTGGAAGGGCATGAACACCGTGTCGGGACGGATGCCGGTGGTGATGCGGGCCGGTGCCACCGCCCGGCCGCGCCGCGAGACGACGGCCAGCGGGTCGCCCTCGGCCGCCCCGAGCCGCGCCGCCAGCCGCGGGTGCAGCTCCACGAAGGGGCCGGGCGCGGCGGCGTTCAGCTCCGCCACGCGCCGGGTCTGCGCGCCGGACTGGTACTGGGCCACGACCCGTCCCGTGGTCAGCAGCACCGGGTACTCGTCGTCCGGCTCCTCGGCGCTCGGCCGGTGCGAGACAGGGGCGAAGCGGGCCCGGCCGTCGTCGGTGGCGAAGCGGTCGAGGAAGAGACGGGGCGTGCCCGGGTGCCGCTCGGGTCCGGGGCCCCCGGCCGGCGCCGGGCACGGCCAGAACACCCCGTTCTCCTCCGCCAGCCGCCGGTAGCTGATCCCGGAGTAGTCCGCGGGGCCCCCCGCGCTCGCCCGGCGCAGCTCCTCGAAGACCTCCTCCGGCTCGGTCGGGAAGCCCTTCTCGACGCCGAGCCGGCCGGCCAGCCCGTGCAGCACCTCCAGGTCGCTGCGGACCCCGTCCGGCGGGGTGAGCGCCCGCCGCCGCAGCAGCACCCGCCCCTCCAGACTGGTCGTGGTCCCGGACTCCTCCGCCCACTGCGTCACCGGCAGGACCACGTCCGCCAGCGCCGCCGTCTCGGAGAGCACCACGTCGCACACGGCCAGGAAGTCCAACGACCGCAGCCGCTCCTCGACATGGGCCGCGCGGGGCGCGGAGACCACCGGGTTGGAGCCCATGACCAGCAGCGACCTGATGTCGGACCCCAGCGCGTCCAGCAGCTCGTAGGCGCTGCGCCCGGGCCCCGGCAGCGACTCCGGGTCCACCCCCCACACCTCGGCCACATGGCGCCGCGCCGCCGGGTCCGTCAGCTTGCGGTAGCCCGGCAACTGGTCCGCCTTCTGCCCGTGCTCGCGCCCACCCTGCCCGTTGCCCTGCCCGGTCAGGCAGCCGTACCCCGACAGGGGCCGCCCGGCCCGCCCGGTCGCCAGGCACAGGTTGATCCACGCCCCCACCGTGTCCGTGCCCTTGGCCTGCTGCTCGGGCCCCCGCGCGGTCAGTACCATGGCCGCCTCCGGCGCGCAGAACAGCCGCACCGCCTCCCGCAGCTCGGGAACGGACACCCCCGTGATCCGCTCCACGTACTCCGGCCAGTGCGCCATCGCCGCGGCCCGGGCGTCCTCCCAGCCCGCCGTGCGCGCCTCGACGTACTCCTCGTCCACCCGCCCCTCGGCGACCACCAGGTGCAGCATCCCCAGCGCCAGCGCCAGATCCGTGCCGGGCCGCGGCGCCAGGTGCAGGTCGGCCTGCTCGGCGGTCCGCGTGCGGCGCGGGTCGACGACGATCAACGTGCCGCCGTTCTCGCGCAGCTCGGTGAAGTACCGCAGGGACGGCGGCATCGTCTCCGCCGGGTTCGAGCCGACGAGGATCACGCATCCCGTCCTCGGGATGTCCTCCAGGGGGAAGGGCAGTCCCCGGTCGAGCCCGAAGGCCTTCGTGCCGGCCGCCGCGGCCGACGACATGCAGAACCGGCCGTTGTAGTCGATCTGCGAGGTGCCCAGCACCACCCGCGCGAACTTGCCCAGCGTGTACGCCTTCTCGTTGGTCAGCCCGCCCCCGCCGAACACGCCGAGCGCGTCCGCGCCGTGCTCCGCGCGCGTGCGGGCCAGGTTCCCGGCGATCCGGTCCAGCGCCTCGTCCCAGCCGGCCGGCGCCAGCGTCCCGGCCGCGTCCCGCACCAGCGGCGAGGCCAGCCGGGCGCCCGCCGCGAGCACCGCCGGCGCCGTACGCCCCTTGCCGCACAGCGCACCCCGGTTCACCGGGAAGTCGGCGCGCTCGGTCACCTCGACGGTCCCGTCGGCGGCGGTCGTCAGATTCATCCCGCACTGCAGGGCGCAGTACGGGCAGTGCGTGGGCGTGGCGGTGTTCTGCATGCCGCCCAGCCTGCGGCGCCCGTGTTACGCGACCGGGCGGCGCTGTGTTACGCCGCCGGGACGGCGACCTCCCCGCGGCCGGCCCCCGACGGTGAGGCACCCGCGCCGGCGCGCCGGTCCCCGCGTCACCCCGCGTCGGCCAGGGCGCGCCCCACCCCCGGCTCCCGCGGACCGAGGAAGCGCGGGTCCGGCTCGACGACCGCGTCCACCGCGGCCTTGCCCGCCGCGACGACCTCGCGGACCGCACCGTAGTACCAGGTCGTGTCGTGCGCCTCGTCGACCCCGACGCCGTACGACACCACCCCCGCCTCCCGGCACAGCGCCACCGCGCGCCGGATGTGGAAACCCTGGCTGATCAGCACGGCCCGGTCGACCCCGAAGATCTTCTTCGCGCGCACGCACGAGTCCCAGGTGTCGAAGCCCGCGTAGTCGCTGACGATCCGCCGGTCCGGCACCCCGTGCCGCACGAGGTAGGCGCGCATGGCGTCCGGTTCGTCGTACTCCTCGCGGCTGTTGTCGCCGGTGACCAGGACCACCTCGATCCGCCCCGCGCGGTACAGCCCGGCCGCCGTGTCCAGCCGGTGCGCCAGGTACGGGGACGGCTCACCGTCCCACAGCCCGGCGCCGAAGACGACCGCGACCTCGGCACGCGGCACGTCGGCCGCGGTGCGCAGCCGGTCCCCGGTCGTCAGGTGCAGCCAGGTCGCCGGCAGCAGCGCCAGCACGCACCCGGCCGCCACCGCCCGGATCAGCCGCCGCCACCCCTTGCGGGTGCGCGGCAGGCGCGGTCTGCGGGGTCTCCAGCGGCGCATCGGTCGGTCCCCTCCCCGGTCGTCTCCCGACCTGTAGGGACGTACCGGAGCGCCGTCCGGTTCGCCGCGCGGCTCACAGGCGGCGCCCGGCGCCGGGTGGACCGACGGAAAATTCCCGTGACACCCACGCAACGGGGAGGCAACGTCCGGCGGCCACCATCGGCGCATGACGGCGACGACAGTGATGCGCACGGCGAGCACGGTGAGCACGGCGGGCCGGGGCGGCACCCCCGCCCGGGCGGGCCGAGGCGGTACCCCCGCCCTGGTCGTCGTCGCCCACGGCAGCCGCGACCCGCGCGCGCTGAGCACCGTACGGGCCCTCCTCGACCGGGTGCGGGCGCTGCGCCCCGGCCTGCCGGTGCGCCTCGGCCACATCGAACTGAACGCCCCCCTCCTCCCCGACACGCTGGCCGCCCTCGGCGACGGCGAGGCGGTCCTCGTCCCACTGCTGTTCAGCCGCGGCCACCACGTCGGACGCGACATCCCCGAGTCGGCCGCCGCCTCCCCGGCCCGCACCCGGGTGGCCGCCCCGCTGGGCCCGCACCCCCTCCTGGTGGACGCCCTGCACGACCGCCTCACGGAGGCCGGCTGGCCCACCGCCGCGGGCCCCGGCCACGCCGTCGTCCTCGCCTCCGCCGGCTCCCGCGCCCCCGACTCCCGGGCCGACACCGACCGCATCGCGGCCCTCCTCGCCGCCCGCCTCGGCGTCCCGGTACGCCCCGCGTACGCCTCGGCGGCCTCCCCGACGGTGCCGGACGCCATCAGCGCCCTGACCGCCCGCGGCCACTCCCGGGTGGCCGTCGCCTCCTGCTTCACGGCTCCGGGCCGCTTCGCGACGGAGTGCGCGGCAGCGGCCCCGTGGATCGCCTCGGCCCCCCTGGGCACCCACCCGGCGATGGCCCGTCTGCTCCTGCACCGCTACGACGAGGCGAAGACGTCCGCGACGAGGGCGTACGGGGCCACCTCACCGGCGCGCGCCTGACCGGGTGGGGGTGCGGGCCCTCCGACTGTCACACCTTCCGCTTACTGTTCATGACATGGAAGGCATCGCACCCCCACCCCCGTACGATCCGACGTCCGTCGCCCGCTATGCCCCCGAGCCGGACAAACGCCCCGGCCGCACCGCCTTCCAACGCGACCGCGCCCGCATCCTGCACTCCGGCGCCCTGCGCCGCCTCGCCGGCAAGACGCAGGTCGTCACGCCGGGGGAGGGCAGCCCGGTGTGGGACGCCAGCCCCCGCACCCGCCTCACGCACTCCCTGGAGTGCGCCCAGGTCGGCCGCGAGCTGGGCGCCGCCCTCGGCTGCGACCCGGACCTCGTCGAGGCGGCCTGCCTCTCCCACGACCTGGGCCACCCGCCCTTCGGGCACAACGGCGAACAGGCGCTGAACGCGTTCGCGGAGGACTGCGGCGGCTTCGAGGGCAACGCCCAGTCCCTGCGGCTGCTCACCCGCCTCGAACCCAAGCGGTTCACCGAGGACGGCTCCGTCGGCCTCAACCTCACCCGGGCCGCCCTGGACGCCGCCACCAAGTACCCCTGGCCCCGCGGCGCCCACCCCACCGATGCCGGCTCGCCCAAGTTCGGCGTGTACGACGACGACCGGCCCGTCTTCGAATGGCTCCGCAAGGACGCGCCCGGCGCCCGCACCTGCTTCGAGGCCCAGGTCATGGACTGGGCCGACGACGTGGCGTACTCCGTGCACGACGTCGAGGACGGCCTGCACGCCGGCCACATCGACCCCAACTGCCTGCTCGCCGACCCCGAGCGCGAGGCGGTCTTCGAGGTCGCGGTCGGCCGCTACGTCCCCGACGGCACCGACCACGCCGAGCTGGCCGCCGCCCTCGACCGCCTCCTCGCCCAGGACTGGTGGCCGCACGGCTACGACGGCTCGGCCGTCGCCCAGGCCCGGCTGAAGGACGCCACCAGCCAGCTCATCGGCCGCTTCTGCCTCGCCGCCGAGACCGCCACCCGGGCCGCGTACGGGAGCGGCCGGCTCACCCGGTACACGGCCGAACTGGTCGTCCCCCGCGACACCCGCCTGGAGTGCGCCGTCCTCAAGGCGGTCGCCGTCCGCTACGTCATGCAGCGCACCGAGCAGGAGCGGCTCCGCGCCGACCAGCGCGTCGTCGTCGCGGAGCTGGCCGAGGCGCTCACCGCCCGTGCCCCGGACGGCCTCGACCCCCAGTTCCGCGCCCTGTTCGACCAGGCCGGCGACGACCGGGCCCGCAAACGGGTGATCGTCGACCAGATCGCGTCCCTCACCGACGCCTCGGCCCGATCGCTTCACGCCCGCCTGACGGGGCATCCATGAGACTGGCGGGACGGACGGTGACCCGACGGGTCCCAGAGCGCCCGCCCGGGGCGCCGGGTGGCCTGATCGGGCCGCTCCCCCTTCCCGCACCACGCCGTGTGCGGGACGCTCGCATGTGGCGGCACCCTGACGAGGAGGCAAACAAGTGGTCGACGCGGATCAGACATTCGTCATCGTCGGAGGCGGCCTGGCCGGAGCGAAGGCGGCCGAGACGCTCCGCACGGAGGGCTTCACCGGCCGGGTGATCCTCATCTGTGACGAACGCGACCACCCCTACGAGCGTCCGCCGCTGTCCAAGGGATACCTCCTCGGCAAGGAGGAGCGCGACAGCGTCTTCGTCCACGAACCGGCCTGGTACGCGCGGCACGACATCGAGCTGCACCTCGGCCAGACCGTCGTCGCGATCGACCCCGCCGCCAGGACCGTCCACTACGGCGACGACGGGACCCGCGTCGGGTACGACAAGCTGCTCCTCGCCACCGGTGCCGAGCCCCGCCGCCTCGACGTCCCCGGCACCGGCCTGGCGGGCGTCCACCACCTGCGCCGCCTCGCCCACGCCGAGCGCCTCAAGGGCGTCCTCGCCTCCCTCGGCCGGGACAACGGCCACCTCGTGATCGCCGGCGCCGGCTGGATCGGCCTGGAGGTCGCGGCGGCGGCTCGCGAGTACGGGGCGGAGGTCACCGTCGTCGAGCCCGGCCCGACCCCGCTGCACGGGGTCCTCGGCCCCGAACTGGGTGCCGTCTTCGCCGAGCTGCACGAGGCGCACGGCGTCCGTTTCCGCTTCGGCGTGCGGCTCACCGAGATCATCGGCCAGGACGGCGTGGTGCTGGCCGCCCGCACCGACGACGGCGAGGAGCACCCGGCCCACGACGTGCTCGCCGCGATCGGCGCCGCCCCGCGCACCGCGCTCGCCCAGGCCGCGGGTCTGGAGATCGCCGACCCCGCCCACGGCGGCGGCATCGTCGTCGACGCGCAGCTGCGCACCTCCGACCCGGACATCTACGCGGCCGGGGACGTGGCCTCCTTCCACCACGCCCTCTTCGACACCGGCCTGCGCGTGGAGCACTGGGCCAACGCCCTGAACGGCGGCCCGGCCGCCGCCCGCGCGATGCTCGGCAAGGGGCTCGACCACGACCGCGTGCCGTACTTCTTCACCGACCAGTACGACCTGGGCATGGAGTACTCCGGCTGGGCACCGCACGGGTCCTACGACCAGGTGGTCGTCCGCGGGGACGCCGCGAAGCGCGAGTTCATCGCCTTCTGGCTGAAGGAGGGCCGGGTACTGGCCGGGATGAACGTGAACGTGTGGGACGTCACGGAGCCCGTCCAGCAGCTGATCCGTTCGAAGACCCGGGTGGACCCGGAGGCGCTGGCGAACCCGCACGTGTCCCTCGAAAGCCTCCTCGCCTAGCTGTCGGTCCGTCCCCGGCCGCCATTCCCGGGGGACAACCCCCGGACCCCCGGCCGGGCCCCGCCGACCTCGTGTCCGACAGCCGCTTCGCGACGGGCCGAGGTCTCAGCCGGAGCCGATCACCGTGCCGGAGCATGTCGGTGCCGCCCCGTAGACTTCACGCGTGGCAGGACGGATCAACGACGAGGACGTGAAGGCGGTACGGGACGCGGTCCCGATCGACGCCGTCGTCTCGGAGTACCTCCAGTTGCGGAACGCGGGCGGCGGCAACCTGAAGGGGCTCTGCCCCTTCCACGACGAGAAGTCCCCGTCCTTCCAGGTCAGCCCGAGCAAGGGGTTCTTCCACTGCTTCGGCTGCCAGGAGGGCGGCGACACCATCACGTTCGTGATGAAGATCGACCACCTCACCTTCTCGGAGGCGGTCGAGCGCCTGGCCGGCCAGGCCGGCATCACCCTGCGCTACGAGGAGGGCGGGTACAACCCCTCCCACCAGCGCGGCGAGCGCATCCGCCTGGTCGAGGCCCACAAGATCGCCGCACAGTGGTACGCCGAGCAGCTCGCGACCGGCCCCGAGGCCGACACCGGCCGCGCCTTCCTCGCCGAGCGCGGTTTCGACCAGGCCGCCGCCGAGCACTTCGGCGTCGGCTACAGCCCCCAGGGCTGGGACCACCTCACCCGCTTCCTGCGCGGCAAGGGGTTCAGCGACAAGGAGCTGATCCTCTCCGGCCTCGCCCAGGAGGGCCGCCGCGGCCCCATCGACCGCTTCCGGGGCCGGCTCATGTGGCCCATCCGCGACATCGGCGGCGACGTCGTCGGCTTCGGCGCCCGCAAGCTCTACGAGGCGGACAACGGCCCGAAGTACCTGAACACCCCCGACACCGCGATCTACAGGAAGTCCCAGGTGCTGTACGGCATCGACCTCGCGAAGAAGGACATCGCGAAGACGTCCCGCGCGGTGGTCGTCGAGGGCTACACCGACGTCATGGCCTGCCACCTGGCCGGTGTCACGACCGCCATCGCGACCTGCGGCACGGCCTTCGGCGGCGACCACATCAAGATCCTGCGCCGCCTCCTGATGGACAACGGCTCGGCCCGTGTGATCTTCACCTTCGACGGCGACGCGGCCGGCCAGAAGGCGGCCCTGCGCGCCTTCGAGGACGACCAGAAGTTCGCCGCCGAGACCTACATCGCCATCGCCCCCGACGGCATGGACCCCTGCGACCTGCGCCTCGCCAAGGGCGACGACGCGGTCGCCGACCTGGTCGAGCCGCGCACCCCGCTCTTCGAGTTCGCGCTCCGCCAGATCGTGAGCCGCTACGACCTGGACACCCCGGCCGGCCGCGCGTCGGCGCTGGACGAGGCCGCGCCGGTCGTCGCCCGCATCAAGAACAGCGGCGCCCAGCACGAGGTCGCGGTGCAGCTCGCGGGCATGCTCGGCATCCTCGACACCCAGTTCGTGGTCAAGCGGATCGCCCAGCTCGCCCGCTGGGCCCGCGACCGGGGCGGCAAGGGTCCCGCCCCCGACCGGCAGCAGCGCGGCGGCGGCGCCCCGCAGCAGTACGCCGGGACCGCCCGCCCGGGCCCCCGCGGCCCCGCGCTGAACCTGCGCAACCCCGTCTTCGCCACCGAACGCGAACTGCTCAAGCTCGCCCTCCAGCGCCCCGAGCTGGTCTCCCCGGCCTTCGACGCCTACGGTGTCGACGAGTTCACCGCCCCGCCCTACGCCGCCGTACGCGAGGCGATCATGGAGGCGGGCGGCGCCGAGCCGGGCGTCCACGACCCCCAGGGCTACCTGGTGCGGGTCCGCGAGGCCGCCCCGGACGACGCCGTCCGCGCCATGGTCACCGAGCTGGCGGTCGAGGCGATCATGCTGCACCGGGGCGTGAAGGGCGTCGACGAGGTCTACGCGGGCGCCCAGCTGGTCACCGTCCGCCGCCGCGCCGTCGAGCGCCGCATCCGCGACATCACGGGCCGCCTCACCCGGCTCACCGGCCACGGCGACCCCGCCGAACTGGCCGCCGTGCAGAACGAGCTGTGGGTCCTCCAGCAGTACGACCAGAGCCTGCGCGAACACGGCGCCGCCGCCCTCTAGAGCGGCCCCCGGGTCACCACGCGGTCACCGACCGGAAGCAAAAAGTCACCGCACGCCCCTCGTGGCGGCGATGTGTCGTACCCCACACTGGGGGCGGTGCCCGAGTCCCCGGAGCGCGGCCGATCCGTCCCGGCGGTCCCCGATCCCCGCGGTTCGAACGTGTACGGGGCGGACCGCGGCGAGCGAGCCGGCTCCGCCCCCGAAGTACCGCTGCCGGCCCCCGCCGACCGCGTCCATCCTGGAGGTCGCCCCCGTGCAGACCCAGACCCTCACCCAGACCGACACCGGTACCGACGGCGCGGAGCCGGACGCGGAGAGCGGCGTCCTCGTCGCGACGCCCCCGCTCCACCGCGCCGTGCACGACCCCGGCGACGGGTCCGACGACCCGCTCCCGGCGGACGCCCCCACGGCGTCCGAGCACCCCGGCGACCCCGCCGACACCCCCGACCCCGCCGACGCCCCCGAGCCGCCCCCGCCGACCCGCACCGAGACCGGCGGGCCCTCCTCGGACCTGTTCCGCCAGTACCTGCGGGAGATCGGCCGCATCCCGCTGCTCACCGCGGCCGAGGAGGTCGACCTCGCCCGGCGCGTGGAGGCCGGGCTGTTCGCCGAGGAGAAGCTGCGGCTCGCCACCGACCTCGACAGCCGGCTCGCCCTGGACCTCGACCGGCTCGTCGTGCGGGGCCGCGTCGCCAAGCGCCGCCTGATCGAGGCGAACCTGCGGCTCGTGGTGTCGGTGGCCAAGCGGTACGTCGGTCGCGGCCTGACCATGCTCGACCTGGTCCAGGAGGGGAACCTGGGCCTGATCCGGGCCGTGGAGAAGTTCGACTACGCGCGCGGCTACAAGTTCTCCACCTACGCCACCTGGTGGATCCGCCAGGCCATGTCCCGCGCCCTCGCCGACCAGGCCCGCACCATCCGGGTCCCCGTCCACGTCGTCGAACTCATCAACCGGGTCGTCCGCGTCCAGCGCCGCATGCTCCAGGAACGCGGCTGTGAACCGACCCCGCAGGAGGTCGCCGCCCACCTCGACCTGGCACCCGAGCGGGTCGGCGAGGTGCTGCGCCTCGCCCAGGAACCGGTCTCCCTGCACGCCCCCGTCGGCGAGGAGGACGACGTCGCCCTCGGCGACCTCATCGAGGACGGCGACGCCGCCAGCCCCGTCGAGTCGGCCGCGTTCCTGCTGCTGCGCCAGCACCTGGACGCGGTGCTCTCCACCCTCGGCGAACGCGAACGCAAGGTCGTCCAGCTCCGCTACGGCCTGGCCGACGGCCGCCCCCGCACCCTGGAGGAGATCGGCCGCCTCTTCGGCGTGACCCGGGAGCGGATACGCCAGATCGAGTCCAAGACCCTCAACAAGCTCCGCGACCACGCCTACGCGGACCAACTGCGCGGATACCTGGACTGACCGCTCCCCGCACCGGCCGCTCCCCGCACCGGCCGGGCGCGGGGCGGACGCCTCAGCCCTCGGTCGGCACGCACAGCACCGGCACGGGGGACAGGTGCAGCAGCTTGTGCGGGGTGGAGCCCAGCAGCGCCCCGCGCATCGGGCTCTCGCCCCAGCTGCCCACCACGATGACCCGGGCCGCGTGCCGGGCGGCCGCGGTGATCAGGGCCTGTGCGGGCTTCTCGTCGATGATCTCGACGGTGGTCGGCACCCCCGCCTCGTCGGCCGCCTCGACGGCGTGCCGGAGCGCGGTACGGCCCGCCTCCACCAGGGCCTCGTGGTGGGAGCCGTACTCCTCACCCATGCCACCGGGCGCGGCGGCACCGTAGACGAGCACCAGCGGCTCGCCGAACGCGGCCGACACCTCCACCGCGACGCGCAGGGCGCGGACGGCGCCGGCGGACTCGTCGTACCCGAGGACGACCGACATCTCACGTCTCCTTGTCCTTCAGGGGCTCCGGACCCGCCACACCGGGGCGCTCCGACCAGAACGCCGGTGACACGAACCGCCACACGAGCATCACGACCACCCCGACCAGGGCGATGCCGATGCCGATGACCAGCGGGGGACCGAGCCCCAGCCAGGACACCCCGCTGTAGGAGTTGGCGGGGTCGGCCATGTCGATCACGGACTCCACCAGCAGCCAGCTGAGCAGCCCCGCCCCGACCAGCGGCCCGAGCCCGATCAGCAGCAGGTTGCGCACGCTCTCGGTGAGCCGGCGCCGGTAGTACACCGCGCAGGCGATGCCCGTCAGGGCGTAGTAGAACGCGATCAGCAGCGACAGCGCCGTGAGGGAGTCGAAGAGCGCGTTCTCGCTGATCTGCCGGACGACCAGGTACCAGACGATGGCGATGCCGGCCACCCACCAGGTGCTGACGTCGGGCGTCCGGTAGCGGGGGTGGACCCGGCCGAAGCGGGCGGGCAGTGCCCGCCGGCGGGCCATGGACAGCGCGGTCCGCGAGGCGGGGATGATCGTCGTCTGGGTGGAGGCCAGCGCGGACGTGGACACCGCCAGCAGCACCACCCAGTCCCAGCCGCCCATGGCCTCCCCGGCCAGCAGGGCGAAGACGAACTCCTCCTCGCCCGCGTTCTCGGCGAGGAACAGCGGACCCGCGTAGGCCACCACCGCGAAGCCGACCGATACATAGGTCACCAGCAGCACGATCGTCGACCAGACGGCGGCCCGGCCGGGCGCGGAGGCCGAGTCCCTGGTCTCCTCGGTGAGGTTGACCGCCGACTCCCAGCCCCAGTAGATGAACACCCCCAGCAGCAGGGCCGCGGTCAGCGGCGCGCCGCCGGACCCGAAGGGGTTGAGCCACTCCGCCGACGGCCGGGCGGAGGCGAGGGTGCCCGTGTCCGCGTACACGCGGTACAGCGCCACCACCGCGAAGACGAGCAGACAGGCGACCTGTGCCAGGATCAGCACGTTCTGCACCCGCGCCGACAGCTCGGTGCCGATCACGCACAGCCCCGTCATCACGAGGATCAGCAGCACGGTGAGCAGCTGGCGCACGACCTCGTTCTCGGCCCAGCCGTCCAGCCCCACGGTGAGCAGGCCGAAGGTGACGGCGACGTCCGCGAGCGACCCGACGACCAGGACGCCGGTCATGGCGATGGCCCAGCCGCCGAGCCACCCGGCCCACGGCCCCATCGCCCGGGTGACCCAGGAGAAGGTCGTCCCGCAGTCCTGGTCGACCCGGTTGAGGTGGTAGAACGCCGAGGCGATCAGCAGCATGGGGACGAAGGACGCGAACATCACGCCGGGCGCGTAGATACCGACGAGCGCCACGACCGGGCCGATGACCGCCGCCAGCGAGTACGCCGGGGAGGTCGCGTTGAGTCCGATGACCAGCGCGTCCACGAACCCGATCGCGTCGGCCTTCAGACCGGCCGGACGGCCGGGGTCTCCCTCGGTGGTGGTGGCCATGGCCCCTCGCTCCGGTGTACGGGCGTCGGCGGGACGAGGGACTCGTCCCGCCCCCACCAATATGAGCCGGTCGACGGCAGTTCACATCCGGGACGACGCCCCCGGGCACCGGCAGACCTCCCCGGCGGCTACTCCACCTCGGCCACCGCCTGCGCGAACTGCGCCCGGTACAGCCGCGCATACGCCCCGTCCGTCGCGAGCAGGTCGGCGTGCGCCCCCTGCTCCACGATCGCCCCGTCCTCCATCACCAGGATGGTGTCCGCGTCCCGGATGGTCGACAGCCGGTGCGCGATCACGAACGAGGTCCGTCCGTGCGCCAGCTTGGCCATCGCCTTCTGGATCAACACCTCGGTCCGGGTGTCCACGGACGACGTCGCCTCGTCCAGGACCAGGATCACCGGGTCGGACAGGAAGGCCCGGGCGATGGTGATCAGCTGCTTCTCGCCGGCGCTCACCCCCGTGCCCTCGTCGTCGAGGACGGTGTCGTAGCCGTCGGGCAGCGTCCGTACGAACCGGTCGGCGTGCGCGGCCCGCGCCGCCTCCTCGATCTCCCCGCGGGTGACCTCCCGGGACGCCCCGTAGGCGATGTTCTCCGCGATGGTGCCGCCGAACAGCCAGGTGTCCTGGAGCACCATGCCGATACCGGACCGCAGCTCGTCCCGGGACATCGCCGCGATGTCCACACCGTCCAGGGTGATCCGCCCGCCGGACACCTCGTAGAACCGCATCAGCAGGTTCACGAGGGTCGTCTTCCCGGCGCCCGTGGGACCGACGATGGCGACCGTCTGCCCCGGCTCCACCTTCAGCGACAGGTCCTCGATCAGCGGCTTCGCGGGGTCGTAGCGGAACGACACCCGCTCCAGCGCCACCCGCCCGCGCAGCTCCTCGGGCCGAGCGCCCGCGATCGGGTCCGCCGACTGCTCCTCGGCGTCCAGCAGCTCGAAGATCCGCTCCGCCGACGCCACGCCCGACTGCACCAGGTTCGCCATCGAGGCGACCTGCGTCAGCGGCATCGAGAACTGCCGGGAGTACTGGATGAAGGCCTGCACGTCACCGATGGACAGCGAACCGGAGGCGACCCGCAGACCGCCGACCACCGCGACGAGCACGTAGTTCAGGTTGGACAGGAACACCATCAGGGGCTGCATGATCCCGCTGTTGAACTGCGCCCTGAACCCGGCCTCGTACAGCGCCTCGTTCTGCTCGGCGAACTGCCGCGCCGACTCCTCCTGGCGTCCGAACACCTTCACCAGCGCGTGCCCGGTGTACATCTCCTCGATGTGCGCGTTGAGCCGGCCCGTCGAGCGCCACTGCTGCACGAACTGCGGCTGCGACCGCTTGCCCACCCGGGTGGCCACCACGAAGGACAGCGGCACGGTCACCAGCGCCACCAGCGCCAGGATCCAGGAGACCCAGAACATCATCGCCAGCACGCCGATGATGGTCAGCAACGAGTTGATCAGCTGGCCCATCGACTGCTGGAGCGTCTGCCCGACGTTGTCGATGTCGTTGGTGGCGCGGGAGAGCACCTCGCCGCGCTGCCGCTCGTCGAAGTACGACAGCGGCAGCCGGGACAGCTTCGTCTGCACGTCCTCGCGCAGCCGGAACACCGTGCGGTTGACCGCCCGGTTCACCAGCCGGGTGGCCACCGCCATCAGCAGCCCCGCCACGCCGAACACCGCGAGGGCCAGCAGCAGCACCTCGCCCACGGCGGCGAAGTCGATGCCCCGGCCCGGCGTGAAGTCCGTGCTGCGGAGCATGTCCGCGACGTTGCCGTCCCCGCGCTCCCGCATCGATGCCAGGACCTGCTCCTTCGTGGCCCCGGACGGCATGTCCCGCCCCACGACGCCCGCGAAGACCAGGTCGGTGGCGCGGCCGAGGATCTTCGGCCCGGCCACGCTGAGGCCGACGCTCACCACCAGGCAGGCCAGCAGCGCCCAGAGCGTCGCCCGCTCCGGCCGGAACCGGGCGACGAGCCGTCTGCCGGACCCCTTGAAGTCCATCGAACGCTGGTCCGGGCCGCCCCCGGCCATCATGCGCCCCGCAGGCCCCGCCATCAGGCAGCCTCCGCTTCCGTCAGCTGGGAGAGCACGATCTCCCGGTAGGTCTCGTTGTCCGCCATCAGTTCGTGGTGCCGGCCCGCGCCGACCACCCGCCCCTCGTCCAGCACGATGATCCGGTCCGCCTCCCGGATGGTCGCCACCCGCTGCGCCACGATCACCACCGTCGCCCCGGCCGTCTCCCGGCCCAGCCCGGCACGGAGCGCGGCGTCGGTGGCGTAGTCGAGGGCGGAGAAGGAGTCGTCGAAGAGGTAGATCTCCGGACGCTGCACGAGGGTGCGCGCGATGGCGAGCCGCTGCCGCTGGCCACCCGACACGTTCGTGCCGCCCTGCGCGATCGGCGCCTCGAGCCCGCCCTCCAGACCGGAGACGAACTCCCGGGCCTGCGCCACCTCCAGCGCGTGCCACAGCTCCTCGTCCGTGGCGTCCGGATTGCCGTAGCGCAGGTTGCTCGCGACCGTGCCCGCGAAGAGGTACGGCTTCTGCGGGACCAGCCCCACCACCCTGGCCAGCACCTTCGGGTCGACGGTCCGCACGTCCACCCCGTCGACCAGCACCTCGCCCTCGGTGGCGTCGAAGAGCCGGGGGACCAGCCCCAGCAGCGTGGACTTGCCGCTGCCGGTCGAGCCGATGACGGCGGTGGTCTCGCCCGGCCGGGCCACCAGCTCGATGTTCCTGAGCACCGGCTCCTCGGCCCCCGGGTAGCGGAAGCCGGCGCCGCGCAGCTCCAGGTGGCCGTGCCGGCGCAGCTCGGTGACCGGCGCCAGCGGCGGGACCACGCTGCTCTCGGTCTCCAGGACCTCCTGGATGCGCTCGGCGCACACCTCCGCGCGCGGCACCATCATGAACATGAAGGTGGCCATCATCACGGACATGACGATCTGCATCAGGTAGGCGAGGAACGCGGTCAGGTCGCCGATCTGCATCCCGCCGCTCTCGATCCGGTGGGCGCCGAACCACACCACCGCGACGGACGACAGGTTCACCACCGTCATGACCACCGGGAACATCAGCGCGAGCAGGTTGCCGGTGCCCAGCGCCACGTCCGTGAGGTCCGTGTTGGCCTTGCGGAAGCGCCGCTGCTCGTACTCGTCCCGCACGAAGGCGCGGATGACGCGGTTGCCGGTGATCTGCTCGCGCAGCACCCGGTTCACCGTGTCCAGCCGCTCCTGCATGGCACGGAACAGCGGCCGCAGCCGCCGCACGATCAGCGTGACGCAGACCGCCAGCACCGGCACGACCGCCACCAGCACCCCGGACAGCGGCACGTCCAGGCCGAGCGCCATCACGATGCCGCCGACGCACATGATGGGCGCCGACACCATCAGGGTGAACGTCATCAGGGCCAGCATCTGGACCTGCTGCACGTCGTTGGTCGTCCGGGTGATCAGCGAGGGCGCGCCGAAGTCGCCCAGCTCGCGGGCCGAGAAGGACTGCACCCGGTCGAAGACCGCGCCCCGCACGTCCCGGCCGAGCGCGGCGGCGGTGCGGGCGCCGTAGTAGACCGCCCCGACGTTGCACACCACCTGGGCCAGCGAGATGCCGATCATCAGGGCGCCGTAGCTCAGGATGTAGCCGGAGTCACCCTTGACGACGCCGTCGTCGATGATGTCCGCGTTCAGGGTCGGCAGGTACAGGGAGGCGCAGGTCTGCAGGAACTGCAGCGCCACCAGCAGGGCGATGGGTTTCCGGTAGGGCCTGAGGTAGGTCCGCAGGAGTCGTATGAGCACGCTGGGTCTCTCGGGGTCGGCGACGGGGACGGTGGTTGCCCCTGGCCCCTATCGTCGGACACCCCACCCGCGTTACCTCAACCGATTAACCCAAGAGCGCGCCAAGTTCCGGCCTACGAGCGGTGAGCGCACCGCGCCTCAGCCGCGCAGCGCGCCCGGATGCGTCTGCTCCCGCACCGACACGAACTGCTGACGCACCGCCTGTCCCACCGCCAGCTCCTCGCCCGGCTCCAGCACCTGCGCGACCGCGCCCTGCCAGACGGGCGGAGTACGCGGGTCCAGCGTGCCCCGGGAGACGCCCAGGGCCCACGCCGCCTGCCGGGCCGAGCCGATCGCGGCGTAGTCGGCCGGCTGCGGCACCACGACCTGCGTCCCGAACAGCGCCGGTGCCGCCGCCTGCACGGCCGGCAGCTCGGCCGCCGCGCCCAGCAGGAAGACCCGGCGCACGTCCACGCCACGGCCGCGCAGCACGTCGAGGGCGTCGGCGAGACCGCACAGCATCCCCTCGAACGCGGCCCGCGCCAGGTGCTCGGGCCGCATCGACTCGCGCCTGAGGCCGGCCAGCGTGCCGGCGGTGTGCGGCAGGTTCGGCGTCCGCTCGCCCTCCAGGTAGGGCAGCAGCACCAGCCCGTGCGCGCCCGGCGTCGACTTCATCGCCAGCTCGGACAGGCTCTCCAGGTCCGGGACGCCGAGCAGCTCGGCGGCGCCCCGCAGGGTCCGTACGGCGTTCAGGGTGGTGACGACCGGCAGGTGCATGCCCGTGGCGTCGGCCAGGGCGGTGATCATCCCGGACTGGTCGACGAGCGGTTCGGTGTGCACGGCCATCACGGACCCGGACGCGCCCAGCGACACCACCGCGTCACCGAGGCCGATCCCGAGCCCGAAGGCGGCGGCCTGCGTCTCGCCGGTCCCTGCGGAGATCAGCAGCCCCTCCGGTGTCGTACCGGCCGCGTCGGCCGGGCCGATCACCTCCGGCAGCATCGCCTGGTGCCCGAGGGCCAGCTCGACCAGGTCCGGCCGGTACCCGCCGGTCGCCGCCGACCAGTACCCGGTGCCGGAGGCCCCGCCCCGGTCGGTGGTCCGGCGGGCCGGCCGGCCGAGCAGCTGCCACACCAGCCAGTCGTGGGCCTGCATCAGTACGGCGGTGCGGGCGGCGGCCTCGGGCTCGGTACGGGCCAGCCAGCGCAGCTTGGTCACCGGCTGTGCGGCCTGCGGCACCGAACCCACGGACTGGGCCCAGGCCTCGCGTCCGCCGAGGGCGTCGATCAGGTCGGCCGCCGCCACCTGGGAGCGCTTGTCGCCGCCCACCATGGCGGGGCGCACGGTGTTGCCCTGTGAGTCGAGCGGCACGACCGAGTTCGCCTGCGCGGAGACGCCGATGGCCTGCACGCCCTCCAGCAGGCCGCCGCCGGCGGCCTCCCCGAGGGACAGCAGCCAGGCCTGCGGATCGACGTCCGCGGGACGGCCACCGCCCTCGGGGCTCTCCACCGGATGAGGGGCGTAGCCCTGCCGCAGCACGGCCCCCGTGTCCGAATCGCAGACGACGATACGAGTGAAATCGGGCGAACTGTCCAACCCGGCGACTATCCCCATGTGCGAAATTCTGCCGCACCGGGAGAGCCGCCCGTACCCGGTGGGGGCACGGGACCCACCGGGAGCACCCGCCTCAGGTGTTGCTGGTGCCCCAGTCGTCCGCGGCGCTGCCGTTGGAGTTGCGGTCCCGCAGCGAGCGGACCCGCTGGGCCACCGAGTCGGGCATCCGGTCCCCGACCTTGTCGCTGACCACGTGGTACGCCTTGTCGGCGAAGTGCCTGCCCTGCTGGGCGGCGGTCTCGGCGGTGTTGCGCACGGCGGGGTTCTGCGCGACCTGGCGGGCGGACTTGCGCAACTGCTCGTAACGCTCCCGTCCGGCCTTCGTGCCCAGCACGTATCCCACCGCGAGTCCGACGACGAACGTGAGCCGGTAACGCATGGCGGTCACCCTTCCTTTGACTGGCTCCGAGGCGCCGGGGAGTACCGATTGGCGGAGCACCCCCCTGCTTGCGCTAATGTATGTGTCGCAGCGAGCGCGCGCCTTCTGGCGAATACCCAGGCAGGCACGTTCGATGCAACGAGGCATTCCTCCGTAGCTCAATTGGCAGAGCAGCCGGCTGTTAACCGGCAGGTTACTGGTTCGAGTCCAGTCGGGGGAGCTCGGTCCTCCGTAGCTCAATTGGCAGAGCAGCCGGCTGTTAACCGGCAGGTTACTGGTTCGAGTCCAGTCGGGGGAGCAGATGAACGAGGACCCCTTCCGGGGTCCTTTTTCATGTCCGGGAACCGCGCGGCACGCTGCGGAGTCCTCAAGGTCATGAAGGCGTCGCGGTAGCCGACCATCCGAGGCAGGAGATCGTATGAGCGGCTATGCTGCGGCAGACGGCGCGCACACGTGTACGCGACACGCCGTTATGGGGCGGTAGCTCAGCCGGTTAGAGCAGCGGACTCATAATCCGTCGGCCGTGGGTTCGAGTCCCACCCGCCCCACTTCGCGCCACCTCTGCAGAAACCTTCTGGCCGGTGGCGCCGCCGGTTCACCGGCCTTTCGCGTCGCCCGGGTCGACGGTGTCCTCGACGCCGTCCTCGTCGTCGCGCTCGCCCTCCGCCTGGGAGGGAGTGGTGTGGGGCGGGTCCGGGGTGTCCCGCTCGTCGTCGCGTTCGCCCTCCGCCTGGGACGGGGTCTGCTCGCTCATCATGCGCCTCCTGGTGCGTACGGGGTCGTCCGGCCGGACCCGGGTACCCCCGTGGGCGCGGTCTCAGCGTCCGAGCCGGCCCAGGGCCGTCCGCAGGGCCGAGCGCACCTCCGCCGGCGGCGCCGGGCCGTCGCTCTCCGCGCTGGCGGTGACCGCCGCGGCCACCGTGCGCAGCTTGGTGTTGGAGAGCTGGGAGGCCTCCCGCAGGATGTGCCACGCCTCGTCCGACGTACAGGCGTGCAGCGCCATGAGCACCCCCCGCGCCTGGTCGATGACCGGGCGGGAGGCGATCGCCCGGCGCAGTTGCGCCACCTCCTCCTGGAGGACGCGCAGCCGCTCCGAGCGCTCCGCCGCCACAGCCGAGGGCGCCGGGGCCGACTCGGGTCCCGGCTGCCGGCCGGCCGGCAGCCCGGCCGTCGGCGCCGACGGGTGCCCGGCGGTGCGCGGGCGGTCGGTGCGCAGGGGGTCGGCGGGGTCGAGTCCGGCCAGCTCCAGGATGCGCAGCGGCTGACCGCGCCAGTTCGCGGTCGTCACCGGCACCGCCTGCCGGCGGCCGTGGCCGCCGAGGATGTCCAGGAACTCCAGGCCCGCCGTGTCCATGAACACCACACCGGCCATGTCCACTTCGACCCGCTCGATGTCCGCCGGCAGGGTCGCCAGGGCCTCGGCCAGGATGTCCGCGCACCCGTGGACGAGTTCTCCCCTCGGCAGGAGCACCGCCCGACCGGTCTCCACCCGGCCGTCGATGACCAGGGTGGCCGGCTGCCCCGCCAGACGTGGTGGTGCCGCTGGGGTCATGTCACCGCCTTGTCCGTCCTCGTCGATCTTCTGACAGACGTCGCAACGTCACGCAGCCCCCGTGGGCCGTCCGTTCCGACGGCGCTGTCGGTGCGCCTGCCCGCCGTCCGGCGCGGTACACCCTCCGCCGGGGCATGAGGGGCCCATCGACGGGCAAAGGCGCCACCGCGGATCGCGCCCGGCTCCCGCCGTGCTCACAGCGAGGCCCCCCACCTGAACGTCGTCCCCTCGACGCCGTGGCCGTCGGCCCCGCCGTCGGCGGAGACGGTCAGCCGTACTTCGCCCCGGCCGTCCCCTCCGGCGGTGGTCGCCTCGACGGTGACCTCGATCCGGGAGACGCCCGGCCGGCCGGCCGCGTCGGCCAGTGCCTGGCGCAGGGCGGTGAGCAGGCGGTCCGCGACCGGGTCCGGCACGCGGGTGTCGACGGTGCCCGCGAAGTGCGTGGACGGCGGGAAACCGAGGACGGCGGCGGCGGACCCGGTCTCGCGCAGGACCCGGCCGCGCAGGCCGGTCGGCGGGTCGGCCGGGGGCTGCTGCAACGCGAAGATCGTCGTACGGACCTCCTGGACGGTGGACCGCAGCTCGTCCACCGCCCGGTCGAGGACGTCACCGACCTCCTCGGCGCCGGGGCGCCGCCGGGTGGACTCCAGCATCATGCCGGTGGCGAACAGCCGCTGCACCACCAGGTCGTGCAGGTCCCGGGCGATCCGGTCCCGGTCCTCGTAGACCGCGAGACGCTCCCGGCCGCGCCGGGCGTCGGCGAGGACGAGGGCGAGCGCGGCCTGGGAGGCGAACTGGGTCGCGAGCAGCCGCTCGACGGCCGTGTACGGCCGCGCGCCGCGACGGCGGGGCAGGGCGAGGGTGCCGATCAGCCGGCCGCTCGCCCGCAGGGGCAGCATCATGCTCGGCCCGAACCGGTGCCGTACGTGCGTCGTCATGCGGGGATCGGTCGCCGAGTCCGTGACGAACACCGGTTCGCCGCCCAGCAGCTGCTCCAGGACGGGACTGCCCGGCGCGATGGTCGCGCCGACGATGCCGTCCGGGTCGTCGGACGTGGAGGCCGTCACGATCTCCATGCCGCCCTCGGCGGTCGGCTGGAGGATCACGCCCGCACTGGCGTCGGCCAGCATCCGGGCCCGTTCGGCGACCGTCGTCAGCGCGTCGTCGGCGCTCTCCTCGGTGAGCAGCGCGGTGGTGACGGCCGCCGCGCCCTCGATCCAGCGCTCGCGCTGCCGGGCCGTCTCGTACAGCCGGGCGTTGCCGATCGCGATGCCGGCCTGCGCGGCCAGGACCCGCAGCACCTGCTCGTCCTCGGCCGTGAACGGGTCACCGCCGGCCCGTCCGGCCAGGCGCAGCTCGCCGAACTCCTCGCCCCCCACGTGGATCGGGACCCGCAGCGGCGGCGCCGGCTCCGGTGCGCCGTCCCGGCCCGGGGCGCGGATCGCGGTGAGGCCGTCCCGGCCCGGATCGGTGGTGACCAGGGTCGCGGAGGCGCCGGTCAGCTCGGCGGCGCCGTCCACGAGGTGCTGGAGGGTGCCGCGCAGATCGAGGTCGGCGCCGATCCCCAGGACCACCTCCAGGAGGCGGGTCGACCGGGGCGCGGACTGGGCGCTCATGCCGTCCGGCTTCCTCGCTCTCGCGGATCGCCGCGGACCCGCCGGTGCCACCGGCTTCCGCGGCCGTTTCGGCGGGGGGTCAGTCGGTCGACACCGGGGTCAGCGACAGCGGCTCGACGCGGCCCTCCAGCATGGTGCCGAGGCCCTGCACCGCGCACACGTCCGGCCGCTCCGCGATGTGCACCGGCATGCCCGTGGCCTGCCGGAGCATCTGGTCGAAGCCGGGGAGCAGGGCGCTGCCGCCCACCATCATGATCCCGCGGTCGGCGAGGTCCGCGACCAGGTCCGGCGGGCAGTCCCGCAGCACCTTGCCGATCCCGTCGAGCACGCCCGTCAGCGGCGTCTGGATGGCGTTGCGCACGGTGGCGGTGTCGACCAGCACACTGCGCGCCAGCCCGGTCGCCACGTCCCGTCCGTGGATCTCGGTGGACGCCGGCCCCTGCGGGGTCAGCCCGTTGCCGGACAGGGCGAGCTGGAGCGGGCGTACGGACTGGCTGGGCAGCACCAGCTCGTGCTGGTGGCGCAGGAGCTGCACGATCGCGTGGTCGACGGCCTCACCGCCGACCGGGATGCGCGCGGCGGTCACGATCGAGCCGAGGGAGAGCACCGCGACCTGCGTGGCGTGCGCCCCGCACACCATGATCATGGTCGCCTCGGGCTGCTCCACCGGCAGTCCGCAGCCGACCGCCGCGGCGATCAGCGTGTCGACGAGTTCCACCCGGCGGGCCCCGAGCCCCACCAGGGTCTCGATCGCCGCCCGCTGGGCCAGCGGATCCGCGTCGTGCGGGGTGCAGGCGGCGGCGCGCAGCCGGGGCTTGCGGCGCAGGGCGCGGCGGATCTTGTCACCGAGCAGGTGCCGCAGCATGCGCTGGGCCATCTCGATGTCGACGACCGTGCCCCCGGACACCGGCCGCACCACGCGGATGTAGCCGGGGGTGCGTCCGGTCATCTTCTCCGCGAACTCGCCGACCGCGATGAGCGCGCCGGTGCGGGTGTTGACCGCGGCGGCGGACGGCTGGTCCACGACCAGCCCGACACCCTTCACGTACACGCGGGTCCGCGCCGCGCCCAGGTCGACGGCGAAGTGGCAGCGGCGCAGCTGCTCCAGACTGGCGGTACTGGCGGTCATGGCAGATCCTCCCGAGAGCGCGGACCGGAGGGCCGCCCGGCGGCCGGCCTCCTAGGCATCGTGTGCTGGGCCCGGGGCGGGCGCCTTCTGGAGGGGGCCGGGCGGGGGGCCGCTGAACGGGGGGTGCGGGCGGTCCGGCCGGGCGGTGCGCCCCCGAAGGGGCGTGCGCTCAGGTGTCCTCCACGGCGGTGAGCAGCGGACGCAGGTCCGTCACGAGGAAGACGCCGTCGTCCGCCGCGCGCAGGTCCCGCCGGACCCGCTCGCCGCGCCAGTACCCGATGAACGGCATGCCGGCCGCGCGGGCGGCGGACTGTTCGGCGGTGGAGGAGCCGACCAGCACGCACGCGCCGGGCGCGACGTCGAACCGCTCCAGGGCCCGGTGCAGGACGTCCGGGTCGGGCATGAGGCGGGTCAGGTCGGCGTCGCGGCCGTGGACGCCGCCCGGCAGAGCGTCCAGCAGGCCCCGCCGCCGCAGATGGGCGGTGACGGGGCCGGGGGCCCGGTCGGTCACCACGGCCACGGGCACCCCGCGGACGTGCAGGGTCCGGACCAGCCGGTCGGCGAGCGGGGTGGGCCGCGCGGTGCGCGCCGCCCGCGCCTCGTGCCGGTCGAGCCGCAGCCGCACGTCACCGGCGAGCCGGTGCCCGGCGAGCGCCCGGACGAAGTCGAGGGTGCCGGCGTACCCCTGCGACGTGACGCGGGGCAGCGGCACCCCGGCCAGCGCGTCCCCGGGATCGCGCTCCTCGACCAGGAGCCGGGCGATGTCCAGCATCACCTCCCGTTCCGCGGCGGGCCGGTAGAGCCGGGCCAGTACGTCGTCGAAGCCGAGGAGGACGCAGCGGGCGCCGGCGACCAGGTCCGCGGCGGAGGCCGGGCGGCGCGCCCGGGCACGGCTCGGGGCGCCGGAACCGGCCCCCTCGACCAGGTGGTACCAGCCCGTGCCGTCGTCCAGCGGCCGGAACAGGTCCGGGGGGAACGCGGGGCCGTCCTGCCCCTCCTCGTCCACCTCGTCGTAGTAGAACGCGTCCGAGACGGCGACGACGGCCGGGGCACCGGAGGCCCCCCACACGGCGTCGACCGACTCGGGGTCGGCGCGGAAGACCTGCTCCTCGCCGTTGCCGTCCACCGAGAACTCCACCTGCCAGAACTCGGCCCGCAGCCGCGGACCCCCCGCGCGCGCCGGCTGCCCCGGGAGCCCCTCCAGGGTGGCCCTGAGCAGGCCGGCGGCCGCCGTCCGCGGCTCCAGCAGCACGAGGACGCCGTCGGGGCCGTCGTGGATCTCGTAGGCGGCGGTTTCGAGCCCGCTGTCCGTCAGCAGACGGGTGACCACGCGTCGCAGGGCGGCGCGCGCCTCGTCGTCGAGGGTGCCGCCGACGAGCGTGTAGCGGGCGCAGTCGCGGTAGTCGGTGTCGAAGCCGGCGTCGTCGTCCTCGTCGAGGTCCGCCGCCGCGACCGCCGCCAGGGTCTCCGTCCGCTCCAGGGCGTCCCCGGGGCCCAGCCCCGCATCGGAAGGGGGCCCGTCCCCCCACGGCGCGCTCCCGGCGAGCGCCTCGGCCGTCTCCGCCTCCTCCTCGGTCGGGCCCTCCCGCTCCCCCGACAGGGGCGTCCACAGGTCGTCCTCCGTGAGGAAGGGGCCCTCCGGCAGCTCGTCCGGCGCGGAGACGGCGCCGTCCGACGCGGACGGGGCCTCGTACGCCTGCCACGGGGCGTCGTCCACCGGGCCGGCGTGCTCCTCGCGCAGCTCCCGGCCCAGCGCCGTCAGGGCCGGGCTCCGCCCCCCGGTCAGCTCGTACTCCTCGTACACCTCCAGGGCCTCCTCGCCCCGCCCCTGGCGACGCAGCGCGATCATGTACAGGCGCCGGAAGTCCTCGCGGTGCGGATGGGCGCTCAGCAGGCCCGCCAGGTCGGTGGCGGCCCGGTCGTACGCACCGAGGGACAGGTCGAGTTCGGCGCGCTTGGTGTACAGCGCGAGGCGCAGCCGGGTGAGGCGGGTGCGGGCGGTGCGGGCGGCGGGCCCGGGCACGTCGGCGAGGGGCTCGGTGCCCTCCCAGAGGGCCAGCGCCCCCGTGACATGGGCGCGGGACTCGGTGAGCGCGCCCGACAGCCGCGCCGCGTCGGCGCGCCGTACCAACTCGTCGCAGTGCACCACGTCCACGTCGTCGGCGCTGGTGTGCAGGGCGTACCCGTGGGCGGACGTCGCCAGGACGCCGGGGCCCAGCGCGTCCGCCAGGCGCGTCGCCAGCCGGGTCAGCTCGCCCCTCGGGTCGCGCGGCTCGTCGCCCGGGTCCCACAACCCCCACCTCAGCTCCTCGTGGGTCACCGTGCGGCCGTGCTTGAGCAGCAGCATGGCCAGCAGCGCGCGGACCTCCGGCGCCAGCGCGGGCGTGCCGTGCGGGAGGTCGACCCGCAGGGGGCCGAGGGCGTGGTAGCGGCGCGGCGCGTACGCCTCGCCCGCCAGGGCCGGCAGGTGCGGGTCGGCGAGCAGCCCCAGGCCCCGGGCCCGGGTCGCCGACGAGGCGGACATCAGCTGGTCGAAGGCGTGCGCGTAGTGGATGCGCAGGGCGTCGGGCAGCCGGTCGAGGCGGCGGGAGTCGATCGGGACGGCCAGGTGCGAGGTCCCGGAGGTCAGCGTCAGCAGGACGTCGCACAGGGACCGCAGGTCCTCGGCGCGTCCGGCCGGGCCGGAGGTCCGTCCCGGGGCGAAGAGGCTGAGCCGGGCCGTGCCGTCCGGCAGCAGGACCACCTTGGACGCCTCCAGACCGCCGTGCGTGACGCCCGCCGCGTGCAGGGCGGCCAGCCCCCGTGCCAGCTGGGCGCCCACCGACACCGTCAGCGGCGGCGGCAGACGCCGGCCGGCCGACCGGGCGAGCGTGTTCAGCGCGATGCCGTCGAGGTGCTCCATGACGACGTACGGCACGTCGCCCTCGATGCCGCAGTCCAGGACGGTCACCACGTTCGGGTGCGCGATCTCCGTCAGGCGGCGGGCGTCCCGGAGGAACGCCTCGCGTGCCGCGGGGCCGTCCTTCGCGCCGTGCAGCCGGATCGTCACCGTCCGGTTCGTCTCGTTGTCCTCGGCCAGCCACATCCTCCCGGTCGGCGCCAGCCGCCGCACCGGCCGGTAGCGCGCGCCCAGCGCGGCGGGGAAGGGCGACGGGGCCGGGGGCCGCTCCCGCGCGGCCAGTTGCCGGGCGCTCTCCTGGCTGATGGCCGCGAACGCCTGCTTGCCGTCGGCCCGTTCGGTGCCGTCCCGGTCGGGGATCAGCGCGCGGAACTCGCCGGGAGCCCGCCCCGCCCGCTCGTCGATCAGCCCGCCGGTGCGCAGCAGCAGGTCGTGGGTGCGGTTGCGGGCGGTGCGGGGCAGCCCGCGCAGGAGCAGATCGCGCACGCCGGGACGGAACGCGTAGGAGCCGGGCGGCCCGGCGACCGTGGTGAGCAGGCCGCTGAGGATCACCTCGGCCAGGTGCTGGGGCAGCGGGTGCGGTTCGACGGCCGCCTGCACCAACCGCATCACCGGCAGGTCCGGACGCCCGAGCGCCAGATGGCCGGCCAGCCGGAAGGCCGGCGGGGACGCGCTCGCGCGAAAGCGCAGGACCAGCTCCTCGGCGGACAGGCGCCCGACGTCGGTGCGGTCGTCGGCGTCGGCCGGCAAGGGGCGGTGCAGCGCGGCGGCGGCCGCCGGGTACGCCGTGCCGCCCGGACCGGCGACCAGCGCGGCCCAGTTGGCCAGCCATTCGGGCCCCGGTTCCAGGACGGGAACGTGCACCGCCGTCCCGGGCGCCCGGGGGGCGGTGCCGTCGTACGGCGTGAAGGTGAGCGACGCGCTGGGCGCGGCCCGGTGCGGCGCCGACAGCCGGCCCGGGACCGGGGGCAGGGCGGTGTCCCGCCACAACTGCTCCGGCAGCGGCTGGAGTACGGCCAGGGGTGTCCGGCGCGCCCAGCGGCGCAGCGTGTCGAACCAGCGGGTCCCGGCCGGGCCCTCGCGCCACTGCGGTCCCATGCAGTCGCTGATCAGCAGGGTGACCGTACGGCCGTCGGAGGGCGTGTCGGCGCCGCCGCCGCGGACGCTGCCGTCGGGGTCGGCCCGGTGCAGGGCGACCGTGCGGAAGACGCCCGACTGGACCAGGGCGGCGTGCAGTTCGCGCACGAGGGGCTGCCAGACGGGCATCGTGGGGCCCGCGTCGGCCACCAGGTCCAGCCGCAGCCAGCGCTCCCGCACGGGGCGCAGCACCGGCAGCCACCACCGGGGGCCGGCGCCGAGCCGGGCGAGGCGGTCGGCGGTCGCCGCCTCGTCCACCTCGTGGCCGACCGGCGCGTCGGTGCGGCGCTTGAGCGGACGCAGGGCGCGTTGCAGGGCCAGGGGGTGGCGCAGCATGGGCGGAGCGGGCGCCAGCAGGGCGCGGTGCGGTTCGGCCGCCGAGGTCCCGGGGGCGGGTGCCGGGGCGGGCAGGCGCAGCGGGGTGCGGAGGGTGTCGGGCACGGGGGCCGGTTCGGCCGGCCGGCCGGGCCGGGGCGCGCGGTCCTGCCGCCGCCGCTGGTCCTGCTCCGGCGCCGTCCGGGGCGCGGGCGGGGTCGGCCCGGGGGCTCGCGCCTCCTCCCCCGGGAGTGGCGCGTCCGTCCCGGCGGGGCCCATCTGCCCGGCCAGCCAGAGGACTTCGGCCAGCTCCAGCGGGGTCGGGCGCGCGTCCGGGTCCGTCCGGCCGAGGATGTCGGCCAGGCGGGGCAGGGGCGCCGGGGACCCGGGACGGTCGGCGGGCATCAGAAC
This sequence comes from Streptomyces sp. NPDC041968, assembly GCF_055589025.1. Classification (NCBI taxonomy): domain Bacteria; kingdom Bacillati; phylum Actinomycetota; class Actinomycetes; order Kitasatosporales; family Streptomycetaceae; genus Streptomyces; species Streptomyces sp. NPDC041968. Next base: position 675,862 of record NZ_JBVJCB010000001.1, on the reverse strand, counting down.
GCGTCGGGCTGCGCCGAGCGGCCCAGGTACGGCATGAGCTGCTCCGCCAGCTCGTCCAGGGAGTCGGCGCCCAGACCGGAGGAACGGGCCAGGTAGATCGCGTTGAGGAGCTGGTCCGTGGCCAGTTCACCGCTGCCCACCCGGGACAGGAACCGGTCGATCAGCCGCTGCGCGTACGCGTCGGGCTGGCCCAGGTGGGCGCGGACGATCTCGGTGAGGTGGTCGTCGTCCGGTTGCCGCAGGCGCAGCGAGACGCAGCGGCGCAGGAAGGCGGGCGGGAACTCGCGTTCGCCGTTGCTGGTGAGGACGACGAAGGGGAAGGCCCGGCAGCGGACCCGGCCCCGCTCGACCGGCACCCGCTGGTCGGTGCCGTCGATCAGCACCTCGGCCCGTCCGCCGGGGGTGTCCCGGGAGGCCCGGACGAGTTCGGGGATCTCGTACTGGCCCTCCTCCAGGACGTGCAGCAGGTCGTTCGGCAGGTCGAGGTCGCTCTTGTCGATCTCGTCGATGAGCAGGGCGCGCGGGCGGGCGTAGGGGAGGAGGGCGGTGCCGAGCGGTCCGAGGCGCAGGTGGTTCTCGATGCCGGCCCCGGCCGCCGGTTCGTCGGGCCGTTCCGCCGCCTGGTGCGCCGCGTACAGGCGGGAGAGCGGGTCGTACGCGTAGAGGCCGTCGTGGAGGGTGCTGCGGCTGGTGATGTTCCACCGGAGGACCGGGCCGAGCCGCAGTTCCCGGGCGACGGCGTAGGCGAGCGACGACTTCCCGGTGCCGGGAGGGCCGGTGACCAGCAGCGGGCGCCGCAGGTACAGGGCCGCGTTGACCAGCTGCACCGTGTCCTCGGTGGCCTGGTAGGTGGCGGCGCGGTGGACCCGGTCGGGCGAGGCGGCCGGGGTGTCGCCGTCCGGGTCCGGCGGGTCGAGCACGGGGTGGCCGTCGAAGGCCCGCCAGGGCGGGGGAGGGGGCAGCTGCGCGATGCCGTCGTGCGGGACCGGCGCGCCGGTGTAGACGGGCCACAGGGGCATGGTTCTTCACTCCGAGCGATCGGTGCGGTGGGGCTTCGGCGGGCGGTGCGGTGGGTGGTACGGCGGCGGGGTGTCCGGTGCGGTGTGGGGCTGGACGGTGGTGGGCCGTTTCCGGGTGGCGCGGGCGGTGGCGGGCGGTCAGCCGACGGGCGAGTGCAGCAGGGCCGTGGGCTCGGCGAAGCAGCGGGGGTCGTCCCACAGGAGCTGGAGGTCCCTGGCCCAGTGCCCGTCCGGGTCCTCGGCCGCGTCCGCCGTCTCGCGCAGCTCCATGACCAGGCGGGGGAGTTCGGACGGTGGTACGCCCGCCACGGAGACGGCCAGCTCGTCGAGGAAGGCCGTTCCGGAGCAGGGACCGTCGTGCCCGTCACCGGGGCACCCGGCGCGCGGCCACAGCAGTACGGGGACGGGAACGTGCAGACCGACCTCGAAGTGTTCGCGCGCCACCCCGGGCGGGGTGGCGAAGCCGGCCAGCTCGGCGTCGTCCCGCAGCCGCTTGCGCAGTCCGGCCGGCCGCTCGCGGGCCCCGCAGTCGACGCGGTGCAGTGTCCCGCCGGGGCTGACGCCGAGCTTGCGCCACTTCTTGCGCAGCTGGTGGCGGAGGCGTCCGCTGCGGTGGCGGTTGCGGTCGGTCACCACCAGCGGGTAGGCGCAGCCCAGGGGCGTGGGGTCGTCCTCGCTGCACGCCCAGTGCGCCACCGGCTCGTTCAGCCACTCGCGCGGCAGCACGAAGGTGAGCAGCTCCTCGGCGCCCGGGTCGAGCTGGGCGAACGCCTCGTCGATGCGCTCCTGCACGAAGGAGCGCACCGCGCCGCGGGCCAGCCGGCGTGCGCCCACGGGGCGGCGCTGCCCGTCCCGGTAGGCGGACACCTCGACGGTGACCTGGTCGGCGCCGGCACCGCTGTGGTCGATCTCCACGACGATGGGCGACCAGGTCGCCGGGCGCGGCGGCGGGGCGTGCAGCAGCGCCTCCAGCCGGTCGGTGAACCGGGCCACCGCGTCCGGCTCGGGCACCTCCCACTGCACGTAGGCGGCGGCCTCCCGCAGCGAGGCGAACCCGCCTTCCGGGGGCGGCGGCGCGAAGGCGTCCATCGCGGAGACGTAGAGCCGCTCGGGGTCGCAGGTCAGGCCGGTCTCCTCGGCCCGGCGCACCAGCGCGTACAGGCGCCTGCGCGCGTCCGCCCGGTGCCCGGGCGTGGGTACCAGCTCGCCCAGCTCAGGCCAGTAGCGGGCCATGACCTCGACGGGCAGCATCCGGCCGACGCGGACGTCCTTGGCGCCGGCGACCGCCGAGACCATGCCGACGACCGTGCCGTCGGCCAGGGTCGCCGCCGCGCCGCTGAACCCGGCGGCCAGCGGCTGCCCGTGCCCCGTGAGCGCCTCCAGCTGCACCCACTCGTCCGAGATGAGCGGGCCGGGCAGGGCCCGGTAGGAGGCGAGCATGCCCTCGTCGTACCCCTTCGGAAAGCCGTAGGCGACCAGTTCGGGGACGGGCGCGGTCCGCTCCGCGCCGGGGCGGGCGAAGGCGGCGGGGCTGAGCGGCACCTCGCGGTCCAGCTCCAGCACGGCCAGGTCGCCCACGTCGGCGGCGCCACCCCGCCAGCCGCCGTGCACGGCGACCGTGGCGGACAGCTCGCCCAGCTCCCGGCGGCCCGGGAAGGAGACGGTGACCTCCGCGTCCCCGCTCCACCTGACGACATGGGCGCAGGTGAGCAGCCGACGGGCGGAGACCAGGAACCCCGCGCCGACCTCCTTGCCGCACGCGACGCGGGCGTGCCAGGCGGCACCGCTCATGACCGGCCGGCGGCGTCCGGGCCCAGCGGGCGGGTGGGCGACGGCTCCGGCGACCAGCTCAGCCGCACCACCAGGTGCCCCTCCGCCGAGCCCTTGGCGATGACCGCGCCGGCCTCCGCGCTCAGCTTGACGCCGAACTCCAGCTCCACCGAGTCGGGTCTGAGCGAGCCGTCGCGGAAGACCCGCAACGCGGACGCGGCGGCGGCCCGCACACCGTCCAGGGAGTCCTCGAAGGTGCGCGCCGCCCGAGCCGGTCCGTCGCCGCGTGAGACCAGCCGTGCGCCGTCCTCGTCCTCGACGCCCTCGACGACCACGTGCACGCCGTCCTCGGTCCTGAACTCGACCAACCCGTCCATGGCGCCGCTCGCTCCCCGTGTCCGTCCGTACCTGTGCGGAATGCCATTGTGACGGACGGTACTTGGGCGTGTCCCGCGGTCCCCGGCCGGTCCGGACCCGGACTGGCGGAAACCCGCCAGGGCGCCATTCCGCCACGTCCGGTCAACTCGTCCGTCCCGCACACCCCCTGAGACTGCTCGCAGCACTCTACGACGACACGAAGAGAGACGTGGATGAGCAGAGGACCAGTCAGACGCGGGGCGACCCTCCTGTCGGCGGGGCTCGTGATCGCGCTGCTGCCGGCCGGGACGGCGGCGGCGCAGGACCCGCCCACGGGTACGGCAGGCACCCCGGCCGCTGCCGCCGCCGACACCGTCACCCTCGTCACCGGTGACCGGGTGACCGTGACCGAGCTGGGCGGCGGCCGGAAGACCGTCACCGTGGAGCGGCCCGAGGGAGCCACCGGGGCGGTGCACACCCGCAGTTCCGGCGGCCGGACCACGGTCGTACCCGACGAGGCGCTGCCGTACCTGCGCGACGGCAGCCTCGACGAACGGCTCTTCGACGTCGGGGAGCTGATCGAGCAGGGGCTCGGCGACTCGGCGACCGGTGAGCTGCCGCTGATCGTGACCTACGAGAAGGGCACCCGGGCGGCCACCCCGCGCGGCACCGAGCGGACCCGGGCGCTGCCCAGCGTGCGCGGGGCGGCCGTCGAGGCCGACAAGGGGCGGGACTTCTGGCGGGAATTCACCCGTCGGGGCGCCGGTATCGACGGAGTGTGGCTCGACGGACGGGTCACCGCCGCGATGGCCGAGTCCAACGCGCAGATCGGCACCCCCGAAGCCTGGCAGGCCGGACTGACCGGCAAGGGCGTCACCGTGGCCGTGCTGGACAGCGGCGTCGACGCGGGCCACCCCGACCTCGCCGGGCGGGTCGCGCAGAGCCGGAGCTTCATAGCCGGGGAGGAGGTAGCCGACCGGCACGGCCACGGTACGCACGTCGCCTCCACCGTCGGCGGCAGCGGCGCGGCCTCCGACGGCGCGGAGCGGGGCGTCGCGCCGGGCGCCACGCTCGCGGTCGGCAAGGTCCTCGACGACTCCGGCTCGGGCAGCGAGTCCGAGATCATCGCCGGCATGGAGTGGGCCGCCCGGGACGTGGACGCCGACATCGTCTCCATGAGCCTCGGCTCGACCGAGCCCAGCGACGGCACCGACCCGATGGCCGAGGCCGTGAACACCCTGTCCCGCGAGACCGGTGCCCTGTTCGTCATCGCGGCCGGGAACACCGGCGCCCCGTCCTCCGTCGGTTCGCCCGGCGCCGCGGACGCCGCGCTGACCGTGGGCGCTGTCGACTCCGCCGACGAAGCGGCCTACTTCACCAGCGCCGGACCGCGCCACGGCGACAACGCCCTGAAGCCCGACCTGTCCGCCCCCGGTGTCGACATCCTCGCCGCCCGCTCCCGGCTCAGCGAGGGCAGCGGCGACTACACGTCGATGAGCGGTACGTCGATGGCGACGCCGCACGTCGCCGGGGTCGCCGCCCTGCTCGCCGAGGAGCACCCCGACTGGTCCGGCGCGCGGCTCAAGGACGCGCTGATGTCCTCGTCGAAGCGGCTCGACGCCTCCGCCTACCACCTGGGCGCGGGCCGGGTCAGCGTGCCGGACGCGATCGGCGCCGCCGTCACGGCCACCGGCAGCGCGGACCTCGGCTTCTTCGCCTGGCCCTACGAGGGCAACGAGCCGGTCACGCGGACCGTCACCTACACCAACGACTCCGACTCCGCGGTCGAGTTGGCGCTGTCCGTGCAGGGTGCGCCGGAGGGCGTCGCCAGCCTCGCCGACACCGCCCTCACCGTGCCCGCGCACGGCACCGCCTCCACGACCGTCACCGGGGACGGCGCCAAGGCCCCGGTCGGGACGACGAGCGGCCGGATCGTCGCGACCGGCACGGACGGCACGGTCGTCGCGCACACCGCGTTCGGCATGGTCAAGGAGGAGGAGCGGTACGCGCTCACCGTGCACGTCAAGGACCGCGCCGGTGCGGCCACGCCGGCCGACCTGGTGGTCCAGAAGCTCGCCGAGGGCGTCGACCCCGTCCCCGCGCACGTCGGCGACTCGGGCACCCTGGAGCTGCGGCTGACACCGGGGACGTACAGCCTCACCACCTTCCTGGACGTGCGCGGCAGCCGCGGCGCCGACTCGCTCGGGCTCGGCTTTCTCGCGGCGCCCGAGGTCGTCGTCGACCGGGACCGCGAGATCACCCTCGACGGCAGGAAGCTGCGCGAGATCGGCGCCGACGTCGACCGGCGCACCGAGACGCGGCAACTGCTCATGGAGTACGACCGCAGCGGCGGCGGCTCCGACCTGTTCGGCGCGGTCCAGGTGCCCCTGACGTACGACAGCGTCTTCGCGGCGCCCACCGGCCGGAAGGTGACCGAGGGCGACTTCGAGTACCGGACCGTGTGGCGGCTGGGCAAGCCGCTGCTGGAGGTGAAGGGCGTCGGTGAGGCCACCGTCCAGTCGGGCGGCACCCTGATCGAGGGCCGCAGCCGGCTGCCGCTGGTCGACGTCGGGGACGGCCCCTTCCCCGGCGGTGTCCGGGGCAAGGCGGTCCTCGCCCGGCTCACCGAGGGCACCGGACCGGCCGGACTCGCCCAGGCCGCCCAGGACGCGGGCGTCAAGGCGCTGTTCGTGACCGACGACGCGCCCGGTCGGCTGATGCAGTGGTGGGGCACGGACGACAACGCCGACCGGCCGCTGCAGATCGCCACCGTCGGCGCGGCCGACGCGGAGCGGCTGCGGGACGCCGGGCGCGTCGACATGACCGGCACGCGCAACACGCCCTACACGTACGACCTCTCCGAAGGGCACCGCGGTGCCGTGCCCGACCGGGACCTCACCTACGAGCCCGGCCGCCGCGACCTCGCCGAGCTGCGGACCCGCTACCACGCGGCCGAGCCGGCGAGCGGCGGTGAGTTCCGTTACTCGATCACCGACGCCTTCCCCGTCGGGCTGGGCTTCCGGGAGCGGATCGACTACCCCGCCGAGCGCACCGAGTACGTGTCGACCGGACCCGGTCAGCTGTGGCACGAGTCCGTGACGGCCGCCGGCGACGCACTGGAGCAGCGGTCCGGGACCGTCCGGTACGAGGGCGGCTCGCGCGAGGAGCTGAACTGGTTCAAGCCCGTCTGGCACCCCTACCTCGGCACCGGGCTGGGCTGGGGCCAGCAGCGCGCGGGCGACCGGCTCCAGTTCAACGCCCCCGGGTGGGGCGACTCCGGCCCCGACCACACCGGCTTCGGCGACGTGTGGAGCGAGGGCAGCGGGATGTCGCAGACCACGTCGGTGTACCTGGACGGCGAACTGGTCGACCAGGGGCCGTCCTCCGCCGCCTACGTGCACGGCGCGCCGGCCGACGCGCGCACGTACCGGCTCGTCACCGACACCGCGCTCGACGCCGGACGCTGGAAGCTCGGCACCGAGGGGCACGCCGAGTGGACGTTCCGCTCGGCTGCCACGCCCGAGGACCGGTGGACCCACCTCCCGCTGATCAACCTCTCCTTCGACGTCGACACCGACCTCGCGGGCGAGGTGCGCGGCGGGAAGAAGGTGCGGATCGGGCTCGGCGCGGAGTACGTGGCGGGCGCCCCGGACACCGGGCGGCTCGGCGGCGGGAGGCTGGAGGCCTCCTACGACGGCGGGAAGTCCTGGCAGCGCGTGTCGCTGCGCGGCGGTGACGGGCCGGCGTCCTGGCAGGGGACGCTGAGCGTGCCCCGCCAGGCCGAGCACGTGTCCCTGCGGGCCTCGGCACGCGACGACCGGGGCGGCTCGGTCACGCAGGAGATCGTGCGGGCGGTGGCCGTGCGCTGACGCGGGCCGTTCGCCGGTACGCGGACGGCGCCGCCTCCCTGGGACGGGGAGGCGGCGCCGTCGTGTCTCTCGGACCGTCAGACCAGCCAGCCGACGAAGTGGACGAGGCCGGCGAGGACGTCGGTGAGAAGGTTCATGATCGTGCAGCTCCTTGCGCTGTGCATGTGGGGGGCCACCATGGGCGGGACCCCCTGGGACATGTGCGTCGATCACGGTCTGCAGCCCGTCGGTCGCACACCGTAAGTATCGTTGGTCCCGGCAGTCACATTCGCTCCTACGGGCGACGATCACCTGTTCCAGGGAACAACTGCTCGCCTGTTCGGATCACGCCCAGCGCCACCAAGTCCTGCGGCCGCAGTCGCAGTTGGTCCGCCGTCGCCTCCACCTCCTCGGGCGGGCGCTTGAGGATCGCCGCCGCCGACTCCGGCGCGATGACGGAGAAGTAGCTGTCCGGGGTCGCCCAGGTGCTGCCGGGCGCGGCCAGCGCCAGCGCCCCGCCCGAGCCGCCCTCGCCGATCACCAGCGTGGTGACCGGCGTACTCACCGACGCCACCGCGGTGAACAGGTCGGCGATCGCCGCACCCGCGCCCTGCCGTTCCGCCGCCGCGTCGTTCGCCGCGCCCGGGGTGTCCACCAGGGTCAGCACCGGGACGCCCAGCCGGTCCGCGAGCCGGATCAGCCGGGCGGCGGTGCGGTACCCGGCGGGCCGGGTCGCCGTCCCCGTCTGGGCGGCGTACGCGACCGTCCGCCCCGCGTGCTCGCCGAAGCCGCAGAGCATGCCGTCCGGGTCGGTGCCCCCGCAGCGGTCGCCGGAGAGGGCGACGCGGTGGGTGAAGTAGGCGTCCAGGTACGCCCCGGCGCGCGGTCGTTCGGGGGAGCGGGCCCGCCGTACCGCGTCCCAGCCCGTCTCCGGCAGGTCCCGCGCGCCGAGCGGTGCGGGCACGGGAGCCGGGTCGTCGGACGGCGCCGTCAGCAGCCGCAGCCACCGGCCCAGCGTGCCGCGCAGCTCGCCGGGCGGCACGACGGCGTCCGCGCTGCCCGCCGCCACCTGCGCCTCGGCCGTGTACGCGGCCGGATCGGCGTCCGGCGGCCGGACCCGGGAGCCCGCGAAGCCGACCTGGGCGCCGGGCAGCGCGAGGACCACGTCGGCGCCCGCGCCCAGCGTCGCCCAGCCGCCCCCGGTGGCCGGGTCCCGCAACACGGCGATCTGCGGCAGCCCGGCCGCGCGGGTGAGCGCCGACTGCCGGGCCACCCGCTGGAGCTGGGTCAGCGCGAGCATCCCCTCCTGCATCCGGCTGCCGCCCGTGGCGACCAGCGGCACCACCGGCAGCCGCCGCTCGCGCGCGTGGGCGTACGCCGCCTCCAGCCGGTCACCGGTGCGCCGGCCCAACGAGCCGCCGAGGAAGCCGAACTCGAAGGCGAGGAACACGGCCGGGGTGCCCAGGACGTGCCCGGTCCCGCAGACGACGGACTCCTCCTCGCCGGTGCGTCCGGCGGCTTGGGCGCGGGCGGCGTCGTAGCCGTGCCAGCCGAGCGGGCCGTCGGGCTCCGACGTGCCCGGGGGGTGCGGCAGTTCGGTGAAGTCGTCGGTGAGCAGGGCGAGGAACGCGCGTGCGGACAGGCGGTCAGTCATGGCTCAGCGCCCGCTTCATGATCTTCCCCATGTCGTTGCGGGGGAGGGTGTCCAGGAGGCGCAGGACCCGGGGCCGCTTGTGCGGGGCGAGCCGGCCGGCGACGTGGTCGGCCAGCGCGTCGAGGGCGGGCGGCGCGGCGGGGTCGGCCGGCACGATCCACGCCACGATCCGCTCACCGAGGTCGGGGTCGGGCTCGCCGGTGACGGCGGCCTCGCGCACCCCCGGGTGTTCGAGCAGCGCGTTCTCGATCTCACCGGCCCCGATCTTGTAACCGCCGCTCTTGATCAGGTCGGTGGCCTTGCGGCCGACGATGCGGACGTAGCCGTCCGGGTCGCGCACCGCCATGTCGCCGGTGCGGAAGAAGCCGTCCCCGGTGAACGCGGCGGCGGTGGCGTCGGGGCGGTTCAGGTACTCGGTGAACAGGTTCGCGCCGCGCACCTGGATCTCGCCGACGCTCTCCCCGTCCGGCTCCGCGATCGGTGTGCCGTCGTCCTCCACCAGCCGCAGCTCCACCCCCGGCAGCGGTACGCCCACCGTCCCGGCGCGGGGCTCGCCGTCCGCCCGCACGCTCGTGTTCATCAGGGTCTCCGTCATGCCGTACCGCTCGATCACCCGCCGGCCGGTCGCGGCGGCGATCCGCTCGTGGTCGTGCACGGGCAGCGCGGCCGACCCCGAGACCAGCAGCCGGGCCCCGGCCAGCGCCTTCGCCAGCTCCGGGTCGCCGGGCAGCGCCTCGGCGATCCGGTGGTACATCGTCGGCACCCCGAACAGCATGGTCGCGCCGGCGTTCAGCTCCCGCGCCGCACCCTCGGGGGAGAACCTGCCCAGGTGCCGCACGGACCCGCCGCGCCGCAGCGGACCGAGGACGCCGAGCACCAGGCCGTGCACGTGGAACAGCGGAAGCCCGTGCACCAGCACGTCCTCGCCGGTCCACGCCCAGGCGTCGGCGAGCGCGTCCAGGGTCGTCGTCAGCGCGCGCCGGGGGATGACGGCGCCCTTGGGCGGCCCGGTGGTGCCGGAGGTGTAGACGACGAGCGCGGGGTCGCCGTCGCCGGTGTGGTCCTCGGGGACGGGCCCGCCGGCGGCCACGTCGACGTCGACGCGCTCCAGGCCGGCCAGGGCGGGCGGCAGTTCGCCGCCCGGGGCCGCCAGGACGAGTGACGGCTCGCTGTCCGACAGGATGTGCGCGAGTTCCTTGTCGCCCGACTTCGGGTTGAGCGGCACGACGGGGACGCCGGCCAGCAGCGCGGCCACCACGGCGACCGCGGTCTCCAGCGCCGGGGTCGCCCAGACGGCGACCCGGCCGGCGGCCCCGATCCGGCCGGCCGTGCCGCCCGCCGCGGCGGCCAGTTCCGCGTAGGTCAGGGAACGCTCGCCGAAGCGCAGGGCGGGCCGGTCGGCCGCGGCGGTCGCGGCCGGGAGGAGGGCCGGGAAGAGAGAGGACACGCGTCGTACTCCTTGGTCGTTGCTCGCTGTTACCGGGTTGCCGGTCGTCTGACGGGACCTACCCGAAGCCGGGTACCACCAGCACCAGCCAGGCCAGCGCGGGTACGGCCGCCACCACGATCCCTCCGTACACCATCAACTGCCGGAAGAAGCGCTCTCGATCGACGTCGGGGGCCGCGGCCAGGACCAGTGCCCCGTTCGTCGAGAACGGACTGACGTCCACCACCGTCGCCGAGACCGCGAGCGCCGCCACCATGCCTACCGCCCCGATCTCGCCCTGCGCGAGGAACGGCACCGCCAGCGGGATCAGCGCCCCCATGATCCCCACCGAGGAGGCGAAGGCCGAGACGAGCGCGCCGATGTAGCAGAGCAGCACCGCGGCCAGCAGCGGTACGCCGATGCCGCCGACGCCCTCACCGGCCCAGGTGATGGTGCCCATCTCCTCCAGTACGCCCACGTACGTGAGGACACCGCAGATCAGCAGGACCGTCGACCAGGCGATCTCACCGACCGCGCGGCGGCTGTCGTCGGGCCAGACGGTGCTCAATACGACGGCGAGGGAGACGGCGGTCAGGCCCGCGTCCAGGTCGAAGCCGAGGACGGCCACGACGAGGGCGACCAGGGCGACCAGGGTGGCGATCCGGGCGGGGGTCAGGCGCGGTCCCGCGCCGTCGTCGCCGTCGCCGTCGCCGTCGCCGGAGGTGTCCTGGCCGGGGCGGACGGCCACGGCGGTGGGGGCGGTTCCGGTGGCCGTACCGGTACCGGTGGATACCGTGCCGGAGGTGCCCGGGGCCGCGCCCGCCGTCCCGGTCCTCCCCGTCCCCGCCGTCCCGGTCTCTCCCGTCCCCGTCTTCCCCGTCCCCGCCGTGCCGTCGCCCGTCCGACCGCCCTCCTCCGGCGCCACCGCCCCCCGCGCCCACAGCTTCCGTCCGCCGAAGAGCGCGAACAGCACGCCCGCGATGAGGAGGTTGGCGATCAGCGAGGCCAGGAAGAGGGTGATCTCGCTGCCCGGCAGGTCCTCCCGCTCGACGATGCCGTTGACGATCGAGCCGTAGATGCTGATCGGCGAGAAGCCGCCCGCCTGCGCGCCGTGCACCACCATCGTGCCCATGAGCAGCGGGCTGATCGCGTACCGGGTGGCGAAGCTCAGCGCGACCGGCGCGACGATGGCGACCGCCGCCGGGCTGACCGCGCCGATCGCCGTGAGGGCGCCGGTGAGCGCGAACATCACCCACGGGATCAGCGCCACCCGCCCCCGCACCAGCCGGACGGCCGCGTGCACCAGCCAGTCGGTGGTGCCGTTGGCCCGGGCGATGGCGAACAGGTAGGTGACGCCGACGAGGACGACGAACAGGTCGCCGGGGAAGCCGGCGAAGATGCCGTCCGCGTCGAGGTCGGCGACGAGCGTGCCCACCCCGAAGGCGGCGGCGAAGGCGAGCGCGCCCATGTTGACGGAACGGGTGGTGGCGATGACGAACACCACGACGAGGACGAGGATCGAGACGAGTTCGGGGGACATGCGGGGGCTCCCGAGGGCTGACCTGATTGGCTGAGTGGCTGAGCCACTTGTGTCGTGCGGTTGGTCGGTCAGCGTGGGCCCGAGCCGGGCGGCCGTCAAGGGGTCGCGCACGAATTGGCTCAGCCACTCGGCCAACCACCGCCCGGTGCTACGCTCCCGGCGAGAGGGGGACCTCGTGACCGACGCCCTGCGCCCCATGACCAAGCAGCGCCTGTACGAACAGGTGCTGGAGCGGCTGCGCCAGTACGTCACCGACGGCGGTCTGCGGGCCGGCGACCGGCTGCCGCCCGAACGGGACCTCGCCCAGCGGCTCGGCGTCAGCCGGGCCTCGGTGAAGCAGGCGATCGTGGTCCTGGAGGTCCAGGGCCTGGTGGAAGCGCGGCACGGCGGCGGGACGTACCTGGTCCGGGACAGCCTCGACGTGGAACCGGTCGAGGACATGGTGGAGCGCCGACGGCGGCTCCCGGACGTCCTGGAGGCCCGCGAGGCGCTGGAGACGAAGCTCGCCGAACTGGCCGCCGAGCGGCGCACGGAGGACGACCTGGCGGCGATGCGCTCCGCGCTCGCGGTGATGGCCGAGGAGATCGAGCGGGGCGACCACGGCGTCGAGGGCGACCGGCTGTTCCACGCGGCGGTGACGGCGGCGGCGCACAGCAGCCTGCTCGCCGAGTTCATGCGCTCCATCGCCCACCAGATCGCCGAGAGCCGCACCGAGTCCCTGCGCCAGCCGGGCCGGCCCGGCCGCTCCCTCGCCCAGCACCAGGACATCCTCGACGCCGTCGCGGCCCGCAGGCCCCGGCAGGCGGCCGGCGCGATGCGCCGCCACGTCCGTACGGTCGCCAAGGTCCGGCTGCTGGACTGGGACCCCGGCGAGGAGCGGTAGCCGGACCCGGCGGCGGATGGGGTTGCTAGCCTGCGGAGCCGTCACCCGCGCCGTACGAAGAGGGAGCCCGCCGTGCCCCGGATAGCACTCGTCACCTGCCGCCCCGGCCCGCAGATCAGCGTCGACCGCGATCTGCCGGTGCTGGTGCGGGCGCTGGAGGCGGCGGGGGCCGAGGCGTCCGCCGAGATCTGGGACGACGAGGACGTCGACTGGGCGTCCTTCGACCTCGCGCTGATCCGCTCCACCTGGGACTACAGCTGGCGGGCGGGCGAGTTCACGGCGTGGGCGGAGGAGTGCGGCGAGCTGACGCGGCTGTCGAACCCGGCGGCGGTCGTGCGCTGGAACACCGACAAGCGCTACCTCGGCGACCTCGCGGCGGCCGGCGTGCCCGTCGTCCCCACCCGCTGCATCGCCCCCGGCGAGGTGCCCGACCTGCCCGACGACCACGAGTACGTCGTCAAGCCCACCTCGGGCGCCGGGGCCCGCTTCGCCGCCCGCTACACGCCCGACGAGCACGCCACCGCGCTGCGGCAGGTGGAGCGGATGCACGCCGAGGGGTTCACGGCGATGGTGCAGCCCTACATGCGCAGCATCGACACCGCAGGTGAGCGGGCGCTGCAGTTCTTCGGCGGGCGCCTGCTGCACGCCTCCCGCAAGGGCGCCGTCCTCACCCCCGGGACGCCGTACGACGAGCGGAAGGTCGCGCATCCCGGCCTGGAACCCTGGTCCCCGACCCCGGCCGAACGCGCCGTCGCCGAGAGCGCCCTGGCCGCCGTACCGGATGCCCCCGAGCTGCTGTACGCCCGGGTGGACCTGGTGGACGGGGAGGACGGGCGGCCCCGGGTGATGGAGCTGGAACTGGTCGAGCCGAACCTCTTCCTGTGGCTGCACGAGGAGTCGCTGCCGCGGGTCGTCGAGGCGGTGCTGGCGGCGGCCCGTTAACGGCCCCCGACGGCCGTCCGCTGGAGCAGCCCCCAGGTGAACTCGGCGGTGACCTCGTGCCGTCGGCCCCGCGCGTCCGGTGCGGTGAAGGCGAGCCCCCAGCGGGTGGGGGCCGAGCCCTGGAGGGGGCGGGCGGGTGCGAAGGCGCGGGCGACCTCGTCGACCGTGCAGGACCAGGGGGTGAGGTCGTCCAGGGTGCGCAGCTCCGGCCCCTGGGCGCCGGGGGCCCGCACCAGCCACTCGTTCCAGACGACTCCCCGGTCGGCGACCAGCACCTCGAAGCGCAGGTCGGGCCAGAGGGGAAGCGGCCACCGCCGGGCCTCGCACTCCAGGTCGCCGATCCGGCGCGGCGCCGACGACTCGGGTTCGCCGAGGACGGAACGGTACCGGGAGGCGGCCGAACGGGAGTGCGGCGAGCGGAGCATGGCCTGCCAGCGCTTGTTCGCCTCCCGCTGGTCCGCGAGCGAGGCGCCCAGCGCGCGGCGGGCGTCCTCCACCAGCCCGGGGTTGTGGTCGGCCATGCGCCGCAGCAGCACCAGCTGGAAGTCGAGCGGGGTGAAGGGGGCGGGGGGCCGCTTACCGGTGGGCATGGGGGCCATCGTCGCCCACCGGCCGGGCGGGCGGTGCGCGGACGCACGCCCATTGCCCCGGGAAACGCGATGTGAGTAGCCTGTGTTCGCTATTCCGATCGCCTGTTGAAATTTCGAACACTAAGGGAGGGGGCCGGACATGGGACGCCTCGTACCAGCCGTGACCCGGGCTCTCGACATACTGGAGCTCTTCCTCGACGGGGACGGCACGCTCTCCGCCCCCGACATCGTGCGCCGGCTCCAGCTGCCGCGCACCACCGTGCACGAACTGGTCACCACGCTCTCCGCCCGCAAGTACATCGTCCCCGTGGCCGGTCAGCCCGGACGGTACCGGCTCGGCGTGCGGCCGTACCAGCTCGGCGCCCGCTACGCCGAGCACCTCGACCTCGCCGCCGAGGGCCAGCAGGTCGCCCGGAGCGTCGCCGAGACCTGCGACGAGACGGTGCACGTGGCGATCCTGGAGGACACGGACGTCATCTACATCGCGAAGGTGGACTCCACGCACGCGGTGCGCATGGTGTCGGCGGCCGGGCGCAGGCTGCCCGCGCACTGCACGTCCGTCGGCAAGATGCTGCTCGCCTCCCTGCCCGAGCCGGAGCTGGCCGCCCGCTTCCCCGACGACGCCCGGCTGACCGCGATGACCCCGAACAGCATCACCGACCCGGCCGCCCTGCGCGAGGCGTTGGCCGGTATCCGGGAGCGGGGCGTCGCGGTGGAGAGCCGCGAGTCCAACCCGGACGTCTCCTGCGTGGCCGCCCCGGTCCGGGACCGCAGCGGCCGGGTCGTCGCCGCGCTGTCGATCTCCGTGCCCATGATCCGCTGGAGCGAGGAGCGTCTCGGCGAGCTGGAGCGGCTCGCCGTCGAGGGCGCGGCCGACCTGTCCGAGCGGCTCGGCCACCGGAGCGCGGCATGAGCGCGAGCCGTCCGCCGTACGAGGTGGCCGTCCGGGCGGAGGCGGCCCTCGGCGAGGGCCCCACCTGGGACCCGGCGACGGGACGCCTGCTGTGGATCGACATCCTCGCCTCCCGCGTCCACACCTACGACCCGGCCACCGGCCGGTGTACGGTCCGCCGCACCGAGCAGCACGTCGGCGCCGCCAAGCCGCGCGCGGGCGGCGGGCTGGTGCTCAACCTGCGCGACGGGATCGGCCTGGTCGACCCCGACGACACCTTCCGCTGGCTGCACCGGGAGGTCGTGCCCGGCCGCCGCGGCAACGACGCCGCCGTCGCCCCCGACGGCACCCTGTGGGCCGGCACCATGCGCTACGACGAGGCGACCGGCGGCGGGACGCTGTCCCGGGCCGCCGGGGACGGCACGGTCACGCCGGTGCTGACCGACGTCACGGTGAGCAACGGCACCGGCTGGAGCCCCGACGGCCGGCTGATGTACTACGTCGACACCCCGACCCGGCGCATCGACGTCTTCGACGTCTCCCCTGCCGACCACCTGGTCTCGGGGCGCCGTCCGCTGGCCGTGATCGAGGACGGCGCCGGCTACCCCGACGGCCTGTGCGTGGACGCCGAGGGCTGCGTCTGGGTCGCGCTGTGGGACGGGGGCGCGGTGCGCCGCTACACCCCGTCCGGCGACCTGGACCGGGTGATCCCCCTCCCGGTCCCCCGGGTCACCGCCTGCGCCTTCGGCGGCCCCGGTCTGACCGACCTGTACCTCACCACCGCCCGGGTGGGACTGACGGCCCCGCACCCGCTGGCGGGCGCGGTGCTGGTGGTGCCGGACGCGGGGCGGGGGGTGCCCCAGCCGGCGTTCGCGGGCTGAACGGGCGGCGGGGCCGGGGCGGGTGGCCTGCCGAAGGCGCCCGGCCGCTCACGCCCCCGTGCGGTCCAGCCCCCGCAGCACCTCGCGCTCGCCGGGCGTCAGCGGCGGCTCCGCCGGTGGCGGGAGCGCGGGGCCGGCGAGGGCGGCCAGGACCGCGTCGGGACGGAACATGCGGGTCGGCGGCGTGCGCATGCTGGTGACGTCCCACAGGGCCGAGGCCGCCGCGTACGAACCCGTCGCCGCCTTCGTCAGGCGCCGGGTGTACGCCGTCACCACGCGGTCGGCGGCGCCCGGCCGCCCGCCGCGCACCCCCGGGTAGCGGACGTCCTGGCCGACGGCCAGCGACCACGCCGCGTCCACCGAGCGGGCCGCGCCCCGCAGCACCCGCCGGCCGAGACCGGGCGCGCCCGGACCGCCCCGCTCCAGCTCCCGGCCGAGGACCCGCGCTCCGAACGCGGCCACCGTCATGCCCTGCCCGTACGCCGGATTGAAGGTGGCCAGCGCGTCCCCGAGGACCACGAACCCCTCAGGCCAGCGCGGCGACCTCTCCAGGTACCGCCGCACGTTGCTGGTCGACCGGCTCAGGTGCACGTCGGTGAGCGGCTCGGCGCCGGAGATCAGCCGTCCCACGATCGGGTCCGGCAGCGCGAGCGTGTACCGCAGGAAGCCCTCCGGGTCCGCCGGCGGCTCACCGCCGCGCGAGCCGCCGCAGCTCACCAGCCAGCGGCCCCCCTCGACCGGCATCACCATCGCGCTGCGGGCGGGCCGGGACACGTACGGGTCGGCCTGCACGACCGTCAGCGGGAACCGCTCCGCACCCGCCGGAACCCGGTAGACGCGCGAGGCGTTGACCAGGCCCGAGTCCACGGTCCGCTCCCGGACGCCGGACAGCCCGAGCCCGTCCAGCCAGGCGACGACCCGCGTGCCGCGTCCGCTCGCGTCGACGACCAGGTCGGCGTCGAGGTCCGTGTCCCCGCCGGGCGCGGCGATCCGCACCCCCCGCACCCGCCCCGCGTCGCCGGTCAGCCCGATCACCGCGGCCCGGCGGATCTCGACGGGTCGGTGCTCGAGCACCGCGGCCCGCACCGTCCAGTCCAGCAGCGCCCGGGTGCAGGTCAGCATCACGGGCCCCTCGCGCCGCCATCTGCGCAGCCAGCCCTCGGGTGTGCGGGCCAGCATGCCCGAGCTGAGGGAGACCTCGTGGGCTCCGGCGGCGACCAGTCGCTCGCGCAGGCCGAGGCCCGGCACCAGCTCCTCCATGGCGGCCAGGCCACCGGCCATGAGCAGATGCGCGTGCCGCCCCTGCGGCAGCCCGCGGCGGTGCTCCGGCCCCGGCGGCAGCTCGTCGCGGTCCACCACCACCACCTCGTCGACGCCCGCGGTGGACAGCACGGCCGCGGCCAGCATGCCGGCCAGGCCGGCACCGACGACGACAGCTCTACGCGACATGGGGCTCCTCGGGTTCGGCCAGGGATCCGGTCATGGAGGTGCGCGCCGCTCCGTCGGGCGCGAGGGCCCCGGCGGGCGGACGCACCAGCGCCTGCGCCAGCTCCACCAGCCCGCTCGGGCCGGAGACCTCGGTGGCGTGCAGCCGGTACGAACCGGTGCTCTCGGGTGGTTCCTCACGGGCGCGGGCCCGCCGCGCGGCGTCCGCGAGCATCGCCGCCTCCGCCGCCAGCCGGGCCTCGTGGGGAGTGCGGCCACCGCGCAGGGCCGCGTCCCGCACCCGCTCCCGGACCCGGTGGTCGAAGTACGGCGCCAGCGCGAGCAGGGCGTCGTGGATGGACACCTCGCGCCACTGGAGCCGGGCCCGGGGCAGCTGCCACCGGGCGGCCGGTGGTCCGGGGGCGGTGGACACCGGCTCGACCAGGGACCACAGCGGCTCCAGCCGCCGGTAGTCCTCCAGTCCCCGCCAGTGGGCGACCACGGGCGGCAGCAGCCTCGGCAGCACGAACCCCGCCGAAACCAGCAGGGCCGCCAGCGAGGCCATCGGCGGGGCCACCGTGGTGGACAGGAAGTCGAGGTCATGCCCCGTCCAGCGCGCCACGACCGCCGTGTACTTCGCCAGCTGGAACCCCACCACGTCCAGCAGCGCCCCCAGCAGGATCAGCCGCAGCCCGGTGCGCAGCAGCCCGCCCACCTCGCGGCCCCACTTGAGGCAGACGACGCACATGACCAGCATCGCCGCGCTGTGGCCGAGCAGGTACAGCAGGATCATCTCGCGCATGAACGGGGTGCCGGCGTAGTACGTGTCGAGGTCGGTCAGCCGCTCGGTGTGCGCGTCGGCGAGCATGAACAGCACGACGATGGCGACCACCAGCAGCCCGTAGGCGGCCATGCTGCGCAGCACCATCCGCCGCACCCGCGCGCGGGGGCCGCCCCGCCAGTTGATCAGCAGCACGAGCACCGCGCAGCTGTACGCGGAGAGCATGCCGTAGGTCAGCGGGGCGCCGAAGTTGGGGACGCCGGTGAGGTCGTTGACGGTGGCGAGGGTGGCGGGGGCCGCGCAGACGAAGACCAGGGCGCCGAGGACGACCGCCGCGCAGGTGGACAGGGTCAGCGGGTTCCGCATGGCCGTGCGCGGCCGCCGGAACAGCAGGACGGACGTCATCCCGAACACCAGGGCCGCCAGATACACGACGAGGCTCACGCCGCCCTCCTCCCTTCGCCGGGGGCCCGGTTCACGTGGTCCCCGCCGTGGTCGTACCGCTCGGCACCGCGGGGACCGCGGGCACCGGCGCGGTGCCGGCCAGCGCGTCGGCGATCCGGTCGAGGGCGGCCGGGCCGGGCAGCCGGGCCGTGCCGCGGGCCGCCGGGTGCCGCCCCGCCGGGTCCGCCTCGCGTCGTACCGCGTCGCTGATCACGGCGGCCCAGGCGGCGGCCTCGGCCCGCTCCGGGGCCCCGGTCGCCGCCAGCGCCCCGGCGTGGACCCGGTCGTACAGGTCCCCGTCGAAATACGCGTCCAGGTGGCCGAGCGCGTTGTGGATGCTGGTCCGGCGCCACATCAGCAGGGTGGCGGGGGAGGCGAACCGGGGCCGGGGCAGCCTGAGCGCCCGGCGGGTGAGCAGACCGTCCAGCGCCCGCTCCAGCGGCCCGAGCCGGGCGTACGCCCGCCGCGCCCGCCGCCACGCGGTCACCCGGGGCGCGAGCAGGGGGACCAGGACCCCGACGACCGTCAGCAGGGCGCCGAGGCCGGCGGCGGCCGGGGAGACGGTGGTGCCGAGCGCCGACCAGTCGTGCCCGGACCAGCGGGCGCCCACCGCGACGAGCTTGACCACGCTGTAGCCGGCGCCGCACAGCGAGCCGATGCCGAGCAGGGTCAGGCCCGCCCGCAGCCCGCCCCGCACCCGGCGCGCCCAGCGCAGCGCGGACACCGCGGTGACGGTCGCCGCGGTGAGGTGCGCGACCAGGTACAGGACGATCATCTGGGCGAGGAACGGCGTGCGCGCGTAGTAGGTGTCCAGGTCGGTGCGGCGCTCCTCGGGCGCGTCGCCGAGCGCGAAGGTCCCCGCGATGCCGAGGACCACGAGGGCGTAGGCGAGGGTCCAGCGGCGGGCGGTGCGCCGCACCCGGGGCCCGCCGCGCCAGTGGACGACGAGGATCTGGGAGGCGGCGCAGTACCCGGTGATCGCCGCGTAGGTGAGGGGGGCCGCCAGGTTCGGCACCCCGCTCAGCCGGTTGACGGCGCCGACCGTCGGCGGCGCCCCGAGCAGGAAGCAGAGGCCGGCCAGCCCCAGCACCGCGCACAGGGCGCGCAGGTACGGGTCACGGCGGTGCCGGAGCAGGTCGGGGGCCTTCACCAGCAGTCCCAGCCACAGCACCCCGCAGCTCACGTAGTTGATCAGGGCGTTCACCGCGTGGTCCCGCGGTAGTTGAGCGCGGCCCCGATGCGTCCGGCGAGGTCCTGGGGGTCGTCGGGATCGCCGCCCTCCGCGGCGAAGACCGAGTCGGTGGAGGCCTCCAGCCAGGTGCGCAGCCGACCGCCCATCAGCATGCCGAAGCGGTCCGCCTCCTGCTCCTCGGCGAGCGAGAAGTCGGTGCGCGCGGCGACCGGCCGGGGCTGTCCGCCGGTGGCCTCGTCCGGGTCGGAGCGGCGGCGGCTCATGTGCCACACCTCGTGGCAGAGGATCACGATCTGGTGCCACACGGCGGCGCGTTCGTCCACCACCACGTCGTCGTGGTGCTCGCGCTCCAGCCACAGCCCGCTCGCGGTGTGCGGCGGGAACGCCGCCCGGTGGACGACCACGTCGCGTCCCCGCCAGGCGCTGACGGAGGCGACGAGCGCTTCGAACAGGACCTCGGGATCCGCCGGTACCGGCACCCGGATGGGGTCGATGAGGGCGTCAGCGAGACGACGCATCTCCTTCCTGGTACGCACCGCTGTCTCCCTGTTCGCCTGGGTGTGGCTCGGTCACCAGTGCAATATGCCAAGACGGCCGCCGTCCGGGCCAGTTCCGCGTGCCGAGCGGTCACCGGGTGACCGCCGCGGTGTCCCGGGGTGCCAGGGCGCGGGCGCGGGCGCGGACCACGGGCTGCCATGGTGTCCCCCCGCTCTCACTCGCCGCCGTGCTCGAGGCCGTTCGAGCCTACGCGGATGGATGTGTCCGCGTCATGCGATGCGGGGAGTGAGCGCGGCGCGTGGACGTCCCGGTCCGGATCCCTGCCCGAGTTCTTGCTTGAACCATTGACGCGAAAGCGCTTCCCACCTACGGTCCCGTTCGAAGTTACGAGCGATATTCGATATCTCGAACAACCGTGAGCGGATATCCCTGAGCAGATAGGGCAGGGCATGGGACGACCTGGCCTCGATCGCAGGCAACTGCTCGCCGCGATGGGCGGGCTGACGGTCGCCGGGAGCTTCGGCTTCGCGGCGCTCGGTACCGGAGCCGACGCGCTCGCCTCCGGAGCGGACACCCGGGTGCGCTACTGGAACCTCTTCAGCGGCGGCGACGGCTACAACATGATCGCGATGCTGGACTCCTTCCGGAAGGACAACCCCGGCATCGACGTGAAGGACTCCACCCTCCAGTGGGGCAGCCCCTTCTACACCAAGCTCGCCATGGCGGCCGCCGGCAACCGCGCGCCGGACCTCGGTGTCATGCACCTGGGCCGCGTCACCGGCTTCTCGCCGGGCCGCCTCCTGGACCCCTGGGACGTGGGCCTCCTCGCCCAGTACGGCGTGCGCGAACAGGACTTCAACCCCGCGCTGTGGAAGCGCGCCGTCATCGACGGCAAGCTCTACGCGCTGCCCCTCGACATCCACGTCCAGCTCTGCTTCTACCGCAGGGACGTGCTGAGGAAGGCCGGCCTGCTCGACGCGGACGGCCGGATGGTCCCGGTGACGTCGGCCGACGAGTGGTTCGACGTACTGAAGGAGGCCAAGGCGGCCACCAGGAAGGGACTCCAGACCCTCGGGCTGTGGGTCAACGACCAGAACTTCCAGTGGTGGTTCTTCGTCGCCTTCTACACCCAGCTCGGCGGCACCTGGTTCAGCGCCGACAACACCGAGGTCACCTTCGACACCGACAAGGCCACCCAGGTCCTGGAGTTCCTGCGCCGGCACATCACCGAGGGGTACGCCGACCCGGGCTTCGCGGGCGGCGCGGGCGCCGAGCAGTTCGTCAACGGCGGCCCCTTCGTCTGGGAGGGCAACTGGTCCGTGCCGGTCTTCGACGGCGCGAAGCTCGACTACGGGGCGATGCCGCTGCCGCCCGTCTTCGGGAAGCAGGCCACCCACGCCGAGTCGCACGCCTTCGTCCTGCCCCACCAGGCCGGCCGGGGCGGCCCCGAGAACGAGGGCGCCCACCGCCTCGCCGCCTACGTCGTCCGGCACGCCCGGCAGTGGGCGGCCGGCGGCCACATCCCCGCCTTCACCCCGACCCTGTCCACGGCCGCGTACCGGGAGCTGAAGCCCCAGAGCGAGTACGTCTCGGCCATGGACCACCAGGCCACCGAGCCCAAGGTGTGGTTCGCCGGGTCCACCGGCATCCTCGCCCAGCGGGTCGGACCGATCGTCGTCTCGTCCACGCTGGGCTCCGCGAGGCCCGACGCGGTGGCCCGCCGGATGAAGAGCACGCTCGCCCGGCTCCTCGCCTCGAAGAACCCGATGGACGGGAAGACCGCCGCCGAGGGAGGTGCCGTCGCATGACGACGACCAGTGCCGAGACCGTCGTCCGCCCGGCCCGCGCACGGACCGCCGCCGAGACCGCCACCGTCCGCCGCAAGCAGGGCTTCCAGCACGGCGGCTGGTTCGTCGCCCCCTTCCTCGTGCTGTTCGGCCTCTTCGTGATCTGGCCGCTGCTGCGCGGCGTGTGGCTCAGCTTCACCGACGCCAACATCTCCGGCGACGCCGCGCGCTTCGTCGGCCTGGACAACTACCGCGAGGCCCTCGACGACCCGCTGATGTGGGACGCCCTCGGGCACAGCGCCTGGTTCACGCTGCTCGTGGTGCCCTGCATCACCGTGCTCGCCCTGCTGCTGGCGCTGCTGGCCCACCACATCGAACGCGGCAAGTGGCTCTGGCGGCTCTGCTTCTTCCTGCCGTTCCTGCTGCCGTCCACCGTCGCCGCCAACCTCTGGCAGTGGCTCTTCAACCCCGGCACCGGCATGGTCAACCACGTCCTCGGCCTCGACACGGCGTGGCTGACCGACAAGTCGTACGCCATGCTCGCCGTCGTCGTCTGCACCCTGTGGTGGACGGTCGGCTTCAGCTTCCTGCTCTACCTCGCCGCGCTCCAGGGCATCCCCGCCCACCTCTACGAGGCCGCCGAGCTGGACGGTGCGAACGCCTGGCACCGCATGCTCCACATCACGCTGCCGATGCTGCGCAACATCACCGGTCTCATCGTGGCGCTCCAGATCCTCGCCTCGCTCCAGGTCTTCGACCAGGCCGTCGTCATGCAGGACTTCGGGCCGGGACCGGAGGACTCGACGCGCACCTTCGTGCAGTACACCCTCGAACAGGGCTTCACCAGCTACCGCGTGGGCTACGCCTCCGCGATCTCCATCATCTTCTTCGTGCTCATCGCGGCCGTCGCCCTCGCGCGGATGTGGCTGCTGCGCAACCGTGAGGAGGACGGCCGATGACCACCGCCGCACCGGTGCACAAGGACCCGCGCCGCCCCTGGACGCCGAGTCAGATCGGCCTCACCCTGCTCGCCACGGCCGTCTCCGCGGTCTTCCTCGCCCCGCTGCTGTGGGCGCTGTTCACCTCGCTGAAGTCGGAGACCGAGGCCGTCGAGGTGCCCACGCACTGGCTGCCCGAGGACTGGACGGGCCAGGCCTGGAAGGCCCTCTTCGAGACCGGCAACATCACCGACTGGTTCGTGAACTCCCTCGTCGTGTCGGTGTGCGTCACGACGATCGTGCTGGTCGTGAGCGCCCTGGCCGGATACGGCTTCGCCCGCACCGAGTTCCGGGGGAAGTCCGTCCTGATGGGCGTGGTGATGGCGGGCCTCATGGTCTCCCCGGCCGTGCTCGGCGTCCCGCTGTTCACCACCGTCCAGCAGATGGGGATGGTCGACACCTACTGGGGCATGATCCTGCCGCAGTGCGCGCCCGCCGCGATGGTCTTCATCCTCTACAAGTTCTTCCAGGGCGTCCCGCGCGAACTGGAGGAGGCGGCCTTCATCGACGGCGCCGGCCGCTGGCGCGTCTTCCTCACGATCATCGTGCCGCTCTCCCGCCCGTCCCTGGCGGCGGTCGGCATCTTCACCTTCATCAGCTCCTGGAACAACTTCCTGTGGCCGTACATGGTCACCAACAACCCCGACCTGATGACCATGCCGAACGGCATCGCGACCGTCATGAACTCCTACGGCATCCAGTGGGCCCAGCTCATGGCCGGCGGCCTCATGGCGGGCCTGCCGCTGATCGTCGTCTTCGTCTTCTTCCAGCGTCAGATCGTGGCGGGCGTCGCCCACACGGGCCTGGCCGGCCAGTAGCGCCCCCGAAGAGTCCCCCGAGCAGAGTCCCCCGAAAGGAAAAGATGCGTACCGCCCGCTTCACCCTCGACCCCGCCTTCACCGTCGGCGCCGTCAACCCCCGTCTCTTCGGCTCCTTCGTGGAGCACCTCGGCCGCTGCGTGTACACCGGCGTCTTCGAGCCCGGACACCCCACGGCCGACGACGCGGGCCTGCGCCAGGACGTGCTGGACCTCGTCCGCGAACTCGGCGTCACCGCCGTCCGCTACCCCGGCGGCAACTTCGTCTCCGGCTACAAGTGGGAGGACTCCGTCGGCCCGGTGGAGGACCGCCCCCGCCGCCTCGACCTGGCCTGGCGCTCCACCGAGACCAACCGCTTCGGCCTCTCCGAGTTCATCGCCTTCCTGAAGAAGGTCGGCCCCCAGGCCGAGCCCATGATGGCGGTCAACCTCGGCACCCGGGGCGTCGCCGAGGCCCTGGAACTCCAGGAGTACGCCAACCACCCGGCCGGCACCGCCCTGTCCGACCTGCGCGCCGAGCACGGCGACAAGGACCCCTTCGGCATCCGGCTCTGGTGCCTCGGCAACGAGATGGACGGCCCCTGGCAGACGGGCCACAAGACCGCCGAGGAGTACGGCCGCGTCGCCGCCGAGACCGCTCGCGCGATGCGCCAGATCGACCCCGGCGTCGAACTCGTCGCCTGCGGCTCCTCCGGCCAGTCCATGGAGACCTTCGCCGCGTGGGAGGCGACGGTCCTTCAGGAGACGTACGACCTGGTCGACCACATCTCCCTGCACGCCTACTACGAGCCGCTCGACGGCGACGTCGACTCCTTCCTCGCCTCCGCCGTGGACATGGAGTCCTTCATCGAGAACGTCGTCGCCACCTGCGACCACGTGGGCGCCCGCCTGAAGTCCAAGAAGAAGATCAACCTCTCCTTCGACGAGTGGAACGTCTGGTACATGACCAAGACGCAGGCGGAGGTGAGCGCCCTGGACTGGCCCGAGGCGCCCCGCCTGTTGGAGGACAACTACAGCGTCATGGACGCGGTCGTCTTCGGCTCGCTGCTCATCGCCCTGCTCCGGCACGCCGACCGGGTCACCGTCGCCTGCCTCGCCCAGCTGGTCAACGTCATCGCCCCGATCATGACCGAGCCGGGCGGCCCCGCCTGGCGCCAGACGACCTTCTTCCCCTTCGCCCAAGCCTCCCGGTACGGCCGCGGCGAGGTCCTCGACGTGCGGGTGGACTCGCCGACGTACGAGACGAAGAAGTACGGCGAGGCCGACCTGCTGCACGCCACCGCCGTGCGCGCCGAGGACGGCTCCGTCACCGTCTTCGCCGTCAACCGCTCCCGCACCGGGGCCCTGCCGCTGGACGTCGCCCTCAGCGGCCTGGATTTGAGCGAGGTCGTCGAGCACAGCGCCCTCGCGGACGCCGACCCCGACGCCCGCAACACGCTCGCCGAGCCCGAGCGGGTCGCCCCGCACCGGGTCGACGGCACGGCCCTGGCGGACGGCAGGCTCACCGCCTCGCTGGAGCCGCTGTCCTGGAACGTGATCCGGCTGCGCTGAGACCGCCGGGGGCGCGGGCGCGGGCCGGGGAGGGCCGCCGGGTCAGCGTCGGCCGGGGGAGGCGACCGGTTCCACCGGCACCCCTCCGGCCGCGCTGCCCAGCAGCTCGAGCCGTACCCGGCCCGGCCCCGGGGCCGCGTCGCCGCCCGACAGGACCGCGAGGGCCAGGGTGTTGGCGGCGGCGCGGGTGCGCAGGATGCCGTTGGGCAGGACGAAGGTTCCCGGCGAGTCCGTCAGGTCGCCCGCGTACTCGCCCAGGTTCCAGCCGTTCAGGAAGACCTGCGCGCGGTTGCCGCGGCCCCCGCCGGCGTCGAGGACCAGGCCGACCGAGGCGTCGACGTCCGGCGGGACGTCCAGCCGGAAGGTGGTCCGGTACCAGGTCACGCCCTGGCGCCGGTCCCCGCCGGCGTCCACTCGGGTGGGGGTGACGGCCTCCCAGCGGCTGTCGTCGTACCCGGGCAGGTGCCAGCCGTGCCGCTCCCCGTACAGCCCGCCCGTGTTGAGTGGGCCGCGCACGGGGTCGGGCGCGGCCGCGCCCCGGATCCGCCACTCCGCCTTCGGTGACGCCCCTTCGAAGGCGGCCGAGACGAGGCCGCGGGCCGACCGGTAGGCGTCCTGGTCGTGCTGGGTACGCCGGACCAGGACGGACAGGACGGGCGAGGCACCGGCGTCGGGCCGTCGCCGCCGGCGCTCGCGCAGCGCGGCCGGCAGCCGGAAGCGGGCCGTGGCCGCCCACGTGCCCGCCTCCCCCTCCCCGCCCGTGCGGTGCGTGCCCAGCGGCTCCCCGTCCAGCCACGCCATCAGCAGGCCCCGCGCGCCCGTGCGGTAGGCGAGGGACACGGACTCCAGGCCCGCGGCCGCGGTGAGCCGGCCGCGGTACCAGACGTCGCCGTAGTGGAAGCCGTAGTCGTCGGCGAAGAGCACGGGCTGTCCGTCCGGCACGGGGGTCGTGCCGTGCGAGGTCCGCAGGTCGGCGGTCCGCCAGCCGGAGTCGTCGTAGTCCGGCGCGGACTCGGGGTTCTCCGCGCGTCGCCGCCAGCCGTCGAGCGCGGGCAGCACCAGCTCGGGCACCCCGGGCAGCTGCCAGGTGGCCAGCAGGCTGTGGGCGCGGCTGACCGACGTGCTCACCGGCTCGCCGTTCCAGGTCACGTCGGTGATGCCGCGGGGTGCCCACACCTCCAGGGAGCACTCCTCGACGGTGTCACCGGTCAGCCTGACCGTGGAGCCGTCCAGGGCGACGTCGCGCAGCAGCGCCGGGCCGTGCACGAGGACGCGGCCCGACGGGGTCTCGTACGGCCACAGCCGCAGCGAGGCGGCGTCGTCGGCGAAGAGCAGCAGCGTGGTGCGGTCGGACTCACCGCTGCGGATGCGGACCCGGGTCAGCCCGTTCTCGCGCAGCGGCACCGTGACGTGCAGTTGGCCGTGGTCGTACGCCCAGGCCGCCTCCTCGTCGAGCCGGGTCGGCCACGGCTCGTGCGGGCAGTCCAGCACCAGGTGGGCCATCTCCCCGGCCCGGCCCGTGAAGGCGGCGATGTCCAGCCGTCCGACGCTCAGGGTCGCCATGGGCTGCACGGTGGCGTACGCCAGCTTGCGGCCCGAGCCCACGGGCAGCCCGGTGGCGTACAGCCGGGCGTCACGGGCGGGGACGGTGACCTCCACGTCGGTCCCGCCCATCGGGAGCGTCGACGTCACGTCGGCGGCGGAGTCGTTGCGCAGGACGTACGCGTGCGTGCCGGTGTCCGGGTTGGCCAGGTGCCGCACCTGGAGGCGGGCGTCCGCGGCCCGGACCCCGGGGGCCTCGTCGAGCCGGGTGAAGTCGGGGACGTGGCGCAGCAGGTGCCCGAGCTGGTGGAGCGGGGCGAGCCGGTCCGTGGGCCGGCGCGCCTCGTCGATCGCCGCGGTGGGGTCGTAGGTGGGCGCGGGCGCCGAGGAGGCGGCCAGCCAGCCCCAGGAGGTGCCGCCGAACGCGGTGCGCACGCTGTGCAGCGTGACCCCCCGCGCGAGGTGCGCCAGGTGGACGCGCCGCGCCTCGGCGGCGTCGCGGCTGCGCTCGGCCTCCCCCCGGGGGACCGGGGCGCCGGCGTGCAGGACGGGCACCTCGATGCCGTCGGCGCGGAGCCGGTCGTGCAGGCGGGTCAGGCCGGCGCGCTCGGGGGCGTCGACGCGGTAGAGCAGGACGGTGCCGGTGCCGCGGGTGTACTGGTGCCGGGCGGCGACGGCGTTGACGCGGCTCAGCCACTCGTCGGCGTGGCGCGCGTACGCGGCGTCGGTGGTCCCGGCCCCGCCCCCGGCGGACCTCAGCCAGCCCGGGAGGCCGCCGGCGTCCACGTCCGCGCCGATGTGCGGGCCGGGGTGCAGGACGACGTACAGGCGGGTCTCGGCGGCCGTGCGCAGGAACAGGTCCAGGTCGCGGACGCCGGTGAAGTCGTAGGCGCCGGGGGCGGGGGAGTGCTGGTTCCAGGCGAGGCGGACGTCGACCGCGTTGTAGCCGTACGCCCGCATCTTCTGCAGGACGTCCCGCCACAGGGAGGGGCTGGGCAGGCGGAAGGGGTGCAGCTCGCCGGACCACAGGCTCAGGCGTCTGCCGTCGACCAGCAGGCTGTACCGGTCCAGGGCGACCCGGTGGCGCACCCCGTCGGCGCCGGGCGGCCCGGGCGGCGGCCCGGTGGGCGCCGGGCCGGCGGCGCCGGAGGCGGGCAGCGCCCGGCCGCTCACACTGCCGCCGAGCGAGAGACCGAGGACGGTGGTGCCCGCGAGGGCGCTGAACGCTCGTCTGCTGAGCCTGCTGAGCTCCAAGGGAGCCTCTCCTGTTGCCGTACTTCCTGCTGCGCTGCCGGGCCATTCTCCACAAGGACCCGGCGATGCGTTAAATGGCCGGACTTCCCGCTGTTCGCGTCCCGCGGGGGTGCCTACCATGCGAACGTTCTGTGAATGTCATGTGCACAACATGTGTGGATGGCGGACGCATTCAACAACACCCACCCCCCACCGAACCGAAGGGGAGATCCATGGCCACCGGCCTGCTCCTGAGCGGCACGATCGCCGCGCTCCTCACCTCCGCGCTGCCGGCGCAGCCGGCCGACGGGTTCGAGGACCCGCCGCCGGACCGGATCGTCATCAAGGTCGCCACCGTGAACGGCTCCGGCTGTCCCCAGGGCACGGCGGCGGTCGCCGTCTCCGACGACAACACCGCCTTCACCGTCACCTACAGCGAATACCTCGCCCAGGCCGGCGGCGACTCCGCCCCCACGGCCTTCCGCAAGAACTGCCAGCTCAACCTGCTCGTCCACGTGCCCCAGGGCTTCACCTACGCCGTCGCCAGCGCGGACTACCGCGGCTTCGCCGCCCTCCAGCCCGGCGCCAAGGGCACCCAGCGGGCCTCGTACTACTTCCAGGGCTCCCCGAACACGGAGTACCGGACCCACCCCTTCAGCGGGCCCTACGACGACAACTGGCAGGCCACCGACACCACCGACTGGGCCCAGCTGGTGTGGGCACCCTGCGGGGTCCAGCGCAACTTCAACATCAACACGGAGCTGCGGGTGAGCGCGGGGACGTCCGACCCCGCCGAGGTGAGTTTCATGACGATGGACTCGACCGACGGCGACATCAGCACGGTCTACCACCTGGCGTGGAAGGAGTGCCCCGAGTCCTGACGGGTGACCGACGAAAGGGTGCGGGCCGGCGTCACCGCTCGGCCGGCCCGCGCGCCTCGGTCTCGTCGGCGCACTCCTCGGGCACCGACACCGCCGTGAGGCGCTGGGTGGCGCCGTCGTTCTCCACCCGCTCGCGCGCGGCCTCGGCGCGCGCCTGTTCGACGAGGTCGGCGGCCTCCTCGCAGTTGACGGCGGACGACTTTGTCGCCGTCGGCTCCTCGGCGGTGCCCCGCGTCCCCTCCGCGTCCGGCTCCCCGCCGAGCGCGGAGGTGGCGGCGGCACCGGCCAGGCACAACCCCGCCCACACGACGACGACCCGATGTCCGATCCTCATCCAAGTGCCTCTCGCATGACGCCGGTTCAGGGGATCGGCGCGTTCGAACGGGTCAAGCGCAGAGGGCGACGTCTCACGGCCCGCCCGGGCGGCACACCAGTGGCTTGTCGAGTTCGGCGCAGGGACGGTGGCCCTTGGAGCGGATGACGTCCTTGCCGACCTCGTCGGCGAGGTAGCGCAGGAATCCCGCGGCGATCGAGTCCGCCGGCGGCTCGCCGTAGGTGTAGGCGATCTCGGTCTCCCAGAAGGGGTACGCGCCCTGGTCGGCGCCCTCCAGCGTCGCGGGATAGCCGTCGATGCGGACCTGCCGCACGCCCTCGTGACCGGTGGCGGAGCCGACCTCGCTGTGGCCGAGGGCGCCGGGCGTGGAGGCGACGGTGTCCAGCAGGGACGGTGTGCCACCGACCTCGCAGCGCCCGGGCCGGGCGGCGTCCAGGCTCCGGCAGTCGTTCGTGGTGACCGCGGGCAGCGGCCGGCCGCCCAGGACCCGCTGTTCGAGGGCGGCGCGGGTGCCGGAGCCCGGATGGCGGCTGACCAGCTGGATCGGCAGGTCGCGGCCCCTCACCTGGCTCCAGTGGGTGATCCTCCCGGCGTAGATGTCCCGCACCTGCCGCAGGGAGAGGTCCCGCACCCCGGCGTCCTCGCTCACGACCAGGGTGAACAGCGACAGGGCGACCGGCCTGGGAAGCAGCTCCGGACGGCCCTCCGTCTTGGGCCCGTCGCTGAAGGCCAGCCGGTCGCCCAGCCCCGCGGTCCCGTCGGGCGCCGCCTTCTCGCCGGCCGCGACGAGGGTGTCGAGGCCCGGGACGCTGCCCCGGAACGAGTCGTCGGACAGCGGTATCCGGGCGTCCGGACACGTCTTGGTGTACTGCGCGGCGGCCAGTTCCAGCACCGGCCTGAAGGCGGTGGAGCCCGACAGGTGCAGCGTCCCCCGGGCGCAGTCCAGCGGCGCGGCGACCGGGTCCTCGCCGCGGGCGAAGGTGGACGCGGACTGGGCGACACTGACCAGGACGAGCACGGCGAGCAGCCAGCGGACCGGCCGGGACGCGAAGGGGGAGTACTCGGTCTTCCTGGCGGTCCCGCCGCGCACCCCGCCGACGACGGCCGCGGTGACCTCCGGGTCGGGGAACTCGGGCTCGGTGAAGCCCTCCTCACGGTCCAGGACCGCCAGCACCTTGTAGTGGGCCCGGCGGTTGAGTATCACCTTCGGCAGCCGGATGATGCCGTCCGTGGCGGCGAACCCGGGCCGGTCCGGCGTGAAGAAGCTGCGCGGCACGTGGCGGCTGCGCTCGGTCACGGCCATGCCGACCACCCGCCGGCCCGGGAAGGCGATGCTCACGCCCACCGGGTCGGTGGCGGGCGCCACGTAGTCGCCCTCGACGATCGGGGACCAGCCGGCGTTCTCGATGCGCAGCAGCACGACCGACGGGTCGGTCAGCGTCCTGCCGTCCCACTGCATCCGCTGGAACACGCGGGTCTCGGGACCGGAGGTGGACGAGTCCCGGACGGTGGTGTCCATCTGCACGCGGTAGCCGAGCCGTTTGCGTCCCGCCAGGAAGAACTCCCACAGGGCGGCGATCAGGGGCACGGCGAGGCCGAGCACGGCGATCACCGACTCCCACGGCACACCGTTCATGACCGACTCCCGAGGCAGGACGGACGTACAGGGACGGGGAGGCCATGGTGACGGCGGGGAGGCGTGTCCGGGCGACGCGCTGCTGACCGTCCGTCAGCAATTCACCGGCGCGTCATGTGAGAAGCGCGGTGTTCCCCGGGCGTTGGTTGCCGGCGTTGCGCGAACCATTGACGCGCAAGGGGTTCGATTCTACGTTCCCGTCCGAAAAGGCGATCGCTGTTCGAAATGCCGGACACGAAGGAGCGTCCCCCCATGACCATCGCGACCATGACGCGCAAGAGAACCGCACTCCTCGCCCTCCCCGCCGCGGCCCTGCTCGCGCTCGTCCCCACCACGGCGTCGGCCTACCCCTACCCCGGCCGGGTCACCGGCTCCGTCGTCACGCACGACCCGACGATGATCCGCACCGCGTCAGGGCAGTACCAGCTCTACGCCACCGGCGGCGGGATCAGCAGCAAGACCTCCTCCGACCGCACCGCCTTCGCCGCCGGAGCGGACGCCTTCGGCTCCCGGCCGAGCTGGTGGTCCCGCTACTCCAGCGTGCCGGAGGCCTGGGCGCCCGACGTCTCGTACCACGGCGGCAAGTACCTGATGTACTACTCCGTCTCGAAGTTCGGCTCCAACACCTCCGCCATCGGCCTCGCCGCCTCCACCACCGGCCGGCCGGGCAGCTGGAGTGACTACGGCATCGTCTACACCTCCGGCTCGTCCAGCGACTACAACGCCATCGACCCGAACCTCTTCGTCGACGACGACGGAAAGTGGTGGCTGTCCTTCGGCAGTTGGTGGACCGGGCTGAAGATGATCCGGATCGACCCGTCGACCGGGAAGCAGCTCTCGTCCGACACCACCCGCCACTCGATCGCCTCCCGGCCCTCCGGGACCAAGGCCGTCGAAGCCCCGTACATCGTCAAGCGGAACGGCTACTACTACCTCTTCGCCTCGTACGACACCTGCTGCGCCGGCACCGGCTCCACGTACAAGGTCAAGGTGGGCCGCGCCACGAGCGTCACCGGGCCGTACCGCGACAGGAACGGCGTCTCGATGATGAACAACGGCGGGACGCCGGTCCTGGAGTCGCACGGCAGCGTCATCGGCCCCGGCGGCCAGTCGATCATGAACGACGTCGACGGCGACCTGATCGTCTACCACTACTACGACGGCAACGACAACGGCACGCCCAAGCTCGGCATCAACCTCCTGAACTGGAGCAGCGGATGGCCCGTCGCCTACTGACCCTGCTGGCCGCGCTGCTGCTCGCCCTCTCGCTGGGCCAGCCGTCCGCGAGCGCCGCCTCCTTCGCCAACCCGGTCAAGGCGCAGAAGGGCGCCGACCCCTGGATCACGTACCACGACGGCGACTACTACCTGGTGTCGACGAGCTGGAGCGACGTGATCACCGTCCGGAAGTCCCCGACCCTGGGCGGGCTGTCCACCGCGCCGGGTGTGCAGGTGTGGCAGGGCGACGCGGCCTCCCGCTGCTGCAACATCTGGGCGCCCGAACTGCACCACCTGAACGGGCGCTGGTACCTGTACTACGTCGCCGGCCAGAACGTGACCGACTACAACCCGACCCAGCGCAGCCACGTCCTGGAGAGCGCCGGCCCGGACCCCATGGGGCCGTACACCTACCGGGGGCAGCTCAACTCCGCCTGGATGCTCGACCCCACGGTCGCCACGATCGACGGGCAGCTCTACCTCTTCGGCAGCACGCACGACGGGACGCAGAACATCGTCGCCGCGCGCATGTCCAACCCGTACACGGTCAGTTCCTCCTTCACGACCGTGTCCACGCCGACGTACGACTGGGAACGCTCCGGCGCCCCGGTCAACGAGGGGCCGGAGATCCTCCGGCGGGGCGGCAGGACCTTCCTGGTCTACTCCGCGAGCGGTTGCTGGACCCCGGACTACAAGCTGGGGCAGCTCGAACTGACCGGGTCCCCGCCGACGTCCGCGTCCTCCTGGACCAAGAAGCCCACGCCCCTCTTCCAGCGCAGCGACGGCAACGGCGTCTACGGCCCGGGTCACAACGGCTTCTTCACCTCGCCGGACGGCACCGAGAGCTGGATCGTCTACCACGCCAACGACGCCGCCACCGACGGCTGCGACAACGGGCGTACGGCACGGGCGCAGAAGTTCGCCTGGAACGCCGACGGCACCCCGAACCTGGGTACGCCCGTCCGGCTGGGGGCCGCCCTGCCCGGTCCTTCGGGAGAGCCGTCCACGGTCCGCAGGACGTACACCGTCACCAACCGCAACAGCGGCAAGTGCCTGGAGGTGACCGGTGGTTCGGCCGCGGACGGGGCCGACGTGCGGCAGTACACCTGCAACGGCGGCGCCCACCAGCGCTGGCGCCTGGAGGACCTCGGCGACGACACCCACCGGCTGCTCAACGCGGCCACCGGGAAGGTGCTGGACACCGCCGACTGCTCGGCCGCCGACGGCGCCGACCTGCGGCAGTGGTCCTGGCTGGACAACACCTGTCAGCGGTTCCGGTTCCTCGCCACCGACAGCGGCCACGTCCGGATCGTCAACCGGGCCACCGGCAAGGTCGCCGACGTCGCGAACTGCTCCACCGCCGACTCCGCCGACGTACGGCAGTGGTCCTGGCTGAACAACGCCTGCCAGCAGTGGCGACTGGACCCGGTGTAGGGCGCGTCGCTCCGGCCCCGCGCCCTCATCCGGTGCGGCCCATGCCCGCCGCGCTCGGCCAGTTCTGCTGGGCCGGCCAGCCCGTCGCCGGTACCGACTCCAGCCCGTTGGTGCCCCGGACCTGGGCGGCCGTGAGTCCGCCACGGGCCGGGACGCCGGGCGGGGTGGGTGCCGGGTAGGGGTCCGCCGCGGGAGCCGGGGCGGGCACGGGCTGCGGGGCCGGTGCCGGGTGGGGGACCGGCACCGGCCCGGGGTACGGCGCCGGGTGGGGGACCGGCGCCGGTTGCGGGACCTGCGGCGGCGGTGCCGGCACCGGCATCGGGCCGAGGGCGGCCGCCGCCGGGGCGACGGGCGCCGCGGCCGGGAGCGGCATGCCGGTGCCGGGGGCCGCCGGGGCGGCCGGTCCCGGGGTGGAGCCACCGTCGGCGAGCGCCCGCAGGCCCGCGCCGTCGGTCTGGCTCAGCAGGCGGTCCACCACCGCCGTGCCCGAGCTGTAACCGGTCCCTGTGGCGGGCTCGGGCACGGCGGCTCCCCTTCCGGTCCCGTAGAGCACCTGTTCCAGGCCGGACACCAGGCGACGGACGTCGGCCTGGGGGCGCACCACGAGACGCAGGAAGCGGCTGGACGAACCGATCTTGTTGCCGCACTCGCGGACCAGGACCCGGTGCTCGGTGAGCATCCGGTCCCGGACGACGGTGCCCTCGGCGCCCACGGGCAGGCGCACGAAGAGGAAGTTGCCCTGGGAGGGGTAGACGGTCAGACCGGGGAGCGCCGAGAGCTGACCGGACATCTCCAGGCGGTCCCGGCGGACCTGGTGCAGGCTCTGCGCGTACTCCGGCCCGTGGTCGCGCAGCATGAACACCACATACTCCGCGAAGGAGTTGAGGTTCCACTTGGGGAGCATGGCGCGCACCCGGCCCGCGAGCGCCGGGTTGGCGACCAGGTAACCGAAGCGGATGCCGTGCAGGCCGAAGTTCTTGCCGAGGCTGCGCAGGACGACGACGTTGGGCCGCAGCATCGCCTCCTGGACCACGCTGGGCTCCGCCTCCGCGTCGGCGAACTCCAGGAAGGACTCGTCGATCACCACCAGGTCCCGGTCGGCCATCGCGTCCATGAACTGCACGAGCGCCTGCTTGTGCAGATAGCCGCCGTCGGGGTTGTTGGGGTTGCAGACCACCACCGCCCGGGTGCCGCGGGCCCGGACGAACTCGGCGTAACGCGCGAGGTCGAGGGCGAAGCCGCCGGACTCCTGGAGCGGGAACATGTCGACCCGTTTGCCGGTCTCCATCGGCTGGTCGGTCCAGCGGCCGAAGGTGGGGACGGGGACGGCGAGGGACTCGCGGACCAGCAGATGGTCGATCCAGGTGATCAGCTCCGTGGAGCCGTTGCCCATCGCCACGCACTGCGGGGGCAGTTGCAGCAGGCTGCACAGCTCGGCGGTGATGGTGTCGGCGCTGCTCGGGTAGTACGTGATGATGTCGCGCAGCCGGGCGGCCATCTCGTCGAACATCGCAGGGGTGGGGAAGTACGGGTTGCAGGGGATGCAGAAGTCCACCGGTCCGGCGCCCGTCCCGCCGCTCTCCCGCGCCAGCGCCGCCATCGACGGGCTGTGTGCCGCGGTGCTGCGGAACAGCGAGGTGACGTTGCCGGACAAGTGGACCTCCGTCGGTGGGGGGCCCGCGGGGGAGCGCGGGCCGCCCCTACATACGGGGGACGGAGTGACACTGTTCAACGCGTGTGAAGAAAGTGTGTCCCTCGTGCGCCCCCGCACGCCCCCGCGCGCCGCCGGACGGCCTCACGCGTCGAACGAGTGCACCGTCGTCGTCCGGTACGTCTGCCCGGGCCGCAGCACCGTCGAGGGGAACGACGGCTGGTTCGGCGAGTCCGGGAAGTGCTGCGTCTCCAGGCACAGGGCGTCGCCCTGGCGGTAGAGGGAGCCGCCGGTGCCGGTCAGGGTGCCGTCGAGGAAGTTGCCCGAGTAGAACTGCAGGCCCGGCTGGTCGGTCGCGATGCGCAGGGTGCGGCCGGAGGCCGGGTCGCGCAGGGTGGCGATGTGCTCGGGACGGTCGGTGACGCCCTTGTCCAGCACCCAGTTGTGGTCGAAGCCCTTGGCGGTGACCAACTGCGGGTGGGCGTCGCGCAGGTCCCGGCCGACGGTCTTGGCCCGGCGGAAGTCGAAGGGCGTGCCGGACACCTTCGCCAGTTCGCCCGTCGGGATCAGTCCCGCGTCGGTGGGCGTGTAGCGGGACGCCGCGATCGACAGCTCGTGGTCCTCGATCGTGCCGCTGCCCTCGCCCGCCAGGTTCCAGTAGACGTGGCTGGTGAGGTTGACGACGGTGGCCTTGTCGGTGGTGGCCTCGTAGTCGATGCGCCACTCGCCGCGTCGGGTGAGGGTGTACGTCACCTTCGAGCGGAGCGTGCCCGGGTAGCCCATCTCCCCGTCGACGCTGGTGTAGTACAGGACCAGGCCGACGTCGGAGCCGGCGGTGAACGGCTCGACGTCCCACACCCGCTTGTCGAAGCCCTGGGCGCCGCCGTGCAGGCTCTGCTCGCCGTCGTTGACGGAGAGCTGGTGGGCCTTGCCGTCCAGGGTGAAGCGGCCGCGGCCGATGCGGTTGCCGTAGCGGCCGATGAGGGCGCCGAAGTACGGGCTGGACGCCACGTAGTCGTCGAGGTTGTCGAAGCCCGCGGAGACGTTCGCGTACCGGCCCCGGCGGTCGGGGACCTCCAGGGACTGGACGACTCCGCCGTAGGACAGCACCTTCATCCGCGTGCCGCCGTTCTCCAGCGACCAGCGGTGCACCTTCGTGCCGTCGGCGAGCCTGCCGAAGAGCTCCTTCACCGGCTTCCTGCCTCCCGTGGCGTGTGCCGTGCCGCCGGCCGCGGAGGCGGCGAGGCCGGCGGCTGCTGCTGATGCGATGACCGTGCGTCTGCTCAGTTCCATGTGCGGGCTCCTGTACTTCCGGGAAAGAAGCGGGCCCCGCCTCGGTCGGCGGGGCCCGGGGGACCTACGAACCGACCCTGCGTTTGTTCCACACGTCGAAGCCGACGGCCGCCAGCAGCACAGCGCCCTTGATGACCTGCTGCCAGTCGGTGCCGATGCCGACGAGGTTCATGCCGTTGTTCAGCACGCCCAGGACCAGACCGCCGATGATCGCGCCGAGGACCGTGCCGACACCGCCGCTCATCGACGCGCCGCCGATGAACGAGGCGGCGATGGCCTCCAGCTCGAAGTTGAGACCGGCCTTGGGAGAGGCCGCGTTGAAGCGGGCGGCGAAGACCAGACCCGCCAGGGCCGCGAGCATGCCCATGTTCAGGAAGACCAGGAAGGTGACCTTCTTGTCCTTCACGCCCGACAGCTTGGCCGCGGGCAGGTTGCCGCCGATGGCGTAGATGTGGCGGCCGATGATCGCGTTGCGCATCAGGTAGCCGAAGCCGACGACCAGCGCGCCCAGGATGAGCAGCACGATCGGGGCGCCCTTGTAGCTGGCCAGCAGCAGCGTGACCACGAGGACGGCGGCGACCAGCGCGACCAGCTTGAGCAGGAACATCTTGGCCGGCAGCACCTCGAGCGCGAACTCCTGCTGCCGCTTGCGGTCGCGGACCTCCTGGTACACCACGAACGCGATCAGCGCGAAGCCCAGCAGCAGCGTGAGGTTGTGGTAGTTGGTGTCCGGGCCGACCTCGGGCAGGAAGCCGTTGGCGATCTCCTGCAGGTCCTTCGGGAACGGGCCGAGGGTCTGGCCCTCCAGGAAGATCTCGGTGAGACCGCGGAAGAGCAGCATGCCCGCGAGGGTCACGATGAACGACGGTATGCCGAGATAGGCGATGAAGAATCCCTGCACCGCGCCCGCGACGGCGCCGATGGCCAGGCACAGCACCACCGCGACGGGCCAGGACAGGTTGTTCTCGACCATCAGCACCGCGGCCATCGCGCCGATGAACGCGGTCAGCGAGCCGACCGACAGGTCGATGTGGCCCGCGATGATGACGAGCATCATGCCGATCGCGAGGATCAGGATGTAGCTGTTCTGCAGCACCAGGTTGGAGACGTTGCGCGGCAGCAGCAGGTCGCCGTCCGACCACACCGCGAACAGCGCCACGATCAGGCCGAGGGCGATCAGCATGCCGTACTGCCGCATGTTGCGGCGCATGCCGTCCAGCATCAGCCGCAGCAGTCCGTCCCCGGCGGCCGACCCGCCCCGGCCGGACGGCGCGGGGGCCGGCGTCTTGGCGGTCACGTCCGTGCTCATCGGGTTACCTCTTTGTCCTTCGTCATCCGACGCATCAGCGCTTCCTGCGAGGCCTCGGCCCGCGAGAACTCACCCGTCAGCCGGCCCGCGGCCATGGTGTAGATGCGGTCGCACATACCGAGCAGCTCCGGCAGTTCGGAGCTGATGAAGACGACCGCCTTGCCCTGGGCGGCCAGCTGGTCGATGACCGTGTAGATCTCGTACTTGGCGCCCACGTCGATACCGCGCGTGGGCTCGTCCAGGATCAGCACCTCGGGACCCGCGAAGATCCACTTGCTGAGGACGACCTTCTGCTGGTTGCCGCCGGACAGCTTGCCCACCGGCTCGAAGACGGTCGGCGCCTTGATGTTCATGGACTTGCGGAAGCCCTCGGCGACCTGCCGCTCCCCGTGCTCGTCGACGACCCCTCGCCTGGCGACCTTGCCCAGCGCGGTCAGCGAGATGTTCCGGTTGATGGTGTCGATGAGGTTGAGGCCGTAGTGCTTGCGGTCCTCGGTGACGTACGCGATGCCGTGCCCGACCGCCTCCGGGACGGTCTTCGTACGGATCTCGGCGCCGTCCCTCAGGACCGTGCCGCCCGCGTACCGGCCGTAGGTGCGGCCGAAGACGCTCATCGCGAGTTCCGTGCGGCCCGCGCCCATGAGCCCGGCGATGCCGACGATCTCGCCGCGCCGCACCTCGATCGAGACGTCGTCGACGACCTTGCGCTGCTGGTCGATGGGGTGGTGCACGGTCCAGTTGCGGATCTCCAGGGCGGGCGCGCTGCCCTCCTCCGGGTGGTGGGGGGTCCGGTCCGGGAAGCGGTTCTCCAGGTCCCGGCCGACCATCCCGCTGATGATCCGGTCCTCGGTCGTCTCCGCCGCCTTCACGTCGAGCGTCTCGATGGACTGCCCGTCGCGGATGATCGTGACCGAGTCGGCGACCCGGCGGATCTCGTTCAGCTTGTGCGAGATGATGATCGAGGTCATGCCCTGGTCCTTCAACTGGAGGATCAGGTCGAGGAGTTTGCCGCTGTCCTCGTCGTTGAGCGCCGCGGTCGGCTCGTCGAGGATGAGCAGCTTCACCTTCTTGGAGAGCGCCTTGGCGATCTCCACCAGCTGCTGCTTGCCGACGCCGATGTCGGCGACCCGGGTCTCCGGGTGCTCGTCCAGACCGACCCGGCGCAGCAGTTCGGTGGCGTGCCTGAGGGTGTCGTTCCAGTTGATCAGTCCGCGCTTGGCGTGCTCGTTGCCGAGGAAGATGTTCTCCGCGATGGACAGATACGGCACCAGCGCCAGCTCCTGGTGGATGATCACGATGCCGTGCTGCTCGCTCGCCCGGATGTCCTTGAACCGGCAGGTCTCGCCCTCGAAGAGGACGTCCCCCTCGTAGCTGCCGTGCGGATGGACGCCGGAGAGCACCTTCATCAGGGTCGACTTCCCGGCGCCGTTCTCCCCGCAGATGGCGTGGACCTCGCCCTGGCGGACGGTCAGCGTGACGTCCGACAGCGCTTTGACACCGGGAAAGGTCTTGACGATCGAGCGCATTTCCAGGACGGGTCCCGCCATGGTCGTGCCTTCCAATCCTTGAGAGGGCCCGGCTACTTGAGGTCGTCGGCGGTGTAGTAGCCGCCGTCGACGAGCTCCTTCTCGTAGTTGGTCCTGTCCACGCTGACCGGCTGGAGCAGGTAGGCGGGGACGACCTTGGCGCCGTTGTCGTAGGACTTGGTGTCGTTGGTCTCGGGCTTCTTGTCGTTCAGGACCGCGTCGACCATGTTGGAGGCGACCTTGGCGAGCTGGCGCAGGTCCTTGTAGACGGTCTGCGTCTGCTCGCCCGCGATGATCGACTTCACCGAGGCGACCTCGGCGTCCTGGCCGGTGACGACGGGCATCGGCTTGGCCTTGGAGCCGTAGCCGTCCGACTTGAGGGCCGACAGGATGCCGATGGAGATGCCGTCGTACGGCGAGAGCACCGCGTCGACCCGGGCGCTGCGGTAGCTGGAGGTGAGCAGGTCGTCCATGCGCTTCTGCGCGGTGCCGCCGTCCCAGCGCAGGGTGGTGACCTGGTTGAGGGCGGTCTGCTTGGAGCGGACGACCACCTCGCCCTTGTCCATGTAGGGCTTCAGGACGTTCATCGCGCCCTGGAAGAAGTACTTGGTGTTGTTGTCGTCGTTGGAGCCGGCGAACAGCTCGACGTTGAAGGGGCCCTTCTTGCCCGCCTTCAGACCGAGCTTGTCGACGATGTAGCCGCCCTGGAGTTCGCCGACCTTCTCGTTGTCGAACGAGGCGTAGTAGTCGACGTTCTCCGTGCCGAGGATCAGCCGGTCGTAGGAGATGACCGGGATGTCGGCGTCCTTGGCCTGCTGGAGCACGTTGTTGAGCGACTTGTTGTCGATCGCGGCGACGATCAGGGCGTCCACGCCCTGGGTGATCATGTTCTCGATCTGGGAGACCTGCTGGTCCGGGTCGTCCTCGCCGTAGACGAGCTTGGTCTCGTACCCCTTGGCCTTCAGCTCCTTCTCGACGTTGGCGCCGTCGGCGATCCAGCGCTCGGAGGACTTGGTCGGCATCGCGATGCCGATCGTGCCGCCGTCGGCACCGCCCTTGTCCTCCTCGCTGCCGCCCTCCCCGCTCTGGCCGCAGGCGGTCAGCGTGAGGGCGAGGGAGGCGGCGGAGGCCATCGCGGCGAGTGCGGCTCTGCGGTTGCGCATGGTCATCATCCTTGATGTGGGTGCAGGGTTCGGTCGGGTGGTGCCGACCCGCGAAGAGCTGAGGGTGGATCGACCGATGACAGGTGTGTGTGGGATTGTGCGCGGTCGTGTCTTCTTTTGTGAAGCACGTTTCCGGAACGTTATGACGAGATCTCGAACCGGTGGAGCGGGCCCGGTTCCCGCGAGCCGAGCGGAGCCATGTCCCCGTCCGCCCCGTGCCGCGCGAGCAGGTCCAGCGCCAGCCGGCCGCGCCGCACCCGCTCCTTCGCGGTGGCCAGCGTCAGTTCCCTCAAGTGGTGGCCGTACGGGTAGATCCCGGGGGTCTTGGAGAGACCGAACTTCAGGTACAGCGGGGCTCCGCGCCGGATCAGCTCGGCCACCTCGTACATCCGCACATAGCCGCCGAGGTCGTCGGGAGCCTCGATGTACATGTCCATGGGCGCGGCCGAAACCCGCCGGATCTCGGTCAGGTGATCCGTCGTCAGGTCGCTGGGCACGTTGATGGAGTCGGCGCCGAGCCGCTCGTAGACCGCGTACGAGGCCGGGTTGACCGGCCCCACGAGCGCGGAGAGCTTGAGCGTGGTGCCGGCCGGGAGGAGGCCGGCGGCGCGCGCCCGGTGCAGCGTCCACAGCACACCCTCGTCGGCGACGAGCAGACACTTGACGCCCAGCTCCGTGGCACGCACGGCGTCCTCGACGCACCCGGCGACCGCGTCGTGGCCGCGTGCCCGCAGACCCGCGCCGCCCGAGTCGGTCCGGGTGGAGCCGCCGATGTCCCAGGTGCCGCGCGGGCCGGTGAACAGGCAGAGCTCGATGTCGCGTTCGGCGGTGGCCTCGACCATCTCGGTGATCTCGGCGTCGGTCAGCATCCACACGCCGCTGCCCTGGCTGATCCGGTGGATCGGCACGTCCAGCCGCGAGGACTCCTTCAGCACCACCCCCAGCGCCTCGGGACCCTCGACGGACGGGATCTCGGTGCGCCAGCGGCCGCCGCCCGGGAAGGAGTGCGGCGAGGCGTCGGCGGGGTCCGGGGCGGGCGCGGCCAGGCCGAGCGCGGCGAGCGCCTGCTCGCCGGGCCTGCGTGCGGCGGCCTTGGCGGAAGCGTCGGTCACAAGCTGTCCTTAATGTTCGGTATTTCGGACGGGGTTCGCGTCTCTGGGGACGGGAAGCCCGTGCGGATGGGGGTACGCCGGTACGGGGACCGTCAGGTCGCCCCCGTACCGGCGTACGGCTCGGGGGGCGGGGTCAGGGACGCAGCAGCACCTTGCCGACCTTCGGGTCGCCGGACCCCACCAGCTCGATGGCCTCGGCGAACCCGTCGAGCGGCAGCTCGTGCGTCACCAGCGGCCCCGGGTCGAGCAGGCCGGCCGCGAAGACCCGCACGGTGTGCGCCCAGGCGTCCGGTGGCGCCCCGAACACGGTGTGCACCTCCAGCTGGCGCACCACGAGGTCGGTGGGGTCGAGCCCGTCGGCGCCCGGGGCGGGGATGCCGGTCAGGACCAGACGCCCGCCCCTGCGGAGCAGCGCGGCGGCGGTGCGGGCCGCGTCGGCGGACCCGGCGGTCTCGATGACGACGTCGAAGTCGTCGGGGAGGGGCTGGTCCTTGGTCCGGAAGTCGCTCGCGCCGTACCGCCGCGACAGCGCCTCCCGGTCCCCGCGCGTCCCGACGACCAGCAGCTCGCCCGGGGACGCGGCGTGCAGGAACTGCACGGCGAACATGCCGAGGGTCCCGGTGCCGACGACCGCGACCCGCTCGCCGGGGCGGGCGTTCGCCTTGAGCGCGGCGGCGGCGATGCAGGCGGCGGGCTCCAGCAGGGCGGCGGCGGTGAGGTCGGCGCCGTCCGGCAGGACGTGCAGGAGCCGGGCGGGCAGCGTGAGGGTGGGCGCCATGGCCCCGGGCTCGGTGAAGCCCGTCTCCTCGTACCCGGCCGTGCACAGCGTCGTCTCGCCCGCGTGGCAGCGGTCGCAGACCTGGCAGTTGCGGAACCCCTCACCGACGACCCCGCGCCCGACCAGGCCGGCGGGGACTCCCGCGCCGACCCGCTCCACGGTCCCGGACCACTCGTGGCCGGGGGTGAGCGGGTAACGCACGTACCCCTCGGGGCGGTTGCCCTGGTACACCTCGCGGTCGCTGCCGCAGATCCCGGCCGCGTGCACCCGGACCAGGGCCTCACCGGGACCGGGCTCGCGCGGCTCGTGCGGCACGATCCGGTGCTCGCCCGGCGCGTCGACGACGACCGCGCCGCTCATGCCCCGGTCCCCTTCGGCTTGCGCTGCTCCCAGCCCTCGGCCCACAGGTCGAACCGGGCCTGCTGCTGCGGGAACTCGGCCGCCGCGTCGGTGTCCAGCTCGACGCCGAGGCCGGGGGCGTCGGACAGGTGGAAGCACCCGTCCTCCGGGTCCACCTGCGGGGCGCCCTTGACCACCTTCTTGATCTCCGCGTCGGCGAAGTCGTTGAAGTGCTCCAGGATCTTGAAGTTCGGGGAGGTGAAGCCGACCTGGAGGGAGGCCGCGGTGAGCACCGGCCCGCCCACGTTGTGCGGGGCGACCAGCGTGTAGTGGGTCTCGGCGGTGGCGGCGAGCTTGCGGG
Source organism: Streptomyces sp. NPDC041968 (assembly GCF_055589025.1). NCBI lineage: Bacteria > Bacillati > Actinomycetota > Actinomycetes > Kitasatosporales > Streptomycetaceae > Streptomyces > Streptomyces sp. NPDC041968. The sequence goes on along the minus strand of NZ_JBVJCB010000001.1, from coordinate 632,758 downwards.
TCTCCCAGATGCCGCCGATGTGGCCGACGTCGGGCTGGATGATGTCCACGGACTGGTCCTCGAACAGCTCGCGGAACTCGATCCGGTCGTGGATGCGCTCACCGGTGGCGACGGGGATGTCGACCTTCTCGGCGACCTTCCGCAGCGCCTTGAGGTTCTCCGGCGGCACCGGCTCCTCCAGCCAGGCCGGCTTGAAGGGCGCGAGTTCACGCGCGAGCCGGACGGCGGTGGAGGGTGAGAAGCGGCCGTGCATCTCCAGCATCAGCTCGGCGTCCGGCCCGATGGCGTCCCGCACGGCCTCGATCAGCGAGACGGCGTAGTGCGTCTGCTGCTGGTCCAGCTCGAAGTGCCCGGTGCCGAACGGGTCGATCTTCAGCGCCCGGTACCCGCGCTCCATGACCCCCTGTGCGGCCTTGTGGTACGCCTCCGGGGTCCGCTCGGTCGTGTACCACCCGTTGGCGTACGCCTTGACCTTGTCGGTGACCTTGCCGCCGAGGAGCTGCCAGACCGGGACCCCGAGGGCCTTGCCCTTGATGTCCCAGCACGCCATCTCCACCACGGCGATACCGGACATCACGATCTCGCCCGCCCGGCCGTAGTCGCCGTACTTCATGCGGCGGACCAGGTCCTCGACAGCGAACGGGTCCGATCCGAGAATGTGGTTGGCCTCGGCTTCCTTCAGGTAGCCGAGGAGAGCGTCGGTGTGCCCCAGCATCCGGGTCTCGCCGACTCCGGTGATGCCCTCGTCGGTGTGCACCTGGACGTAGGTCAGGTTGCGCCACGGCGTCCCGACCACGTGTGTGCTGATTCCGGTGATGCGCACGGCGGTTGCCCCTCGCTGTGTTCGATATTTCGTCACTCGTTCGAAATGCTGGCGTGACAGTAAGGAGGGGGCGGCGGAGGTGTCAATGGGTCGGACACATAACGGTTTCGGCAGTTTCCCGAGGCGGCGCGGAACGGCCCGGACCGCTTCCCCACACAACCTTCACGGCGGCCTCTAGGAACACCGCTGTTGCGGAACTTAACCTTCCCGCGTCATGGACTACTGCCTCCCGTGCCGACGGCACCTCAACGGCGCCCTCGCCTGCCCGGGGTGCGGCACCCCTGCCGGTGAACTCCACCCGCCCGAGCCCCACTTGCCGGTGCGGACGCCGTACGCGGGTCCCGCGGAGGCCCCGGGGTACGCGCGGCACACGGCGCCCGTACCGCCGGCCGCCGAGGAGACGGACCCGTCGGCCGGCACCCCCGACGGCACCCCGGACGACGCCTTCACCGGCGGCCGGGCCGGCCGCCGCGACCGCAAGGCCGCCGCCCACCGCCGCCGACGTCGCCGGACCCTGTTCGTCGCCGCGGGATTCGTCCTGGCGGCCGGCGGTCTGAGCCTCGCGGAACTCGGCCTGGACGCCCCGGGCTCCCCGGCGACACCGGCGGCCGCCGGGGACGAGACGACGGACGGCGGGGTGACCCGCGAGGTGGGCGAGACCTCGGCCGCACCGGTCGACGGCACGTCGGGAACGACGCCCCCCTCGGGCACGCCGTCCCCCGAAGCCTCTTCCTCTTCCTCCTCCTCGGCCTCGGCGTCGGCATCGGAGTCGGAGTCGTCGTCGGGGTCCCCCCGGGCGGAGAACCCGCGGACGCCGGACACGGAAGAGGACCCGTCCGCGCCCACGCCCCCGGAGCCGGAGAACACGCCGCCCCCGTCCTCGGCCCCGAACGACCCGCCCCCGGCCGCGACCCCCACCCCGGCACCGACGACCCCGGCCCCGACCCCGACGGAGACGTGCGACCGCTTCCTGTGGTGGTGCACCTAGGGGCTCACGCCCTGGGACCGCGCCGCCCTCCGCCGCCGAACGGGCGTCCCGGCGGCGCCGGTCACCGGCGACCACCGCCGCGCGCCGTGCGTCGGCCTCCGTGAACGCGCGCCCCCCGCTCAGTCCCGCAGCATCCTCCGCAGCGCGTCCCGCAGAGCGATCCGTTCCCCGTCCGACAGTCCCGCCAGCGGCTCCCGGGCGAAGCGCAGGGACTCGCGCAGGCCCCGTGCCACCCGGCGGCCCTCCTCCGTCGCCGCCGCGACCTTCACGCGCCGGTCGGCGGGGTCGGGGCGGCGCTCGACCAGGCCCCGCGCCTCCAGCCGGTCCACGATCCCCGTGACGTTCGACGGCTCGCACTTCAGCTTCTGGGCCAGCTTCCGCATCGGCAGCGGCTCCAGCGACAGCAGGCTGAGCAGCTTGGCCTGCGCCCCGGTCAGGGCGCGTTCGGCGGCCGCCTCCTCGTAGTCGGCGTGGAAACGGGCCACGACCTCGCCGATCAGCTCGACGACTTCCAGGGTGAGCGCGTCGGGTCGGCGGGCGGTGTCGCGTGGTGTGGCCATGGAAACCAGGGTACCCATTTGTTTGACAAGGTGAAATGTTCAGACGCATGGTTGTTTCAGAGGCTGAAACATCGCCTGTGATCCCCGACCACCGGAAAGGCGCCCTCATGACCGACTCCCCCGCCCTCCCCACCGTCAACCGCGAATGGCACCTGCTCAGCCGCCCGGTCGGCTGGCCCAAGCCCGAGGACTTCGCCCTCGTCGAGGCGGAGCTGCCCACCCCGGGCGAGGGCCAGGTCCTGGTGCGCAACCTGTACGTCTCCGTCGACCCGTACATGCGCGGCCGCATGAGCGCCGCCAAGTCCTACGTCGCCCCCTACGAGCTGGGCAAGCCCATGCAGGGCGGCGCGGTCGGCGAGGTCGTCGCCTCCAACGCCGAGGGCCTCGCCGTGGGCGACCACGTCCTGCACTTCTTCGCCTGGCGCGAGTACGCCGCCGTGGACGCGAGGAACGCGGTCAAGGTGGACCCGCAGGCGGCGCCGCTGTCGACGTACCTCGGTGTGCTCGGCATGACGGGGCTCACCGCGTACGCCGGTCTGCTGCGCACCGCCGCCTTCAAGGAGGGCGACTCGGTGTTCGTCTCCGGCGCCGCCGGTGCCGTCGGCAGCCAGGTGGGCCAGATCGCGAAGCTCAAGGGCGCCTCCCGGGTCATCGGCTCCGCCGGCTCCGACGAGAAGGTGAAGCTGCTCGTCGACGAGTACGGCTTCGACGCCGCCTTCAACTACAAGGACGGCCCGGTGAGCGAGCAGCTGCGCACCGCCGCCCCGGACGGGGTCGACGTCTACTTCGACAACGTGGGCGGCGATCACCTGGAGGCGGCCATCGGGTCCCTCAACCGGGACGGCCGCATCGCGATCTGCGGCGCGATCTCCGTCTACAACAACACCCAGCCCGCCCCGGGCCCGAAGAACCTCGCCCGTCTCATCCAGACCCGCGGCCGGATCGAGGGCTTCCTGGTCGGCGACCACTACGACCTCCAGCCGCAGTTCGTCCAGGAGGTCGGCCCCTGGGTCGCCTCCGGTGAGCTCAAGTACCGCGAGACGGTCGTCGAGGGCATCGAGAACAACCTGGAGGCCTTCCTCGGCGTCCTGCGCGGCGACAACACCGGCAAGATGATCGTCAAGCTCTGAGGCCCCCGAGCGAGGCCCCCGAGGCCGGCGACGGGCACCCGGCGCCGGCCTCGCGCGGGAGTGCCCTTCCCGGACTTTCCGGCATGCGGTAGCGTCTTTCCGAAATCCGTCGTGATCGTGGGCGCGAGTCACGGCGGACCGAGGAGGAAGACAACCGCAATGCCGATTCAGCAGTCCGAGGTCCTCTACACCGCCGTAGCCACCGCCGAGAACGGCCGTGACGGCCGGGTGGCCACCGATGACGGCAAGCTCGACGTGGTCGTGAACCCGCCCAAGGAGATGGGCGGCAGCGGCGCCGGCACCAACCCGGAGCAGCTCTTCGCCGCCGGGTACAGCGCCTGCTTCCAGGGCGCGCTCGCCGTCGTGGCCCGCCAGGAGGGCGCCGACGTCACCGGTTCGACCGTCACCGCGAAGGTCGGCATCGGCAAGAACGACGACGGGTTCGGCATCATCGTCGAGATCTCCGCCGAGATCCCGTCCGTGGACGCCGCCACCGCGCGGTCGCTGGTGGAGAAGGCCCACCAGGTCTGCCCCTACTCGAAGGCGACCCGCGGCAACATCACGGTGACGCTCGTCTGACCGGGGCCGTCCGGCACGGACGGGCCGAAGGCCCGACCCGGGACCACGGGGTGCGGCCTCCGGGCCGTCCCCCGGGCCGGTGTGACGGTGCCCGGTAGAGTTCCGCCCATGCGCGATCTCGGGGCGGGTTTCGGTCATCTGATGAAGGGCCAGCGATGGGTGGCCCGGCACGGCAGGAGCTACGGCTTCGGCCTCCTGCCGGGTCTGATCACCATGGTCCTGTACGCGGCGGCACTGGTCGGACTGGCCCTGTGGGGCACCGACTTCGTGGCCTGGGCGACCCCCTTCGCCGACGACTGGTCCAGCCCCTGGCCCGGACTCTTCCGCGGCTTCCTCACCGCCGTCCTGTTCGCCCTCGCCCTGCTGCTGGCCGTCCTCACCTTCACCGCCGTCACGCTGCTGGTGGGCCAGCCGTTCTACGAGAGCCTCTCCGAGCGGGTCGACCGCGACGTCTCCCCGGACGGCACCACCCCCGAGTCGAACCTGCCGCTGATGCGCGAGCTGTGGATCTCGGGCCGCGACAGCCTCCGGATCCTCGTCCGCGCCCTCGGATGGGGCGTGCTGCTCTTCGCCCTCGGCTTCATCCCGCTCATCGGGCAGACGGTGGTCCCGGTGATCGGCTTCTTCGTCACCGGCTTCTTCCTCACCGAGGAACTGACCTCCGTCGCCCTCCAGCGCCGCGGGGTCCGACTCCGTGACCGCCTTGTCCTCCTGCGCTCCCGCAAGAGGCTGGTCTGGGGCTTCGGCACGCCGCTCGGCGTGGCCTTCCTGGTGCCGTTCGTCGCGGTCTTCCTGATGCCGGGCGCGGTCGCCGGCGCCACCCTCCTCGCCCGCGAGCTGCTGGGCGAGGAGACCCGCGACGGCGACGGCGACCGCTCCGACGGCGGCTCCACGGACCCGGCGGTCAGCCCCGGTCCGGCCCCGGCGCACTGACCGCCGCGGCCACGATCGCCCGCACCTGCGCCACGATGTCCAGCCGGTTGCGCACGAACGCGGGATCGGTGACCGCCCCGGTCGCCGGATCGGTGTTCCCGGCGCCGAACTGAAGCACCGGGGTGTGCACGTGCCCGCCCGGCAGCGTGGCGTGCAGGCCGAGCCGGTCCCGCAGCAGCGTCGCCCGGTAGGCGATCTCGTTGGACAGGTAGTCCCCGCCGCCCCCCGCGCGGGCCGTCGACCCGGGCGTGGGCCCCTCGGGCCGTACGACCGGCTCGGTGGCGCCCGCCGGAATCTCGGTCACACTCGTGTTGTCGTACACGGGGAAGCGCCCGGTGTCCGCGGCCGTGATCGCCCCGTAGGGCAGCGTGGTCGTCGTCCACTGCGGCTGCGTGGCGGGGTCGGCGACGGGCACCGTCTCCGTGCGGGAGACGTTCTCGTTGTCCGCGAAACCGCCCCGCCAGGCCCCGTTGGTCCGCTCCACGTCGAAGCGCCCGACCCGCCCCTGGCTCACGGTCGTGAACAGGTCCACCCGCGGCAGGTGCGGCCGCAGCGCCCGCTCCACCGCCCCCTCGGCGAAGTCCCGCCAGCGCACCGGGAACACGGCCGTCTCCACGCGCGCGGGCCCGTCCGGTGTGTCGATCACCGTGCCGTCCAGGGCGAGCGCGGCGGCGCCGGAGGGGTTGGAGATCCGGATGTCACGGTCGAGGGTGAAGGGGTCGAAGCCGGTCAGCAGGACCCGCCTGGTGCCCTCGTCCCGCTCACCGCGGGGCAGCCGCAGGTCGCTCTGGCCGCGGGAGGCCTGCTCCAGCACGTCGAGCAGCGCCGCCCGCCGCCCCTCGGACAGCCGGAAGCCGGGCGCCCAGGCGCGCAGTTCCCGCGTCATCCCGAGGCGCGCCCAGTACAGCGGGCGGTCGTCGTCCCGGCTGAGGTCCCCGCGCGCCGGCCCGCGCCCCTGCGCCCGGTCCACGGCCCGCCGCCACAGCGCGGTGCCCTCGCGGGCGACGACCCAGCGGGCCTCCCGGTAGGAGTCCGCCCGGTCGAGCCCGCGGGCGAACGCCGGCGCCACCCCGGCGAACCCGGAGCGCCGCAGGATCTCGCGGGGCACCTCCCCGTCGAGGCGCCGTTCCTCGACGGTGGGGGCGGAGGCGGGGGAGGGGGCCGGGGGAGCCGCCGTGGCCGTCGCCGGGGCCACCAGCCCCGCCACCAGGGCCAGTCCGAGTACGCCGGTCCGAACGCGTAGGTGTGTCAAGGGAGTCCAGGTCCTTCCGTCGCCGTGGGGTGCGCTGCCGGACGGCGGCAGTATCGCGTGACGGAAGGGGCGTGCGCTACGGCACGACCTCGCCGAGGAGGGCGAGGAAGCCCCGAAGGTGCCCGGCATGTCCACCGACGCCGAGGTCGTGGACGGGGCGACCGGCTCGTGGGCGTTTGTGAAGGGTTCGTACGAACTCGTGAGCGGACGCTCGATCGAGGACCGTCGGATCACCGCGACGATTACCGTCTGAACCGGGACGCCTCCAGACGGCGTCCCCCCGCGGACAGCCCCGGCCCGGAACCTGACGGCCGGGCCGGGGCTCGCCGGGCCGGCCCGCGGGCACGGGTCACCGCGCCGAGAAGCCGTACACCGTCTCCGAGCGGAACACCTCACCCGGCCGCAGCACCGTGCCGGGGAACTCCGGCCGGTTCGGGGAGTCCGGGAAGTGCTGCGTCTCCAGCGCGACGCCCGCGCCGGGCGCGAAGGGCTCGCCCAGGTGGTCGGCGGTGTAGAGCTGGAGGCCCGGCTCGGTCGTCGACACCGTGAGCACCCGCCCCGACACCGGGTCGGACAGCTCGGCGACCTCCACGGCCGTGTCCGTCACCCCCTTGTCCAGGACGAAGTTGTGGTCGAAGCCCGAACCGACCTCGCGCGCCCGCCGGAAGTCGAAGCGCGTGCCCGTCACGTCCCGCAGTTCGCCCGTCGGGATCAGCGCGGCGTCGACCGGCGTGATCCGGGAGGCGTCCAGCCGCAGCTCGTGGCCGCCCGCGTGGCCGGAGCCGGCGAGGTTGAAGTAGCTGTGGTTGGTCGGGTTCAGCACGGTCGGCGCGTCCGTCACCGCCTCGTAGGCGATCCGCAGCGCGCCCGACCCGTCCAGCGTGTACGTCACCGAGATCTCCACCCGGCCGGGGAAGCCCTCCTCGCCGTCCGGGCTGACCCGGCTGAGCCGGACGCCGTGTCCGCCGTCCCCGACGGGCTCCACGTCCCACACACGCTGGTCGAAGCCCCGCTCGCCGCCGTGCAGCGAGTTCGGCCCCTCGTTGCGCACCGTCGTGTACGTCCGCCCGTCCAGCGGGAAACGGCCGCCCGCGATCCGGTTGGCGTACCGCCCGACGAGCGCGCCCAAGTACGGCCCCGGGTGGGCCAGATAGCCGTCCAGGTCCGCGAACCCCAGCACCACGTCGGCGGTGTGGCCGTCCCGGTCCGGGACCTCGGCCGACTGCACGATCCCGCCGTACGACAGGACCCGGACCCGTACTCCGGCCCGCTCCAGGGTCCAGCGGTGGACGGGGGTGCCGTCGGAAAGTGTGCCGAAGAGTTCGCTCATGTGCGGAACTCTAGGACACCCGCAGGTCAGGGCGGTTTCAGGGCTTCTTCGCGGTCACCGCGCGGTACGCGATCTCCGCCAGCCGGGCCTGGCCGCTCACGCTCGGGTGGAACCAGTCCCAGCGGCTCAACTGGTCGGTGCCGAACCGGAATTGGTGCACCGCACCGCCGTCGGTGCGGCACCGGCGGTCCTTCGCGCAGACGTCCCGCAGCACGTCGTTGTAGGCCCGCACCCGGTCCCGCACGGTGTTGCGGCGCTGCGTCGCCGCCGCGTCCAGGGCGTCCGCGTCGCCCAGCATCGAGGGGCACAGGCCCAGCTTCCACACCTGCTTGCCCAGCGGGTTGGTGCGCCCCTCGGACCACAGCCGCTTGAGGTCCGGGATGCTCGCCACGTACACCTGGGCCTTCGGCAGCTTCGCGCGCAGGGTGGCCATGGCCTCCTCGAACCGGTCCCGGAAGTCCGCCACCGGGGTCATCGCCGAGGTGGTGGCGCGGCAGGCGTCGTTCGCCCCGACCATCACCGCGACGAGCTGCGGCCTGCGCGCCGCCGCCCGCGTCATCTGCCCGGGCAGGTCCTCCATCCGGGACCCGGTGACCGCGTAGTTCCAACTCCGCCCGGCCGCCCCGGCCTGCCCGAGCAGCCGCACCGCGAGGCTGTCGACCTCGGCACTGCTGCCGGTCGCCCACGAGACCTCGGGACAGTCGGACAGGACCGTGCAGGCGTCGAAGCCGCGCGTGATGGAGTCCCCCACGGCGGCGACCGACGCCGGGCTGGTGTCCCAGACCGGGGCCGGACTCGTCCGCTTCGAGGCCGAGGCGGACGGGCCGGGGGAGGCGTCGCCACCCACGGCGTCGCAGCCCGTCACGCCCAGGACGGCGGCCGTCAGCACGGCGAGCGCGGCACGCGAACGGCGACGGACACGCCGCGCACCCTGCTCCGACCCCTGAACCATGCGGCTCCCACCCCTCGCCTCGTGCTTCCAGTGTCCTCAACCCATGACACCGCGCGGGGGTTCCCGCGAGCGGCGATGCAACGGCTCACACCCGTACAAGCGTCCTACTGGGTGAATACCTGGGGTTTGTCGGCACCGGGACCGACGGTACGTCACACTCCGCGCCCCGGCGCACGGTAGCCTCGGCCTCAACGTGGCCCGCCCGGCCACAGCCGTTCCGCCCGTTCCGAGATGTCCCGCTCAGCCCGGAGGTTCCGGTGACGACACGTGGAGTTCTGTACGTGCACTCCGCGCCGCGCGCGCTGTGCCCGCACGTCGAGTGGGCCGTCGCCGGGGTGCTCGGTACGCGCGTGAGCCTGGACTGGATCCGGCAGCCCGCCGCGCCCGGCACCTGGCGCTCGGAGTTCTCCTGGCAGGGCCGGGCCGGCACCGCCTCCCAGCTCGCCTCCGCGCTGCGCGGCTGGCAGCTGCTGCGCTTCGAGGTCACCGCCGAACCGTCCGCGAACGCGGAGGGCGAGCGCTACAGCTGCACCCCCGACCTCGGCATCTTCCACGCCGTCACCGGCATCCACGGCGACATCCTCGTCCCCGAGGACCGGCTGCGCGCCGCCCTGGTCCGCTCCCGGAGCGGCGAGACCGACCTGGAGTCCGACATCGCGAAACTCCTCGGCAAGCCCTGGGACGACGAACTGGAGTCCTTCCGCCACGCGGGCGAGGGCGCCCCGGTCCGCTGGCTCCACCAGGTGGTCTGACCGCCGCCGTACCCGTACGCAGCTGAAGGGCCCCCACCGACCGGTGGGGGCCCTTCAGCTGCGTACGGGTACGGCTCAGACCGTGCGGAAGGCCAGCACCACGTTGTGTCCGCCGAAACCGAACGAGTCGTTCAGCGCGGCGATCCGGCCCTCGACGGGCAGCTTGCGGGCCTCGCCGCGGACGATGTCCGCCGCGGCCTCGGCCTCGGGGTCGAGGTTCTCGACGTTGATGGTCGGCGGGGCCACCCGGTGGTACAGGGCGAGCACGGTCGCGACGGACTCGACGCCGCCGGCACCACCGAGGAGGTGACCGGTCATCGACTTGGTGCCGGAGACCGCAATGTGGTCCACGTCGTCGCCGAGGACCTTGCGCAGCGCCTTCAGCTCGGCGATGTCACCGGCCGGCGTCGAGGTGGCGTGCGCGTTGACGTGCACGATCTCGGTCGGGTCCAGGTCGGTGCGGTCCAGCAGGTTCTGCAGGGCGTGCGAGATGCCGCGGCCCTCCGGCTCCGGCTGCACGATGTCGTGGCTGTCGGCGGAGATGCCCTGGCCGACCGCCTCCGCGTAGACGCGGGCACCGCGTGCCTCGGCGTGCTCGGCGGACTCCAGGACGAGGACGCCGGCGCCTTCACCGAGGACGAAGCCGTCACGGCCCGTGTCGAAGGGACGCGAGGCGCCCTGCGGGTCGTCGTTGTTCTTGGACATCGCCATCATGTTGCCGAACGCGGCGATGGGCAGCGGGTGGATCGCGGCCTCCGTGCCACCCGCGACGACGACGTCGGCGCGGCCGGTACGGATCATCTCGATGGCGTAGCCGATGGCCTCGGCACCCGACGCGCAGGCGGAGACGGGCGTGTGCACGCCCGCCCGGGCGCCCACGGCCAGGCCCACGTTGGCGGAGGGGCCGTTGGGCATCAGCATGGGGACGGTGTGCGGGGAGACACGGCGGACGCCCTTCTCCTTCAGCACGTCGTACTGGTCGAGGAGGGTCGTCACGCCACCGATGCCGGAGGCGATGACCGCGCCGAGACGGTCGGGGTCGACCTGGGCCGCCCCCTCCTCGGCGGGGCTCTCGCCCGCCTTGCCGGAGTAACCGGCGTCCTTCCAGGCCTCCTGCGCCGCGATCAGCGCGAACTGGGCCGAGCGGTCCAGACGGCGGGCCTGGGGCCGCGGGATGACCTCGGAGGGGTCCACGGCGACCGGTGCGGCGATGCGGACCGCCTGGTCGGCGGCCCACTCCTGCTCCAGGGGCTTGACGCCGGACTTGCCGGCGACCAGGCCTTCCCAGGTAGAGGCTGCGTCGCCACCCAGCGGTGTGGTTGCGCCGATACCGGTGACGACCACGGTGCGATTGGTCGAGCTCACGGGAATTCTTTCTCCAACGGGATACGGGATTCGTACGGCGCCACCGCCGGGTGGCGGGGCAGTCAGCCCAGGGACGTGATCGGTCGATCAGCCCTGGTTCTTGAGGATGTAGTTGGTCGCGTCGCCGACCGTCTTGAGGTTCTTGACGTCCTCGTCCGGGATCTTGACGTCGAAGCGCTCTTCGGCGGCGACGACGACCTCGACCATGGACAGCGAGTCGACGTCCAGGTCGTCGGTGAAGGACTTGTCCAGCTGGACGTCCTCAACCGGGATGCCGGCGATCTCGTTCACGATCTCGGCGAGACCGGCGACGATCTCTTCCTGAGTGGCGGCCATGATGGCGCTCCTTCGTAGTTTCCATAGGGTGTGGCGGCCCGCCGCGTCGGCGGCGGGTTGGTGCTGGTCTCCGTCCCGGACCGGATGATCCGGCACGGAGTGCCTAGGGGAGGGTAACGACCGTCGCGGCGTAGACGAGACCCGCCCCGAAACCGATGACGAGCGCGGTGTCGCCGCTCTTCGCCTCGCCGGTCGCCAGGAGCCGCTCCATCGCGAGCGGGATCGAGGCGGCCGAGGTGTTGCCGGTGGTGCGGATGTCACGGGCGACCATGACGTGCTCCGGCAGCTTCAGTGTCTTCACCATCGAGTCGATGATCCGCACGTTGGCCTGGTGCGGGATGAAGACGTCCAGGTCGTCCGGGCTGATCCCGGCCGCGTCCAGCGCCTGCTGGGCGACCTTCGCCATCTCGAACACGGCCCAGCGGAACACCGCCTGGCCCTCCTGCGTGATCGCAGGAAACTTCACGTTGCCCTCGCTGTCGAGGGGCAGTTCCGAGACGTCGCCGATCGCGAACCGGTCCCAGGAGACCGTCTGCTTGATCGTCTCGGACTTGTCGCCCTCCGAGCCCCAGACGGTCGGGCCGATCGCCGGCTCCTGGGAGGGGCCGACCACGACCGCGCCCGCGCCGTCGCCGAAGAGGAAGGCCGTGGCCCGGTCCTCCAGGTCGGTCAGGTCGGAGAGCCGCTCCACGCCGATGACCAGGACGTACTCCGCCGAGCCCTCGACGACCATGCCCTTGGCGAGGGTCAGGCCGTAGCCGAATCCCGCGCAGCCCGCCGAGATGTCGAAGGCGGCGGCCTTGTCCGTGCCCAGCTTGTCCGCGATCTCGGTCGCGACGGCCGGGGTCTGGCTGAAGTGCGACACGGTCGAGACGACCACCGCGCCGATCTGCGAGGCGGCGATCCCGGCGTCCGCGATGGCCTTGCCGGAGGCCTCGATCGACATCGCCGCGACGGTCTCCTCGGGCGACGCCCAGTGCCGCGTCTCGATGCCGGAGCGCGAGCGGATCCACTCGTCGGACGAGTCGATCTTCTCGAGGATCACCTCGTTCGGCACGACCCGCGTCGGGCGGTAACCGCCGACGCCGAGGATGCGCGCGTACGGGGCGCCCTTGCTGGGCTTGATCTTCGACATGCTCTCGCGCTCCTTGTCAGGCCTGCTGGGCGTGCTCGGCGACGAGCTCGCGGGCCGCGTCGAGATCGGCGGGGGACTTCAGGGCCAGCGTCTTCACGCCCGGCAGCGCGCGCTTGGCCAGCCCGGTGAGCGTGCCACCCGGGCACACCTCGATCAGCGCGGTGACGCCCAGCTCCTGGAACGTCTCCATGCACCGGTCCCAGCGGACCGGGTTGGCGACCTGGCCGACCAGCCGCTCCAGCACCTCGGCACCGGAGGCGACGGCCCGCCCGTCCTTGTTGGAGACGTACGTCACCTTGGGGTCGGCCGGCGTCAGCGCCTTCGCGGCCTCCGCGAGCTTGTCGACGGCGGGCGCCATGTGCTGCGTGTGGAAGGCGCCGGCCACCTTCAGCGCGACGACCTTGCGCACGCCCTCGGGCTTGTCCTCGCTCAGCGCGGCCAGCTGCTCCATGGTGCCGGCGGCCACGATCTGACCCGCGCCGTTCATGTTCGCCGGGGTCAGACCGAGCTTCTCCAGGTGCGCGACGCTCACCTCGGGGTCGCCGCCGAGCAGCGCGGACATGCCGGTCTCGGTGACGGCGGCGGCCTCGGCCATCGCCAGGCCCCGACGGCGTACGAGGGACACCGCGGCCGTGTCGTCGAGGACGCCCGCGAACGCGGCGGCCGTGAACTCGCCGACGCTGTGGCCCGCGACGGCGCCGGGCGCGAGGTCGGCGATGTCACCGAGTGCCGCGGCCGAGAGGATTCCGGCCGCGACGAGCAGCGGCTGTGCCACGGACGTGTCTCGGATCTCGTCCGCGTCGGCCTTGGTGCCGTAGTGGGCGAGATCGAGTCCAATGGCGTCGGACCAGGCGGCGACGCGGTCAGCGGCGCCGGGCAGGGCGAGCCAGTCAGTCAGGAAGCCGGGCGTCTGGGCGCCCTGGCCGGGAGCGACGAGTACGAGCACTCTCACACTCTCTCTTGAGGACGGCCACGGCCGCCCGTGGGGACAGGGACGAAGAACGGGAGGGGGTTTTGTGGACCCCCGACAAAAGCTTAGAGTTGCGGATCTCCATCGGCCAGACGCCCCAGGATGAGCGCGATCCGCAGTGTGAACGCAGACCGTACATCAGAGGGTGACCATCCGGTGACGTCAGTCACACGTCGGAGCCGGTAGCGCACGGTGTTCGGGTGAACGAAGAGCATCCGGGCGGCGCCTTCGAGACTGCTCGCCTGTTCGAGATAGACGCTGAGCGTCTCGAGCAGGGCTGCACCGGCCTCCTCCAGCGGTCTGTAGATCTCCTCCACCAACTGCTCGCGGGCCGAGGGGTCGGAGGCGATGGCGCGCTCCGGCAGCAGATCGTCGGCCAGCACGGGGCGCGGAGCGTCCTGCCAGGCGGTGCACGCCTTGAGCCCGGCCGCGGCGGCCTGCGCGGACCGGGTCGCGGCCAGCAGGTCCGGCACCACGGGACCGGCCACGACCGCGCCCTGGGCGAACGGCCCGATCAGCGACTTGGCCACCGCGAGCGGGTTGTCGCTGCCCCCCGCGATCACCACCAGCCGGTCCCCGAGCACCCCGGTCAGCACCTGGAGCTTGGCGTGCCGGGCCGCGCGCCGGATGGCCTCCACGGTCAGCTCGGAGTCGCCGTCGGGGGCGGTGCCCAGCACGACGCACACGTGCTCGGGCGAGTTCCACCCGAGGGCGGCGGCCCGCGACACGGCTCCCTCGTCGGCCTCGCCGCTGAGCACGGCGTTCACGACCAGCGACTCCAGCCGCGCGTCCCAGGCACCGCGTGCCTCGGCGGCCTGCGCGTAGACCTGGGCGGTCGCGAAGGCGATCTCCCGGGCGTACACCAGCAGCGCCTCGCGCAGGACCGACTCGTCCCCGGGAGCGGCGACCTCGTCGATCGCGGACTCCATGACCTCGATCGTCGTCCGCACCATCTCCACGGTCTGCCGCAGCGTGATGGCCCGGGTCAGCTCGCGCGGCGCGGTGCCGAAGACGTCGGTGGAGATGGCCTGCGGGGCGTCCGGGTGCCGGAACCACTCGGTGAAGGCGGCGATGCCCGCCTGGGCGACCAGCCCGATCCAGGAACGGTTCTCCGGTGGCATGGCCCGGTACCACGGCAGTGTCTCGTCCATCCGCGCGATGGCCTGCGCGGCGAGCGATCCGGCGGACTGCTCCAGCCGCTTCAGGGTCGCGGTGTGCGAGTGGACGGGCCGGGTGGGGGCGTCGGGCTTGCCGGTTTCGGGTTCGGGCACGGGGACAAGACTGCCTTATCGGGACGGGCGGGTGTGCCGCCGGGGCTACGGTGAACGACGTGATGGACGTACGCCGCGCCGACGAGCGCTTCCCGGGCGGTGATCCGGCAGCCGGGATCGTCTCCCGCCACGCCTTCTCCTTCGGCCCCCACTACGACCCGGACAACCTCCGCTTCGGCGCTCTGCTCGCCTGCAACGAGGAGCGTCTCGCCCCCGGCGCCGGCTTCGACGAGCACCCGCACAGCCACACCGAGATCGTCACGTGGGTGGTCGAGGGCGAACTGACCCACCGCGACACCGCCGGCCACGAGACGGTCGTCCGCGCCGGCGACGTCCAGCGCCTCAGCTCCGCGGCCGGCGTCCGCCACGTCGAGCGCAACGACGGCCCCGCGCCCCTGACCTTCGTCCAGATGTGGCTGGCCCCGCTCACCCCCGGCGGCGAACCCGCCTACGAGATCGTCCGCGGCATCGCCGACTCCACCCCGTACGCCGTCCCGGAGGCCGGCGCGATGCTCCACGTCCGCCGCCTGGCAGCGGGGGAGCGGACGGCGGTGCCGGACGGGGCGTACGTGTACGTGCACGTGGTGCGGGGTTCCGTACGCCTGGACGCCGAGCAGCTCGACGCGGGCGACGCGGCCCGCCTCACCGGCGCCGAAGGGGTGGACGCGGTGGCGGTGACGCCGGCCGAGGTGCTGGTCTGGGAGATGGCCTAGGCCTCGGCCAGCACCGCGTCCGTGAACACCGGCCACGCCTCGACCGCCCACGGGCCGAAGGCGCGGTCGGTCAGGGCCACGCAGGCGAGTCCGGCGTCCGGGTCGATCCACAGGAACGTGCCCGACTGGCCGAAGTGGCCGAAGGTGCGGGGGGAGGACGAGGCGCCCGTCCAGTGGGGGGACTTCCCGTCGCGGATCTCGAAGCCGAGGCCCCAGTCGTTGGGGTTCTGGTGGCCGTAGCCCGGCAGCACGCCCTTGCGGCCCGGGTACTGCACCGTCATCGCCTCGGCGACCGTGCGCGGGTCCAGCAGGCGCGGGGCCTGGACCTCGGCGGCGAAGCGGAGCAGGTCCTCCACCGTGGACACGCCGTCCTTCGCCGGAGAGCCGTCCAGGGTCGTGGACGTCATGCCCAGCGGCTCCAGCACCGCCTGGCGTGCGTACTCGGCGAACGGCATGTCCGCCGCCTTCGCGATGTGGTCGCCGAGCTGCTCGAAACCGGCGTTGGAGTACAGCCGCCGCTCCCCGGGCGGGGCGGTCACCCGGTGCTCGTCGAAGGCCAGCCCGGAGGTGTGCGCCAGCAGGTGGCGGACCGTCGACCCGGGCGGTCCTGCGGGCTCGTCGAGTTCGACCGCGCCCTCCTCGTACGCGACCAGCGCCGCGTACGCCGCGAGCGGCTTGGTGACGGAGGCGAGGGCGAAGCGGTGCGCGAGGGGGCCGTGGGTGCCCAGGATCGTGCCGTCGGCGCGTACGGCACCCGCCGCGGCGGTGGGGACGGGCCAGTTCTCGATCGACGCGAGGCTCTTCAAGGACATGCCCGTGAGCCTAAGCGGGTCACAGGTGCAGCCGCATGGAGGGGTCCGGGTCCCGGGTGAACCCCATCGACGCGTACAGCGGCTCGGCCTCCGGCGAGGCGTTGAGCATGACGTGGCCGGCGCCCCGCTCGCGGAACCACTCCAGCAGCTCCTCCATGCACGCGCGGGCGTAACCGCGACGCCGCGCCCCGGGGTCCGTGGCGACGCTGAAGACGTACCCGGTCAGCCCCCGCGGATTGCCGGCCCGCCCGATCCGGTACTCCACCGTGCCCACCACCAGCGCCGCCAGCGCGTCCGGCCGCTCCGGGTGGTCGACGACGAACGCGGCGAACTCCCCGTCCGGGTCGGCGAGCCGCGCCCGCAGCGTCGGCAGGGAGTCGGCGTGCCAGTCGGTGGACGGCGGGCGGCCCACCGCGTCCAGCATCACCTGACGCAGGCGGAGCACTTCGGCCGCGTCGGCGGCCACGGCACGGCGTACGGGACTCATGCCCGCACGCTAGTGACCCGCCCCGCCGGCTGTCCCGCCCTTTTCCCACCGCCACCGCCTTCTCCCCGCGGGCGCTTGCCTGGAGTGCACTCCAAGGTCATAGCGTGGAACCCATGACGGTGATGCAGACCACGGCCGGGACGCCCGCGCCGCACGCCACCAGAACGGACATCTGCTCCGCCCCGCCCCCGCGCCACCCACGCCCCGACGGGCAGGACCGCTACACCATCAGCGAGGTCGTCGCCTTCACCGGCCTGACGGCCCACACGCTGCGCTGGTACGAGCGGATCGGGCTGATGTCCCACATCGACCGCTCGCACACCGGCCAGCGCCGCTACAGCAACCGCGACCTGGACTGGCTGGACTTCGTCGGCAAGCTGCGCATGACCGGCATGCCGGTCGCCGACATGGTCCGGTACGCGGAGCTGGTGCGTGAGGGCGAGGGCACCTACCACGACCGGCGGGAACTCTTGGAGTCCACGCGCCGCGACGTGCTGACGCGCATCGCCGAGCTGCAGGACACCCTCGCCGTACTCGACCGCAAGATCAGCTTCTACGGGGACGCCGGACGCGCCCGCGGAACGGAGACGACCCGATGACCGACAGCAGCATCCCGACGGTACGGCTCGGCGACGGAGGCCCGCTGGTGGGCGTCCAGGGCCTGGGCTGCATGGGCATGAGCTTCGCCTACGGCCCCGTGGACGCCGACGCGTCGCGGGCGACCCTGGAGCGGGCGCTGGAGCTGGGCGTCACGCTCTACGACACGGCGGACGCGTACGGGGCGGGCGACAACGAGCGGTTCCTGTCGCCGTTCTTCAAGGCGCACCGCGACGAGGTCGTCATCGCGACCAAGTTCGCCCTGTCGATCCCGCCGGACGACCCGACGAAGCGGATCATCCGCAATGACGCGCCGTACGTCCGCCAGGCGGTCGAGGCGAGTCTGCGGCGGCTGGACGTCGACGTCATCGACCTCTACTACATGCACCGGCGCGACGTGAACGTGCCGATCGAGGAGACCGTCGCCGTCATGGCCGACCTCGTCCGCGAGGGCAAGGTCAAGCACCTCGGGCTGAGCGAGGTGACGGGGGAGGAACTGCGCGCCGCGCAGGCGGTGCATCCGATCGCCGCCGTGCAGTCGGAGTGGTCGCTGTTCAGCCGGGACATCGAGGCGGGCGTGGTGCCGGCCGCCCGCGAGCTGGGCGTGGCCCTGGTGCCGTACTCGCCGCTCGGCCGGGGCTTCCTCACCGGCTCCTTCGTCCACGCCGACCGCGACCTCACGGACGGCGACTTCCGCCGTCAGCAGCCCCGCTTCACCGGCGACAACGCGGCGGCCAACGCGGCCCTCCTCGACCCCGTCCGCACGGTCGCCGGGGCCCACGACGCCACCCTCGGCCAGATCGCCCTGGCCTGGGTCCAGCAGCAGGCGCGGGTGCACGGCCTGCCGGTGATCCCGATCCCGGGGACGCGCAGGCCGGCCCGGGTGGCGGAGAACACGGGCGCGACGCGGATCGTCCTCACCGAGGAGGAACTGGCGGTGCTGGAGCCGATCGCGGGGAAGGTCGCGGGCGACCGGTACGCGGACATGACGTTCACGTCCGCCGGACGGGAGTAGAGCGGCGTCACAGCTCCGCCAGCAGCTCGGCCTTCTTCGAGGAGAACTCCTCGTCCGTGACCAGTCCCTGCTGGTGCAGCTCACCCAGGTGCCGGATCCGCTCGGCGATGTCCGCGGGGTCGCGCCGGGGCGCCGGGACCGGCACCGGCACCGGGGCGCCCCCGCCCCGTTCCCGCACCGCCGCCAGCACCGCGGCGGCGAACGGCAGCGATTCGTGCACCGGCCCGTACCCGAGCCCGAAGACGACCGAGGCGGGGTCCTGGTCGGCCTGCGGGGCGACGGGCGCGGGCTCCCTCGGCAGCAGCCGCAGGTACCCCTCGAAGGCCTCGGGGGACCGCCACTCCACGCCGCCCAGCTCGGTGACCGGGAAGTTCTGGTCGCCGGCCTTCCACTTCGCCGACGAGGCGCCCGTCCAGGACCAGCGGAAGGACACCGCCTTGCCGTCGAAGGACGCCTTCCCGTCGTACGCCTTGAAGTGCAGCGGCGCCTCGGGCGCCGCGACGAGGTACCGCTCGGTCTCGTCGGACCCGGTCAGCAGTGCGCGCAGTTCGTCGGCGTAGTACTCCGCGAGCGTCTCCCGCTCGGCCGGCAGGACGAGCCGGTACGGGTCACCGCTCTCCTTCAGCTGCCCGGCCGCCGCCTCCATCAGCGGGTCGGCGCCCGGGCGCAGCTCGATGCGCAGCACGACGGTGCCCCGCCGGCCGGGCGTGAGCGTCACCCCGGCGATCGCCTCGACGGGGACACGGCGTTCCCCGAGGGCCTGGAACAGCTTGGGCGTCCGAATCCCCCGTTCGTAGCGGATGAGCACGGAGTCGGACTCGAACTCCCAGGCGGCATGAAATCCGGCCAGTACGTCACCCATGCGGCTCATCGTATGCGGCACGAGCTCTTCCGTCCCCTCCCCGTGCAAACCGGAGTATCTGCGCCTCTACGCGCGTCAGGCCGCCGCCGTCGCGGACAAATCCGCCCGGCATGTGTCGTTCTCGCCGGCGCAGGCGACCGTGGGGTATGCGCCAACGCCGATCTGTGCGAAGTTCCTGAGGCTCTCCGTGCCCGGCACGAAGTAGCCGCTGTGCCCCTGGGCGCCCCGCGCGGACAGGAGCCGCGCCCCGAACGCCGGGGACACCGGATCGGCGCCGTGCCCGAGGCCGCCGACCTCCAGGTACGGCACGTCCTGGATCCAGTCGTCCGCGTCCCGCATCGCCCACACCCGGGCCGAGGTGTGCAGCTGGGCGGCCGTCTCGACGCGCATGCCGGGGCTGCCGGCCACCGCGATGTCGGTCACCCGGCGGGGCAGCGCGTCGGCGGCGACACCGCACACCACCGAGCCGTAGCTGTGGCAGAACAGCGAGACGGGGGCCCGGCCGGGCAGCGCCCGCAGCAGCGCGTTCAGCCGGGCGGCCCCGTGCTGGGCTCGGATCGCCGTGGCCGCCTCCATGCCGAGACCGCTGGGGGAGGTGTAGTCGGCCCAGGCGATCACGGCCGTGCGGGTGCCGGGGCTCGCCGCGCGCTCGGCCGTGTGGAGCGACTCGGCCATGCCGACGGGCGCCGAGTACTTGCGATGGGTGCGCTGGAAGGTGAGCAGCTCGGTGTCGACGCCGGGCACGACGACCGACACGCGCTCGGCGCGGCCGAGGTCGCCGAAGACCTCGGCGACCTTGCCCGCACCCGCCGGATCGAAGGCGAGGATGTGCCGGTCGCGGTGGAGCAGCGCCTCGTACTGGCGCACACGCCGGCCGGCCTCGTGCTGGCCCGACAGCGACAGGCGCTTGTCGTGCATGCGCAGCCGCTCCACGGCGCGGGCCTTGCGCAGCGCCGCGCGGTTGGCGAGGTAGCGCAGGTCGACGGGGGCGCCGTTCATGTTGCCGACGGCCAGGGAGTAGCGGCGGGCGAGGCTGGTGCGCTGCCACTCGGTGAGCGAGGCGAAGAAGCGGGCCAGCCGGGCGGGGGACGCCTGCGCGTCGGGCAGCCGGCGCCCGTCGATCCGGCCGTGCTCCCAGGCCGTGACCGACGCCTCGAGGGCCGTGGGGCCCCGCTGGTTGCGCAGGGCGGTCCAGCCGGTGGTCGCCAGCATCACGAACACCACGGCCAGGGCGAGCAGTGCGCGCCAGACGTTCAGCTGCGGGGAGGTGTCGAAGGAAGTCACTGGGAGGACACACTAGGAGAACGGGACGGTCTCGCGGGAATCCAGTGACACGGATCACGTTTCGATCATGCGCTACGGGGTTGGTTCCGCCCGTCCGGCCCCGTGGGCGCTCCGCCGGTCGCCCGTGAGCGCGGGTTCCACCTGGTCGAGGTGGGCGGCGGCCAGCTCGCGCAGCGCCGCGAGACTGGCGTCGCCGCGCGCCGACCAGATCCGTTCCGCCACCCGGATCACCGCGCCGAAGACGGCCACGACCACGCGGGGGCGCGGGTCCGCGTCGAGGTCGAGGCCCTCGCGGTCGGCGACGACCCGGGCGATCTCCTCCTCCAGTTCGGCCGCCCGCCGCAGATGGGCGGCGAGCAGCGCGGGCGTCGACTCGATCACCTGGTAGAAGCGCATGTGCAGCTCCAGCGGGACCAGCCGCTCCACGGCCTCGCCGATGGTGTCCCAGCTCTCGTCGAGCGCCTGGCGCATGGCGTCCAGCGGCGCCTCGCCGGGCGGGCGGCGGCGCACCGCCTCGACGAAGTGCGACTCCGCGAGCCGCGCCACGAAGAAGGCCGCGTCCTCCTTGCTGGCGAAGTAGCGGAAGAAGGTGCGCTGCGAGACATCGGCCGTCTCGGCGATGTCGTCGACGGTCGTCTCCTCGTAGCCCCGGTCCGTGAACAGCTCCAGGGCGGACCGCAGCAGCGTGTCCCGGGTGCGCTGCTTCTTGCGCTCACGCAGGCCCGGTGGTGTGGCCGTGTCCGCCATGTTCAAAAGGTTCGCTCCTCGGGTCGGCGCCGGCCTGCTGCCCCGCCGTCGTTTCCGCAGTTCAGGCTAGAGGGAGATGACATGTCAGTTACCGACTAGTGAAATGGTTTGTCAACTGTCAGTGACTGTCACTAGCCTCGAACGTATGACTAGTCAGACCACCATCGACAAGACGGGACCGGGGGACGGGGGGACCTCGTCCGGTGTGTCGGGCCCCGCACCGGCCGGCGGACTGCGCGGCCACCCGTGGCTCACCCTCGTCACCGTCGCCGTAGGGGTCATGATGGTGGCCCTCGACGGCACCATCGTGGCCATCGCCAACCCGGCCATCCAGGTCGACCTGAAGGCCAGCTTCGCCGACGTCCAGTGGATCACCAACGCCTACTTCCTCGCCCTCGCGGTCTCGCTGATCACCGCGGGCAAGCTCGGTGACCGCTTCGGCCACCGGCAGACCTTCCTCATCGGCGTGGTCGGCTTCGCCGCCGCCTCCGGTGCCATCGGCCTGTCCGACACCATTCCGCTGGTCGTCGGCTTCCGCGTGCTCCAGGGCGTCTTCGGTGCCCTGCTGATGCCGGCCGCGCTCGGCCTGCTCCGGGCGACCTTCCCGGCCGAGAAGCTCAACATGGCCATCGGCATCTGGGGCATGGTCATCGGCGCCTCCACCGCGGGCGGACCGATCCTCGGCGGCGTCCTGGTCGAGCACGTCAACTGGCAGTCCGTGTTCTTCATCAACGTGCCGGTGGGCGTCCTCGCCGTGGTCCTCGGCGTCATGATCCTGCTGGACCACCGCGCGGTGAACGCCCCGCGCTCCTTCGACGTCCTCGGCATAGCCCTGCTGTCCGCCGCGATGTTCTGTCTGGTCTGGGCGCTCATCAAGGCCCCCGAATGGGGCTGGGGCGACGGGAAGACGTGGCTGTTCCTCGTGGTGTCCGTCGTGGGCTTCGGGCTGTTCGCCTTCTGGGAGACGAGGGTCAGGGAGCCGCTGATCCCGCTGGGGCTGTTCCGTTCCGTTCCGCTGTCGGCGGGTGTCGTCCTCATGGTCATGATGGCGATCGCCTTCATGGGCGGTCTGTTCTTCGTGACGTTCTACCTCCAGAACGTGCACGGCATGAGCCCCGTCGACGCCGGCCTGCACCTGCTGCCGCTCACCGGCATGATGATCGTCGGCTCGCCGCTGGCCGGCGTGATGATCACCAAGGTCGGCCCGCGCATCCCGCTCGCGGGGGGCATGGCGTTCACCGCGCTCGCCATGTACGGCATGTCCACGCTGGAGAAGGACACCGGCAGCGGCGTCATGTCGCTCTGGTTCGCCCTGCTGGGCCTCGGCCTCGCGCCCGTCATGGTCGGTGCCACCGAGGTCATCGTCGGCAACGCGCCGATGGAGCTGTCCGGTGTCGCCGGCGGTCTCCAGCAGGCGGCGATGCAGATCGGCGGCAGCCTGGGCACGGCCGTGCTGGGCGCCGTGATGGCCTCCAAGGTCGACAACGACCTGGCGGGCAACTGGGCGGACGCCGGCCTTCCGAAGCTGACGCCGGAAGAGCTGGGTCAGGCCTCCGAGGCGGTCCAGGTCGGCGCGGCACCGGTGGCCGAGGGCATGCCGGGGCCGATGGTCGCGAAGGTCACGGAGGTCGCGCACGACACCTTCATCTCCGGCATGAGCCTCGCGTCGCTCGTGGCCGCCGGTGTCGCGGCCGTCGCCGTGCTGGTCGCCTTCCTCACCAAGCGCGGCGCGAACGCGGAGGCCGGCGCGGGCGTGGGCCACATCTGAGGAGTTCCGCGCGTCCCCGGCCCTGTTTCGCCCATCCGGGTGACAGGGCCGGAGAACCCTCCCCTCCCGCCGACCGTGCAGGTCACAGTGGGTCAAGTCCTCCGCAGGGCACGGGGGACGAGAGGCTGCGGCGCGCTGCCGGAGGGGGGCAGCGCGCGGGCAGCGCCTCCGCGGCAGGCATGAGCCGCCGCAGGGGGGTACCCGAACTCCACGATGAGTTCAGGGAGTTGATGATGGCAAGCTTCGGCACCGGATCGCGCAGGCTCCCCCGCTCACGTGGCCGGACGTGGTCACGGACCGGGCCGGATCGCGCGACCCTCGCCGTCGTCGGACTCGTCTGCGCGGTCGCCGGCTTGTTCGTGCTGGGGATCGTCCTCGGCCCCGCCGCGATCGTCTGCGGCCGACTGGCCATGGGCCGCACCTGGGCGGGCCCCCGCCCGGTTCCGGCCGTGGTCGCGGTCGTCCTGGGGGTCATCGACACGGTCCTGGCGGTCCTGTGGCTCATCGGCGCGGCACCCCTGGGCAACGGTCTCCTCTGACCTGCGACCACGTCGGGGGAGAGCACCCGCGCCTCCGCTACTCCGCAGCGTCGGAGGCCGCGGGGACAGGGGCCGAGACGGGAACGGACACGGGACCGGGAACGGAGGCGGGAGCAGCACCGGCAGGCCCGGGTTCCGCGGTCCCCCTCAGCCCCGCGACCTCCGCCCGCAGGGCCCGCACCTCCTCCGTCAGCGCCCGGATCGCCTCGGTCTGCCGCCGCTCCTCCACGTCGTCCCGCTCGAAGCGCGCGAGGAACCACGCCGCGATGTTCGCCGTCACCACACCGAGCAGGGCGATGCCGGACAGCATCAGGCCGACGGCCAGCAACCGCCCCACCCCGGTGGTCGGCGCGTGGTCCCCGTACCCCACGGTCGTCATCGTGGTGAACGACCACCACAGCGCGTCCCCCAGCGTGCGGATGTTCCCGCCGGGCGCGTCCCGCTCCACGGACAGCACCGCGAGCGAACCGAACATCAGCAGCCCCACCACCGCCCCGGCGACGTACGTCGTCAGCCGGATCTGCGGGGCCATCCGGGCACGCCGCCCGACCAGCAGCAGGGTGGAGACCAGCCGCAGCAGCCGCAGCGGCCGGAGCATCGGCAGCGCCACCGCGCACAGGTCCAGCCAGTGCGTACGGACGAACCGCCGGCGGTCCTCGCTGAGCACCAGCCGCACCACGTAGTCCACGACGAAGGCCGCCCACACCAGCCACTCCGCCAGCGCGCACGCCCGGGTCAGGGAGCCGCTCGCCGAACTGTTCACGATGGGGACCGCGTACGCCACGGCGAACAGCACGGCCAGCGCCAGCAGCGGCCGCTGGGTGCGCCGCTCCCAACGCTCCCGTGCCGTCCGCCCCTCGATGCCCTCGCCCGTACGCGCCATCCCCGCATCGTAGGGAGCGCCGAGGCCGCCCGGGACGGCGGAGTCGGAACCCCGCCGAGCCCCGGACGCCATGCCCGCGCCTAGGCGTCCCCGCCGGCCACGCCCGGGTCGGCCGCCGTCACGTCGAGCAGCCGGTACCGGTCCACCGCCTGCTTCAGCACCGACCGGTCGACCTTCCCCTCCCGCGCCAGCTCGCTCAGCACCCCCACCACGATCGACTCCGCGTCGATGTGGAAGAACCGCCGCGCCGCACCGCGGGTGTCCGCGAAGCCCCATCCGTCCGCGCCCAGCGACTGGTACGTGCCCGGCACCCAGCGCGCGATCTGGTCCGGCACCGCCCGCATCCAGTCGGAGACCGCCACGAACGGGCCCTGCGCACCGGCCAGCTTGCGCGTCACGTACGGGACCCGCTGCTCCTCCTCGGGGTGCAGCAGGTTGTGCTCCTCGCAGGCCACCGCGTCGCGCCGCAGCTCGTTCCAGGAGGTCGCCGACCAGACGTCGGCCCGCACGTCCCACTCCTCGGCGAGGATCCGCTGCGCCTCCACGGCCCACGGCACCGCGACGCCGGACGCCATGATCTGCGCCGGGATCGAACCGCCGGTGGCCTCGCTGAAGCGGTGGATGCCCTTGAGGATGCCCTCGACGTCCACGTTCTCCGGCTCGGCGGGGTGCCGGATCGGCTCGTTGTAGACGGTGAGGTAGTAGAAGACGTCCTCGCCGTGCGGGTGCTGCTCGTCCCCGCCGTACATCCGGCGCAGCCCGTCCTCGACGATGTGCGCGATCTCGAAGCCGAAGGCCGGGTCGTACGCCACGCACGCCGGGTTCGTCGAGGCCAGCAGCTGCGAGTGGCCGTCCGCGTGCTGGAGCCCCTCACCGGTCAGGGTCGTGCGGCCTGCGGTCGCGCCCAATACGAAACCGCGCGCCAACTGGTCGCCCATCTGCCAGAACTGGTCGCCGGTGCGCTGGAAACCGAACATCGAGTAGAAGACGTAGACCGGGATCAGCGGCTCGCCGTGCGTGGCGTACGCCGATCCGGCCGCGATCAGCGAGGCCGTGCAGCCGGCCTCCGAGATGCCGTCGTGCAGCATCTGCCCGGTCGGCGCCTCCTTGTAGGCCAGCAGCAGCTCCCGGTCCACCGACTCGTACTGCTGCCCGAGCGGGTTGTAGATCTTCGCACTCGGGAAGAAGGAGTCCATGCCGAACGTGCGGTACTCGTCCGGCGCGATCAGTACGAACCGCTTGCCGATTTTCTTGTCCCGCATGAGGTCCTTCAGGAGCCGCACGAAGGCCATCGTCGTCGCGATGGACTGCTGGCCGGACCCCTTCTTCACGGTCGCGTACGTCTTGGCGTCCGGCAGCGCGAGCGGCTTCGCCCGCACCACGCGGGTCGGGACGTAGCCGCCGAGACCCAGCCGGCGGTCGTGCATGTACTGGATCTCCTCGGTGTCCCGGCCGGGGTGGTAGTACGGCGGCGGGCCGGACTCCAGCTCCTTGTCGGAGATCGGCAGGTGCAGCCGGTCGCGGAAGCGCTTGAGGTCGTCGACCGTCAGCTTCTTCATCTGGTGCGTGGCGTTGCGGCCCTCGAAGTTCGGCCCCAGCGTCCAGCCCTTGATCGTCTTGGCCAGGATGACCGTCGGCTGGCCCTTGTGCTCCAGGGCCGCCTTGTACGCCGCGTAGATCTTCCGGTGGTCGTGACCGCCGCGGCCCAGGTGCAGGATCTGGTCGTCGGTCATGTTCTCGACCATCGCGCGCAGCCGGTGGTCGTCGCCGAAGAAGTGGTCGCGGATGTAGGCGCCGGACTCGGTGGCGTAGGTCTGGTACTGGCCGTCGGGCGTGGTGTTCATCCGGTTGACCAGCACGCCGTCGCGGTCCTGTGCGAGCAGCGGGTCCCAGGTGCGGTCCCACACCAGCTTGATCACGTTCCAGCCGGCGCCCCGGAAGACCGACTCCAGCTCCTGGATGATCTTGCCGTTGCCGCGCACCGGGCCGTCCAGGCGCTGGAGGTTGCAGTTGACCACGAAGGTCAGGTTGTCCAGGCCCTCGCGGGCGGCGATGGAGAGCTGGCCCAGCGACTCGGGCTCGTCCATCTCGCCGTCGCCGAGGTAGGCCCACACGTGCGAGCGCGAGGTGTCCGCGATGCCGCGCGCGTGCATGTAGCGGTTCATCCGGGCCTGGTAGATCGCCCCGATCGGGCCGAGGCCCATCGAGACCGTCGGGAACTCCCAGAAGTCCGGCATCGACCGCGGGTGCGGGTACGAGGACAGCATGTGCGGCGCCTTGGACTTCTCCTGCCGGAAGCCGTCCAGGTGCTCCTCGCTGAGCCGGTCGAGCAGGTACGCGCGCGCGTAGATGCCCGGCGAGGCGTGGCCCTGGAAGAAGACCTGGTCGCCGCCGTCGCCCTCGTCCTTGCCCCGGAAGAAGTGGTTGAAGCCCACGTCGTACAGGGAAGCCGAGGAGGCGAAGGTCGCGATGTGCCCGCCCACGCCGATGCCGGGCCGCTGGGCGCGCGAGACCATCACCGCCGCGTTCCAGCGGGTGGCGTTGAGGATTTTGCGCTCGATCTCCTCGTTGCCCGGGAAGAACGGCTCGCTCTTGGTCGGGATGGTGTTGACGTAGTCCGTGCTGCGCATCTCGGGCACGGCCACGCGCTTCTCACGGGCCCGCTCGATCAGCCGCAGCATCAGGTAGCGGGCCCGCTCCCGGCCGCGTTCGTCGACGGCGGCGTCGAGGGAGTCGAGCCACTCCTGGGTCTCCTCGGGGTCGAAGTCGGGGACCTGACTCGGGAGGCCGCCAATGATGATCGGACTGCGATCATTGCGATCGGATGCGGAAGCCACGCTGTTCCTTCGCTGTCGGAGGGCCACTTTGCCGGGTGTCTGCGCCGATTCCCCGCCGATTCACCATCGTGTACCTCGCGAGGGCAAACGTCATCTGTACCGTGGGGTAACCGGTTCCCCCATGGGGATCGGGGGCACGTTCATTCGAGTCTCGTACCCACACGTGGTTCCCAAATACGCAAACGGGGCAGATAGGTGTGGTGTGCGTCACCTTTGGTCTGGACGGCATGGCTGGAGTTGCGGCGACACGGCCGGGATCGTCACCGTTTCGGCGGTCCCAGTCGCCGGGTACTTGCGCGATCCGTCCCGCCCGTGTGGACTACGGCCAATGCTTCGCGCACGCGCGTGGCTGAGACATTCACCAAGACATGATCAGGAGGCAACCCGTGAGCGCGACCGCGGACCACGCGGAGGAGCGGACGAACCCTGCCGCCAGGCTGGGTTTCCAGCCCGGGCAGGTGGTCCAGGAGATCGGCTACGACGACGACGTCGACCAGGAGCTCCGCGAGGCCATTGAGGGCGCCGTCGAGGGCGAGCTGGTGGACGAGGACTACGAGGACGTGGCCGATGCCGTCGTGCTGTGGTTCCGTGACGACGACGGCGACCTGACGGATGCGCTGGTGGATGCCACCACGTACATCGAAGAAGGCGGGTCGATCCTCCTTCTGACGCCGAAGACCGGCCGGTCTGGGTACGTCGAGGCCAGTGACATCTCGGAAGCCGCGACGACGGCCGGACTGACGGCGTCCAAGAGCGTCAGCGTCGGCAAGGACTGGAGCGGCAGCCGACTGGCCACGCCCAAGGCCGCCAAGTCCAAGCGGTAGCCGGCCGGGCTCCGCACCCACCCGACTCCGGACGGGCCGACCGCCGTCGGCCCGTCCGCGGGTCCGTGAGGGTCCCTGCGTAGGGTGTTCCCAGCGAACCATCCTCGGAAGGGACGAACAGGACATGGCGATCCAGGTCGGCGACAAGGCCCCCGACTTCGAGCTGAAGGACAACCACGGCGCGACCGTCCGGCTGTCCGACTTCCGCGGCCGCAGGAACGTCGTGCTGCTCTTCTACCCGTTCGCCTTCACCGGCGTGTGCACCGGTGAGCTGTGCGAGGTGCGGGACAACCTTCCGCAGTTCTCCGACCGCGACACCCAGGTCCTCGCCGTGTCCAACGACTCCATCCACACCCTGCGCGTCTTCTCCGAGCAGGAGCGTCTGGAGTACCCGCTGCTGTCCGACTTCTGGCCGCACGGCAACGTCTCGCGCGCGTACGGCGTCTTCGACGAGGACAAGGGGTGCGCCGTCCGCGGCACCTTCATCATCGACCGGGAGGGCGTCGTCCGCTGGACCGTGCGCAACGGCCTGCCGGACGCCCGCGACCTGACCGAGTACGTGAAGGCGCTCGACTCCCTCTGACCGGCACCGACCTCGACATGCGACCTCGACACCGAGTGATTTGTCGGTCCCAGGGCCTGCGGGGGGCGGGAACCCGTCACTAGGATCGAATCGTTGATCCGATATCCACGCACTACGGGGCTCCCCGCCCCTGGACACCAATGGAGGACTCGTGGGAGTCAGCCTCAGCAAGGGCGGCAACGTTTCGCTGACCAAGGAGGCCCCCGGCCTCACCGCGGTCATCGTCGGTCTGGGGTGGGACATCCGCACCACGACCGGTACCGACTTCGACCTCGACGCCAGCGCGCTGCTGCTGAACAGCGGCGGCAAGGTCGCCAGCGACGCGCACTTCATCTTCTTCAACAACCTGAAGAGCCCGGACGGATCGGTCGAGCACACCGGCGACAACCTCACCGGTGAGGGCGAGGGCGACGACGAGCAGATCAAGATCGACCTCGCCACCGTCCCCGCCGACGTCGAGAAGATCACCTTCCCGGTCTCGATCTACGACGCCGAGAACCGCCAGCAGTCCTTCGGCCAGGTGCGCAACGCGTTCATCCGCGTCGTCAACCAGGCCGGCGGCGCCGAGATCGCCCGGTACGACCTGTCCGAGGACGCCTCCACAGAGACCGCCATGGTCTTCGGTGAGCTGTACCGGCACGGCGCGGAGTGGAAGTTCCGCGCCATCGGCCAGGGCTACGCCTCGGGCCTGCGCGGCATCGCGCAGGACTTCGGCGTGAACGTCTGAGTCACCGCCACATCCGGGGCGACAGCCCCGACCGTCCGGCGCCGCACGGTTTACGTGCGGCGCCGGACGCGCAGGAAACCCGAGAACCATCACCCGGGGAGGGATCACCATGGGCGTCACGCTTGCCAAGGGGGGCAACGTCTCCCTGTCCAAGGCCGCACCGAACCTCACACAGGTACTGGTCGGGCTGGGCTGGGACGCGCGTTCCACCACCGGAGCACCCTTCGACCTGGACGCCAGCGCGCTGGTGTGCAGCAGCGGCCGGGTGCTCGGCGACGAGTGGTTCGTCTTCTACAACCAGCTCAAGAGCCCGGACGGCTCCGTCGAGCACACCGGCGACAACCTCACCGGTGAGGGTGACGGTGACGACGAGTCGGTGCTGGTCGACCTCTCGGCGGTACCGGCCCACTGCGACAAGATCGTCTTTCCGGTCTCGATCCACATGGCCGACGAGCGGGGCCAGACCTTCGGCCAGGTCAGCAACGCCTTCATCCGGGTCGTCAACCAGGCCGACGGCCAGGAGCTCGCCCGGTACGACCTCAGCGAGGACGCCTCCACGGAGACTGCGATGATCTTCGGTGAGCTCTACCGTTACCAGGGGGAATGGAAGTTCCGCGCGGTGGGACAGGGGTACGCGTCGGGACTCCGGGGCATCGCTCTAGACTTCGGAGTCAACGTTTCGTAAAGCCGCGTACGGCGCGGGGGAGCCCCGTACACATACGATTGGGTAGCCAGTGGTTCTGAAAACCTTCGGGTGGTCGTTCGCGGTCACCGCGCTCGGCCTGGTGGCCGCGGTCTTCTACGGGGGGTGGGCCGCCTTCGGCGTCGTGGCGATCCTGTCCGTCCTGGAGATCTCGCTGTCCTTCGACAATGCGGTGGTCAACGCCGGGATCCTGAAGAAGATGAATGCCTTCTGGCAGAAGATCTTCCTCACCATCGGCATCCTGATCGCCGTCTTCGGCATGCGCCTGGTCTTCCCGGTCGTGATCGTCGCCATCAGCGCGTCGCTCGGGCCGATCGAGGCCGTCGACCTCGCCCTCACCGACAAGGACCGTTACCAGGAGCTGGTGACGGACGCCCATCCGTCGATCGCCGCCTTCGGTGGCATGTTCCTCCTGATGATCTTCCTCGACTTCATCTTCGAGGACCGGGAGATCAAGTGGCTCGCTCCGCTGGAGCGCGCGCTGGCCAAGCTCGGCAAGGTCGACATGCTGTCGGTCTGCATCGCCCTGATCGTGCTGCTGGTCTCCGCCATCACCTTCGGCGCCCACGCCCACCAGCACGGCGGCACCCACGCCGACAAGGCCGAGACGGTCCTGCTCTCCGGCATCGGCGGTCTGATCACCTATTTGGTCGTGGGCGGCCTCTCCGGCTTCTTCGAGGACAAGCTCGAAGAGGAAGAGGAGCGCGAGCACGAGGCCGAGGAGCAGGCCGAACGGGCCGGCAAGCCCAAGTCGGCCGTCAAGCTGGCCGGCAAGGCCGCGTTCTTCATGTTCCTCTACCTGGAGGTCCTGGACGCCTCGTTCTCCTTCGACGGCGTCATCGGCGCCTTCGCCATCACCAACGACATCGTCCTGATGGCCCTGGGCCTCGGCATCGGCGCCATGTACGTGCGGTCCCTGACCGTCTACCTGGTCCGCGAGGGCACCCTCGACGACTACGTCTACCTGGAGCACGGCGCCCACTACGCCATCGGCGCCCTCGCCGCCGTCCTCCTGGTGACCATCCAGTACGAGATCAACGAGTTCATCACCGGCATGATCGGCGTGGTCCTGATCGGCGCCTCCTTCTGGTCCTCGGTCCGCCGCAACAAGCGGCTCGCCGCGGCCGGGGGCGACGGCGGCAAGGAGAAGGCGGAGGTCTCCTCCGGGGTGTGAAACCCTGCTCTTCCCGGGCCGGGTTCACCCCCGGTGCGCCTGCTCCGTTGGTGTGAACAGGGCCCGGACGAGGAACGCTCTGTGCGGGGCGGTCGACGAGGACGTTTCCTCGGGGCCGCCCCGTCGGCGGTCTGCGTCAGCGGTCTGTGTCGGCGTTCGGCGTTCGGCGGTCGATGAGATGGGGGCGGGAATGGGTTTCTTGGACGGGCTGTGGCGCGGCCGCGAGAGCGAGTTCGACTCGGGCAGCGCGGCGACCAACTCCATCCAGCTGACCAAACGGCACAGCCAGGTCTCCCTGGACCGGCAGGGCGCGGCCACCGGCAACCTGCGCGTCAACCTCACCTGGCGGATGCGGACCTCGGACATCATGGGTTCGCAGCGCGAGAGCCTGCTGCGGCACCCCCTAAAGGCGCTCAAGCCCCCCGAGGTCGTCGGCCACAGCCAGAGCATGGTCAACGTCGACCTCGACCTCGGCTGCCTCTACGAGCTCCAGGACGGCACCCGCGGGGTCGTCCAGCCGCTCGGCGGCTTCCTCGGCGACGTCAACGCCCCGCCGTACGTCAAGCTCAGCGGCGACGACCGGTTCGGCTCCGCCTCCGGGGAGACGATCTACGTCAACCTCGACCACAAGGACGCCATCAAGCGCCTCCTGCTCTTCGCCTACATCTACGACCAGACCCCGGCCTTCGACCGGACGCACGCCATCGTCACGCTGTACCCGAGCAACGGCCCGCGCATCGAGATAGGCCTCGACGAGCGTCACCCGCAGGCCCGGTCCTGCGCCGTGGTGATGATCGAGAACGTGAAGGGCGAGATCCTCGTCCGCCGCGAGGTGAAGTTCGTGTACGGCTTCCAGGGCGAGCTGGACCGGCTGTACGGGTGGGGCCTGCAGTGGGGCCGGGGCCACAAGAGCAAGGCCGAGCGCTGACGCCCGGCCGTGCCTCCCGCGCCCGTTAGCGTCCGATGAACTGGGGGCCCTGCGGCGGCAGCCGGAAGTCCGGGTCGGGCGTCCCGGTAGCCGGCGGCGGGTAGCCGTAGCCGGACTGCGCACCGGTGATCCCCGCCGCGGCGGGCGCCTGCGGGTACCCGTAGTCGGGGCGGCCGGCCGGCTGCGGATAGCCGTAGGCCGGCTGGGCCGCCGGCGGCTGCTGCGGATAGCCGTAGGCGGGCTGGGCCGGTACCCCCGGGGGCTGCTCCGGCGGCAGCGGACGCGAGACCTCCGGAAGGGGCTGCACGGTCGTCGGCTCGTCCGGACCGGCCGTCGGCGGGGCGGGCGTGGACCGCGGGGGCGTGGACCGGTCCGACGTGTGCGCGGACGATCCGGGCCGCGGGGCCGCCATGGGGTCCTCCGCCCCCTCCGACTCGTCCACCGAGATGCCGAAGTCGGTCGCCAGGCCCTTGAGCCCGTTCGAGTAGCCCTCGCCCAGCGCCCGGAACTTCCACCCCTCCCCGCGCCGGTACAGCTCGCCGCAGATCAGCGCCGTCTCCTGGCCCGTCTCCGGCTTGACGTCGAAGTACGCCAGCGGTTCCGCGTCGGCGGCCGAGGCGTCGTGCAGCAGGATGCGCAGGGAGCGGACCCGGTCGAAGGAGACGCCGTCCGCCGACGCCACCAGCAGGATCCGGCCCACCGAGGCCTCGACCCCGGTCAGATCCGTCTGGATCGTGTCGGTCAGGTCCTCGCCGACCCGCTTCTTGCCCAGCCGCCAGACCTGGCCCGAGGGGTGCCGAGGCTGGTTGTAGAAGACGAAGTCCTCGTCGGAACGCACGCGGTCGTCCGCCCCCAGGAGCAACGCGGAGGCGTCGACGTCGGGGACCCCCTGCCCGGGCGTCCAGCGCAGTACGGCGCGTACCGTGGTGGCTTGCAGCGGGACGTTCGACCCCTTCAGCATCGCGTGCGTCATGCCGTCATCCTGCCCTCTCGGTCCTGGTCACGACAATGCGGGGGGCGGGTACCCGGTCCGTGGCGCCCCGCCCCGGTCGCCGCCGTCGACACGACCGGGTTACCTGGAATTCATGCCAGGTGGGAACCTCCGACATGGATACGTACGTACTATTACCGGCCACCTTCGGACAGTTCGCAGGTCGCCCAGACACTAGCGGGGGAGTTCTCATGCGTCATTTCGGGCAGATTGCCCCCGAAGTGCGGAAGCGCCTCTTCCACAAGGAGCCCTGCACCTTCACCGCGGACTCCCCGGCCCGGCTGCTCGCCGCGGCCCTGGGCGCCACGCTGTACAGCCCGGCCACCCGGCCCAGACTCGCCGACGACATCCTCAAGCAGGGCGCCGCCGGTGTGGTGTCGATGGTGCTGTGCCTGGAGGACTCGATCGACGACGCCGACGTACCGGCCGGCGAGGAGAACCTCGTCCGCCAGCTCACGGACCTGGCGGAACGTTCCGGCGCCGACGTCCCCCTGCTGTTCGTCCGGGTCCGCACCCCCGAGCAGATACCCGACCTCGTCCGCCGCCTCGGCCCCGCGGTGCGCCTGCTGTCCGGTTTCGTGCTGCCGAAGTTCACCGAGGAACGCGGTGTGCCCTTCCTGGAGGCCCTCTCCGCGGCCGAGGCGGCCTGCGGCCGCAGGCTCTTCGCCATGCCCGTGCTGGAGTCGCCCGACCTGCTGTACCGGGAGTCCCGCGTGCAGACGCTGGAGGGCATTTTCCGCGCGGTCGACAAGTACCGCGACCGGGTGCTCGCCCTGCGGCTCGGCGTGACCGACTTCTGCTCCTCCTACGGGTTGCGCAGGGGCCCCGACATGACGGCGTACGACATCCAGATCGTCGCCTCCGTCATCGCCGACGTGGTCAACATGCTGGCCCGCGTCGACGGCACCGGGTTCACGGTGACCGGACCGGTCTGGGAGTACTTCCGCGTCCAGGAGCGGATGTTCAAACCGCAACTGCGCCAGAGCCCCTTCCTGGAGGGCCGGGCCGTCGCGCTGCGGCAGAAGCTGATCGAACACTCCATGGACGGTCTGCTGCGGGAGATCTCCCTGGACCGCGCCAACGGCCTGCTGGGCAAGACCTGCATCCACCCCTCGCACGTCCTGCCCGTGCACGCGCTGTCCGTCGTCAGCCACGAGGAGTACAGCGACGCGGCGGACATCCTGCGGCCGGAACGCTGCGGTGGGGGTGTCCTCAGGTCGGCCTACACGAACAAGATGAACGAGGTGAAGCCCCACCGCGCCTGGGCCGAACGGACGCTGCTGCGTGCCGAGGTCTTCGGGGTGGCGAACGAGGACATCGGCTTCGTGGAACTGCTCGCCGCCGGCCTGGCCGAATGAACGCAAGGAACCCATGACCGACGCAAGGACCCCTGCCACGGTGGACCACGGGAGGCACGAGCACATGACGGAGAGGGCGCGCGCCGAGGGGCGGGCCGGAGTCTGGTCCGGAAGCTGGGTGGCCGAGCGGCTCGGCGTCGAACTCGCCGGCGACGAGACGCTGACCGGCATGCTGGGCCTCGCCCTGCGCCGCAACCCCAAGCGGGCGCACCTGCTCGTCTCGAACGTGCTCGGCAAGCACGTCCCCCAGGCGCCGTCCGTGGTGTACGGCCACGGCGTCGCCCTCGGCCGGCGCGTCCGCGACCTGCTCGGCGAGGAAGCGGCAGGGAGCGCCGTCGTCCTCGGCTACGCGGAGACCGCCACCGGCCTCGGCCACTCGGTCGCCGACGGTCTCGGGCCGGCCCCGTACCTGCACTCCACCCGCCGCCCGGTCGCCGGGGTCGCCCGGGCGGGCGGCTTCGAGGAGTCCCACTCGCACGCGACCTCGCACCTGCTGCTGCCCGAGGACCCGGCGCTGCTGGCG
The DNA here is from genome assembly GCF_055589025.1 of Streptomyces sp. NPDC041968. NCBI lineage: Bacteria > Bacillati > Actinomycetota > Actinomycetes > Kitasatosporales > Streptomycetaceae > Streptomyces > Streptomyces sp. NPDC041968. Next base: position 598,027 of record NZ_JBVJCB010000001.1, on the reverse strand, counting down.
GGGGACGGGGCGCTGGTCCTCGTCGACGACGAGTTCTCCACCGGCAACACGGTGCTCAACACCGTGCGCGCCCTGCACGAGCGCTACCCGCGCGAGCGGTACGTCGTGGTGGCCCTGGTCGACATGCGCTCGTCCGCCGACGCCGGCCGGCTGGAGGAGTTCGCCCGCGAGATCGGCGCCCGCGTCGACCTGGTGACGGCCGCCTCGGGCACGGTCCGGCTGCCGCCGGGGGTGCTGGACAAGGGGCAGGAACTGGTCGCGCGCTACGAGGTCCCGAGCACGGATGCGGGTGCGGGAGCCGGGACCGGGGGAGCCGCCGGCCGTGTCGCCCGCGTCGACCTGCGCTGGCCCGACGGCGTTCCCGACGGCGGGCGGCACGGGTTCACGGCCGCGCACCGGGAGCGGCTGGAGCAGGCACTGCCGGAGATGGCGGCGCGGATCGCCGGGGCACTGCCCGCCGGTGCCCGCCGCGTGCTCGTCCTCGGCTGCGAGGAGCTGATGTACGCCCCGCTGCGCCTGGCCCACGCGCTGGAGGGGACCGTCGACGCCGAGGTGCGCTACTCCACCACCACCCGCTCTCCCGTCCTCGCGGTCGACGATCCCGGCTACGCGATACGCACCCGCCTGGTCTTCCCCGCGCACGACGACCCGGCCGACGGCCCCGGCGAGCGCTACGCGTACAACGTCGCGGGCGCCGGCTTCGACGCCGTGGTCGCCGTCGTCGACTCGGCCGCCGACACCCCCGCCCTGCACGCCCGGGACGGACTGCCCGCCCGGCTCGCCGCCCACGTCCCGCACGTCCTGCTCGCGGTCGTCCCGTCGTACGTCCCGACGGCCCCGCACGCCCCCGAAAGGCCCTCCATGCTGCCCGAGCCCCTGCGCGGCCCCGACTTCTCCTCGTACCCGCCCGACGAGGTCGGGTGGCTGCTCCAGGACCTGTCGGACGTGACGCTGGAGGCGCCGACCGAGGAGCGCGAGGAGGCCATCCAGAGCGGCGGCGCGCACTACGCGGAGTCCCTGCCCGTGGAGTACCAGCCCACCGAGCAGTACCAGGAGCTGTTCCACGCGGCGCTGGCCACCTCCGCCGCCCGGCTGGCCCGCGCCGTCGGCGCCGTCACCGAGATCGTGCTCACCGAGCGGTCGCCCCGTCCCGTCCTGGTCTCCCTCGCCCGCGCGGGCACCCCCGTCGGCATCCTCATGCGCCGCTGGGCGCGGTTCCGCCACGGCCTCGACCTGCCCCACTACGCCGTGTCCATCGTCCGGGGCCGCGGCATCGACGCCAACGCGCTGCGCTGGCTGGCGGACCGTCACGACCCCGCCGACGTCGTCTTCGTGGACGGCTGGACCGGCAAGGGCGCCATCACCCGCGAACTCGCCACCGCCCTGCGCGACTTCGAGGCCTCCGACGGCATCACCGGCTTCGACCCCGAGATCGCCGTACTGGCCGACCCCGCCTCCTGCGTGCGCACCTACGGCACCCGCGACGACTTCCTCATCCCCTCCGCGTGCCTCAACTCGACCGTCTCCGGGCTGATCTCGCGCACCGTGCTCCGCGCCGACCTGGTCGGCCCGCACGACTTCCACGGCGCCAAGTTCTACCGCGAACTCAGCAGCGCCGACCTGTCGACGGCCTTCCTCGACGCAGTCTCCGCCCGCTTCCCGGACGTCGCCGACGCGGTCGACGCCCAGACCAAGGAACTCCTCGCCGCCGACCGCACGCCCACCTGGGAGGGCTGGGCCGCCGTCGAGCGCATCAGCGAGGAGTACGGCATCCACGACGTGAACCTCGTCAAGCCCGGCGTCGGCGAGACCACCCGCGTGATGCTGCGCCGCGTGCCGTGGAAGGTGCTCGCACGCGCCGGTGCCGGCGCCGACCTGGACCACGTGCGCCTGCTCGCCGAACAGCGGGGCGTACCCGTCGAGGAGGTCGACGGCCTGCCCTACACCTGCGTGGGGCTGATCCACCCCCAGTTCACGCGGGGCGCGACCGGAGCCGACGGCAGGGCGGTGGCGCTCTGATGCCGGTACTCGTCGCCAGCGACCTCGACCGCACGCTCATCTACTCCGCCGCCGCCCTCGGGCTGACCATGCCCGACCTGAGGGCACCGCGGCTGCTGTGCGTCGAGGTCTACGAGAGCAAGCCCCTGTCCTACCTCACGGAGACGGCGGCCCGGCTGCTGACCGACCTCGGTGACGCGGCGCTGTTCGTGCCGACCACCACCCGGACCCGCAAGCAGTACCAGCGCATCAACCTCCCCGGCCCGCCGTCGAAGTACGCGATCTGCGCCAACGGCGGGCACCTGCTGGTGGACGGCGTCTCCGACCCGGACTGGCACGCGCGGGTGACCGCACGGCTGGCCGACGAGTGCGCCTCGCTGGCCGAGGTCCGCGACCACCTGGCGCACACCGCCGACCCGCTGTGGGTACGCAAGCACCGGGTCGCCGAGGACCTCTTCGCCTACCTCGTCGTCGAGCGGGAACTGCTCCCCGAGGAGTGGGTCAAGGAACTCGCCGTGTGGGCCGAGAACCGCGGCTGGACGGTGTCCCTCCAGGGCCGCAAGATCTACGCGGTCCCGAAGCCGCTCACCAAGAGCGCCGCCGTGCGTGAGGTCGCCCGCCGCACCGGCGCCGACCTCACGCTGGCCGCCGGCGACTCCCTCCTCGACGCCGACCTGCTCCTCGTCGCGGACCGGGGATGGCGCCCCGGCCACGGGGAGCTGGCGGACTCCGACTGGACGGCCCCGGCGATCAGCGCCTTGCCCGAGCGCGGTGTGCTGGCGGGTGAGCGGATCCTCCGGGAGTTCCTCCACGCGGTGAGTCCGAGTCGCTGACCCCGCCGTCGTGGGCGTCGTACTCCCCGGCACCGTCCCCGGTGCCGGGGCGGTCGTCGTCGGCCGACGGCCGTGCGTCCGGTCCGTCCCCGCGTGCGCGCCTGCGCTGTCCGCCGCCCGGCCGCATCAGCCGCCTGACGACGAAGACCAGCAGCGCCAGGGCGGCGAGAGCGAGGATCACCTTCGAGTACGTGGAGGCGATGCCCGAGACCTTGGACCAGTTGTCGCCCAGCGCATAGCCCGCGAGTACGAACACGGTGTTCCAGATCGCGCTGCCCAGCGTGGTCAGGGCCAGGAAGACGGGCAGCCGCATGCGCTCCACGCCCGCCGGCACGGAGATCAGACTGCGGAAGATCGGGATCATCCGGCCGAAGAAGACGGCCTTGGTCCCGTGCTTCTGGAACCAGGCCTCCGTCTTCTCGATGTCGGAGACCTTCACCAGCGGCAGCTTGCCGGCGATCGCCACCGTGCGGTCCCGGCCGAGCAGCGCGCCGACCCCGTACAGCGCGAGCGCGCCGATCACCGAGCCGGCCGTCGTCCACAGCAGGACGGCGATCAGGTTCATCCGGCCCGAGCTGGCCGCGAACCCGGCCAGCGGCAGGATCACCTCGCTCGGCAGCGGCGGGAAGAGGTTCTCCAGCGCGATGGCGAGGCCGGCGCCCGGGGCGCCGAGCCGGTCCATGAGGTCGTTGATCCACTCCGGTGCCGCGCCGCCGCTCGCGGCCGTCTGCACTGCGATGGCTGTCATGACGGCCACGCTAGGAAATCGGAGCTGAAGGGAGCCTGAGGAAACGCGTGGTACGGCTGGCTCCTGCTGGGCGGCATGGGCGACCCCGGTTCCTTCGTCCTCGGCAGACTGGGCGGCTTCCTCCTCGTGTTCCTCGCCTGGCGGGGAATATGCGGCGGGGTGCCACGGGAGGGACGGCTGCCGGGGACGGCGCGGACCGCGCGGAGGCGTCAGCCGCAGCAGCCTCCGCCGCAGCAGCCGCCGCCTCCGCCACCCGGCGAGGGGGCGGGCGCCGGTCCGGCGGAGGAGCCGCCGACCGCGACCGTCGACAGCAGCTTCACCGTGTCCCCGTGCCCCGCGGGGCAGGCGGCGGGCGCGGAGGACTCGGCCATGGGACGGCTCAGTTCGAAGGTGTCGCCGCAGCTGCGGCAGCGGTACTCGTAGCGAGGCATGGGCACAGGTTAACCGGCTCGGCCGGACGGGCCGGCCCGTCGGCGGGAACCCGCCGGGCCGGTGGTCGCGCGGGCGGTCAGTGCCCGGCGCCGCGCTCCTCCCGGATGCCGGCCACGACGTCGGCCACCGTTCGCCGGACGGCGTCCGTCTCGGTCAGGAAGTGCCAGTAGTCGGGGTGCCGGCCCTCCAGCGTGGTGATCGCCCGCTCCAGCCGGGCCACGGCCCCGTCCAGCGGTCGCGCGTGCCGGGGGTCGGGGGTGTTGCGGCCCGCCATGGCCAGGCGCTGGGCGTCACGGATCGCGAAGCGGGTGCGTTCGATCTCCTGCGCCGGGTTCTTCTGCACCGCGTTCAACTGCCGCAGCCGGTCGCCGGCGGCGGAGACCGCCTCGTCGGTCGCGTTCAGCAGCGCCCGTACGGTCGACAGCAGGGCGGTGGCGTCGGGCCAGCGCTGCTCCTCGCGGGCGGTCCGGGCCTCGGCCAGCTTCCGCTCCGCCTGCCGGACCGACTCGCCGGCCTGGTCCGGCACGTGCTGGAGGTCCTGCCAGCAGGCGACGGTGAAACGCCGGCGCAGCTCGCTCAGCACGGGCTCGACCTGTTCGGTGCGGGTGGTCAGGGCCTGGGCGCGGGTGCGCAGGGAGACCAGGCGGTGATCGATCTCGGCGGCCCGTTCCGGCAGCCGCTCGGCCTCCGCCCGCACGGCCCCGGCCTCCCGGATGACGCGTTCGGCCCGGTCGAGGGTCTCGGGCACGCCGTGCCGGCCGGCGCCCTGGTTCAGCCGGGTCAGCTCCGGTCCCAGGGCGGCGAGCCGGGCGGCGAGGTCGTCCGCCCGCAGCCCGGCCTCCCGTACGGCGTCAAGGGCGTCGGAGGCGGCGAGGAGGGTCTGCCGGGCGCGTTCGACGGCGGGCGCCAGCCGGGCGAGTTGGGTCTCGGCCTTGCCGAGGAGCGGGCCGAGTCCTTCGGCGAAGCGGTCCAGTTCCTGCTTGACGCGGCCCAGTTCGGTCCTGGCGGCGGTCAGTTCGCCGCGGGCGTGGGAGGCGGCGGACGCCTCCAGGTCGTCCCGGTCGAGGTCGTGGGCGTCGACGGCCTCGATGTACTGGTGGCTGGCCTCGTCGATGCGGCGGCCGAGCGCCTCGAAGTCGGTGACCGCGCGCCGGGCGGCGGGGGAGGCGTCGACGGCCGCGATCGTCTCGACCGAGATCCTGAGGTCCCGCTGCGCGGTGTCCAGCTCGTAGAAGGCGGCCGCCGCGTCGTCCTTCGCGGCCTGCGCCTCGGCCCGCTGACTCTCGGCCCGTCCGCCGAACCACCGCCGGGTGCCGCCCCCGGCGAACGCGGCGGGCAGCGCGAACGCGGCGAGGAAGGGCAGCCCCACGAGGGTGAGCGTGTCGCGGAGCGCGCCGGGCGGGCGCCGCCGACGGGAGCGGTGCGGCAGGCGCCGCGCGCGCGGCACCATCGGCGAGTACGGCTGCGATGGTGTCGCCGTCACATCCCTCTCCCGTGTCGTCCGGCCTGCCCGGGTCCATTCTCCCACCCGTTGAGGACGAACACACGGGCCCGGTCAGTTCGCGGTTTCGACCGTGACTTCGCCGTCCTGGGTCCGGGCGTTCACCACGTGGGAGCTGGCGTCGTCCCGGGGCACGGACACGTCGACCGAGCCGTCGTCGCTCTCGGCGGACACCTTGTACGTCTCCCGGGGCAGGGAGACGCGCACGGAGCCGTCGTCGCTGCGGGTCTCCACCAGGTCCGGGACGGTGGCGAGCCGCAGGCGGACCGAGCCGTCCTGGGTCGACGCCTTCACCTGCCGGGCGGAGACGTCCGCGCGCAGCGAACCGTCGTCGCTGCGCATCTCCAGCCGTCCCGAGGAGTCGCTGACGCGCACGGACCCGTCCGCCGTGCGGATGTCCAGGCTGTCCCGGAAACCCCGGGCCCGCACGCTGCCGTCGTCGGACCTCACCTTGACGGCGACGCCGCGCGGCACCTGCACGCGGTGCCTGGTGGCGCAGTCGGCGACCATTCCGGAGCAGTGCGTCCGCAGCTCCAGCCGGTCGCCGTCCATGCGCCAGGTCACCTTCGGATCGGAGCCGATGGCGACCGAGCCCTGGAACCACCTGGTCACCTCGACCTCGCCGGACGGATTGCCGTCGGCGGCCACGATCTCCAGGGCGGAGTCGTCGGCGTCGATGGTCAGCGTGTCGCCCCGGAAGGCGAAGGTCCGGTGGTCGGGGTCCTTGTCCTCGTCGGCGGAGGCGCAGGCGCCGAGGCCGGCGACGAGGACGGCGACGGCACCGGCGGCGAGTGCGCGGACCGGAAGCATGCGGCGGGACATGACGGTTTCCCCCAGGGACGGACGACGAGGCGCCGGCGGGCCGATCCGCGGTGCGGGGCCCGGTGCGGCGAGACTCTCCGACCGTACGGAGCGGCGGGCCCCGGCGGGATCCGGGTCACCGGCGGATCGGGGGTGGGGATAACCCCCCGCCCGTGGCCCGGAGCCCTCGGGCGTTGCGGCGCACCGCACGGGGCCATGTAGGCTGTCGACTCGTCCTGGGTGCGTAGCTCAGGGGTAGAGCGCCTGCCTTACAAGCAGGATGTCGGCGGTTCGAAACCGTCCGCGCCCACCGGGACCGGCGCCGCTGTCGTCGGCGCGAAGGCCCTCGGAGATCCTCCGGGGGCCTTTCGCGTGCCCTCGTCGCGGCCGCCTCGGGGCGGTGTCCCTCCCGTACGTCTCACGCGTCCGTGGCCGGGGTGTCGCCCGGCGGGGCCTCATGGGCCCGCTTCAGCTCCGAGCGGGCGTCCACCTGGTCGGGACCGGTGATCTGCGACCAGTAGCGGTGGGTGCTGACGAACACGGCGAGCTCCCGCTCGCGCCGTCGGAGCTTCTCCACCTCGGCCTGCTCGTCCGCCGACCAGCCGGGGGAGGCCGGGCGCTCGACCTTGCGCCAGCCGCTGTCGTCGCTGAAGCCGTCGAGTGGCTCGACGGACCAGGGAAGTCTCTTCAGCAGGGCCGCCAGCTCGGCCCGGACCTGGTGCAGTTCCTCCTGACCGGCGAGGAGGTCACTGGGGAAGTCATAGGTCGTAGCCACGGGCCCAATGATACGCCTGTTCGATTTTGAGGCGCGCGTTCCCTTCGGTGGTTCACGCGAAAGGGTGGCCCCCGCGACCCGGGCCGGATGTCAGACCCCTGCCCTACCGTGAGGAGCATGGACGGCGTGGGCGAGTGGACCGGGAGCGGCACGGAGCAGGTGCGCCTGATCCCCTGGTCGGAGCAGGACCTGTGGCTGCTGCGCAGGACGAACAGCCCGGAGATGACCGCGCACCTGGGCGGCCCGGAGAGCGAGGAGCAGCTCCTCGGCCGGCACCGGAGGTACACCGCGCTGGAGGCGGGGCGGATGTACCGGGTGGCGTCGGCGGGCGGTGACGAGACCGTCGGCTCGATCGGGTACTGGCAGCGGACCTGGCGGGGCGCGGAGGTCTGGGAGACCGGCTGGGCGGTGCTGCCCGAGTTCCAGGGGCGCGGACTGGCCGCCCTGGCGGCCCGTGCGGTGACGCGGGCGGCCCGCGCGGCCGGCCGGCACCGTTACCTGCACGCCTTCCCGGACACCGGCCACGCCGCGTCCAACGCGGTCTGCCGCAGGGCCGGTTTCACCCTGCTCGGACAGGCCGACTTCGAGTATCCGAAGGGCCACTGGATCAGGTCGAACGACTGGCGGGTGGACCTGGAGAAGGGAGACTGACCCCATGTGCCGCAGCATCAGGACACTGCGTCCGCCCGTGCTGGCCGAGGAGGCCACGGGGGACGAGATCAGGGCCGCGGCCCTGCAATACGTGCGCAAGGTCTCGGGGTTCCGTGCGCCGGCCGCGCACAACCGCGAGGTCTTCGATCAGGCCGTGGAGGCGATCACCGCGGCCACGGCCGAGCTGCTGGACGGCCTGGAGGTACGAGGAGGTGCCGGCGCCCGGAAGGCCTCCTGACGCCGTCGCGCCCTCCCGTGGACCGGCGCGCACCGCCCGCACGACCCGCCGCCGCTGCCGCACCCGCTCGCTACGAGGCCTCCGTCGCCCGGGGTCGGGGGCGCATCAGGAACGCGGCCCCGGCCCCCGCGCCGAAGAGGGCGGCCAGTGACACTCCGGTCGCCAGCCAGGTGGCGCCCAGCCACTGGCCGCCGAAGTAGCCGAGGGCCACGCTGTAGGCGGCCCAGGCCAGACCGGCGAGGGCCGACCAGGGGAGGAACTCGCGGACCCGGCGGTGGGCGGTGCCCGCGAGCAGCGAGACCACCGAGCGCCCGGCCGGGGCGAAACGGGCCACCACGACGAGGGCGCCGCCACCGCGGGCGAGCGCCCCGCCGAGACGTTCCTGCGCCGTGACCAGGCGACGGGACCGGGCGATCGCGCGGTCCAGGCGCGGACCGCCGCGCCAGGCGAGGCGGTAGACGGCCAGGTCGCCGAGGACCGAGGCGGTCGCGGCGCACAGCGTCAGGACCAGGATGTCGGGGACGTCCTGCGGAACCCGCCCGGCCGCCGCCGCGCCCGATCCCGCGGCCGCCGCGGTGGCCGCCGTGATCACCAGGACACCGCTCGGCAGCACCGGCAGGAAGATGTCGAGGAGCACGGAGACGGCCACCACCACATAGATCCATGGGCTGCTGACCAACACACCAATAGTGCCGAGACCTTCGACCACCACAACTCCCCGTTCCTCCCCCGTGGGCCGGGCCATGCCGCGGGACGCGGGGACGGCAGGAGCGGCCGATGACAGCCATACAGCGTACGCCGGGGGTGTGACAGACAGTTCACAGGGGGCTCAGGTCTTCACCACGGAGCGTTCACCTGAGAGGGCGGCCGGAGCGGTCGGCGGGGCGCCGCGGTCCGGAGCGGTCCGGATCAGGCCGCGACCGGCGTCTGCCGCTCGGTGACGGACTCCGGCCGCTGGGAGGTGCGCCGGGTGAGCAGCCGGTCCAGGCCGAAGGCGCCGGAGCCGGTGAAGACGAGCAGCAGGAAGGCCCAGCAGAACATGGCCGAGGCCTCGCCGCCGTTCTCCATCGGCCACAGGGCGGACGGCTGGTGGACCTTGAAGTACGCGTAGGCCATGGAGCCCGAGGAGACGAGCGCGGCGGCGCGGGTGCCGAGGCCGAGCAGCACCAGGGTGCCGCCGACCAACTGGATGACGGCCGCGTACCAGCCGGGCCAGGTGCCGGCCTCGATCGTGCCGCCGCCCGACGCGCCGCCCAGCACGCCGAAGAGGGAGGCGGCGCCGTGGCAGGCGAAGAGCAGGCCGACGACCATGCGGAACAGGCCGAGGGCATAGGGCTGGGCGCTGTCGAGGCGTCCGGACATGTGGGGGGTGCTCCTTCGGTCGGGCCGGCCCGATGAGGGGCCGGTGGGGGACGGAACCGAGTGGGGTGCCCACGTTAGGTGAGCCTAACGAGTACTTGCAAGTTCAACATTAGGCCAAGGCGTGACGTGCGGTGGCGCCGCGGCGGCGGGTCGCGCTACAGGTGGGAGCGCTCCCACGCATGAGGCGGAGCCCGCCGGTGTGACTTGTTTCGTACCCGGCTCCGCCCCCCGTGACCCGCGTCCGCGGCTACGCCAGCTCGCGCTCCGTGATCAGCCGCAGCGCGGTCGTCCCGTCGCGTTCCGCCTGTGCCTGCTCCAGGCGCAGCCGGGCCGAGCGTCCCCGCAGGGTCAGCGTCATGATCTGGTTGCCGAACCAGGGGCCGCCGGTCTTGCGCCAGCCGACCGCGGGCGTCGCGCAGCGCCCGTGCCGGGCGATGCGCCGGCCGAGGGCCCGCGCCGCGGCGCTCCAGCCGAAGCGGAAGCCGAGCCGGATCGAGAGCGGCACCGAGTTGTGGACGGGCGAGCAGGTCAGCTGCGCCACCCGGGCGTCGGGGGTGCGCCCCGGCCAGGACGGCTCGGCCACGTAGGCGTGGTGGACGTCGCCGGAGAGCACGCTCACCGTCGCGGGCGCCCCCGGCCCGGTGCCGGCCTCGGCGATGAGGTCCGCGAGGGCGTCGAAGGAGGCCGGGAAGGCCGCCCAGTGCTCCAGGTCCGCGCCCCGCCTGATCTTTTCCCCCTGCCGGGCCCAGCGGGCGCCTCGCTCACCGGCGCAGATCGCGGCGTTCCACGCCTCCACGTCGTGCACCAGGTGGGGCAGCAGCCAGGGCAGGGAGGTGCCGATCAGCAGGTGGTCGTAGGACTCCCGGTCGTCCATGACCTGCTCGCGCAGCCAGGCGTCCTCGCCCGGGTCGAGCATCGCGCGGTGGTCCTCGTCCAGGACGCGGGCCGCGCGGGAGTCGACCATCAGCAGCCGTACGCGCCCGAAGTCGCGCCGGTAGCTCCAGCGGACGGAGGCCGGGTCGGCGTCGGCCCGCGCGGCGAACGAGCGGAGCACCTCGGTGCCGTCGTCGGCCTCGCGGACGGCCGCGTAGAGGGGGTCGGCGGCCAGCTCGTCGGGGGACAGGTTGCCGAGCTGCTGGTACACCCAGTAGGACATCAGCCCGCTCAGGATGCGCTCGTTCCACCAGTCGGTGGCCCGCATGTCGGCGAGCCAGGCGGCGGAGGTGTTCCAGTCGTCGATGACGTCGTGGTCGTCGAAGATCATGCAACTGGGCACGGTGGACAGCAGCCAGCGCACGTCCGGGTCGGTCCAGGACTCGTCGTAGAGGTGGCTGTACTCCTCGTAGTCCCCGACCTGGTCGCCCGGCCCCTCGTCCAGGCTCCGGCGGCCCGAGATCCACTCGCGCGTGGCGTCGGAGACCTCGTCGGCGTACACCTGGTCGCCGAGCAGGAGCAGCAGGTCGGGCCGGGCGCCCTCCGGGTCGGCCGCGATGCGGGCGGCCAGGGTGTCCAGCGCGTCCGGGCCCACCGGGTCCTTCCCGCCGGCCGGGGGCGCGGCCCAGCGGCACGAACCGAAGGCGACGCGCAGCTCCCCGTCCGCCGGGGACGTGGCGATCACCGACGGCGGGAAGCGCGAGTCGGGCAGCGGCCACACGCGCGTGTCGTCGAGGAGGACCTCGTACTCCGTCGCCGTGCCCGGTGTCAGGCCGCTCACCGGGACCAGGGCGTAGTGGTGGTCCGCGACGCGGAAGGTGCGGGCCGTGCCCTTGGCGCCGTCGGCGCAGCGGACCTCGGCGGTGCAGGGCCGGTCGGTCTCGACCCAGACGGTCGCGCACGAGCCGTCGGTGTATCTCAGCAGTGGTCCCAGGCGCAGTCCGGCCATGGTGATCCCCTCCTCCGTCGCCCCGTACCGTACGGAACGACGGAGGCCGACGGCGAGGCTCCGCGCCGAACGCGTGATGGACGGGACGTCAGCAGTTCGCGAGCTGGCTTTGCAGGGCCGACTTCTCGGCGGAGTCCACCGAGAGGTCGTAGTAGTACTTCACCTGTACCCAGGCTCGGGCGTATGTGCAGCGGTATGCGGTGCGCGAGGGAATCCAGGTGGCCGGGTCCTGGTCGCCCTTGGACTGGTTGACGTTGTCGGTGACCGCGAGGAGCTGGGGACGGGTCAGGTCGTTGGCGAAGGACTGGCGCCGGGAGGTGGTCCAGGAGCCGGCGCCCGAGTCCCAGGCCTCGGCGAGCGGGACGAGGTGGTCGATGTCGACGTCGGCGGCGGCGGACCAGGTGGCGCCGTCGTAGGGGGAGTACCAGCTGCCGCTGGTGGCGGCGCAGGAGGAGTCGGTGACGACGCCCGAGCCGTCGCGCTTGAGGACGGTCTCGCGGGTGTTGCAGGCGCCGGACTGCGTGATCCAGTGCGGGAAGAGGTCGCGGTCGTAGCCGGTGCGGTTCTCGGTCCTCACCGTGAGGCCGGCGAGGTAGGAGCGGGCGGTGGCCCCGCTGACCGGGGTGGGGAGGGCGGCGGAGGCGGCCGGGCCGTTGAGGAGCCCGGCGGAGGCTATGAGTCCGGTGAACGCGGCGAGGAAACCGAGCCGTCGACGCGCGTAGAACTTCGACATGCGAACTCCCTGGGGAGGTGGGGGTGTTGGGACGCGGGCAGGGGGAATGCTCGCGACGCCGCATGGCGCACAGGTGTGCGGCCGGTAAGAAGTTAGTGACGTGTGCATGGCACGTCTATGGGTGCGACGGGACTCGTGACGGAGCGCCCCGGGACTTTCGCCCCTCGATGCCGCCCGGGCGCTCGCGTACTATGGACGGCGCAGAAGGGGAGTAGCTCTTCGCCGGACCGTCGACATACTGCTCAGCTCGTCTGAGCCGGCGCCCGGAGGCAGGCCTCGTGCGCGGGGTCGGCCAGCGAGACCTTCGGCAAGCAGTGCAGGCCCGTGCCGTACGGCGGGGGCGACCGTGTGCTGCCGTGCCGAGGTGTCCGCAGCGCAGGACCAGCACTCTCGGTGGGGCGGCCCCGACCGATAGAGGAACCCTTGATCAGCCTGACCGTGACGGCCGTAGTCTTCGGCGTCGTCTTCCTCGCGGAACTCCCGGACAAGACCGCGCTCGCCGGCCTCGTCCTCGGCACCCGCTACCGGGCCTCGTACGTCTTCGCCGGCGTGGCCGCCGCCTTCCTGGTGCACGTCGTGCTGGCGGTCGCGGCCGGGAGCGTGCTCACCCTGCTGCCGCAGCAGATCGTGCACGCGGTCACCGGCGTGCTGTTCCTGGGCGGCGCGGCCGTGCTGCTGATGCGGAAGGACGACGAGGACGAGGAGATCCGCAAGCCGGAGGACCAGTCCTTCTGGAAGGTCTCCGGGGCGGGCTTCATGCTCATCCTGGTCGCGGAGTTCGGCGACCTCACGCAGATCATGACGGCGAACCTGGCGGCCCGCTACGACGACCCGCTCTCCGTCGGCCTCGGCGCGGTGCTCGCGCTGTGGGCGGTGGCCGGTCTCGGCATCGTCGGCGGAAAGGCCCTGATGAAGCGGGTGCCGCTGGCGCTGATCACCAAGATCGCGGCGCTGCTGATGCTGGGCCTCGGCGTGTGGAGCCTGTGGGAGGCGGTCGCCGGCTGAGACCCGGTCCGCGGGCCGGGCCCCGGCGGGGCGGGTGCCGGGTGAGGCGAACGGCACGTGAACGTTTCGGCGGGGCGGTGGCGCGATCCCCGATGCGTTTTGTACCGTGGAGAAACAAAGTGGCTCCCGCCCGTTCTCCCTGACCGGCGGGCGGGGCCGCCTTGTTTCCTCCCCGCGTCTGGAGTCTGCCGATGACGGCCACCGCCACCACCGTTCTCACCGCCCGTGCCCTGCTGCTGGACATGGACGGCACCCTCGTCAACTCGGACGCCGCCGTCGAGCGCGTCTGGCGGCGCTGGGCCGACCGGCACGGGCTGGACGGCGACGAGGTCATGAAGGTCGTCCACGGGCGGCAGGGTTACGCGTCGATGGCGCTGCTGCTGCCGGACCGGCCCATGGAGCAGAACCACGCGGACAACGCGCGCATGCTCGCCGAGGAGACCGCCGACACCGAAGGCGTCGTCGAGATCCCCGGGGCGTCGGAGTTCCTCGCCTCGCTGCACGGTCTGCCGCACGCCCTGGTGACGTCGGCGGACGTGCCGCTGTCCACGGCGCGGATGGCCGCCGCCGGGCTCGCCCAGCCGGACGTCCGGGTCACCGCCGAGTCCGTCGGCGCCAGCAAGCCCGACCCCGAGGGTTTCCTCAAGGGTGCGGCCGAGCTGGGCGTCGCCCCCGCCGACTGCATCGCCTTCGAGGACTCCGGCGCCGGCATCACCGCCGCCCGCGCCGCCGGGATGCGGGTCGTCGGGGTCGGTCCCCGGGCAGCTCTGCACGGGCCCGACGTGGTCGTGGAGGACCTGACGCGGGTCCGGGTGGAGGCCGGCGCGGACGGGACGCTGCGGCTGCACGTCGGCTGAGCGGCGGCCGGCTGTACGCCGGCTGATCTGAGGCGGCTGTTCGTCGGCTGAGACGAGCTGCGGTTGCGCGTCGGCCGAGAGGGCCGGTGCGGCCGGCGGCGGCCGCGTTCACGGCGCCCGGGTCTCCGACTCCAGTTGGCGCCGGGTGTCCTGGCCGTAGACGCCGAGTTCGTCGGAGCGGATGCCGCGTGCCCACTGGTAGGTGCGGACCGCGTCCTCGACCCGGTGGCCGTAGGTGCCGTCGATCTCGCCGGTGTAGAGGTACAGCTGGGCCAGGCGCTGCTGGAGTTCGGCGACCTCGGGGCCGCGGTCGCCGCGGTGCAGCGTGGAGCCGCCGTCATCGTCCCGGCCGTCGTCCTCGGACTCCCGCGTCGGGTCCTCGGCCGGCGTGGTCGTCGTGGTCTGCGTCGGCTCGGCCGACGGGGACGGTGTGGGCGAGGCGCTCGACGCCGACGGCGACGGTGAGGCCGACGGGCTCGTGCTGGGGGACGCGGAGGCGGACGGGGACGGTGACGACGAGGTCGGCCCGGCGGACGCGGGGCTCGGCACGGGGGCCGTGGACACCGCGCCGGTCGACGGGTCCGGCACGCTCGCGCGGACCTCCTCCGGCAGCGCCCCGTCCCGCGAGGGACTCTCGTAGGAGAACAGTCCGCTCGCGAACCCGGCCGCGCCCACCACGATCACGAGCGCCCCGGCGGCGCTGAGCAGCACGCCCCGACGCCGTCTGCGCGGCGGGCGTCCGTCAGAGGTGCCTTCCGCGCCGGGCCCCGCGGGCGCGGCGGGCGCGGTGGCGGACGGCTCGAACAGGCGCAGGTCGTGCGCGCTGGGCGTGTCGGTCGAGGGCGCCAGGGGAGTGGGCAGCACGGAGGTCGCCTCCGTCGGCGCCGAGCCGCCCCTGTCGTTGCCGACGGCGCGCAGCGTCATGGTGGCGTCCTCGTCCGGCGCCGGGGCCCTGCCGGGCGGGGTGGGGCCGGCCGCGGACGTCGGTGCGGGGGTGGCGGGCGTCCCCGGCAGGGGCGCTGGGGACGCGGGCGCTGGGGACGCGGGCGTCTCCGCTCCCGGGGAGGGCGCGGTGCCGGGAGCGGACGGGGTGCCGGGTGCCGGTGCGGTGCCGGAAGCAAGCGGCGTGCCGGTCGCGGGTGTCGTGCCGTGAGGAGGCGTCGTGGACGGGTGCCCCTCGCCCTCCGGGCGCGTGGGTCCGGGTGTTCCGGATGCCGGTGCCGTACCGGTCCCGGGCGCCGGGGCGGCATCGTCTGTCCCGGCCCCCGGGGTCGGGTCGGCACCGGGGGCCGGTATCCGCCCGGGGCGGTCGTCCAGGTCCACGTAGGGCCGGATGCGCAGGGGATCGAAGTCCTCCGCCGCTGCCGCCTGGGCCGTGCGGGCTTCGCGCAGGGCGTCGGACGCCCGCGTTCCGCAGGCGCAGGAGGGCGTGTTGTCGGCCTTCCTGGGCGTGCCGCACTCCGGGCACGAGTGGCCCGCGGCAGGCTCCAGCGGCTCCTGCGGCGGCTCTTTCTGCTGTTCCACGCGTTCGTCCCTCCCCTCGCGACTCCCCTCGCGAACTCCAAGGATTATGCAGATCTTCTCCACACTTGCGCGCGCACGCCCCCGAACACCGGCTTCCCGCAGACGTGGAAACAGGCATATCCGGTCACACCGTCCAGAGTGAGAGGCTGACTTCCCGTCAGGCGGCGTGCGCCAGCCGCTTCTCGAACCAGTGCTCGGCGTACGGGTCCTCCTTGTACGCCTCGGTCTCCGTGTAGCCGAGCCGCGCGTACAGGGTTCGGGCCTCGACGAGGTCCCCCCGGGTGTCGAGGACCATCCGCGAGGCCCCGAGCGCCCGTGCGGCGTCCTCGGCGGCCCGCACGAGCAGCGCAGCGCCACCCCGGCCGCGCATGCCCGCGTACAGGAACACCCGGGTCAGCTCGGCGGTGGTGTCGTCCCGCAGCCGTACGCCCGAGGTGCCGGCCGGTTCACCGTCGTACCGGGCGACGAGCAACCGCCCCCGCGGCGGCACGAGGTCGGCACCCGAGTGCGCGGCGATCTCGCGCTCCAGCTCGGCGGGATCGGTGGGCCGACCCTCGTGCAGCAGGTACCAGCGGTCGCTGACCTCCGTGTAGTACGCCCGCCACAGGGCGGCGGCGACGGGGGAGTCGTGGGGTTCGGGGGCGACGGTCCAGGTCATGACCGGCATTGTCAGGAGGGGGCCGGCTCCCGGCGCAAGCGTATTTTCCCACCGGTGCGCCGTCGGCGCCTCCCGTGCGCTGTTTACGGGGGGACTTGGAGGCAACCCGGACAGCGAACCGGCCCGTTCGGAGAGCCGGTCAGGGCCGAGAACCCGGAAGGCACTCATGTCCACAGGCGTGATCATCGCGTTGATCGTGATCGTGGCCGCCGTGCTCGTCGTAGCGGCCGTACTGGCCCGGCGCGCGCGGGGCCCCCAGCACGGCGGAAGCCTGAAGCGTCGCTTCGGGCCCGAGTACGACCGGGCCGTGGCCCGGCACGACGGCGACACCAAGGCCGCCGAGCGCGAGCTGGCCGAGCGCGTGGAGCGGCACGGTTCGCTGCACATCAGGTCGCTGGAGCCGGCCGAGCGCGAGCGTTACGAGGCGCGGTGGACCGCGGCCCAGGAGCGTTTCGTCGACTCCCCGCGCGAAGCGGTCGGCGAGGCGGACCGGCTGCTCGCCGAGCTGGCCGGTACCCGGGGCTTCCCGGACGGCGGGCAGTACGAGGAGCAGCTCGCGGCGCTGTCCGTGCACCACGCCCACCACGTCGACGGTTACCGGCGCGTGCACCGCGTGACGCACGCGCGGGTGGACGGCGCGCAGGACAGCGGCGCGGGCACGGAGGAGATGCGCGAGGCCATGGTCGCGGCCCGCGCGCTCTTCGAGGAACTGGTGGACTCCTCCCGCCACGACGGCAGCCGGCACCGTGTCGGAGCCGAGGGCGACGGCCGGGCTCCGGCCACCCGTACCCAGCACACCTGGTCGTTCAACAAGCGCCAGCCGAAGGAGAGTTGAGCCACATGTCCGATGTGACCCGGCAGACCGGCGGCATCCCCGTCGAGCGAGACAGGCAGACCCCCGACGCCCGAGGCGAGACGGCCCTGGGCACCACACCGCCGCCGCAGCCGACGGAGCCGGCTTTGGGAGCGCGCGCCGATCACGCGGCGGGCACCCGGAGCGAGACCACCCCGGGCCTGCGATCCGACGGTCCGCAGCACACCTCCGGTCCACGGGCCGACGGTCCGGACCGCACCTCCGGCCTGGGGGCCGACGGTCCGGAGCACACCCCGGGCCGACGGTCCGACGGCCCCGACCGTGCCTCCGAACACCGGCCGGCGCACGGTGACGGCGCGCTCCTCCCGCACGACGAGCTGGACAAGTTCGGTCAGCGCCTCCACCACGCGGTGGCCGGCTTCGTCGACGCGCCGCGCGCCTCCGTGGAGGAGGCCGACCGCGTCCTGGAGGAGATCGCCGCCCGTCTCGCCGACGCGGTGACGCACCGCCGCACGACCCTGCGCACGTCCTGGCACGACACCGGCGCGGACGACCGCGCGACGAGCACCGACACCGAACAGCTCCGCCTGGCCCTGCGGGACTACCGCGAGCTGGCGGACCGCCTGATGCACCTGTGACGCGTGGGCGTCACCGCTCCGCCGCCCGGCCCTCCCGCCACCGCCGTACGACCTCTTCGACGTCGTAGGGCTTCAGACCCAGCGGGGGGCCGGGCGGCGGCTTGAACATGACGTCGCGGATCTTGACGTTGATCTCCTCGACGATGCGGCGGACCACCCGCTCCGACGGGGCCTTCGCGGCCGCCTCCAGGGCGTCCTCCGCCTCCTTGCGCAGCGCGAGCGTAGGGGGGAGCACGGAGAAGCCCTCACGGGCCATCTTCCTCTTGACCCACCACAGTTCGTCGTAGGTGCTGTCGATCTCGCTCGGCAGGGGCTTGCCCGCGCCGGGCAGCTGCGCGAACTCACCGCGTGCCTCGGCGTCGCGGATCTGCTTGTCGACGAAGGACTCGAAGTCGACGCCCGGGGGCTTTCGCTCGGTCATGACCCCATTGTGCCGGACACCGCACCCCCGACCGATCTACTATGCGGCGGCGACGAGGGAAGGAGCGCACGTGCTCGAACTCACCATGGCCGCCGTGACCGCGGCGGACGCGGGTGCCACGGCCGGCATGCAGATGGCCGAGGCGCCCAGCGAGCCGGGAGCGGTGCTGCGGGTGGGCCGGGACAAGTCCGTGTGCCGGCTGTCGACGCCGGACGACTGGCTGTTCGTCTCCCGGGTGCACCTGGAGTTCCGGTGCGGAGCCGACGGCACGTGGCAGCTGACCTGGTTGCGGGGCTCCCAGCCGGACCCCTCCTCCGAGGTCCGGCTCACCGTCGCCGGGTACGCCCGGCCGGTCGGCTACGGCGACACCGTGGGGCTGCCCCGGGGCGGCAGCGGCGAGATCCTGGTCCAGGACCGGGTGGAGCCGCGCAGCGTCAACGTCGGCTTCTACCACGAGGCGTGAGGACGGGCCTCCCGCCGGCGGCGCCGGCGCGGACTCACGCGGTGGTCGCGCGCTCCTCGACCGCCTCGACCGCCGGGGCCGATCCCGGCAGCGGGCGCCCGGCCGACTCCGACATGAACCACACCGCCACACCGCCGACGACGGCCGCGGCCATCATGTAGTACGCGGGCATCATCATGTCGCCCGTCGCCCCGATCAGGGCCGTCACCACCAGCGGCGTCGTCCCGCCGAACAGCGAGACCGAGACGTTGAAGCCGATCGACAGCGACCCGTACCGCACCCGCGTCGGGAACAGCGCGGGCAGCGCGGACGGCATCGACGCCGTGAAGCAGACCAGCAGCAGGCCGAGCGCCGCCATACCCAGCCCCACGGCGAGCAGGCTGCCCTCGCGGATCAGCAGCAGCGCGGGGACGGACAGGAGCAGGAAGCCCGCGCAGCCCGCCGCGATGACCGGGCGGCGCCCGATCCGGTCGGTCAGCGCGCCGGCGAACGGCTGGACGACCATCATCAGCGCCATCACGGCCAGCACGACCAGCAGCCCGTGCGTCTCGTCGTACTTCAGCTCGCTCGTCAGATAGCTGGGCATGTACGACAGGAGCATGTAGTCGGTGACGTTGAAGACCAGCACCAGGCCGACGCAGAGCAGCAGCGCCCTCCACTGCCCGGTGACCATCTCCCGCAGCGGCACCTTGGGCCGGGTCGCCTCCGCCTTCTCGACCTCGGCGGCGAAGGCCGGCGTCTCCTCCAGCCGCATCCGCAGATACAGCCCGATGATGCCCATCGGCCCCGCGATCAGGAACGGGATGCGCCAGCCCCAGGACGTCATGTCGCCGTCGGAGAGCAGCGCCGTCATCAGCGTCACCAGCCCGGCGCCGCCGATGTACCCGGCCAGCGTGCCGAACTCCAGCCAGCTCCCCAGGAACCCGCGCCGCTTGTCCGGCGCGTACTCGGCGATGAAGGTGGACGCGCCCGCGTACTCGCCCCCGGTGGAGAAGCCCTGCACCAGCCGGGCGACGAGCAGCAGCACCGGCGCCCAGACGCCGATCGTCGCGTAGGACGGGATCAGCCCGATGGCGAAGGTGCCGGCCGCCATCATGATCATCGTGAGGGCGAGGATCTTCTGCCGTCCCACCCGGTCCCCGAGGGGACCGAAGACCATGCCGCCGATCGGCCGCACCAGGAAGGCCGCCGCGAAGGCGCCGAACGTGGAGAGGAGCTGGGCGGTCGGGTTGCCCGACGGGAAGAAGACCTTGCCTAGCGTCACGGCGATGTAGCTGTAGACGCCGAAGTCGAACCACTCCATCGCGTTGCCGAGCGCCGCGGCCTTCACGGCACGCCGGACGAGCGCGGGGTCGGTGACGGTGGGCGCGGCGGCGCGAGGCGGGGAAGCGGGGCTCGTGCGGGACGGGTGAGCGGCGACGGGGGCAGCCGACAAGACTTCGCTCGCCTACCTTTCGACGGGAACAGGGACGCCACGACCCGCACGGCGGCGCTGTCGCCGGGCCGGAAGAAGCCCGCGGCACACGGCCGCGGGCAGAAAACGACCATAGGCGCTGATGCGCCGCTTACGCCCGGTACGCTTATCGTTGCACTGTGCACCGAAAGGGCGTGCACGCAGGGACGTCCCCGCGTCACGGCCCGCCTCCACCCCCTGTGACCTGTGATCCTTCTCGCTCCTGGGGGAGGTGTCCGCATCCGCTCCGCCCCGTCACCGGTCGAACGCATGACCGGTGGGCTGAAGAAAAAACGGAGCGAAAGGCGGGCGGCGGTCAGGTTGAGCGGGGGTTGCCTGCGTCTCCCTCCGGGGGCGGTGCGAGCCTCATAGGGTTCGCAGGAACAACACATCGCGTACACGGGCGCGGTGGGAGCGGGGCGGGAGGCCGACGAGGCGTGGCGAATGCGGAGCACAGTGGGCGACCGGCGGAGGCTTTCGGAGCCCCGGCCGTCGATGCGACCAGAGCACGGCTGCGGGCCGCGCGCCTCGGGCTGTGGCTGGTCGCCGCCCTCCTCGTCGTACGACAGCTGGCGGCGGTCCTCAGCACCCCGCGGGGGGAACGGCTGACGGATCTGGAGACCTGGGTCGGGCCGCACGGAGTCCTGCACGTCGAGGGCTCGCTGTACGACTCGACGCAGTTCACCGGCACGCCGTTCGTCGGGCTGGTCCTCAAACCGTTCACCCGCGCCGCCGAACAGGCCCTCGGCTGGGGCTGGACCTTCGGCTCGCTGCTGCTCGTGGTGGCCCTGGGGCTGGTCGCCGCCCGCGCCCTGCCGAAGCCGGTGGGCCGCCGTACGGCGCTGCTGGCGGCGCCGGTCGCCGTCAGCCTGATGATGCTGTCCCTGCCCGTGCGCAACGCGCTGTGGCTCGGCCAGACCAGCATCATCCCGGTCCTGCTCGTCCTGCTGGGCTGCTTCGCCGTACGCGGCGAGCACGCCGACCGGGTCGGCGGCGTGCTGATCGGGGTCGCCGCCGCGTTCCAGCCGACCGTGCTCCTGTTCGTCCCCCTGCTGTGGTTCACGGACCGCAGACGGGCCGCCGTGTCCACCGGGGTCACCTTCCTCGCCTGCACGGCCGTCGCGTGGGCCGCCATGGCCGAGGACTCCTACACCTACTGGGTGCACCACCTGGCCGGCGTGGGCCTCGGCGGCGCGGCCGACGACCTCGCCAACCAGTCCCTGCACGGCGCGCTGCTGCGGCTCGGGCTCACCGGCCCCCTGGAGATCGCCCTCTTCCTGCTGCTCGGCGCGGCCGTCGCCACTCTCGCCCTGCGCCGCGCCGTGCGCTACGCCCGGGACGGCCAGCTGCTGCTCGCCGTCGCCGTCACGGGCTGCGCCGCCGTCGCGGTGTCCCCGGCCGCCTGGCAGCACCAGCTCCTGTGGGTGCTGCTCGCGGTGGTGGGCCGGGTCGGCAAGCGCGCCTCCGACCGGTACGTCTGGCCGGTCGCCGTGGTCCTGGTGATGACGCTGCCGGCGAAGATGATGCTGCCGAACATGGCGGCCCTGTACCCGCTGCGCGACAACGTGATCCTGCTCGCGGCCCTGGCCGCCGCCGTCGCCGTGCCGTTCCTGTCCCGCACCTCGCCGTACTTCGACGCGCCGGTCCCCACGAGCTACGCGCCACCGGTCCCCACCCGCTTCAAGCACGTCCCCCTGCTGCCGTTCCTGCGCCGGGTCCTCACCCGCCCCAACCTCCTCCTGGAACTCCTCCTCATCCGGGTCACCTACGCCGCGTACTCCAAGGTCCGCCTCGCGGCGACCGGCGGCAGCAACTCGGCGGGCCGGGAGCGCGCCGAGGAGCACGGCCGGCAGATCCTGGACCTGGAACGCTTCCTGCACATCGACGTCGAGCACGCGATCAACCACGCCGTCGTGAAGGTCGGCTGGCTGCGGGACTTCTTCGACTTCTACTACACGTCGTTCCACTTCGTCGTCCCGCTGGCGGTCCTGGGCGTCCTGTACTGGCGCCGCCCCGTCGACTACCGCTGGGCCCGCGCGTCGCTCGGCTTCACCACGCTGCTGGCCCTGGTCGGCTTCTGGCTGTACCCGCTGGCGCCGCCGCGGCTGATGCCGGGCCTCGGCATCATCGACACGGTGCACGGCGTGCAGGACTTCACCAAGCCGGACTACGGCACCCTGACCCACCTCACCAACCAGTACGCGGCGATGCCGTCGCTGCACTTCGGCTGGTCGCTGTGGTGCGGGGTGGCGATCGCGGTCATCGCCCCGAAGATGTGGATGAAGGCCCTGGGCCTCCTGCACCCCACCTTCACCGCCGCGGCCATCGTGGCGACCGGCAACCACTGGCTGCTGGACGCGGTGGGCGGGGCGGCCGTGGTCGCCGCCGGTTTCGGCCTGGCCTACCTGTTCCAGGGCCCGAGGGCCCGGGTGGTCACGGCGACGGCCGCCGAGAAGGCCACCCCGGACGCACAGGCCGTCCCCGCGCCCGCCCGGCCCCCGGCCGAGGACTCCGTGCGGCCCGCCGAGGGGCTCAGCAGCGATCCTCCGTCGCCGGCGAAGGACCGTACCGGGAGCTGAGCTGGTACGCGCCGGGTGCCTCGACGGTCAGGCGGGTGAACTCGCCGTCCCGGGCGAGGCACCCGCCGTCGGCCCGCAGCCACGGCGACCAGGCGACCCGCACGGTCACCGGGCCGGGCCGGTCCACGTGGAGCACCAGGTCGGTGCTGCTCGTCGTCACGACGGTGCCGGGCTCGGAGACGAGCGGTACGGCGTCCCGCACCCGGAACACCTTCCAGTGCGCGTCCTGCCAGACGGGCTCCAGCCAGTCGGGGCGCAGCGCCGGGTCCCGCACGAGGGCCGCCTCGGCCTCGGCGGGGCCGTCCGGCTTGGCGGCCGGGAGCACGACGAAGCCGACCGCCCAGCGGTCCAGCCACTGCCGGTACGTGGTCGCGGAGAAGGTGCCGTCGTAGAAGAGGCGGGCGCGTTCCACGTCCAGCTGCCGGTTCCAGCCGCGGGCCAGGTTGACGTGCGGGGCGAGCCCGGCGGCCTCGCGGTGGTCGCGCGCGGGCACCACCTCCACCCGAGTGCGGTCGGCGCCGAACCCGTCGAGCGCCCGCACGACCCCGTCCGTCTCGGCCGCCCAGGCGGGCACCACCGTGTACTCCCGCAGGTCGTCGTCGGTCTTCTTCACCGTCCACCCCACGGAGAAGACGAGCGCGACGACCAGGAGACCCCGCGCGACCCGCCGCGCCCGGTCCGTGCCGAGCAGCGCCGCGAGCAACGCGGGAGGCGCGAAGTACTCCGCGAACCGCTCGACGTTCGTGCCGACGGCGGAGGGTATGAGGTACGTCAGCACGGTCCCGGCCGCGTACACGGCCCCGCTCCACCGGGCGACCCGCCAGTCGCGCGGGGCCAGCGCCGCCACGGCGAGACCGAGCACGACCGGTGGCCATATCCGGGAGGCGGGCATCGGCTGCTCCCCGCTGAACGGGAACAGCAGCGTGGTGAGCCCGACGACGGCGGCGGGCGGTACCAGCAGCACCAGGGCCCGCCCCCGGTCCCGTACGAGCAGGAAGCCCGCCCCGACGACGGCCAGGAACAGCCCGGCCACCGGCGACGCCATGGTGGCCAGGGCCGCGTACCCGGCGGCGAGGACCAGTCGCCGCTCCCGGACCAGCACCAGGCACGCGGCCAGCCCGAAGGCGAGGCCGAGCGCGAAGGTCGTGCGCCCCGAGGCGACGTTGCACCACAGGGCGAGCGAGGCGAGCAGGGCCACCCACACGGGCTTGCGTACACCGGTCCGTACGACGAGCACGGCCGCCAGCCAGGCGGCGGCCAGCCCGGAGACGAGGGTGACGGTGCGCACGCCGAACACGGCCATCAGATACGGCGAGATCACGCTGTAGTTCGCGGTGTGCACTCCGCCGTACCAGAACAGTCCGTACGGCGAACCGCCGTGCCGCGTGACGAAGTCCGTCCACGCCACCTGCGCGGCGAGGTCACCCCCGCCGGTGGCGAGAAACGCCCACCACACCGCGTACAGCGGGAGGGTGGGCAGGGTCGCGAGCAGCGGCACGCGATGCCGGTGCCCGAAGGCACGCAGGGCACCGCGCGGGGGTCTGCCCGTACGCCCCTCGGGGAGGGCGACGGCGAGTTCGGCAGGGACCACGGTCGGGGAATCCGTTCGGTTTCATCGGCGGGCACGGCGGGTGCACGTGCGTAGACGAGAAATCGAACAGATTAGTTGATCGGTCCCGGTCAGATCACTCCGGGGTGGAGGCCCACCCGACGAAGGCGGTGAAGGTGGCGGGGCTCAGGGTGAGGACCGGCCCCGCCGGGGTCTTGGAGTCACGGACGGCGACGGTGGCGTGGTGGGGGAGTGCGGCGACCTCGAGGCAGTTGCCGCCCTGGTCGCCGCTGTACGACGACTTACGCCAGGCGAGCGGGCCGAGGGGGGCGCATTCGATGCACTCACCGCCCTGATCGCCGCTGTAGCTGGACTTACGCCACTGGATCCTCGTCGGCATCGCCTTGCTCCCCATAGCGTTCCTCCATCACCCGGCGGATCAGCTCCGCCGAGTCCTTGAGGGAGAGCGCGGCGGCCCGAAGATGATCGTAACGGAGCGAGCAGTCCCTGACGGTGTCCGGGTTGGCCGTCGGATGCCCGCTGCCGTACCCCTCCGTGTAGACGATGGCCGCGTCCGCAGCGAAGCGGAAGAGGGTGAACGAGCCTTGTAGCCCCGCGTGCTCTCCCACAGAGAACGGCAGCACCTGGACGTTGATCCGGGGATTGGCTTCGAACGACAACAGGTGGGCCAGTTGACCGCGCATCGTTGCCCGGTCGCCGATCTCCTGATGCAGCGCTGCCTCGCCGATTACTGTCCAGAAGACCGGTGGCTCCTCCTTCTGGAAGATTCGCTGGCGAGCCAGCCGTACTGCGGTGCGGTCGTCGAGGCCGGTCGGGTCGAGTGTGCCGAGTACGGCTCGTACGTAAGCGTCGACCTGGAGCAGGCCGTGAACCATGTGCGTCTGGAAGGCGCAGATCTCCACGGCACGCGCCTCCAACTCGGCCACCTGTTGAAACCAGGCCGGAACCTGACTGCGCATCACCAGGTCGATCAACCGTGACAGCAATCCGCCCGTCCCCAGAGCCGCGTCCACGCGTTCGCTGAACTCGCGCGTCGGCAGCTTCCGGGCCGTCTCGATCTGGCCCACCAGCGAGCCCGTGTAGTTGACGATGTCCCCGAGCTGCCGTTGGGTCAGTCCGGCGGCCTCGCGGTAGCGGCGCAGTTCGAAGCCGTAGTAGTCCAGCGGCGAGGCGTCCGGGTCGAGGACGTTGATGTGGGTCATGCGCAGAGCCCCCTCTCGCACAACTCGGTCCACTCCGGAACCGGTTGTATCCGTGCGGTAGCCCACGGTAGTCGTCCGACGTCAGGCTCGTGCCGTGAACGAATACTTTCCCTCGGCCCTCGTGGGTCACCGCTGCGCCGACCAGTACCGGATGAGCTTCACGGCCGGCGCGCACTCCGCCCGGCACGTGCGGCGGATCGTCCGTTCCTTCCTCGCCGAGTGGGGCCTCGCCGGCGTGACGGACGCCGTCGAACTCGGCGTGACGGAGCTGCTCGCCAACGTCGTACGCCATGTCCCGGACCGCCGCTGCACGCTGCTGCTGCTGCGGCAGACGGGCGGCGTGGTCCGGGTCGAGGTGGCGGACGGCAGTCCCCGGCAGCCCGTGCTCGCCGTGCCGGTGCGCGACGACTCGGAGTGCGGCCGGGGGCTGGTGCTGCTGGACGCGGTCGCCGACAAGTGGGGCGTGGGGCCGGGCCCCGAGGGCGGCAAGACCGTGTGGTTCGAGTGCGCGGACCGTGCCGGGACCCCGTCCCCGGAGACGGCCTCGTCAGACGAGCTCCTCCTGCGACGGGACGACGACCCCGTACAGGTCGGCGATGGTGGCGAGAGCGGCGTGGTGCACCTGGCGGGCGTCCACCTCCGTGCCCGCGACCGGCAGCGCGCGGGTGGCGCAGGCGTCGGCCACGACGGTGGGGCGGTTGCCGCGCAGGAAGGCGCCCTGGGCGGTGAAGGCGACGCACATGTGCGTCATGAAGCCGGCGAGGACGAGGTCGCCGTGGCCCGCGGCGTCGACGTGCCGGTCCAGGTCGGTGCCGACGAAGGCGTTCGGGGCCTTCTTGACGACGACGGGCTCCCCGTCGAGCGGGGCGACGCTCGGGTGGATCGCGCCGATCTCGGCCCGGACGTCGTACGGGGTGCCCTCGCCGCCGTCGTTGACGACGTGGACGACCTTCGCGCCCTCCTGGCGGGCCCGCGCGAGGAGCCGGGCGCCGGCGGCGAGCGCGTCCTGCCAGCCGTCGAGTTCCATCACGCCGGTCGTGTAGGTGTTCTGGTAGTCGATGAGGACCAGGGTCGAGTCGGCGAGCTTCGCCGGGGTGTCGTCGAGGCCGTTGAGCTGTCGCAGCGTGGTTCTGGGCATGGGGGACCGCCTTGAGTCGCGTGTCGGGATGGGCAGTTCACCGACGCGGTGACCTGCGCTCATGACGCTACGGCCGGTCCGGTGGCGTCGGCAATGTCGTCTAACCTGCAGATACCGACATCGCTGGTGCCGAGTACGGGGGGTCCGGTGCGCACCGTCAGCCGTCTGATCGTCGTCGTCCTCTTCGAGGGCGTCGACCTGCTCGACGTCACCGGGCCGCCGGAGGTGTTCTCCCTGGCCCGGCGCGAGACGGACGAGGCGGCGGGCTACGACGTCGTCCTCGCCGCCGAGACCATGGTCCCGGTCACCACCGGCGCGGGGGTCCGCGTCCTGCCCGACACCACCTTCGGCGAGCTGCGCACCAGGGCCGTCGACACCCTGATCGTGCCCGGCGCCGTCGAGGTGGACGACCGGGGCCGGGTGCACCCGCTCACCGACCCCGGCGTGGTGGAGCGGGTGCGGCAACTCGCCGCCCGCTCCCGGCGGGTGACGTCCGTCTGCGTCGGGGCGCACATCCTGGCGGCGGCCGGGCTGCTCGACGGCAAGCGCGCCACCACCCACTGGTCGACCGCGCGGCGGCTCGCCGAGGACCATCCGGCCGTCGAGGTCGACGCCGACCCGATCTTCATCCGCGAGGGTGACGTCTGGACCGGCGCGGGCATCAGCGCCTGCCTCGATCTCTCGCTCGCCCTGATCGCCGACGACCTGGGCGAGGACGTCGCCCTGCGCGTCGCCAGGCAGCTCGTGATGTACCTGAAGCGGCCGAGCGGGCAGAGTCAGTTCAGCGTCCCCCTGGAGCGGGTCTCCGCCACGCGGCGGGTCGAGGAGCTGAGGCACCACATCATGCGCCATCTCGCCGAACCGCTCACCGTCGCGGACCTCGCCGCCCGCGCGCACGTCAGCGACCGCCAGCTCACCCGGATCTTCAAGACCGAACTCGGCACGACCCCGCACGCCTACATCGAGTCGGCCCGCGTCGAGGCGGCCCGCCATCAGCTCGAATCGACCGACGCCACCCTGGAACGGATCGCCTCCGCCTGTGGCTTCGGCACCGTCGACACCCTGGTCAGGGCGTTCCGCCGGCGCCTGGACGCGACCCCGACGGAGTACCGGCGGCGGTTCCGGACCACTCCCGCCTGAACCCGCGTCCCGTCCCCGCGTCACGGAACCCCGAGCGCGGAAGCCCGAGCGCGGAAGCCCGAGCGCGGAAGCCCCGTCGGGGCAGGTGGCCTGGGGGCCCCTGCCCCGACGGGGCTCGGTCTGCCGGGCGGGCGGCTCACCGGCGCCCGGCGAAGGCCGGTGCCGTGCGCGGCGCTCCTCGGCTCAGCCGAAGTTCACGTCGCTGCACCACATGTACGCCTGGTCGAGGTGCGAGGCCTGCCAGATCACGAACACGATGTGGTGTCCGGTGTACCCGGAGGTCTGCACGGGGAAGGTGATGTTCTGCGCCGGGGCGTAGCGGCCGGTCTGCGTGATGAAGTCGAGGTTGCCCCAGCCCAGGGTCTGGGTCTTGGGGTCGAAGCCCTGCTTGCTCACGTAGACCTTGAAGTAGTCGGCACCGTGGGACGCCTGGTCGTACAGCTGCACCGAGAAGTTGTTGCCGACGTTGGTGGTCTTCCACTGGCCGGGCTTGTTCAGGCTGGCGTTCCTCGACAGGTTGTTGCTGCAGAGCGTCCCGTCGGGGGTCTTCGCCTGGAACTGGCCGCCGAGGCCGTCGCGGAGGGCGCTCATCCAGTTCCACATGGTGTCGGCGTTGGCCTGGAAGGCCTGCCAGCACATGGGGTCCTGGGTCTGCATGGCCGGGTTCGTGTGGTTGCTGCCCCACGTCTTCCAGCACTGGTAGGCGCGGGTGGCGGGACCGACGATGGTGCCGTGGGCCTGGGCGGGGGTCGACCAGGCCAGGGCGCCGGCGACCACGGCGAACAGCATGACGAGCGCCTGGAGAGGCCGGCGGAGGGCCGACCGAGAACGCCCGGTTAACGGACTCGTTGTGCGCATGTGGGGGGAACTCCTTCCAGAGGCAAGGCTGTAATGGGAGCGCTCCCAAAGTGACGACTCCTCAGTGAAATGTCAATGAAACAGACAAACTTGATCACGGGGGTGGGTCGCGGTCGGGGAATCCGCCCTGGTGCGGGCGCCGGCGCCCCTCCCGAAATGGGCATCAGCCCCTCCCGAATCGGGCGTCGGCCCCTCCCACGGCGACTCCGGAACCACTCCATGCCGTCGAGTCCCACCCATCGCATCCGGAGGGGCAACGGCTTACCATGACGCCGCGTCAGTTCACGGTCCCGCGCATCCGGGCCGGCAGAGGAGACCGCCGTCACGGCCGAGTCCCCGCCAGCACCACGCAAGCCGTTCGGTCAACCGTCACTCCATCGAGATGAGGTTCCATGAACCGAAACCGAACCGCCGTCGGCGCGTTCGTCGTGGCCCTGTGCACCGCCGGCCTCGCCCTCGGCCCGGCGACCGCCGCGAGCGCCGCCGAGGCGAAGTCCCGCGTCGGAGCCGACTGGGAGACCCAGTCGATCGTCTTCACGGCCGCCGCGGGCCACACCAACGACCTCAACGTCTTCTTCATGTACACCAGCGACGGCATCCAGCGGATCGGCTTCCGCGACGTGGTACCGCTCCAACCGGGCGACCACTGCGCGCACTCCTCGCCCGAGGACACCACCGCCGTCGTCTGCGAACTGCCCGCCGAAGGCCCCCGTCCCGACCGGATCGACATCCACCTCGGCGACGGCGACGACACGGTCGCCGCCTTCACCCCCGGGGTCGGCACCGTCAGCGGTGGCTCCGGTGACGACGAACTGCACGCCCACACGGCGCGCACGGTGCTGGGCGGTGACGGGGACGACATGGTCATGGGGCCCGCCGTGCTGCACGGCGGCGACGGCATGGACCACCTCATGGGTGACGGCGAGAACCAGCGGATGTGGGGTGGCGCGGGCGACGACATGATCGAGGGCTACGGCGGCGACGACGCCGTGTACGCCGGCTCCGGCGATGACCACGCCATGGGCGGGGACGGCCGCGACATCCTCCTCGGCGGCCCCGGCGACGACATGCTGCACGGCGAAGGCGGCGACGACCTCGTCGGTGGCGGCCCCGGCAAGGACACCGCCGACGGCGGACCCGGCCGCGACATCGTCCTCCCGTAGGCGCACCCGGCGCACCGTCCTCCCGTGCGCGCGCCGCCCCCTACGAAGGCCCCGCCCCGCGGCGCGACCGGCGTCGCGGGCGCGGGGCCGGCGCCGGTCGGCGCCCGCGGTCACGGGGGGCGGTTCACCTCGTCGGCCGCTCGAAGGCGACCGGCGCCTCGAAGGCCGCCCGGCGGGTGGCCCGGCGCAGCGCCTTCAGGACCGGCGTGCCGAGCGCGAGGGTCAGGACCACCGTCACGGCGGCGCGGCCCCCGTCCCAGCCGAGGGACGTGGCCAGGCAGTAGGCGACGAAGCGGGCCAGGTTGTCCGGGACGGACGCGTCCGGGTCGAAGGCGATGTTCGAGGCGAGCCTGTTCATGAAGGTCCAGCCCGCGAGGTTCATCACCGTGCCGTAGGCGAACGCGGCCAGGAAGCCGTACGCGGCGAGCACGAGCAGCTCCGCACGGCCGCGCAACCGGTCGGGGAAGGGCAGCAGACCCGCGCCCATCGTGAACCAGCCCATCGACAGCATCTGGAACGGCAGCCACGGGCCCACCCCGCCCGTGAGCAGCGCGGACGCGAACATGGTGACCGAGCCGAGGACGAAGCCGAAGCCGGGGCCCAGGACCCGGCCGCTCAGCACCATCAGGAAGAACATCGGTTCCAGACCGGCCGTCCCCGCGCCGATGGGGCGCAGCGCCGCGCCCGCCGCCGCCAGCACGCCGAGCATCGCCACGGCCTTGGGGCCGAGGCCCGACTCCGAGATCGTCGCCGCGACCACCGCCACCATGAGCACCAGGACACCCGCGAACAGCCACGGCGCGTCCTGGGTGTGGGCGTTGACCGAGGCGTCCGGCGGCGCGAGGAAGGGCCAGCCGAAGCCCGCCACCCCCACCGCGCTGACCAGCACGAGGGCGGCGACGGAACGGGGGCCGAGGCGGACGGCGCGGGCCTGGCGGTCACGGGGAGCGGTGCCGGCGCCGGTCATGCCAGGGCCTCCCGCACCTGGGCGACCGTCAGCCACTTCCGCGGTGCCAGCACCTTGGCGACCTGCGGCGCGAAGGACGGCGAGGCCACCACGACGTCCGCCGCCGGACCGTCGGCGATCACCTCGCCCTCGGCGAGCAGGACCACCCGGTCGGCCAGCTCGGCGGCCAGCTCCACGTCGTGCGTGGCCAGCACGATCGCGTGGCCCTCGGCGGCCAGGCCGCGCAGGACACCGGCCAGCCGGGCCTTGGCCGCGTAGTCCAGGCCGCGCGTCGGCTCGTCCAGGAGCAGCAGCGGCGGGCGGGCCGTCAGGACCACGGCCAGGGCGAGGGTGAGGCGCTGGCCCTCGGAGAGGTCACGGGGGTGGGTGTCGTCGGTGACGCCGGGCAGCAGCTCCGTCAGCAGGGCGCGGCAGGTGCCCTCGGCCGCCTCCGCGTCCCGGTCGGCGGCCCGGCACTCGGCGGCGACCGTGTCGGCGTACAGCAGGTCGCGCGGCTCCTGCGGAACCAGGCCCACCCGGCGGACGAGATCCCGGGGGGAGGTGCGGTGCGGTACGGCGTCGCCGGTCCGCACCGAGCCCGAGGACGGCTCGACGAGGCCGACGAGGGCGGACAGGAGGGTGGACTTCCCGGCGCCGTTGCGGCCCATGAGGGCGACCGTCTCGCCGGGGGAGACGGTCAGGTCGACGTCGCGCAGCGCCTGGATCCGGTCGCGGCGGACGGCCAGGGAACGGACCTCGGCGGCGTACGGGGCGGGGGCGGAGGGCGTCCGCGGGGCAGCCCCGCCGCGCCACCGCCGGCGGGGAGCGGGGGGTGCCGGGAGCGTGGCGGCCGGCGGCGTGCGGCCCGGGATCTCCCGGCCGGCCAGCCGGTCCCGCAGCGGGGCCGCACGGCGCCGGGCGTCCCGGACCGTCAGCGGCAGCGGCGACCAGCCCGCCAGCCTGCCCAGCCCCACCACCGGCGGGTACACCGGGGACACGGCCATCACCTCGGCCGGCGGGCCGAGGACCGGGGCCGCGCCGGGGGACGGGAGCAGGACGACCTGGTCGGCGTACTGGACGACCCGCTCCAGGCGGTGCTCGGCCATCAGGACCGTCGTGCCGAGGTCGTGGACGAGGCGCTGGAGGACGGCCAGGACCTCCTCCGCCGCGGCCGGGTCCAGGGCCGAGGTCGGCTCGTCCAGGACGAGCACTTCGGGGTGCGGAGTGAGGACCGAGCCGATCGCGACGCGCTGCTGCTGGCCGCCGGAGAGCGTGGCGATCGGGCGGGCCCGCAGGTCGGACAGGCCCAGCAGGTCGAGGGTCTCCTCGACCCGGCGGCGCATCACGTCCGGAGGGAGGCCGAGGGACTCCATGCCGTAGGCGAGTTCGTCCTCGACGGTGTCCGTCACGAAGTGGGAGAGCGGGTCCTGGCCGACGGAGCCGACCACGTCGGCGAGTTCGCGCGGCTTGTGGGTGCGGGTGTCGCGGCCGGCCACGGTGACCCGGCCGCTCAGCGTGCCGCCGGTGAAGTGCGGCACGAGGCCGCTGACGGCACCGAGCACGGTGGACTTGCCGACGCCGGACGGACCGGCGAGCAGGACGAGTTCGCCTTCGGGAACCTCGAAGTCGATGCCCCGGACGGTGGGCGCGGCCGCGCCGTCGTACGTGACCGACACGTCCTCGAAGCGGATCACGACGACTCCTTGGCGGGTACGGGATCGGGGGCGGGGGCGACGAACGCCGGAAGCAGGCCGATCAGTACGGCCGCCGCCGGCCACAGTGGCAGGGTGGGGGCGACCAGGGGGACCACTCCGGGGTGCAGGGCAGCCGGCTCGCGGGCGGCGGCGAGGAACATCAGGGCCGCGACCGCGACGCCGGAGGCGGTGACCAGCCAGGCGCGGGCGTCCCAGCGGTCGGGGCGGTAGCGGGTGCGAACGGTCCGGCGACCGCCGAGCCACAGCCCGGCCAGGGCCGCGGCGACGCCGAGCACGAGCACCGGGACGCCGTACGTGCCGCCCGCGGCGGTCAGCAGCCCGTACGTCCCCGCGCAGACGCCGAGCAGGCCGCCCAGGGTGAGCGCGGCGGTGGTCCGGCGTACGGGGGCGGGGACCTGGGCGGTGCGGCCGTAGCCGCGGGCGTCCATCGCGGCGGCGAGGGCGACGGAGCGCTCCAGCGCGCCCTCCAGCACCGGGAGTCCGACCTGGAGCAGGCCGCGCACACCCCTGTCGGGTCGCCCCCGCAGGCGGCGGGCGGCGCGCAGGCGCTGGACGTCGGCGATGAGGTTCGGGGCGAAGGTGAGGGCCACGACGACGGCCACGCCCATCTCGTACAGGGCGCCGGGGAGGGACCTGAGGAGGCGGGAGGGGTTGGCGAGGGCGTTCGCGGCGCCCACGCAGACCAGGAGGGCGGCCAGCTTCATCGCGTCGTACAGCGCGAAGGCGAGGCCCTCGGCGGTGACCCGGCCGCCGAGCCGGATGCCCTGCGCCCAGTCGGGGAGGGGGACTTCGGGGAGGGTGAAGAGGGTGTGCGTGCCGGGGATGGGGGAGCCCAGGACGGTGGTGAACAGCAGGCGGATGACCAGGACGGCCAGGGCGAGCTTGACGAAGGCGCCGTAGGAGCGGGACCAGGGGGCGTGGGGGCGGCGGGTGATGACCACGTAGGCGGAGACGGTGACGAGGAGGGCGAGGAGGAGGGGGTTGGTGGTGCGGGTGGCGGCGGTGCCGAGGGCCAGCGCCCAGAGCCACCAGGCGCCGGGGTGCAGGCTCTCGGGGCGGTGGCGGGGGGCGGGGCCGCCCGCCCGGGCCGCCGGAGCCTCCCCGGCGGGTGCGTATCCGGCCTCCGCCCGGGTCGCGGCGGTGCGACCGCCCGCGGCCGGGACGTGCGCCGGGGTGCCGGGGGCAGGGTCAGTCGGTGGCATTCCGGCGCCGCCTCGCCTGCCAGGTCGCCGCTCCGGCGAGGACCGCCACCAGGGCGATGCCCGCGTAGAGGCCGACCGAGGGGCCGTCGTCGTCCCGGGTACTCGTCCCGTCCGCGGCCGCCGTCGCCGTCGGCTGCTCCTTCTTCCCCTCCTGCTTCTGCCCCTGCCCCGACACCTGGTCGCCGCAACCCGCCTTCGGGTACCCCGCGATGGCGCACAGCAGGGCGTTGGTGTCGTAGCGCAGGGGGCCCGCGACGGCGGCCAGGGCGTCGGCCGTCGTCGCGTCGGGGGAGACCCGGGCGCAGGCCGTGCGCGGAGCCGGTGGGTTCTCGCCGGCCGGGGCGTCGGACGCGGTGCCGAAGTCGAGGACGAGGGCGACGCGCTTGCTGCCGTCCTCGGCCGGTGTCTTCGCGCAGATCGACGCGAAGCCGGCGGTGCCGCGCGGCTGGGCCGCGTCGTCCGAGTTCTCGCTCACCGAGAAGCGGAAGCCCTGGACGTCGCCGTCGGAGGGGCGGACGAGGGACGGGCCCTGGGTGGCGTAGATCCACCGGTCGCCGTCGCGGTCCCAGAAGGACCAGTAGCGGTAACCGGCGGCCTGCGCCTGGCCCGCGGTCCCGATCAGCAGGAACGCGGCCAGGAAGAGGAGGACGACGCGGCGCCTCACGGCTGCCGCTTCTTGTTGCGGCCGCTCAGCAGGAAGCCGACGCCGATGCCGAAGACCAGGCAGACGCCGACGAACCACCAGACGCCGAAGCCGGAGTCGTCCTTCTCGTCGTTCTCCTTCGCACCGTCCTCGTCGCTCGCGGTGGCGCTGTCGCTCACCTTGCCGCCCTGCGGGCTCGGACCCGTCGCGTTCAGCGCCGCCACCAGGTCGGTGCCGCCGAAGGCACGCGGGTCGGTGCCGGTGGCGTGGGCGGCGAGGATCAGCTGGGCGTAGGCGGCCGGGCCGCTCTGCGCGGCCCACTTGGCGCTGTTCTTCTCCAGCCACGCCAGCGGCTTCGCCGCCTGGTCGGCACCGCCCTGCGCGGCGAGTGCGACGACCGCGTCGGCGGTGTTGCCGTAGTCGGGCTGGTCGGCGGAGCCGCCGAGGGCGGACGTGAGGTGGCCCTTCTCGGCGACGGCCGCGGCGAGGTGGGCGGCGCCGTTCGCGGCGGCCTGCTCGCGGGTGGGCTTCTTCGCGTCGGTGCAGGTGGCGGCGGCGGACTTCGCACCGGCCTCGGTGACCAGGCCCTTGCCGAGCGCGCCGAGGACACCGGCGGCCGTCGCGTCCGCGTTGGCGAGCAGCTTGCCGTCCTTGTCGGGCTGGAAGGCGAAGGCGCCCGCGCCCTTGTCCGCGGCACAGGGCAGCGCGAACGTCAGCAGGGCGTCGTACGGCGACCTGCCGTCCTTGACGACCTGCTCGGGGTCGCTCTCCGTGGCGGTCAGCGCGCCGATGACGACGGACGTGGAGTTGGCGTCGCTGGGGCCGCCGGGGGTGTAGCCCCAGCCGCCGTCCTCGTTCTGCACGGACTTCAGCCACTCGAGGGCGGACTCGACGACGTCGCCGTGCCCGCCGACGGCCCACAGCGCCTGGACGGCGGCAGCCGTGCTGTTGGTGTCGACCATGGTCTTGGCGTCGCAGGCCTTGGCCGGGTCGGCCCGGTACGGGGCGAAGGCGCCGCTCGCGCACTGCTGCCCGGTGAGCCACTCCACGGCGGCCGGCGACGGGACCACGCCCACGGTGTCCTGGGCGAGCAGCGCGAGGGACTGCCGCCAGACGCCGTCGTACTGGGGGTCGGCGGTGCCGTACAGCCCGGAGGACCCGGACGTGGCCGGGGCGGACGCGGAGGCGGACGGTGACGGATCGGCGGCGACCGCGGGCGCGGCGGCGGCGCCGATCACGGCTATGGCGGCCAGGGCCGCGGCGCTGCTGCGACGGCGGACGTTCATGATCGGCGGGTGCCTTTCCCTGCGCGGAGTCGGGCAGCACGGGCACCCCCGGGCGGCTCGGCCCCGTATGCCTCGACGGTGCCCGTGCGCCGGCGGGTGCCGGACACGTGAGCCGGTCACGTCCGCCCGGGGCAGTCCGGCTCACCGGCCGCGCGGGCCCTCACGGGGTGCGGCGAACGGCTCACGGTTGCGGGTCAGCGCCGGAATTGCACCGGCTTCCCCCCGTACGGGTGTGATGACGACGCGGCCACTTTACCCGGAGGCGACAGGGCCGGTCCGGGGCGCCCGTCCGCCCGCCCCGGGGCCCGCCAGGTCGATCAGCCGGCACACCGTCTCGATGTCCGCGCCCACCTGCGCGAGCGACGCCCGGCCGGAGAGCCAGGCGATCAGGGTGGAGTGCCAGGTGTGCTCGACGACGCGGACCGCGGAGAGCTGCTCGGCGGTGGGGGCCTCCGGTCCGCCCATCGCGTCCAGGATGATCGCCGTGGTCTGCCGGGAGACCTGGTCGACCTCCGGGGAGACGCTGCGGTCGGCGAAGGTCAGGGCCCGGGTCATCGCCTCGGCCAGCCGTGGTTCGCGTTGCAGGGCGGCGAAGGCCCGCATCAGCGTCTGCGCCACCCGGTCGGCCGCCGTGGCCCCGGTCGGCGGGCTCTTGCGCAGGGTGCCGTGCAACTGCTCCAGCTGGTCGTGCATGGTCGCGACCAGCAGATGGACCTTGGACGGGAAGTACCGGTAGAGCGTGCCGAGGGCGACCTGCGAGGACTCCGCTACCTCCCGCATCTGCACCGCCTCGAAGCCGCCCCGGCAGGCCAGCCGGGCGGTCGCGTGCAGGATGCGGCGGCGCCGGGCCCGCTGCCGCTCGGTGAGCGGCGGGCCGGCGGGCCGACGCGCCGGACGGGAGGCTTCCGCTTCCGGGTTCTCCACCTCGGCCACCTCCTCCCCCTCGTCCGGCCCGCCGGGCGCCGCACGGGGCGCCCGGCCGTGGCGTGAATCACCTGATCCACTCGTCACAGCGCACCTACCTGCCGGTAGATTCGGAGCCTCTGACGATCAAGTCTGAAACTTGTTCTAGATTAACGTCCCGGCATAGTGTCGCGGGACAATGCAGTGAGAAGGGGGCCCCGAGTGACCGCTGAGGCCAGTCGGACGGGTGCCCGTCCCGAGCCCGCCGCCGACGGCATGCGACCGCTCCGCATCGCGCTCCTCACCTACAAGGGGAACCCGTTCTGCGGCGGCCAGGGCGTCTACGTGCGTCACCTCTCCCGCGAACTGGCCCGCCTCGGCCACCGGGTGGAGGTCATCGGCGCCCAGCCCTACCCCGTGCTGGACGAGGGTCTCGGGGACCGGCTGTCCCTCACCGAGCTGCCCAGCCTCGACCTCTACCGCCAGCCCGACCCCTTCCGCACCCCGAAGCGCGACGAGTACCGCGACTGGGTCGACGCGCTGGAGGTCGGCACGATGTGGACCGGCGGCTTCCCCGAGCCGCTGACCTTCTCGCTGCGCGCCCGCCGCCATCTGCGCGCCCGCCGCGGCGACTTCGACGTCGTCCACGACAACCAGACCCTCGGCTACGGGCTGCTGGGTGACGTGGGCGCCCCCCTGGTCACCACGATCCACCACCCCATCACCGTCGACCGGCAGCTCGAACTCGACGCCGCGGACGGCTGGAAGCGCCGGTACTCCGTGCGCCGCTGGTACGCCTTCACCCGCATGCAGAAGCGCGTCGCCCGCCGCCTGCCCTCGGTGCTCACCGTCTCCGGCACCTCCCGCCGGGAGATCATCGACCACCTCGGCGTCCGGGACGACCGTGTCCACGTCGTCCACATCGGCGCCGACACCGACCTGTTCTCGCCCGATCCGTCGGTGCCCGTGGTGCCGGGCCGGATAGTGACGACGTCCAGCGCGGACGTGCCGCTCAAGGGCCTGGTCTTCCTCGTCGAGGCGCTGGCGAAGACGCGCACCGAGCACCCCCGCGCGCACCTCGTCGTCGTCGGCAAGCGGCCCGCCGAAGGGCCCGTCGCGCAGGCCATCGAGCGGTACGGGCTCGAAGGCGCCGTCGAGTTCGTCAAGGGCATCACGGACGCCGAACTGGTCGACCTGGTGCGCTCCGCCGAGGTCGCGTGCGTGCCGTCGCTGTACGAGGGGTTCTCGCTGCCGGCCGCCGAGGCCATGGCGACGGGCACAGCGCTGCTGGCCACCACCGGCGGGGCCGTCCCGGAGGTCGCCGGACCCGACGGGGAGACCTGCCTCGCGGTGCCGCCGGGCGACGCGGGCGCTCTGGCCGCCGGGTTGAACCGGCTGCTCGGCGACCGCGAACTGCGGGTACGGCTCGGCGCGGCCGGCCGCGAACGCGTGCTGCGGCACTTCACCTGGGCCCGCGCCGCCGAGGGCACGGCCGCCCACTACCGCGAGGCCGTCGGCCCCCTTGCGACCTCCTCCGGGGCCGTCCCCGCGGTCCCCACCAGTGACACCGGCGTCTACCCCGAAAGCAGGGCCACGTGCTGACCGTCGACTTCTCCCGGTTCCCGCTCGCCCCGGGCGACCGCGTGCTGGACCTCGGCTGCGGGGCCGGCCGGCACGCGTTCGAGTGCTACCGGCGCGGCGCCCGGGTCGTCGCGCTGGACCAGAACGCGGAGGAGATCCGCGAGGTCGCCAAGTGGTTCGCGGCGATGGAGGAGGCCGGTGAGGCCCCGGCCGGCGCCACCGCCACCGCGATGGAGGGCGACGCGCTGGCCCTGCCCTTCCCGGACGAGTCCTTCGACGTCGTCATCATCTCCGAGGTGATGGAGCACATCCCCGACGACAAGGGCGTCCTCGCCGAGATGGTCCGCGTCCTCAAGCCCGGCGGGCGCATCGCGATCACCGTGCCCCGCTACGGCCCCGAGAAGGTCTGCTGGACCCTCTCCGACGCCTACCACGAGGTCGAGGGCGGCCACATCCGCATCTACCGCGCGGACCAGCTCCTCGCCCGCATCCGCGAGGCGGGCCTGAGGCCCTACGGCACCCATCACGCGCACGCGCTGCACTCGCCGTACTGGTGGCTGAAGTGCGCGTTCGGCGTCGACAACGACAAGGCGCTGCCCGTGCGGGCGTACCACAAGCTGCTGGTCTGGGACATCATGAAGAAGCCGCTGGCGACACGGGTCGCCGAGCAGGCGCTGAACCCGCTGATCGGCAAGAGCTTCGTGGCGTACGCGACCAAGCCGCACCTGCCGCCGGTGGACGCCGCGTGACATCGCCCCACAGCCCCCACAGCCCTCGCACCCCCCGAACCGAACACCTGGTACTGCCCGGCGTCCTCACCGACGCCGAGGCCGCCGCGACCGTCCGCGGCATCCTCGCCGCGCAGCGCGAGGACGGCGCCATCCCGTGGTTCCGCGGGCACCACCTCGACCCGTGGGACCACGTCGAGGCCGCCATGGCGCTGGACGCGGCCGGCGAGCACGAGGCCGCCGAGCGGGCGTACGAGTGGCTGGCCCGGCACCAGAACCCGGACGGCTCCTGGTACGCGGCCTACGCCGACGGCGACTTCGGCGACGTCACCGACCGCGGCCGGGAGACCAACTTCGTCGCCTACGTCGCGGTCGGCGTCTGGCACCACCACCTCGCCACCGGCGACGACACCTTCCTGGACCGGATGTGGCCCGTCGTGCACGCGGCGGTCGAGTTCGTGCTGGGCCTCCAGCAGCCGGGCGGGCAGATCGGCTGGCGGCGCGACGACGACGGCACGGACGCCACCGACGCCCTGCTGACCGGCAGCTCCTCCATCCACCACGCGCTGCGCTGCGCGCTCGCCATCGCCGAGCAGCGCGAAGAGCCGCAGCCCGACTGGGAGCTGGCGGCGGGCGCACTGCGGCACGCCATCCGCCGCCACCCGGAGCGGTTCCTGGACAAGGGCCGCTACTCGATGGACTGGTACTACCCGGTGCTGGGCGGCGCGCTGACCGGCACCGAGGCGAGGTCCCGCATCGCGGAGAGCTGGGACCGCTTCGTAGTCCCGGGCCTCGGGGTGCGCTGCGTCGTCCCCAACCCGTGGGTCACGGGAGGGGAGTCGGCCGAACTCGCGCTCGCCCTGTGGGCGGTGGGCGAGTCCGACCACGCCCTGAAGATCCTCCAGTCCATCCAGCACCTGCGGGACGCGGACAGCGGCCTGTACTGGACGGGCTACGTCTTCGACGACGACGCCGTCTGGCCGCGGGAACTGACCACGTGGACGGCCGGCTCCGTGCTGCTCGCCGTGGCCGCGCTCGGCGGACACGAGGCGACCTGCCAGGTCTTCTCCGGCGATCGCCTGCCCCGGGGGCTGGACCCGGACTGCTGCGTCTGAGCGGTGAGCGGACGGGCGGTCAGCGGTGGCCGACGCGGCCGGCGATGGCGTGGCCGATGAGGAGGTAGACCACGGCGGCCAGGCCGTAGCCGGCGACGACACGCGCCCACGCCTCGTCGAAGGTGAACAGGTCGCGGGACCAGCCGGCGAGCCAGTTGGCCGCGTCATGGACGAACTGCACCAGGTCGTTGCCCCGGTTGGCGTCCAACAGGTACATCAGTATCCACAGGCCGAGGATGAGGGCCATGATGTCCGCGACGACCGCGATGGCCCTGCCCGCGGAACTGGATCCGTGGTATCTAGACATGCCTTGCGTATGGCCCCGGAAGCCGGACGGAAACCTGTGCGAACGGCCCCCCTTCCGGAACCGGGTCCGGAAGGGGGGCCGTTGGGCCGGGCACGGGGCCTCGCGCGGGCTCAGCCGCGCTGGATGCCCGAGGTGTCCTGGAGGACGCCGCGGCGGCCGTCCTGCGTCTGGGCGACCAGGTTCGCGCCGCGCTGCTCGACGGCCAGGTACCAGGTGCCCGGCGCCAGCTCGGCGATCGGCGTGGGCGAGCCGTCCTCCGCGAACAGCGGACGCGGCACCGGCACGGCGAACCAGAACGGCGAGAAGTCCCCCGCCGGCTGCGCCTGCGCCTGCTGCGGGGCCTGCGGCTGCGGCTGACCCGCGTGCGGCTGGCCGCCGAAGGACGGACCCGGCTGACCCGGCTGACCGGGCTGGCCGCCGTACGGCTGCTGCTGCGCGCCCGGGTAGCCGTAACCGCCCTGGGGCTGGCCGCCGTAGGGCTGCGGCGCGGCCGGCCGGGCGGCCGGGATCAGGGCGCCCTTGAGGGCCGGGACCAGCGGGGTGGCGACGGCCGCGGCGGCCATGACCAGGGTGGCGATGAGGGCCAGGATCAGGCCCAGGCCCGCGCCCAGGTCGCCGATGAAGCCGCCGTCGCCGTCGAAGGCGCCGGCCGGGTCGAAGATGTTGCCGAGCGCGCACCAGGCCGCGAAGACCGTGAACGCGACGCCGAACTGGCCGAGATCCAGCCCCGCCACCTTCTTCGGCTGCGGCAGCGCGCGCGCCACGACGACCAGCGCGGCCCCGATGAGGCCCGCCAGGACGACACCGAGCACGACCGGCCCACTGCCCCACAGGCTGGGGATGTCGGCGCTGTCCGAGGCGCCTTCGATCGAGTAGATGTCGAGGAACGACGCGATGAACAGCAACACCGCTGCTCCGATCACCACGCCGTCGCCTCGAGTGAGGGAGCGGATATTCACTTCAGGTCCTTCGTAGGTCGTCTCGTCGTCGGTAGAGGCGTCGCTGTCACCATGTCGCCGTCAGGTTCCGGAGTGAAGCGCGGGGGTGGCCCCTCATCGTACGGATGACACTATCGTCCGCACATCGGGGCTGTCCGCAGGGATCAGCGCGCCGATCGCTGTCCGCGCAGGAAACTCACGATTCCCTCAGACATCCCTTGCGCGGCCTTCTGCCGCCAGGAGCCACTGGTCAGCAGCGCCGCGTCCGCACCGTCGCGCATGTTGCCGCACTCGATGAACACCTTGGGAACCGTTGACAGATTGAGACCGCCCAGGTCCGTGCGCGTGACGAGACCGGTGCCGCCACCGACGTAGTTGGAGGGCGCACTGCCCGTGGCACGGACGAAGTTGCCCGCGACGCGCTCACCCAACTCGGCGGACGGGGCGACGATGGCACGGGTGTCGGCCGCGCCGTCGCGTACGGAGCCCGGCAGGATCACGTGGAAGCCGCGGTTGCCGGCGCCCGACCCGTCGGCGTGGATCGAGATGGCGGCGTCCGCCTTCGCCTCGTTGCCGATCCGGGCCCGCTCGTCCACGCAGGGTCCGTACGAACGGTCGTCGTCCTGCGTCAGTTTCACCGTGGCGCCCTGCTGCTGGAGCAGGGTGCGCAGCCGGTGGGCGACGTCCAGGGTGAACTTCGCCTCCGGCCAGCCCGCGTCGGTGGCCGTGCCGGTCGTGTCGCACTCCTTCCAGTGCGTACCGACGTTCACCTTGCGGTTGATCTCGGCGGTGTGCCGGAAGTTGCCCGGGTTGTGCCCCGGGTCGATGACGACGACCTTGCCCTTGAGAGGCCCGGACGCAGCGGCGGGCGCGGACTCGGAGGGGGAGGGCTTCCTCGTGGTGGCGG
Source organism: Streptomyces sp. NPDC041968 (assembly GCF_055589025.1). Classification (NCBI taxonomy): domain Bacteria; kingdom Bacillati; phylum Actinomycetota; class Actinomycetes; order Kitasatosporales; family Streptomycetaceae; genus Streptomyces; species Streptomyces sp. NPDC041968. Next base: position 556,319 of record NZ_JBVJCB010000001.1, on the reverse strand, counting down.
TGGGTGGAGGGGACGAGCCCGTCGGCGCCTTGGCGTCGCCGGTTGCGGAGGAGGTCGCGGAGGACGGAGTGCCGGAGGACGGCGCCTGCGACGTGCGCTCGGCCGCGCGGTCCGCGCCGCCCCCGGCGTCGTCCGGACCGCCGACCGCCGCGTACACCCCCCACCCGAGCAGCGCGCCGGGAACGAGCGCGGCGATCGCCACGGTCAGCGGCCGGCGCAGGGGGGAACGGCGGGGCTGGGGTGGATCGAAGTCCGGGCCTGTGTACGACACGCAGCGACTCTAGACCGCGCCCTCAGATCCCCGCGCCGGTTCGCCGCAGGACGCGCAGCGAGTCGGTCACCGAGACCTCGGTGAACGCGCCGGACGCCAGGGCCCGGAGGTAGACGCGGTACGGGGCCTGACCGGTGAACTCGTCGGCCGGTTCCGGGAAGACGTCGTGGATGACCAGGAGGCCGCCGTCTGCCACGTGCGGTGCCCAGCCCTCGTAGTCGGCGCCGGCGTGCTCGTCGGTGTGGCCGCCGTCGACGAAGACCAGGCCGAGCGGGGCGTTCCAGACCGACGCGACCTGGGGCGAGCGCCCGACGAGAGCCACCACGTGCTCCTCCAGGCCGGCCCGGTGGAGGGTGCGGCGGAAGGTGGGGAGGGTGTCCATCACGCCCAGTTCGGGATCGACCGTCTCCGGGTCGTGGTACTCCCAGCCCGGCTGCTGCTCCTCGCTGCCCCGGTGGTGGTCGACGGTGAGCGCGGTCACCCCGGCCCGGCGGGCGGCGTCGGCGAGCAGGACGGTGGAGCGCCCGCAGTACGTACCGACCTCCAGCAGCGGCAGCCCGAGCCGGGCCGCCTCCACGGCCGCCGCGTACAGGGCGAGGCCCTCGCGCGCGGGCATGAACCCCTTCGCGGCCTCGAAGGCGGCGAGGGTGGAGGGGGCGGGGGCCGCGGACATGAGGGTGCCTTTCGGTGGTGCTGGTGCTGGTGCTGGTGCTGGTGCTGGTGCGGGTGCGGGTGCGGGTGCGGGTGCGGGTGTGGACGGGGTCGGGGCCGGTGCCGGGGTGGCGGGCGCGTGTCGGCGCCCCATGCTGCCGCACCCCCCGCCGCGTGGTGCGACAGGGGGTGCGGGAGCCGTGGCGGTGCGGGTCAGGCCGAGACCGTCTCGCCCGGCAGGGTCAGGTCCAGGTCCACCGGCCGGTCGCCGCCGGTATGGGTGGCGGAGTGGGCGAGCGGGCCGTGGCCCGCGGCGCGGGCGGCCAGGACGTACGGCCCCCCGGCGGGGACCGCGAGGACGTAGCCGCCGTCCCCGTCGGAGAGGGTCGCGCCCGCCTGGCGGCCGTGCCGGTCGATCAAGGTGACCTTGGCACGGGCGACGGGGGAACCGTCGGCGGTGAGGACCCGGCCGCGGAAACCGCGCGGCGCGTCGCCGTCCCGGGGCTCCCCGGCGAGTGCCCGCTCGGCGCGGGCCAGGTTCGCGTCCTCCTCGCTGCTCGCGCGCAGCTGCGTGGTGGTGGCCGGGCGGCGGCGGGGGAGGAAGAAGGCCAGCGCCAGACCGGCGGCGACCGCGCCGGTCGCGATCAGGAAGGAGACGCGGAAGCCGTGCATGGTGGGGACCGCGACACCGCCCACGTCGTTCGCGGTGTTGGCCAGCACCATGCCGATGACGGCGCTCGACACCGACGTACCGATGGACCGCATCAGGGTGTTGAGGCCGTTGGCGGCGCCCGTCTCCGAGGCCGGGACCGCGCCGATGATCAGGGCGGGCAGGGAGGAGTAGGCGAGGCCGATGCCGGCGCCGATCAGCACCGAGGTGACGACGGTCTGCCAGGCGGCGCTCATCAGACCGAGGCCGCCCGCGTAGCCGGCCCCGATGATCACCAGGCCGAGGAGCAGCGTCGTGCGCGGGCCGTACCGGGCGGAGAGACGGGCGTACACCGGCGCGGTGAACATCATCGTCAGGCCCAGCGGGGCCACGCACAGACCCGCGACGACCATCGACTGCCCCAGGCCGTAACCGGTCTCGGAGGGCAGCTGGAGGAGCTGCGGCAGGACGAGCGAGATGACGTAGAAGGAGACACCGACCATGATCGAGGCGAGGTTGGTGAGCAGCACCTCTCGGCGGGCGGTGGTGCGCAGGTCGACCAGCGGGGCCTTGACGCGCAGTTCCATCAGGCCCCACAGGAACAGGACCACGGCGGCGGCGGCGAACAGGCCCAGCGTGGTGGGCGACGACCAGCCCCAGTCGCTGCCCTTGGTGATCGGCAGGAGGAAGAGGACCAGACCGGCCGCGAGACCGAGCGCGCCCGGCAGGTCGAAGGAGCCCTTGGCGCGCAGCGGCGACTCCGGGACGACCAGGAGGGTCAGGGCGATGGCGAGGACGCCGAGGCCGGCGGCACCGTAGAACAGGGCGTGCCAGTCGGTGTGCTGGGCGACCAGGGCAGCGGCGGGCAGCGCCAGACCACCGCCGACGCCGATCGAGGAGCTCATCAGCGCCATCGCCGAGCCGAGCCGCTCGCGGGGCAGCATGTCGCGCATCAGTCCGATGCCGAGGGGTATCGCGCCCATGGCGAAGCCCTGGAGGGTACGGCCGACGATCATCGGGAGCAGGGCGTCGGTGAACGCGCTGACCAGCGCGCCCACCACCATCACCGACAGGCTGGCGATCAGCATGCGGCGCTTGCCGAACAGGTCGCCGAGGCGGCCCATGATGGGCGTGGCCACGGCTCCCGAGAGGAGGGTGGAGGTCAGGACCCAGGTGGCGTTGCCGGGCGTCGTGTCCAGGAGCCGGGGCAGGTCCTTGATGACCGGGACGAGCAGGGTCTGCATCACCGCGACGACGATGCCCGCGAAAGCGAGCACCGGGACGGTGGCCCCGCTCGCTGTGCGGGCGGGCTCGTCGGTCGTCGTGTGGGACATGGGGTGAGGCCTCCAGGCCGGGGTGCGGCGCGTACGGTGCGGACAGAGCGGGAAGAGCGGTACGGGATGTGTGCTGACTGAACCTCGTGCGCCGGGGCAACTATTCCGTTGCTTCGAGTCGCTAACGAATTCTTGACCTTCTCTTGGGGGGAGGGGAGCTTCGCGGCGACGGTGGGTCCGCGGGCCTAGGACCGGCCGGGGACCAAATACCGATGCAAGGGGCGCTCCCGCGTTGAGACCATGACACCCATGCTCGACGCCACCGGTACCACCGCCACCGCCCGGATATCCCCCCGCCGTACGCCCCCCACCTGGCTCGTCGTGGCGCTCGCCTGCGCCGGACAGTTCCTGGTCGTGCTCGACATCTCCGTCGTCAACGTCGCCCTGCCGTCGATGCGGTCCGACCTCGGACTGAGCCCGCAGGGGTTGCAGTGGGTGGTCAACGCCTACGCCATCGGCTTCGCCGGGTTCCTGTTGCTCGGCGGCCGGGCCGGCGACCTGTACGGGCGCAAGCGGATGTTTCTGGTGGGGCTCGGTCTCTTCACACTGGCCTCGTTCGGCGGCGGCCTCGCCCAGGAGGGCTGGCAGCTGCTGGTCGCACGGGCCGTGCAGGGGCTGGGGGCGGCGGTGCTGGCGCCGTCGACGCTGACGATCCTGACCGCGGCGGTGCCGGAGGGCGCGGCCCGGGCCCGGGCGATCGCGACCTGGACCGCCGTGGGCGCGGGTGGCGGCGCCGCGGGCGGACTGGTGGGCGGCATCCTCGTGGACGGGTTGTCCTGGCGCTGGGTGCTGCTGATCAACGTGCCGGTGGGCGCGGTGGTGTTGACCGGCGCCGTGCTGTGGCTGACCGAGAGCCGGGCCGGCGAGCGGCGGCGCCTCGACCTGCCGGGTGCGCTCCTGGTGACCGCCGGACTGGCCACGCTGGCCTACGGCATCTCCCGGACCGAGTCCGAGGGCTGGACGGCGGTGGCGACCCTGGTGCCGCTGCTGGCCGGGCTCGCGCTGCTGGGGCTGTTCCTGCTCGTCGAGGCGCGCACCGCGACCCCGCTGATGCCGCTGGGGCTGCTGCGGCTGCGGTCGGTGGCGTCGGCGAACGCGGCGATGCTGGTGTCCGGCTCGTCGATGTTCGCGATGTGGTTCTTCATGACGCTGTACGCGCAGAACGTGCTGGGCTACTCCCCGCTGGAGGCCGGCCTCGCCCTCGTGCCCAGCTCCCTCGCGGTGGTCCTCGGCTCGAAGGCGGCACCGCGCTTCATGCCGGTGATCGGCGCCCGGAACGTGGCCGTGCTGGGCACGCTGGTGGCGGCGGTCGGCTTCGGCTGGCAGTCGACGATGACCGCCGACGGCGCGTACGTGACCGCGATCATGATCCCTGGGGTGCTGATGATGCTGGGCGCGGGGCTGGCGGCGACTCCGCTGGCGTCGCTGGCCGTCTCCGGGGCCGCCGCGGGGGACGCCGGACTGGTCTCCGGGCTGATCAACACCTCCCGGACGATGGGCGGTTCGCTGGGCCTCGCCGTGATGTCGACGATCGCGGCGACCCGGGCCGGGGGAGAGCACGCGGGGCCCGTGGCGCTGACGGAGGGGTACGCGCTGGTGTTCCGCACGGCGACCGTGGTGCTGGTCGCCGGCGCGGCCCTGATGTGGGCGTGGCTGCCGGCGGCGAAGCCGCGCGAGGAGCGGGCGCCGCGGGCGTAGGGCCTCGCGGGGGGGGCGGGTGGTCCGGTGTCCGGCGCCCGGTGCGGGGCGGGGCCGCCCCCCGGGGTGCCGGTCCTGCGCGGCCGGCGTCCCGTACCGTCGTGCCCGACGTGCGTCCGCCGTGCGCGCCCGCCGACGTCCGCCGTGCCCCAGGTGACAGGAGAGCCGGAGCCATGCCCATCGACGCAGCCCGGGCGCTCGCCGCCGCACCCCGCGTCCGCGAGATCGCCTGGGACCACAGGGATGTCATCCTCTACCACCTCGGCATCGGCGCCGGCCGTCCCGCCACCGATCCCCACGAGTTGCGCTACACCCTGGAGTCCCGGCTGCACGTCCTGCCGAGCTTCGCGACCGTCGCGGGCGGCGGACCGCCGGGAGTCATCGGCGGGCTGTCCACGCCCGGTGTCGACGTCGACCTCGCCCGGGTCCTGCACGGCGGGCAGTACCTGCGCCTGCACCGGGCCGTACCGACGCGGGGCCGGGCGCGCGCGGCCTCGCACCTCGTCGCCGCGTACGACAAGGGCACGGCGGCCGTCCTCGTCCTGCGCACCGAGGTCACCGACGAGGACGGGCCGTTGTGGACCGACGAGGCCGAGATCTTCGTACACGGGGAAGGGGGGTGGGGCGGTGCGCGGGGACCGTCCGGGTGCCCGGCGCCACCGCCCGCCGAGCCACCGGACCACGTGGCCGAGGTGCCCGTACGCGAGGACCAGGCGCTGCTCCACCGGCTCTCCGGCGACTTCAACCCCCTGCACGCCGACCCGGAGTTCGCCGCGCGCGCCGGTTTCGACCGGCCCGTCCTGCACGGCCTGTGCACCTACGGCGGCACGCTCAAGTCGGTCGTCGACGCGCTGCTGGACGGAGACGTGCGACGGGTGTGCGCGTACCGCACGCGCTTCGCCGGGGTCGTCTACCCGGGCGAGACGCTGCGGGTGCGGATGTGGAGGTCCGCGGACCGGGACGGCGAGGGCGCGGTGCGGGTGGCCGTGAGCGCCGTGGAGCGGGGCGACGCCCCCGTCCTGGCCGACACCGTCGTCCGGTACGCCTGACGGCGACGGCCCCGCCCGTCGGATGCGACGAGCGGGGCCGTGTGGCCGTCCCGTGTGCTTCTTCTCCGTGCCGTCAGGCGGCCGTCCCGGACTCCTCGGCCGGCTTGCGGTGGCGGCCCTGCGGGACCGTCCCGCCGTCCTGGCCGGCGACGGCTCCCCGGTGCCGGCCGTGGCCGGTCCCGATCTGGTCGAGCTCGGCGCCGTCGGCCTGTATGGACTGGGTCGTGCTGGCGTCGTTCATCGGAAGGAATTCACCCCGTCAACATGATCTTTCCTACAGCCGGGCGAGTGTAACCGGCACACCTCGGCCCGAATCCAGGCGGCCGTGCCGACCGGGACTACTTCGTTACAAGCCGCGCCAGCGGAGCCTGTTGCAACGGCACGGGACGTGGCGGAGCGGGGGCCGGGGCGGCCGAAGTGTCGGGTCTGTCCGGTGCGCCGAGTCCGTCGGGGCCGCCGGCGCCACCTGATCCGTCCGGCCCGCGCGGAGCGGACTCCTCCGCGTCCTCGGCGCTCCCGCTGCCCGAGCCCTCCGCTTCGGGCGCCGCCAGCCGGGCCACCGCGCACGGCGACGACGGTGTGGCGCACGGCAGCCGCAGCTCCCCGTCCGCGGTCCACAGCCCGGCCCCCGCCAGCCACCCCTCGGGTGCCGGAAGGTGCCGCACCTCCCGCTCGGCGGGCCGCCACACCGCCACCCAGCTTCCGAACGCGCCGTCCACGCGCAGCGCCACCGCGCAGCGTTCCGGCGTCAGCGCCTGACCCGGCTGGATCGCGAACGGTGTCACGACGCAGTCCGTCAGCCGCAGGCACTCCGGGAAGCGCACCGGCAACGTGCTGCCCAGCACGCCCCAGCCGAGCCGCCCCCGGCCTGGGGAGGGCGCGTCGGAGCGGATCAGTACCAGGCCGCTGTCCGGGTCGGCCAGCAGTATCCGGTCGTCGCTGTCCGCGGCGATCTGCAGCAGCGGCGACACCTCGCCGTCCCGCTCCAGGTCCACCACGACCGCCTTGGTGCGCCCCCCGGTCTCCCGGTCCACGGCCAGTATCCGGCCCGAGCGGTCCAGCCAGGCCCCGCCCGAGCAGCGGCCGGGGACCTCGGCGACCCGCTCGGGCCCGAAGGCGCCGCCCGCGACCTGCCACAGCACCGTCGCACGCGGGCCGACCGCCAGGGCGTACGCCCGCTCGCCCCCCGGGGCCGGCGGCAGCAGCCGCAGGCGGGTGGTGTCCGCGGGGCACTCGACCGCGCCGAGCGGCAGCTCACCCGTGCCGGGCCCGGTCGGGTAGAGGAGGGAGAAGAGGTGCCGGCCCGCCGCCGTACGGTGGACCAGCACCCGCCCGTCGCCCATCGGCTGCACCTCGGTACCGGGCTCCTCCGGCTGGTTGCCGGGCAGCGGCACCGCGTACGGCTCGGGGCCGTCGAGGGTCCAGCGCTCCGGGTACCAGGAGTCCCCGCTCCGGGCGAGGCGCGCGGCATAGGCGCCCTCCGCAGCGATGCTGCAGCCCGCCCGGGGCGGGCCGCCGCTCCCGGGATCCGCCGAAGGCTCGATAGCACAGGCTGTCATCGTTCGGTCACCTCCGGCGACGAAGCTAGTTATCGCACGCACGGGCGGGGCACCGGCAACCGTCTCCGTCACACAAACGTGTGGCACAGGAACGATTCGCCTGAGGGGTGGACGTGTGATGTGCTGCGGCGGACCGGGCCGGCCGCGGGGGCACGCTGCGGGTACGACGGCGCAGAACGGCCAGGTAGCCTTGCGTGCGTGCCGTCTCTGTCAGAAGTCATCGCCGCGCTGGAGAACCTGTGGCCCGCCGAGCGGGCCGAGTCCTGGGACGCGGTCGGCACCGTCGTGGGCGACCCCGACCAGCAGGTCTCCCGGGTCCTGTTCGCCGTCGACCCGGTCCAGGAGACCGTGGACGAAGCGGTGACGCTCGGCGCCGACCTCCTCGTCACCCACCATCCGCTGTACCTGCGGGGGACGACGACGGTGGCGGCCTCCACCTTCAAGGGCCGCGTGGTGCACACGCTCATCAAGAACGACATCGCCCTGCACGTCGCGCACACCAACGCCGACACCGCCGACCCCGGCGTCTCCGACGCGCTGGCCGGGGCGCTCGACCTGCGGGTCGTGCGGCCCCTGGTGCCGGACGCCGGCGACCCCGAGGGCCGCCGGGGTCTCGGCCGGGTGTGCGAGCTGGAGCACCCGCTGACCGTCCGCGAGTTCGCCGCCCGCGCCGCCGAGCGGCTGCCCGCCACCGCGCAGGGCATCCGCGTGGCCGGCGACCCGGAGGCCACCGTCCGCACGGTCGCCGTCAGCGGCGGTTCCGGCGACAGCCTCTTCGCGCACGTGCGGGCGGCCGGTGTCGACGCGTACCTCACCGCCGACCTGCGCCACCACCCCGCGTCCGAGTTCGTCGCGGACCGCGCCCACCGTCCTCTCGCGCTGCTCGACGCGGCGCACTGGGCCACCGAGTGGCCCTGGTGCGAGCTGGGCGCGGCCCAGCTCGACGAGATCTCCGACCGCCATGGCTGGGACCTCAGGGTCCACGTCTCCAAGACGGTCACCGACCCCTGGACCGCCCACGCGGCGTCCACCCCGACCTCCGACGCACTGGGAGCCCCCAACTGAAAGCCGCGCCCGCCGACCAGATCCGACTGCTGGACGTCCAGGCCCTCGACGTCCGTCTCCAGCAGCTCGCGCACAAGCGCAGGTCCCTGCCCGAGCACGCCGAGATCGACTCGCTGACCAAGGATCACACCCAGCTGCGCGACCTGCTCGTCGCCGCGCAGACCGAGGAGAGCGACTGCTCCCGCGAGCAGACCAAGGCCGAGCAGGACGTGGACCAGGTGCGCCAGCGCGCCACCCGCGACCAGCAGCGCCTCGACTCGGGCGCCGTCACCTCCCCGAAGGACCTGGAGAACCTCCAGCGCGAGATCGTCTCCCTCGCCAAGCGGCAGGGCGACCTCGAGGACGTCGTCCTGGAGGTGATGGAGCGCCGCGAGTCCGCGCAGGAGCGGGTCGCCGAGCTGACCGAGCGCGTCGGCGCCGTGCAGGGGAAGATCGACGACGCCACGGCGCGCCGGGACGCGGCCGTCGAGGAGCTGGACGCCGAGGCGGCCTCCGTGACCAAGGAGCGCGAGGTCGTCGCGGGCTCGGTCCCCGAGGACCTGCTGAAGCTCTACGAGAAGCTGCGCGGCCAGCAGGGCGGCGTCGGCGCGGCCAAGCTGTACCAGCGCAGCTGCCAGGGCTGCCGGCAGGAGCTGGCGATCACCGAGCTGAGCGAGATCCGCTCCGCGGCACCCGACACGGTCGTCCGCTGCGAGAACTGCCGCCGCATCCTGGTGCGCACGGCGGACTCCGGGCTGTAAGGGGCCGGTCGGGTGGGAGACGCGGTGGCAGGTCCGGCCGCTCCCGCACGGGAGTTCGTCGTCGAGGCCGACGGCGGTTCACGGGGGAACCCGGGACCCGCGGGCTACGGCGCCGTGGTGCTGGACGCGGTGACGGGGGAGACCCTCGTGGAGGCCGCCGAGTACCTCGGGGTCGCCACGAACAACGTGGCCGAGTACCGGGGCCTGCTGGCCGGCCTGCGTGCGGCGCGGGAGCTGGACCCGGAGGCGACCGTCCGGGTCCGCATGGACTCCAAGCTCGTCGTCGAGCAGATGTCGGGCCGCTGGAAGATCAAGCACCCCGACATGAAGCCGCTGGCGGCCGAGGCGGCGCGCGTCTTCCCGCCGGGGCGGGTGACGTACGAGTGGATGCCCCGCGCGAACAACAAGCACGCCGACCGCCTGGCCAACGAGGCGATGGACGCGGGAGCCCGGGGCGAACGGTGGTCGCCGTCGGGGTCGACGGCGGAGCCGGCCGCGGGCGACGCCCGCGCGGCGGCTGCCGCCGAGGCACCGGTCGTCGACGCCGCTCCCGGTGCCCGCGTCCTGGCCACGCCCGGAGCCGCGCTGCCGGCCGCTGCCGCGGACACCTCCGCGGGGGACGCCTCCGCGTCGGACGCCGCCGCAACGGCCGACGTAAGGGCCGCGAAGACCGTGGCCTCCCCGGGCTGGGGACCCCCCGACATGGGCGCCCCCGCCACCTTCGTCCTGCTCCGGCACGGGGAGACGCCCCTGACGCCGCAGAAGCGGTTCTCCGGGAGCGGCGGCAGCGACCCGTCCCTGTCGGCCGCCGGCCGGGAGCAGGCCGAGAAGGTCGCCGCGAGCCTCGCCCGGCGCGGCACGGTCCAGGCGGTCGTCGCCTCACCCCTCGCCCGCACCAGGGAGACCGCCGGGATCGTCGCCGCCCGCCTCGGTCTGGAGGTCACGGTCGAGGAGGGCCTGCGGGAGACCGACTTCGGCGCCTGGGAGGGGCTCACCTTCGGCGAGGTGCGCGAGCGGTACCCCGACGACCTGAACGCGTGGCTGTCCTCCCCGGACGCGGAACCGACCGGCGGCGGCGAGAGCTTCGCGGCGACCGGCGCCCGGGTCGCCGCCACCCGAGACAAGCTGGTCGCGGCGTACGGGGGCCGCACGGTACTGCTGGTGACCCACGTGACGCCGATCAAGACGTTCGTACGGCTGGCCCTGGGCGCTCCGCCCGAGTCGCTGTTCCGCATGGAACTGTCGGCGGCGTCCCTGTCGGCGGTGGCGTACTACGCGGACGGCGGCGCGAGCGTCCGCCTGTTCAACGACACGTCCCACCTGCGCTGAGCGCCGCCGCCTCGCGGGCGAGCCGCTCCACCCGCGCCCAGTCCCGGTCGGCCACCGCGTCCTTGGGAAGCATCCAACTCCCGCCCACGCAACCGACGTTGGGCAGTGCGAGGTACTCCGGTGCGGAGTCCGGCCCGATGCCGCCGGTCGGGCAGAAGCGGGCCTGCGGCAGCGGGGCGGCCAGCGCCTTGAGGTAGGCGGTGCCGCCCGCGGCCTCGGCCGGGAAGAACTTCATCTCCCGCACCCCGCGCTCCAGCAGCGCCACCACCTCGGACGTGGTCGACACCCCCGGCAGGAAGGGCACCCCGGACCCCCGCATCGCGTCCAGCAGCCTGTCCGTCCACCCCGGACTGACCAGGAACCGCGCCCCCGCCGCCACCACCTCACCGACCTGCTCCGGCGTGATGAGCGTGCCCGCGCCGACCACCGCGCCCGGCACCTCGGCGGCGATCGCGCGGATCGCGTCGACGGCGACCGGCGTCCGCAGCGTGACCTCGATCGCGGGCAGCCCGCCGGCGACCAGCGCACGGGCGAGCGGCACGGCGTCCGCGAGGTCGTCGACGACCACGACGGGCACGACGGGGGCGAGGTCCAGTACCGAGACGGCGGGGGAGGAGGGCAGCGGTGAGCTCATGCCCTCATGGTGCCGTCGGGGAACAGTCTGTGCAACGAGCGTTGCGACATGCGCAACGAGACCCTGATCCGGTTCAGTGGATCTCCGCCACCAGCACGTCCAGCGACCACGGCTTCCCCGCCTTCGCGGGTGCCTCGGCCTCCACCTCGTACCCGAGGTCCCGCAGCGCCTCGACCAGCTCGGCGGGCCCCTCGGGCGCGATCCCGGCCGCCAGCAGACTCCGGACGATCCGCCCCTTGGTCGCCTTGTTGAAGTGGCTGACCACCTTCCGGGTCGGCGCGTGCAGCACCCGCACGGTCGCCGTCCGCCCCGCGACCCCGCCCGCCGGCCTCCAGGCCGCCGCGTACGCCGACGAACGCAGGTCCAGCACCAGCCCGCCCCCCGCGGCCTCGGGCAGCACCTCGGCCATCGGCGCCCGCCAGAAGGCACCCAGGGCCCCGAGCGCGGGCAGCTTCACACCCATCGAGCAACGGTAGGAGGGAATCCGGTCGGTCACCCGCACCGCGCCCCACAGCCCCGAGAAGACCAGCAGCGACCGCGCCGCGCGCCGCTTGGCGGCCGCGTCGAGCGAGGCCAGGTCCAGGGCGTCGTACAGCACCCCGGTGTAGATCTCCCCGGCCGGACGCGCGCCGGCCGTCCGCAGCTCCGCGTTCTTGGCGACCTCGCCGCGCAGGCCCTCGCTCAGCCCGAGCACCTCGCGCGCCTTCTCCTCGTCACCGGCGCACAGCTCCACCAGCTCACCGAGGACGGTCTCCCGGGCGGGGGCCAGCCCCGGCAGGGACAGCGCCTCCGGCTTCAACGGCGCACCGCGGCCGGAAGCGGCCTTCCCCTCGGACGGCGGCAGCAGGACAAGCACGCGTACTCCTTCGGATCGAGCTGTCGGGCCCCCGCTCAGGGTACGGCGTACCCCTCGCGTGCCTGGTCGACGGCCCGGACGAGCGCCGCGGGGTCGTCGGCGTGACAGCGCACGACCCGCACCTCGCGCCGCCGCCCGAAGAAGCCGACGTGCACGACGGGCTCGGTCAGCTCGACGGTGACGGAGGTCTGCAGGCCCACGGCGAGGTTCAGCTCCCCGTCCGCCGGCTCGTGCGCGGCCCGCAGCTCCCGCCGCACGGACGCGATCCGCTCCAGTGGTATCCGCACGTCGACGTGGACGGCCCGGCGGACCCGCAGTGTGCCGCCGCCGGGATCCAGGACGTGCGGCCGGACCACGGACGCGGCGTGCAGCCCGACCACGAACACGACGGTGTACACGTCCAGGACCAGCACCACGTGGTGCACGGTGGGCCAGTCGCGCAGCAGCAAGGACATCATCACGGACTCGACCACGCACACGAACGCGATGCCCCACATCATCGGGCCCTGCCCCCGCGTGTGCCCGAAGACCGGGAGGCCCTCCGCCGCCCCGTGCGTCCGCCGTGCCGCCCACAGCCACAGACTCGCCAGCAGGCGCAGCTCGTGCCGAAGGAGGAGCCACGGCACCGTCGCCAGGGACCGCCCCCTCACGACGGCCGCCCCCGTCCGCGCGCGACGGCGGCCAGGGCCTGCCGGATCGCCTCGGCCTGCCCCGGCGCGAAGTCGGCGTACAGCGCGCGCAGCATGCTGTGCCCGGAGTCCAGGTCGACGCCCTCCTCGGGCAGCAGCTCCGCGGGCAGGCAGCCGGCGAGCGTCTCGGCCGCCTCCGCGACGCGCGGGTCGTCGGCTTCCGCGTCCGCCAGGTCGTCGAGGAGCGCGTACGCGTGGTGGGCGCGCGCCACCGCCTCCGGCGAGCCCAGGGCGCCCCGCAGGGTGGCCAGCAACCCCTCCCGGTCCTCCGGCGCCATCGTGCTTTCCAGCAGCGCCAGCATCTCGCGGTCCCGTACGGCCATGGGGGAGCCGGAGACGTCCCCCATGCCCGCGAACAACCCCGCAAGCTCCGGCGAGACCGGCCCCTCGGGCGGCATCCCGCCCTCCGCCTCCAGCAACGCCCGCAGCCGCGCCCGGCGCTCCCGGACCGCCGCCTCCTGCCGCGCCAGGTCGGCGTCCAGCTCCGCCAGCACCTCGGCCAGGTCCTTCCCGGCCTCGTCCGCGAGCACGTCCCGCACCTCCGCCAACCCGAGCCCCAGCTCGGTCAGCCGCCTGATCCGGGCCAGCACGACGACGTGCCGCAGGGTGTACGTCCGGTATCCGTTGGCCAGCCGTTCCGGCTCGGGCAGCAGGCCCTGGTGGTGGTAGTGCCGCACGGTCCGCGTGGTGACGCCGACGGCGTCGGCGAGTTCTCCGATCCGCATGGCCCCAGTAGAAACGTTGACGCTGCGACAGGGTCAAGCGGCGTGGCTCCGGCTCCGGACGGAGGCCGTGATCGTGTGCCACGATCGAGGGAACGGTTTCCGCTCTCTCGGACAGGTGATCAGCCGATGTCCCAGTCTGGCGAGCGACCGAAGGAGGGGGGTGACATGACTGCCATGGCCCATGAGCCGCTGACGCGGGCGGAGGTCCTCCTGGAGGGCTTCCTCGCCCTGGACACGCCGGACGGGGATCACGAGGACTGCATCAGTCTGATCGTGAAGCAGGTGATCAGGCGGTCCCGGACCGATATGGACTTCTCCGGCAACAAGGGCCTGAAGCTGAGGAGCGGAGGCGCCTGCCCGAAGGACCACGCGATCCCGGACGGCACCTTCGCCCCGACCGACCTGCGGCTCCACCGCGGCGCCGACCCCTGGATGCCGTGCGAAGGCGTCGCCCTGGAGGCATCCCCCTGTACCTCCTCGTCGACCGCGAAGCCTCCTCGATCACGCTGTCCAGCGACCCGGAGAGGGACGACCACCGCGAGCACCGCACCCGCCCCCTCGGCAAGCCGCTCGCCCTCCCCGCCCCCTTCGACTTCGACCTGGACACCGCCGACTTCGTCTGATCCCGCCGGGTCACGGCGCCCGACGGACGGGTGCGCGGCGCACGCCCGGTACCATGGTCGACACGGCAGACGAGCCGGGCGGACGGCCGCGTGAAGACCCTCACGGGACTTCCCGAGGAACGTCCGGGCTCCACAGGGCAGGGTGATGGCTAACGGCCACCCGGGGTGACCCGCGGGACAGTGCCACAGAAAGCAGACCGCCCGGGACTCCGGTCCCGGGTAAGGGTGAAACGGTGGTGTAAGAGACCACCAGTGCCCAGGGCGACCTGGGCAGCTAGGTAAACCCCACCCGGAGCAAGGTCAAGAAGGAAGCACCCCGGTGCTTCTGCGCGGACGTTCGAGGGCTGCCCGCCCGAGTCCGCGGGTAGACCGCTTGAGGCCGGTGGCAACGCCGGTCCTAGATGGATGGCCGTCGCCGGCGGGCCCGCGAGGACCCGCCGGGACAGAACCCGGCGTACAGCCCGACTCGTCTGCCCCCACCTCCCGGGTGCCTGGAAGGCCCCGTCCCGGCCGCTACGGCCGCGCATCCCCGTTCCGTCGCGTCCACGAGTGCGACCTGCTCCCGCTCGAAACTTTCGATGCATGTGGTCGAGCTTTCTGATCAGGCACTCCGGACGCGGCTTATGCGGGAGCCTGTGGTGGCGATTCGGTGCGGATGAGCTGCGCTTGGAGAGGCCGGACCGTACCGAGATCGAAGACGAAGGTTTCGAAACATCTACCGAAACTGTTGACGGTCGACGTGTGCAGGCCAACACTGGCGCCGATGCCGAACCCCACAGGAGAGGAAGCACCGTCATGAACGTGCTCGTCCCACCGAGGCGTCGCCGCAGAGGCGCCTTCGTGACGCTCCTCGTCAGAAGTGCCTGGGCCGTCGCCCTGGCCGCCCTGGCCGCGATGATGCTGCCGGGCACCGCCCACGCCGGCACGGTCGTCACGACCAACCAGGAGGGCACCAACAACGGCTACTACTACTCGTTCTGGACCGACAGCCAGGGCACCGTCTCCATGGACATGGGGTCCGGCGGCCAGTACAGCACCTCCTGGCGCAACACCGGCAACTTCGTCGCCGGCAAGGGCTGGAGCAACGGCGGACGCCGGACCGTGCAGTACTCGGGCACCTTCAACCCGTCCGGCAACGCGTACCTGACCCTCTACGGGTGGACGGCGAACCCGCTCGTCGAGTACTACATCGTCGACAACTGGGGCACCTACCGGCCCACGGGCGAGTTCAAGGGCACCGTGACCACCGACGGGGGCACCTACGACATCTACAAGACCACCCGCTACAACGCGCCCTCCGTCGAGGGCACCCGCACCTTCGACCAGTACTGGAGCGTGCGGCAGTCCAAGCGGACCGGTGGCACCATCACCACCGGCAACCACTTCGACGCGTGGTCGCGGGCCGGGATGCCGCTGGGCAGCTTCAACTACTACATGATCATGGCCACCGAGGGCTACCAGAGCAGCGGCAGCTCCAACATCACGGTCGGGGGCACCGGTTCCGGCGGTGGCGGCGGTGGTGGCGGCGGTGGCTGCACCGCGACCCTGTCCGCCGGGCAGAAGTGGGACGACCGGTACAACCTCAACGTCTCCGTCAGCGGGGCCAGCAACTGGACCGTGACGATGAACGTCCCCTCACCGGCGAAGGTCCTGTCCACCTGGAACACCAGCGCCAGTTACCCGAGCGCCCAGACCCTGACCGCCAAGTCCAACGGCAGCGGCAACAACTGGGGCGCCACCATCCAGGCCAACGGCAACTGGACCTGGCCGTCCGTCTCCTGCGCTGCGGGCTGACCCCGGGGACGAGGAGAGAGAGGAGGACCCCCTTCCCATGCGCAGCAGACCTCGCCCCTCATGGCGCTCCCTGGTCACCGCGGTGTCCGTCACCGCCCTGGCCGTCGCGGGCACCGCCGCCGCCGACGCGGCCCCGGAGCGGGCCGCCGCCTGCAACGGCTACGTCGGGCTCACCTTCGACGACGGCCCCTCCGGCACCACCCAGGCCCTGCTCAACGCGCTCAGGCAGAACGGCCTGCGGGCCACCATGTTCAACCAGGGCCAGTACGCGGCCCAGAACCCGTCCCTGGTCCGGGCCCAGGTCGACGCCGGCATGTGGGTCGCCAACCACAGCTACACCCATCCGCACATGACCCAGCTGAGCCGGGCCCAGATGGACTCCGAGATCTCCCGGACGCAAGCGGCCATCGCCAACGCGGGCGGCGGCACGCCGAAGCTGTTCCGCCCGCCGTACGGCGAGACCAACGCCACGCTGCGGGCGGTCGAGGCCGCGTACGGGCTGACCGAGGTGATCTGGGACGTCGACACCCAGGACTGGAACAACGCGAGCACCGACGCGATCGTGCAGGCCGTCTCACGGCTGGGCAACGGCCAGGTCGTCCTCATGCACGACTGGCCCGCCAACACGCTCGCGGCGATCCCGCGCATCGCGCAGACCCTGGCCGCCAAGGGCCTGTGCGCCGGCATGATCTCGCCGCAGACCGGACGGGCGGTCGCCCCCGACGGCGGTGGCAGCGGCGGTGGCGGAGGTGGTGGCGGTGGCGGTACGTGTACCGCGACCCTGTCCGCCGGGCAGCGGTGGGGGGACCGGTACAACCTCAACGTGTCCGTCAGCGGGAGCAGTGCCTGGACGGTGACGATGAACGTGCCGTCCCCGGCCAAGGTCCTGTCCACCTGGAACGTCAACGCCAGTTATCCGAGCGCCCAGGTGCTGACCGCCAAGTCCAACGGCAGCGGCGGCAACTGGGGCGCCACCATCCAGGCCAACGGCAACTGGACCTGGCCGACGGTCTCCTGCGCCGCGGGCTGACCGGCACCACCGTCCGGTGTCCGGGCCCGGGGCGCTCCCGGGCCCGGCACTTCATCCGTCCGACGGCAGCGACCGCCCCGCCACCCGCTCCAGATGCCGTCCGAACACCTCCCGCGCCCGCGGCGTCAGGGTCCGCAGCGCCACCAGGGCCGTGATCACGACGTCGCACAGCTCCGCCTCGACGTCGTCCCAGGTGTGGGTGACGCCCTTGCGCGGGTTCTGGCCGGTCGCGCCGATCACCGCCTCGGAGACCTCGCCCACCTCCTCGGACAGCTTCAGCATGCGCAGCAGCAGGCCCTCCCGGCCGGCGACGGGCTGATCCGCCTCCAGCCACTGCCACAGGGCGTCGACGGTGTCCCAGAGGTCGGCGGGGAGGCCGCCGCGGTCGTCACTCATGCGGGGCAGCCTGCCACGTCCGCCGCGGCCTCCTAGGCGATACGTCAGTCGAACAGGGGTTCCTGCTGCCCCTCGGCGGCCCTCCGGACCCGCTTGTTCCGGGCCCCCACGATCACCGCCGTGGCCGCCGCCGTCGCCGCGAGCGCGGCCGGGACCATCCAGTTCCGGTTGACCGCGTGGCCGAGCGCGTGATCCAGGGAGAGGCGGCCGGGTCCCGCGACCGCGAGCCCGGCGGCCGTCAGACCGAGGGAGGCCGCGTACTCGTACCCGCCGGACTGGGCGAAGAAGCCGTTGGGGGCGTGCACCGCCGCCGCGCCCGCCATCGCCCCGGCCGCCGCCGCGCCCGCGGCCGGTGTGGCCAGGCCCAGCGCCAGCAGCGTCCCGCCCCCGGCCTCGGCCAGCCCCGCCGCGGTGGCACTGGCCCGGCCCGGTGCGTAGCCCATGGCCTCCATGGCCTGGCCGGTGCCCGCGATGCCGCCGCCACCGAACCAGCCGAGCAGCTTCTGCGCGCCGTGCGCGGCCAGGACACCGCCGGTGCCCAGGCGGAGCAGCAGCAGCCCCAGGTCACGCCGGTCACAACAGTTCACGTCGACTCCTCGCAGACGGCGGCTCACCTCCCCACCGTGACCCGCCCGTGCCGCGGGGGCCCGCCGCGGACGCCGTTCGGGTGGTGGGAAGGGGCTGGGCCGACCGACGGGCCGGGTGGCGGGGGTGAGGGGGCGGTGTGACGCTGCCGCCATGACGATTCAGACCACGCGACTCAGCGACCCGGCCGTCCGCGCCTTCGTCGCCGCCGTCAACGCCCACGACCGCGAGGGCTTCCTCGCGCTGCTCGCGCCGGACGCCACCATGGCCGACGACGGGAACGACCGGGACCTCGCCCAGTGGATCGACCAGGAGATCTTCTCCTCCAACGGCCACCTGGAGGTCGACAACGAGTCGAACGGCGGCCGCGCCCTCATCGCCCGCTACCGCAACGACACCTGGGGCGAGATGCGTACGCGGTGGAGCTTCACCGTGGACGAGGACGGCCGGATCGCACGGTTCGAGACCGGGCAGGCCTGAGCCTCGGCCGGGTGATCCACGCGGCAGCCGTTCCGCCCACCGGCGTGCATCCCGCGGTCCCCCGCGGGATCCACCCCCGGCCGGTGCGGCGGAACGACTGCCGCCTCCCCCCTCGGTGTGGCCTGTGGAGTGGTACGGCAGGCCAACCCCCCAAGTGTGAAGCTCCGGTGAAGGAAAGTTGAGCATACGTCCGCCACCGGCCGCAATACCGCGGACTGAACAATTCCGCTTGTGTGGAACCGGGCGGACCGCGCGGCGGGCGCCCTCAGCCGCGCCCCACGTACGGCATCGCCGTCGCCATGACCGTCGCGAACTGCACGTTCGCCTCCAGCGGCAGCTCCGCCATGTGCCGCACCGTGCGCGCCACGTCGGCGACGTCCATCACCGGCTCGGGTGACGTCTCCCCGTTGGCCTGGAGCGCGCCGGTCTGCATGCCGGCCGTCATGTCGGTCGCCGCGTTGCCGATGTCGATCTGGCCGACCGCGATGCCGTAGGGCCTGCCGTCCAGGGACAGCGACTTGGTCAGGCCGGTCAGGGCGTGCTTGGTCGCGGTGTACGCCACCGAGTGCGGGCGCGGGGTGTGGGCCGAGATCGAGCCGTTGTTGATGATCCGGCCGCCCTGCGGGCTCTGCTCCTTCATCTGCCGGTACGCCGCCTGCGCGCACAGGAACGCGCCGTTCAGGTTGGTGTCCACCACGTGCCGCCACGCCTCGTAGGGCAGTTCCTCGACCGGCACCCCGCCCGGACCGAACGTCCCGGCGTTGTTGAACAGCAGGTCCAGTCGTCCGAAGCGCTCGCGTACGGCGGTGAACAGGGCCGCCACGTCCTGAGGGCGGGACACGTCGGCGCGGACGGGGAGCGCCGAGGAGTCCGCCGGCGCGAGAGCGGCCGTCTCCTCCAGGGTCTCGGGGCGCCGGCCGGCGAGGGCCACGGACCAGCCGGCCGCCAGCAGTTCGAGGGCGACCGCCCGGCCGATGCCCGATCCGGCGCCCGTGACGACGGCCACCTTCTGCGCTCCGACGGTTTCCTCGTCGGCGGTTCTCACGGTGTTCATGACTCGGCAGCGTACGCGTGGCGGAACATCCGGAACTCATCCGTCCGACATGGGACCGCCATGTCCGCGCCAAGCCAGGGACGTCCCCGGCCCTTCGAATGCCCCATGCAACCACCTGCATGGGGAGGAACGGATGTCACCCGCGAACCACCAGGCCCAGGCCCAGTCCCAGCCCTCGTACGCCCCCGAACTCCGCGCCGCCGCCCGGAACCTGGGCCGCCGCCGCTTCCTGACCGTCACCGGCGCCGCCGCGGCGCTCGCGTTCTCCGTCAACCTGCCGACCGCGGGCACCGCGAGCGCCGCCGAACTCGACGCGGCCCAGCTCACCGCCGACCCCTTCACGCTCGGCGTGGCCTCCGGCGACCCGCAGTCCGACTCCGTCCTGCTGTGGACGCGCCTGGCTCCCGTTCCGTACCAGGCCGACAGCGGTCTGCCCGCGAAACGCGTCGACGTGAGCTGGGAACTGGCCCTGGACGAACGGTTCCGACGCGTCGTCAGAAGGGGCCGGACCACCGCCCACCCCGAGTTCCACCACACCGTCCACGTCGAGGTCGACCACCTCGCGCCCGGCCACGTCTACTACTACCGCTTCCGCGCCGGCCGCTGGGTCAGCCCGGCCGGCCGCACCCGCACCGCGCCCGCCCGGCACAGCCGGGCCTCCGACCTCACCTTCGGCGTGGTCTCCTGCCAGAAGTACGACGAGGGCTACTACACCGCCTACAAGCACCTGGCCCAGGACGACGTGGACGTCGTCTTCCACCTCGGCGACTACCTCTACGAGTACGCCGTCAACGCCACCGGCGGCTCCCGCGCCTACCCCGCGGGCACCCTCCCCGGCCTCTTCAACCACGAGACGGTGACGCTGGAGGACTACCGCCTGCGGTACGCCCTCTACAAGTCGGACCCCGACCTGCGGGCCGCGCACGCCGCGCACCCGTTCATCGTCACCTGGGACGACCACGAGACCGAGAACAACTACGCCGACGGGACGCCGGAGAACAGCGTCCCGCCGGAGGAGTTCCTCATCCGCCGGGCCGCGGCCTACCGGGCCTACTGGGAGAACATGCCGCTGCGCCGCCCGCAGCTGCCCGACGGTGCGGACCTCCAGCTGTACCGCCGTCTGCACTGGGGCCGGCTCGCCCAGTTCGACGTGCTGGACACCCGCCAGTACCGCTCGGACCAGGCCTACGGCGACGGCTGGCAGTTCCCCGGCCCCGAGTCCGAGGACCCAAGCCGCACGCTGACCGGCGACGCCCAGGAGCGCTGGCTGATCAACGGCTGGCACCGGTCGGACGCCCTGTGGAACGTGGTGCCCCAGCAGGTCACCTTCTCGCAGCGGTACAACATGACCACCACGCCGTCCAAGGTCTCCATGGACTCCTGGGACGGCTACCCGGCCTCCCGCGAGCGGGTACTGGCCGGCGCGCAGGCCGCCGGCATCGAGAACCTCATGGTCCTCACCGGAGACGTGCACGTCTCCTACGCCTTCGACATCAAGCGCGACTTCTCCGACCCGGGCTCCCGGACCCTGGGCACGGAGATCGTGACGACCTCCGTCACCAGCGGGCGCGACGGCTCGGAGAAGCCGTCCAACTGGGACACGCTCATGACCGCCAACCCGCACCTGAAGTTCTTCAACGGGCGGCGCGGCTACGCGACGGTCTCCCTCGGCCGGGAGCTGGCGCGCGCCGACTTCAAGACGGTCTCCCACGTGACCACCGAGGGCGCGCCGCTCACCACCGCCGCGTCCTTCGTGACGGAGGTGGGGGAGCAGGGGCTCAAGCCGGCGTGACCTCGCGGCCGGCGGCCACCTCGGCGGAGTCGCCCGCGTGCTCGCCCGGCAGCTCGCCGGGGTAGCGGACGCCGACGCGGTCCCGGATCGCGTCGAGCGTCCGCATGACGGCCAGCGTGCCGTCGAGCGGAACCAGCGGGGACTCGGTCTCCCCGGCGCGCAGGGCCCGCATCACCTCCTGGGCCTCGTGCTTGAGGCTGGCCCGGGGCCCGTCGGCCGGATCGGCCCGGAACTCCTCCGGGTCCCGGCCGTCGCGGTGCAGCACGAAGTGGTCCGGGAAGAAGAAGCCGTACGGGACGTCGATGCGGCCCTTGGATCCGGTGACCGAGGCGGAGTTGGGCGTACCGCCGGTGATGGAGCAGTGCACCGAGGCGAGAGCGCCGCTCTCGTAGGAGAGCAGTGCACCCGTCTGGAGATCGACACCCTCGTCCGAGAGCACCGCTCGCGCCGTGATGTCCGAGGGCTCGCCGAGCAGCAACTGCGTGAACGACACCGGGTACACCCCCAGGTCGAGCAGCGCGCCGCCGCCCTGGGCGGGGTCCCGCAGACGGTGCGCGGGAGGGAAGGGGCCCGCCAGGCCGAAGTCCGCCTGGACGCTGCGGACGTCGCCGATCGCCCCGTCCTCCACCAGCGCCTTCAACCGCCGCACCAGCGGATTGCAGTACATCCACATCGCCTCCATCAGGAAGCTGCCGTTCCGGCGGGCGAGCGCGACCAGTTCCCCCGCCTCGCGCGCGTTCAGCGTGAACGGCTTCTCGCACAGCACGTTCCGCCCCGCCTCCAGACACAGGCCGGCGGCGGCCCGGTGCGAGGAGTGCGGGGTGGCGACGTACACGACGTCGACCTCCTCGTCCCGCGCCAGCGCCTCCCACCCGCCGTAGGCCCGCGGTATCCCGAAGCGCTCCGCGAACGCCTTCGCCGACGCCTCGGTCCGCGAGGCCACCGCCACGACCTCCGCGTCCGGCAGATCGACCAGATCCGCCGTGAACGTCGCCGCCATCCCGCCGGTCGCCAGAATCCCCCAGCGCACCTTCTGCCCGGTCACCGCTGACACCCTGCCCCACCCTCGCTCAGGTTGTTCGAGTCTGTTCGTTCAAGTCCGTACGAGCTGAGAGCATAGGTGCCGGATCTGCAGAAGAGGGAGGGGCACATGCCCGAGCGCGGGCCGTCCATACCGCACACGACCCCGGACACCACACCGGACACCCCATCGACGACCTCGAAGCCCGCGCGGGCGGCCGGACCGGAAACGGGGCCGGCCGTCCGCGCGCTGGGCGCCACCCGCCGCACGGGCTGGCTCGTCACGCTCGTCCTCGGCGGGCTGACCGCCACGCCGCCCCTGGCGATGGACATGTACCTCCCCGCGCTCCCCGAGGTCACCCGGGCGCTGTCCGCGCCCGCCGCGACCGTCCAGCTCACGCTCACCGCCTGCCTGGCCGGCATGGCCCTCGGCCAGCTCGTGGTCGGACCGATGAGCGACCGGTGGGGCCGCCGGCGGCCGCTGCTGTCCGGACTCGCCGTCTACGTCGTCGCCACCGCCCTGTGCGCCGTCGCGCCCACCGTCGAACTCCTCGTCGCCTTCCGGCTGGCGCAGGGACTCGCGGGCGCCGCCGCGATCGTCATCGCCCGCGCCGTCGTCCGCGACCTGTACGACGGTGTGGCGATGGCCCGCTTCTTCTCCACCCTCATGCTGATCTCCGGCGTCGCCCCCGTCGTGGCGCCGCTCATCGGCGGGCAGATCCTGCGGGTGACGGACTGGCGGGGCGTGTTCGTGGTGCTCACCGTCGTCGGGGTGGCGCTCGGCGCCGTCGTGTGGGCCAAACTGCCCGAGACGCTGCCCCGGGCGCAGCGGCACGCGGGCGGGGTCCGCGACACCCTGCGCGCGATGCGCGGGCTGCTCGCCGACCGCGCCTTCACCGGCTACATGCTCGCGGGCGGCTTCGCCTTCGCCTCGCTCTTCGCCTACATCTCGGCGTCCCCCTTCGTCATCCAGGAGATCTACGGCGCCTCGCCCCAGACCTTCAGCCTGCTGTTCGGCCTCAACTCGATCGGCCTGGTCGTCGTCGGGCAGATCAACGGCAAGATCCTGGTCGGCCGGGTCCGGCTGGACCGGGTGCTGGGCCTCGGGCTCCTCATCGTCGTCGCCGCCGCGACCGCCCTGCTGCTGATGTCCCTGGGCGTCTTCGGCGAGGTCGGGCTGGTGCCGGTCGCCGCCGCGCTGTTCGTGCTGATGTCCGCGATGGGGCTCAGCCTGCCCAACACCCAGGCGCTCGCGCTGATGCGGGTGAGGACCTCCGCCGGTTCCGCCTCGGCGCTGCTCGGCACGTCCTCCTTCCTCATCGGCGCCGTCGCCTCCCCGCTCGTCGGGGTCGCGGGGGAGGACACCGCGCTCCCGATGGCCGTGGTGCAGCTGGTGGCGGCGCTGGTGGCACTCGCCTTCTTCGTGACGATGTGCCGTCCGGCGGCCGAGCGGCCCGCCGGGCGCGCGGCCGGGGCGGCCGGTGCGTCCCATGAGGGGAGAGAGAGCTGAGCGCTCCGAGACTGCGCCACGGCACCCCGGAGCGGGCCGGACTCGACCCCGAGCAGCTCCGCCGTGTCGTCGAGGACGTGCACGCCCT
Source organism: Streptomyces sp. NPDC041968 (assembly GCF_055589025.1). Lineage (NCBI taxonomy): Bacteria > Bacillati > Actinomycetota > Actinomycetes > Kitasatosporales > Streptomycetaceae > Streptomyces > Streptomyces sp. NPDC041968. The sequence continues at coordinate 532,698 of NZ_JBVJCB010000001.1, read as the reverse complement.
CACCGCCGGTGAGCGGCCCTGGGCGGCGGGCGCCGTCGTGGCCGTCGGACGCGGCCCCGTGCTCGCCGTCGAGGAGGCGGCGGGCTGGGCGGTGCGCTACGCCGCCTACGATCCGCGCACCGACACGGGCGTCGAGCTGCCCGCCCGCTCCCGGGTGCCGATGACCGTCGGCACACCCTTCGACCTGGCCTCCCTGACGAAGGTGTTCACGGCGGTCGCCGCCGTGCAGCAGATCGAACGCGGCACGCTCGGCATCGACGCGGAGGTCGGCGCCTACCTGCCGGACTTCCGGGCCGCCGCCGTGCACCGCGTCACCGTCCGGGAGCTGCTCACCCACACCTCGGGGCTGCGGCCCGAACTCCCGCTGTACGACTGCGCCGACGACGAGGAACGGCTGCAACGGCTGCGGGCGGAGCCGCCGGTGGGGGTGCCCGGCACGTACTGCTACTCGGACCTGAACATGCTGCTGCTCCAGCAGGTCCTGGAACGCATCACGGGGCGCACCCTCGACGTCCTGGTCAACGACGGGATCACCCGCCCGCTGGGCATGACGGCGACGCGCTTCGGGCCGTGTCCGGGCGCCGCCGCGACGGAGGACCAGCGGAGGCCGTGGGCCAAGGCGGACCGGGGGATGCTGCGGGGTGTCGTCCACGACGAGAACGCCTGGGCGCTGGGCGGGGTGGCCGGGCACGCGGGCCTCTTCTCGACAGGGCGGGACCTCGCGGTCTTCTGCCGTGCACTGCTGGCGGGGGGCTCGTACGGGCCGGCGCGCATCCTCGGGCCGGACTTCGTGGAACTGCTGCTGACCGAGCCGGGGCTCGGGTTCGCCCTGGACCAGCCGTGGTTCATGGGCGGCCTCGCGGGGCGCGGGGCGGCCGGGCACACCGGTTTCACGGGGACGATGCTGGTGCTCGACCGGGCGACGGACACCTTCGCGGTGCTCCTCGCCAACACGGTCCACCCGCGTCGCCGCCCGCCGGACAACGGGCCCCGGGCGGCGCTCGGGACACGGGTGGCCCGAGCGGTGCGGGAGATCTGAGCGGACACCCGCGACGCCCGGCGGGACGCACCGGGACACCGGCGCCCGCAACGCCGGTTGCCTGACGCCCGTGTCGCCGGTTGCCCGGCGCCCGCCCCGTAGAATCGCCGGGTGAACGACCCTGCCACCCCCTCCGACGCCCTGCGCGCCGCCCTCGCCGGTCTGGTCGACGGGCTGCCGCCCCGGCAGGCCGCGCAGGCCGTGGAGCGGCTGATCGCCAACTACCGCGGGGACACCCCGACGGACGCCCCGATCCTGCGGGACCGCGCGGACGTCGTCGCCTACGCCGCCTACCGGATGCCGGCGACCTTCGCGGCGGTGCGGTCGGCGCTGGAGGTGTTCGCGGACGCCGTGCCGGGATGGGTGCCGGGCAGCCACGTCGACGTGGGCGGCGGCACCGGCGCGGCCACCTGGGCCGTCAGTTCCACCTGGGCGGGCGTGCGCCCGGTGACCGTGCTGGACTGGGCCGAACCCGCGCTCGCCCTCGGGCGGGAGATCGCCGCCGCCCGTCCGGAGCTGCGCGAGGCCCGCTGGCAGCGCTCGCGGATCGGAGCGGCGCTCACCGTGGAGAGCACCGATCTCGTCACCGTGTCCTACGTCCTCAACGAACTGACGGCGGCCGACCGCGCCGCCCTCGTCGACGCCGCCGCGGGCGCCGCGCAGACCGTCGTGATCGTCGAGGCCGGCACCCCCGACGGCTACGCCCGGGTCATCGAGGCCCGCGACCGGCTGATCTCCGCCGGCTTCCGGGTCGCCGCCCCCTGTCCGCACAGCGCCGCCTGCCCCATCGTGCCGGGCACGGACTGGTGCCACTTCGCCGCGCGGGTCAGCCGCTCCTCACTGCACCGCCAGGTCAAGGGCGGCTCCCTCGCCTACGAGGACGAGAAGTTCAGCTACGTGGCCGCCACCCGGCTCCCGGCCGCACCGGCCCCCGCCCGCGTCGTCCGGCGTCCGCAGATCCGCAAGGGGCAGGTCCTGCTCGACCTGTGCGAGCCGGACGAGCGGCTGAGCCGCCGGACGGTCACCAAGCGCCACGGCGACCTCTACAAGGCCGCCCGCGACACCGACTGGGGCGACCCCTGGCCTCCGCCGGAGGCGTGAGGCAGGGGTCGCCGAGGGGAGGGTCCGCGGGTCGTAATGCGCGGGCGCGCCCGCGCATTACGACGCCTCGTCGCTCCGCTCCGTCTCCGGCTGCTGGTCCCGCTGCCGCTCCTGGAGCTTGCGCAGCAGTTCCCGCTTCTGAGCCTGCGGGTCCAGTCCGCCGCCGATCCGGCCGCTGCGGTCGCCGCCGCGCAGGGCGTTGCGGCCGAGCTTCTGGCGGGTGCCACCGACACCCAGCATGTTTCCGGCTCCACCTCGGGACATGGGGCCCTCCTCTCTCGATGCGATACGTTGCGTCTCGTTTTCCTCAAGCATTACTCTCCGGCGAGACGAGACGTCTTGTCAACCTGATAAATTCGGGCCATGGATGTCCAGAAGTCCACCCACGCCCCGAAGCCCACCCCTGAGCGGCCGCGCCCCGACGGCACCCGTCGCAGCCAGCGGTCCCGCCAGGCCATCTACGAGGCCGCCCTCGCGCTGGTCGCGGAGGTCGGCTACCCCAAGACCACGATCGAGGGCATCGCCGCCCGCGCCGGCGTCGGCAAGCAGACGATCTACCGCTGGTGGTCCTCGAAGGCCGACGTCCTGCTGGAGGCCTTCCTGGACCTGAGCGAGCAGGCCGCACGAGCCGCGGGCGAGGACACGCACGCCATCCCGGACACCGGGGACCTCGCCGCCGACCTCAAGGCCGTGCTGCGCGCCACCGTCGACGAACTGCGTGACCCGAGGTACGAGGCGCCCTACCGCGCCCTGGCCGCCGAGGGCGTGGTCAACGAGCAGCTCGGCAGGGACTTCCTCGCCAAGCTCCTGGAGCCCTCGCTCCAGCTCTACGTCGACCGGCTGCGCGCCGCCCAGGACTCCGGCCACCTGCGGCCGGAGGTCGACCCGCGGATCGCGTTGGAGCTCTTCGTCGCCCCGCTCGCCCAGCGCTGGCTGCAGCGCAGCGGCCCGCTCTCGCACGCCTACACCGACACGCTGGTCGACTACGCGCTCCACGGGCTGGCTCCGCGCTGACCGAAGGCCTGCCCGAAGGGCCTGACCAGGGGAGTTTGTCCCTTCCCGACCCCGAAGCGCGAAATGGTGCGACCATGAGGCATGCTGGTGCGCACGACGGCGAGGCGAGGGGATAGATGAGCGCGGAGTTCGGCGGTCGGAGCGGTCTGCAGGACAAACTCTCCCAGTGGCTGCGCGGTCGCCGCCCCAAGGAGGCCGCCGGTGACGGTGGCCGGGAGGACCTGCTGCTCGCCGCCGCCGGAGCGGGACTGCCCCTGGCGCCCGCCGCGCACCCGGCCGGTTACCGCTGCTCCTGCGACCGTGTGGGCTGTCCCACGCCCGCCCGGCACCCGGTGTCCTTCGCCTGGCAGACGCAGTCCACCACCGACCGCGCGCAGATCGAGCGCTGGGCCCGCCATCAGCCCGAGGCGAACTTCATCACGGCGACCGGCATGGTGCACGACGTCCTCGACGTCCCCCTCCAGGCCGGTCGCGAGGCGCTCGGGCGGCTGCTCGACGCCGGCATCGAGGTCGGCCCGGTCGCCGAGAGCGACGACGGCCGCATGCTGCTGTTCACCCTCACCCGCGGCACCCCCGAGGACGAGGACGAGTGGTGGCCCTGCGAGCTGGACTGCCACCCCGAGACCATGGACGAGCACCCCGGCCTCCGCTGGCACTGCCGGGGTTCCTACGTCCTCGTACCGCCCGCCCGGCTGCCCGGCGAGGACCGGACGGTGCACTGGGTGCGCGGCCCCGAGCACCCGCTGCCGGACCCGCTGACCCTGTTGGAGACCCTCACCGACGCCTGCGCCCGGCACGCCGGCGAGGTCAGCGACCACGCGGGCACGGCCTGGCCGTCCCGCCGCTGAGCACGCCCCGCGCTACTCGCCCTTCGCCGACGTCAGCCCCTGGACCCGGCCCAGGACCGTCACCTTCGCGTCGGCCGAGTCCGCCGCCGGGGTGAGCGCGATCTCGTTGGAGACGAACTCCATCGTCAGCGACTGCTTGATCTCGCCGTCCGTCAGCGCCAGCACGTCCCTGTTCGGCGCCGGCACGGACGCGCCCTGCGCGGCGGTCCGCTTCTCGAAGTGCCGCGAGCTGAAGAACGCCAGCGCCCCGCCGTCCCGTGTACGCAGGGCCAGCGGGGCGTAGTCGCCGTTCGTCAGCGGCTCGTCGATGTACTGGGTGACCAGGCCGGGACGGATCGACCGCTTCTCGCGCAGGGTGCGCCAAGCGCTGGTGTGGACTCCGTCGGCGAAGGAGTCGCCGCCGTCCTCCAGATAGCCCGTGTAGTCCTCGCTCAGCTCGGCGGGCGGGACGGTCACGTCGGTGGAGTTCGCGGGGACGGCCTCGGCCCAGCCCTCCGCGTCGGTCTTGAACTCCGGCACCTTGCCGGGGGCGACGAGCGTCAGGTACGCCGCCTGCCAGGTCTCCTCCAGGCCGTGCCGGGTGAAGACCAGCAACCAGCGTGCGTCGGAGCCCTTGTTGGCCTTGGTGTCCGCGACGAACCAGCGCGGCCAGCCGGCCTTCTTCGGGATCGTGAACTTCGCGTCCGTCAGCTCCAGCGGGGCGTGCGCGGGGTTGCCGTCGGGATGGTTGGTCCGGCCCGCCTTCAGCCGCGCCGAGTCGATGGCGGCGAGGGCTCCGGTGGTGTGGTCGGCGTCCAGGGAGGCGTCGTACGCCTTGTCGGCCGCGTTGTACGCGGCGGTGAACTCCTGGAGCGCCTTCGCGGCCTCGGCCCGGGTGGCCGACGGGAGCACCTCGCGCTCGCCGTGCACCACCACGCATCCGCTCGCCGTCAACGACAAAGCGGTCGCCGAGGCCGCCATCAGCGCGCTCCGGTCAAGCCTGCGGAGCCTACGAGGGCCGCGATCCCTGCTCATCAGGTTCTTCACCTTCCCCTTCCCGGAGGCGAACCCTACCGGGACGGACCGGCGCCCGAACGGCGGGACCGGGTACAGCGGCCACACCGTGACCTCGGGTCAGGGCTCGCGCCGCGGGACGACCAGCAGGGCCTCCGTGCGCGGGTGCGGCACCACCTCCACCGGCTGCTCGTAGACCTCGGACAGCAGCCCTTCGGCAAGGACCCGTGCCGGTGGCCCGTCGGCCGCGATCCGGCCCCGGCGCAGCAGCGCGACCCGGTCCGCGTACGCCGCCGCCAGGGAGAGGTCGTGCAGGACGACGACCACCGCGTCCCCGGCCCGCGCCCGTTCCCGGCACAGCCGCAGCACCAGTTCCTGGTGGCGCAGGTCGAGCGCCGCGGTCGGTTCGTCGAGCAGCAGCAGCGGAGCGCGTTGCGCGAGCACCCGGGCGAGCGCGACCCGGGCCCGTTCGCCGCCGCTCAGCGCGGAGAAGGGCCGGCCGGCGAAGGCGGTCACCTCCGTGCGCGCCATCGCCTCGGCCACGGCCGCGTCGTCCTCGGCGGCCAGGTCGGTCCCGGCCCAGGGCGCGCGGCCCATCCGGACCACGTCCTCCACCGGGAACGGGAAGGACAGCGACGCCGACTGGGGCAGCACGGCCCGGCGCAGGGCCAGTTCGGGGGCGGACCAGCGGGCCACCGCCCGGCCGTGGACGCGGACGACTCCCTCGGTGACCGGCACGTCGGCCGCCAGGGCGCCCAACAGGGTCGACTTCCCCGCCCCGTTGGGCCCGGCCAGGGCCAACACCTCGCCCGCGCGGACGGTGACGTCCACACCGTCCAGGACCGGCCGCCCACCGAGGGGGACGCGTACGCCCTCGGCCTCGGCGAGGACCTGGCCCGGCGCGGCCCCGGGCGGCGGCACCGGACGGGACGGTACGAGGCGCAGCCACCGCCCGCCGGCGCCCGCGGACTTCGTGCCCCTCATGCCCAACCCCCTTGCCTGCGCCGGGTGCGGCGCAGCAGCCAGAAGAAGAACGGGCTGCCCAGCAGCGCCGTCAGCACCCCGAGCGGCAGTTCGGCGGGGACCGCCACGGTACGGGCCGCCAGGTCGGCGGCGAGCAGCACCAGCGCGCCGAGCAGCGCGCTGCCCGGGATCAGGAACCGGTGTCCGGGACCCGCCACCATCCGCAGCAGGTGCGGCACGACGAGCCCGACGAAACCGACGACCCCGGCCACGCTCACGGCCGCCGCGGTCAGCAGCGCGATCACCAGCACCAGCACGATCCGCAACCGCTCCACGTCCACGCCCAGGTGGCGTGCCGGGCGTTCGCCGAGCGCGAGGAGGTCGAGCCGGCGGGCGTACAGCGGGGCGAGCCCGAGGCCCAGCACCGCGCACGGCAGGACCGCCAGCACCTTCGGCCAGGTCGCCTGGGCCAGCGAGCCCAACTGCCAGAAGGTGATCTGGTTGACCGCCGCCGTGTCCGCGAAGAACAGGAACAGGCCGATCAGGGCCCCCGTGAAGGCGTTCACCGCGATGCCGGTGAGGATCAGTGTGACGACCTCGGTGCGGCCGCCCGAGCGGGACATGGCGTACACCACCAGGACGGTGACCAGGCCGGCGGCGAAGGCGAAGACGGAGACCGTCCAGTTGCCGAGGAAGTCCAGGCCGAACGCGATGGCGGCGACCGCGCCGACCGCCGCGCCCGACGAGACGCCGATGACGCCGGGTTCGGCGAGCGGGTTGCCGAACACGCCCTGCATCAGCGCGCCCGCGCAGCCGAGCGAGGCGCCGACGAGCAGGGCGAGCACGATCCGCGGGAACCGCACGTTCCACAGCACCGACTCGGCCACCCGGTCCAGTTCCGTACCGCCGAGCCCGGTCCGGTGCAGCAGCGACCCGAGGACGTCGCCGACCGGGACCGGGTAGGCGCCGGTGCCGGCCGCCACCGGCACCAGGACCAGGAGACCGGCGGCCAGGGCGGCGGTCAGCAGCCAGGCGGTGGTGCGGGGGCGGCGCGGCGGGGGCGGTGCGACGGGAGCCGGTGGGCGGCCCGTCCTGTCCCGTACGGTCATCCGGCGTCGCCGCCCTCGCCGTACAGCTGGGTCACGACCGACTTCAGCACCTGGTCGGTGCGCGGGCCGTAGTTGAGGAGCACACCGTCCTCGACCGAGACGATCCGGCGGTCCAGGCCGGCCGGGGTCTGGGCCACGCCGGGGAGTCCGACCAGTCCGTCGACGCCGCCGACCGAGTCGAGTCCCTTGCTCATGACGAGGATCGCGTCGGGCGCGGCCTTCACGAGCGCCTCGCTGGTGAGGGGGGTGAAGTCCTTGCCCAGGCCGGAGGCCGCCCCGGCGTCCACCCCGCCGGCCGCCTCGATCAGCGAGCCCGCGCCGGAGTCCTCGCCGCCGATGAGGTAGACCGAGGCCGAACCGCGCAGGTAGAGGAAGGCGACCCGGGGCACGGCTGCCTTCGAGGAGGCGTCCGGGACGCCCTCGCGGACGGCCGCGATCCGCTCCTCGGAGCGAAGGGTCAGTTCCTTCCCGGCCGCCGGTACGCCGAGCGCGCCGGCGACCGCCCCGATGCGCGAACCCACGTCGTCCAGGCCCTTGGCGGCCGCCACGGACAGCACCGGGACGCCGGCGGCGCGGATCTGCTCCACGGCCTCCACCGGGCCGGTGGTGGTCTCGGCGATCACCAGGTCGGGCCGCAGGGACAGCACGCTCTCGGCGGAGACGTCGTGGCCCCGGGTGACGACGGGAAGTCCCGCCGCCTGCTCGAAGGTGGCGGTGACGTCGCGGGCGACGACCCGGTCGCCGAGGCCGAGGGTGAAGACGATCTCGCTGAGGCTGCCGGACAGGGGCACCACGCGCTCGGCGCGCTCCACCGTCACCCGCTCGCCGTCGGCGGAGCGGACGGTCACCGGGAGTTTCGGCTCGGGTCTCGTCGCGAGCGGCTCGACCCGGTCGGCGACGGCCTCCTTCTGCGCGGCGGCCTCCTGCCCGCCACCGGGGTCGGACGAGGCTTCCGAGGAGCCTCCGCATCCGGTCGTGGCCAGGGAGAGGGCGAGCACGGACAGCAGTGCTCCCGCCAGTCGGTTCCGCAAGCGTCGCACGGGGTGTCCGTTCCTTTCGTCGGCCGACAGCATCGGTCGGCTAGAGCTTAGGTTAGCCTTACCTTTGTTCGCTACCGGCCCCCGATCCGGAGGACTTCGCATGCCCGCCCGTCTTCGCGCCCTGGTCACCGTGGTGTGCGCGGCCCTCCTCGGCGTCCTGCTGCCCGCGGCCGCCGCACACGCCGAGAGCCGGACCGTGCAGGGCGGACGGCTCGACTGGGGCGTCAAGTCGTCGTTCCAGAGCTACGTCACCGGGCCGGTCGCGAAGGGCAGTTACTCCCTGACGGGAGGAGCGGCCACCGTCGGCGGGAGCGCCTTCCGCTTCCACTCGGCGGCCGGCACCTACGACGGCGGCACGGGTGCCTTCCGGGCCGCCTTCTCCGGCGGCGTCCGCTTCCTCGGCCACCCCACCGGCGGCGGCGCCCACCAGCTCGACCTCACCGTCAGCCGTCCCACCGTGAGCGTCTCCGGCGCCACCGGCACGCTCTCCGTGGACGTCGTGAGCAAGGCGAAGGGCACCGGGGCGGTCACGACGTCCCGTCAGGTGCCCTTCGCCTCCCTCTCGCTCGGCGACATCGACATGCGCGGCGGCGGCAGCACCGTCGCGCTCGCCAGCGTGCCCGCCACCCTCACCGCCGAGGGCGCCCGGTCCTTCGCCGGCTACTACACGGCCGGCACCGCGCTGGACCCGGTGAGCCTGTCGGTCGACGTACGGGCGGCGGCGAGGCCGCAGGAGCAGCAACGGGAGGAGAAGGAGGAGCAGCCGTCCGCCGCGCCGACCCGGTCCCCGGAGCGGCGGAAGTCCGCCGGGGGCGCCATCGAGGACGGCGCCGTCGACTGGGGCGTGCGCCGCACCTTCCGCGAGTACGTCACCGGCGACATCGCCGACGGCAGGTGGGCCCTCACCGCGGGCGCCCGGGACGGCGGCGCCCTCTTCCGCTTCCCCGGCGGCGAGGGGACGTACCAGGACGGCGACCTCACCGCCGCCTTCGAGGGCGCGGTGCGCTTCACCGGCGCGCACGGCCTCGACCTCCGGCTCAGCGGCGTACGGGCCCGCGTCGAGGACGGCACGGGCACGCTGTACGCCGACGTGGACAGTCCCCGCCTCCAGGCCGAGAACGTCCCCCTGGTCACCTTCACCGCCGGGAACCCGAAGCCGGCCGACGGCCTGGTCCGCATCACCGAGGCCCCCGCGAAGCTCACCGCGCGCGGCGCCGAGGCCTTCGGCGGCATGTACCGGGCGGGCACCGCGATGGACCCCGTCTCCCTGGCCGTCGCCCTCACCGCCGACGCGAAGCTGCCCGCCCTGCCCGACCTGGGCAGCGGCCCCACCGCGAGCGCGAGCCCGCAGCGGGAGCAGGCGCGGCAGGCGGCACCCGAGGCCTCGACGCGACCCGTCGCGAACGCCGGTGACTTCCCCGTCCTGCCCGTCTCCCTCACGGCCGGAGCCGTGCTGCTGGCGGCCGCGGCCCTCGTGGCCCTCGCCGTCCGCAGGCGCCGCACCCGGCCCGCGGCGTCCCCCTCCGACCAGGGCTGAACCCCCGACACCCGGACCGCCCCGTTCCCCGGACCGCCCCGTCCCCCCGGACCGCCCCGACCGGCGGACCCCTCACGCAAGGAGAACCGAGCCATGCCCGTCAGACGACGCCGCTCCACCACCCTCGCCGCCGCCGTGGCGACCGCCGCCGCGCTCGGCGCCACCGCCCTCGCCGGCCTCGGCGCCACCACCGCCTCCGCGGCCGAGCGCCCCCTCAACGGTTACGAACTGACCTGGGGCATCAAGCAGTCGTACCGCACCTACGTCGGCATGTTCGGCGGCTTCACCCCGTCCGGGGGCGCCTCCCAGGCCGCCGGCAACGGCGCGTTCACCTTCGTGGACGGCGCCGGCACCTACGACAGCTCGGGCCACACCGTCGACCTCGCCTTCAAGGGCGGCCTGGTGAGCAGGTCCGCGGCCCACGGCTTCGAGATCACCTTCAGCGACGTGCGCTTCGACAGCAAGGCCGGCGAGGTCACCGCCGACCTGAAGAAGGTCGACACCTCCCAGGGCGCACCCAAGATCACCGAGGGCGACGACGTCCCGCTCGCCACCGTCGCCGTCACCCGCGAGATGACCGACATGGCGACCACGCTCACCGCCGAGGCGGGGGAGTACCTCGGCAGCGCGTCCTACGCGGGCGCGGCCGGCGACCCGCTGACGGTGGCGAAGACGGCGGCGCCGGAGCCCAGCCCCACCCCCACCACCAGCGCCCCCACCACCGAGCCCTCCCCGACCGCGTCGCAGACGCAGACCAGCGAACCCCAGCCGTCGGCCACGCAGAGCTCGACCGCCGCGCCCTCCCCGACCGCGACCGCCGGCACCTCCGCTTCCCCCTCCGCCACCGCCTCCGCCACGGCCACCGCGACCCGGGCCCCCGCCCAGGGCGCCCTAGCCGACGGCACCCTCGGCTGGGGGGTGAAGGAGTCCTTCCGCGCCTACGTCGTCGGTGACATCGCCAAGGGCCGGGTCACCGTCTCGGGCGGTGCCACCCAGGCGGGCGGCAACGGCGCCTTCACCTTCACGGACGCCACCGGCACCTACGACACGGACGCCGGCAGGCTCACCGCCTCCTTCCGGGGCGCGGTGAACTTCAAGGGCCACGAGTCGAACGGCGCGTACGGCCTCGACCTGACCCTGAGCAACCTCAAGGCCACCCTCGACGACGGCACCGGTCAGCTGACCGCCGACGTGGACAGCCTGGGCACGCGGACCGAGGGTGTGGTCCTGGCGGATCTCAAGGCCCGGTCCGCCGACCTGACCGCGCGGGACGACGTCATCACCGTCGACGGTGTCGCCGCCACCCTCACCGGGGCCGGCGCGAAGGTCTTCGGCAACTACCCGGCCGGCACCGCGCTCGACACCGTCGACCTCTCGGTGGCGCTGAGCGAGGACGCCCAGCTGCCGGGCGGCGGCGGCACGGGCACGTCCGGCGGCTCGGGTGGCACGGGCGGCACGGGCGGCATGGGCACGTCCGGCGGCACCGGCGGTTCGGCCACCACCGGCGGCTCCACCGTCGGCGGCGCGGGCTCGACCACGGGCGGCCTGACCGGCGGCAGCCTGGCCTCCACCGGCTCGGACCTTCCGGGCCCGGCGCTCGGTGCGGCGGCCGGTGTCGCGGTCGCCCTCGGCGCGGGCGCGGTGTTCGCCGCACGCAAGCGGCGGTCGCGGGCGTGAGCGGCGGTCGCGGGCGCGAGCGACGGTAGCGAGCAGGAGGCCGGGGGACCCCGGCCCGGGACATCCCCGCCGCCCGCACGATGTTTGAATGCCCCGGTGACTGACTACGACGTACTGCGCGTCTTCTGCGCGCCGAACGGCGGCTACGGCAACGAACTCGGCGTCGTCCGGGACGGCTCCGTGCTGCCGGACCCCGCGGAGCGGCAGAAGCTGGCCGCGGAACTCGGCTTCAGCGAGACCGTGTTCGTCGACGACCCCGAGCGCGGTGTCATCGACATCTACACGCCCGCCCTGCGCCTGCCGTTCGCCGGGCACCCCTGCGTCGGCACGGCCTGGCTGCTCGACGTCCCCGAGATCGTCACCCCGGCCGGGGTGGTGGGCGTCCGGCTGGACGGCGAGTTCAGCTGGATCGAGGCCCGCCCCGAGTGGGCACCGCCGCGGACCCTGCGCCAGTACGCCGGGGTCGCCGAGGTCGAGGACCTGCCGGTGCCGGCGGCGGGGGAGTGGGTCTACGCCTGGGCGTGGGAGGACGAGCCGGCGGGACGCGTGCGGGCCCGCGCCTTCCCGGGCCGCGACGACGGCATCGACGAGGACGAGGCGACCGGCGCGGCGGCCCTGCTGCTGACCGAGCGGCTGGGCCGCGCCCTCAACATCACGCAGGGTGCCGGCTCGCAGATCCTCACGGCCCCCCAGCCCGAGGGCTGGGTCGAGATCGGCGGTCGGGTGCGCCTGGAGCGGTGAAGGGTGCCCGGCACCGCACCTCCGTACGGGTGGAACAGCGTGTGCGCGCGACCGTCAGGGGTTACCTCTGGGCGTGACCGCTCAGTTCCCCCGCGAGAGGAAACCCATGCGCATCCGTTCCGCCTTCGCCACGGTCCTGCTGACCGCCGCCATGACCGCCGGCGGCGTGGCGACCGCCACCGCCTTCGACGGCCCGCTGCACGGTGACGAGGACGCCACCTGCAGCCCGTACTTCGGCGCCATCACCACGGACAGCACGGGCGACCTCTACTTCGGCGGCATCAACTGCCGCAGCGACGACTACGACATCGACAACTGAGGTCGGCACGTCGTGGGAAACCGGTCCCCCTCGGCCGACGGCCGAGGGGGACCGGTGCGTGCACGCGGGCACGGGCCGCTCACGCGGAGAGCGGGAACTCCTCGCCCAGCCCCCGGAAGACCGCCGTGTTCAGGGCGAAGGCGCGCTTGCACTCGGCGACGACCCGCTGCTTCTCCAGGTCGTCCGCGCGGATGCCGTCCAGCAGCTCCCGGTACTCGCGCTTGAAGGCGGCCGGGTTGGTGATCTCCTCGAAGACGTAGAAGCGGACTCCGTCGCCCTTCTTGGCGAAGCCCCAGGTCCGCTCCGCCCTGTCCCGGATGATCTGGCCGCCGGACAGGTCGCCGAGGTAGCGCGTGTAGTGATGGGCCACGTACCCGGCCGGCCACCGCTCGGCGCACTCGCGCACCCGGGCCGCGTACGCCTCCGTCGCGGGCAGGGCGGTCAGGCCCGCACGCCACCGCGGGCCGCGCAGGTGCGCCAGGTCACGCTCCAGCGAGTCCAGCCGCATCAGCTCCGGCCGCACGAACGGCCCGGCCACCGGGTCGGCCGCCAGCCGGCCGGCCGCCGCCTCCAGCGCCTCGTACACGAACCACAGCTGCTCGGTGTAGCGCGCGTACGCGTCGACGCCGAGCCGCCCGCCCAGCAGGTCGCTCATGAAGGTCGAGGTCTCGGCCTCCACGTGCTGCTCGTGGGAGGCGGTGCGGATGAGCGTCGAGAAAGAGTCCATGGGGCCGATCTTGCATGGTTAGGCTTACCTAAGTCAATGGTTTTCCGACGGCCTGTCGGTAAAAGGGTACCGAGACGCGCGACGGCCCGCCCTCCGAGGAGAGCGGGCCGGGAGGCGGGTGCGCGGCGGTCGGCTACGGCAGGGTCAGGATCTCCGCGCCCGAGTCCGTCACCACGAGGGTGTGCTCGAACTGCGCGGTCCGCCTGCGGTCCCTGGTCACGACCGTCCAGCCGTCGTCCCACATGTCGTACTCGTGGGTCCCGAGCGTCAGCATCGGCTCGATCGTGAAGGTCATCCCGGGCTGGATGACGGTCGTCGCGTGCGGGCTGTCGTAGTGCGGGACGATGAGCCCGGAGTGGAACGCCGTGCTGATCCCGTGACCGGTGAAGTCCCGCACCACCCCGTACCCGAACCGCTTCGCGTACGACTCGATGACCCGGCCGATGATGTTGATCTGCCGGCCCGGCCGGACCGCCTTGATCGCGCGGGCCAGGGACTCGCGGGTCCGCTCGACCAGCAGCCGGCTCTCCTCGTCCACGTCGCCGACCAGGTAGGTCGCGTTGTTGTCGCCGTGCACACCGCCGATGTACGCCGTCACGTCGAGGTTGACGATGTCGCCGTCGCGCAGCACCGTCGAGTCCGGGATGCCGTGGCAGATGACCTCGTTGACGGAGCTGCACAGGGACTTCGGGAAGCCGCGGTAGCCGAGCGTCGACGGGTAGGCGCCGTGGTCGCACATGTACTCGTGCGCGACCCGGTCCAGCTCGTCCGTCGTCACGCCGGGCGCGATGAGCTTCGCGGCCTCCTCCATCGCGCGCGCCGCGATCCGGCCGGCCACGCGCATCGCCTCGATCGTCTCGGGCGTCTGCACCTCCGGTCCGGTGTACGGCGACGGCGCGGGTTTGCCGACGTACTCGGGCCGGCGGATGTTTCCGGGTACGGAACGGGTGGGAGACAGCTCCCCTGGTACGAGCAGCGACTGGCCAGACATGTCAGCGAGTCTAACCAGCGGGCATAAGAGAGCATGTCCCTGGCGAAAGGAGCCGGTCATGGCCCTCTTCAAGAAGCGCACGGTCGGAAAACCGGGCGAGTGGTACTACTGCCTGGAGCACAAGAAGGTCGAGGAAGGCCCCGACTGCCCGGCCAAGAACCGCTTCGGGCCGTACGCCTCCCGTACGGAGGCCGACCACGCGATGCAGACCGCCCGCGAGCGCAACCTCGAGTGGGAGAACGACCCGAAGTGGCACGACGCCTCCGCGGGCCGCGCCGACGAGGACTGAACGAGACCCGGACGCGCCACCCCGCCCCGTCACCAGCGTGACGGAGGCGGGGCCGTCAGGTGGTCCGCCAGGCGGGAGAGGCGGTCACGGAAGCGGCGGCGGCCCCGGGGCGGCGGTACCGCGTTCTCCCCGGCCGCCGCGCTGACCAGGTGCTGCACGGTGTCCAGGTCCAGCTCCGCCCCGTCCGGCACGGTCAGCGCCTCGTGCGCCATGGCCGTCAGCTCCCGCTCGCCCGCGCCCAGCGCCAGCACCGTCGCCCCGGCCCGGCGGGCGTCGTGCACCCCCTCCAGGAGCGGGGCGCCGGGATCGTCCGGCGCCACCACGAGCAGCGTCTCCCCGCGCCGGGCCGCCGCCAGCCGCCCCAGCCCGACCGCCAGGTGCGCCGGGTCCGAGGGACGGGCGCCGTGCCGTACGAGCGTGGGGGCCAGCTCCGGCGTCCCCGACCAGGCGGCCTCGTCCACCAGGTGCGCCGCCAGGTGCCAGGGCTCGTACCCGTCGGTGCCCACCAGCAGCAGCCCGCCCCCGTGCGGCACGACCGAGTTCCGCAGCGCCCCCGCGAACCTCCGGGTGGCCCCCAGCCACTCGGTCCCGGCGAGCACTTCCCGCAGCAACGCGACCCGTACGGCGTCCATGGGCCCGCATCCTGCCGCAACCCGCCCCGCGCGCACCGGCGTTCGGCCCGCATTCGCCCGACCCGGGGACGACCCGGGGACGACCCGGGGACGGGCACGGCGCCCGGCGGCACCTGGACCCGGCCGGGGGCGGACGGGACGTAGGGTCGGCCCATGACCTCTACCGACAGTGCTGCACAGAAGGCCCCCGCCAAGGACCCCTGGGACCTGCCCGACGTCTCCGGGCTGGTCGTCGGCGTGCTCGGCGGCACCGGCCCCCAGGGCAAGGGCCTCGCCTACCGCCTCGCCAAGGCCGGCCAGAAGGTGATCGTCGGCTCCCGCGCCGCCGAGCGCGCCGAGGCCGCCGCCGAGGAGATCGGCCACGGCGTCGAGGGCGCCGACAACGCCGACACCGCCCGCCGCAGCGACCTCGTGATCGTCGCCGTGCCCTGGGACGGCCACGGCAAGACCCTGGAGTCCCTGCGCGCGGAACTGGCCGGCAAGCTCGTCGTCGACTGCGTCAACCCGCTCGGCTTCGACAAGAAGGGCGCCTACGCGCTCAAGCCCGAGGAGGGCAGCGCCGCCGAGCAGGCAGCCGCCCTGCTGCCGGACAGCCGGGTCACCGCCGCCTTCCACCACCTCTCGGCGGTCCTCCTCCAGGACCCGGAGATCGAGGAGATCGACACCGACGTCATGGTCCTCGGCGAGGAGCGGGCCGACGTGGAGATCGTGCAGGCCCTCGCCGGACGCATCGCCGGCATGCGCGGCGTCTTCGCCGGCCGGCTCCGCAACGCCCACCAGGTCGAGTCGCTGGTCGCCAACCTGATCTCCGTCAACCGCCGCTACAAGGCACACGCCGGGCTCCGCGTCACGGACGTGTGAGGCGATGGGGGACACTGGGGGGTGCCAGATGTACCGCATCACCCGCAGTACCCGCCGTGTCCCCCGACAGGAGCCCGCCCCATGCCCCGCCTCGCCGTCTACGCCCTGGTCGTCTGCGTCCTCGCCGTGACCGCCGCCGTCGTCTCCTTCGTGCAGGGCAGCGTGCTGATCGGCGTCGTGTGGGTGCTGCTGTCGGGCCTGTCGTCCAACATGTGCTGGTACTACGTCAAGCGCGGCCGCGACGCCCGCCGCTCCCCGTCCGTCACGGGCTGACCGAGCACAGCTCGTCGGTCTGCCAGAAGCGGTACAGCTCGAAGCCGCAGTACGTGTCGGCCTCGCCGATCCCGAGGCCGCGCAGGAGCGCGTCGACCGCGTCGAAGAACACACCGTTGACGGCCGGGATCCACAGCAGCGCGAACACGATCAGCAGCCCGAACGGCGCGAGCGGCTCCACCTGCCGCCGCACGTTGTACGACAGCCACGGCTCGATCACGCCGTAGCCGTCCAGGCCCGGCACCGGCAGGAAGTTCAGGATCGCCGCCGTCACCTGGAGCAGCGCGAGGAAGGCCAGCGCCAGCCGGAAGTCGCGCGGCACGCCGTCCAGCGCGTCCAGCCAGAACGGGGCCGTGCACACCGCGGCGAACAGCACGTTGGTCAGCGGGCCCGCCGCCGAGATCAGGCTGTGCCGCCAGCGGCCCCGGATGCGGCCGCGCTCGATGAACACCGCGCCGCCCGGCAGCCCGATCCCACCCATGATCACGAACAGCACCGGGAGCACGACGCTCAGCAGGGCGTGCGTGTACTTCACCGGGTTCAGCGTGAGGTAGCCCTTCGCGCCGACCGAGATGTCCCCGCTGTGCAGGGCGGTACGGGCGTGCGCGTACTCGTGCAGGCACAGCGAGACCACCCACGCCGCCGTCACGAACAGGAACACGGCCAGGCCCGGCTGCTCGGCGAACCCGGTCCAGGTGGCCCAGCCCGTGACCGCGGCGACGGCGACGATCCCGAGGAACACGGGACTGACGCGCCGGTCGCTGGGGCGGGCGGTGGCGGTGCTCATGGGACTCCCTGGCTGTCGGACGGCACGGTGGGGCAGGGGGACCGCCCGACCGTACCGGGTCGTGACCAGAACGCCCCGGGGCCGGTCGCCGGTTCCCGTGCCCCGCGCCGCGCCGCGGAAACCCCATGACCGGCCGCCACGGCACCAGGGACAATGGTCCCGTGCGCTACCGCATCCTCGGCACCACCCAGGCACTCCGCCCCGACGGCACCGCCGTCCCGGTCGGCGGGGCGCGGCTGCGCGCGCTGCTGACGGTGCTCGCCCTGCGTCCCGGCCGAGCCGTGCCCGCGGCGCTGCTGGTGGAGGAGGTGTGGGACGGCGACCCGCCGGCCGACGCGCCGGGCGCGCTCCAGGCGCTGGTCGGGCGGCTGCGCCGGACGCTCGGCGCGGAGGCGGTCGTCTCGTCCGACGGCGGCTACCGGCTCACCGCCGCCCCCGAGGACATCGACCTGCACCGCTTCGACCGGCTGGCCGCCGAGGGCACCCGAGCCCTCGCCGACGGGGACCCCGGCAAGGCGGCCGCCGTACTGGACGACGCCCTCGGCCTGTGGCGCGGCCCCGCCCTCGCCGACCTGCCCGACCGCACCGCCGAGGCGGCCCGCTGGAACACCCGGCACCTGGACGTGCTGCGCGCCCGGCACACGGCCGCCCTGGACCTCGGACAGGCCGAGCAGTCGCTGCCCGAGCTGACCGCGCTCTGCGACGGCCGTCCCCTGGACGAGCCGCTCCAGACCCTGCGGCTGCGCGCCCTGCGGGACACCGGCCGCACCGCCGAGGCCCTGGCCGCCTACGAGGCCGTACGACGCCACCTCGCGGACCGGCTCGGCACCGACCCGGGACCGGAACTGCGCTCCCTGCACGAGCAGTTGCTCCGCCCTGCGACGCGGGCCCGGTCCACGAACGCGGGAGGGCCGGCGAGTACCGGGCACCGGGCGAGCCCCAGGGGCCCCGTGAGCCCTGACGGGCGCGTGCCCTCCGCGGGGACCGGGGGGACGGCGCGGGACCGGGCCCCCGGCGCGCCGGGGACCCCCGTCGGGCCCACGAGCCCTGGCGAACCTGACGGTCCGACGGGGGCGGGTGCGCCCGGGGCGGCTCCCGGCGGCCCCGGACAGCCCGGCCCACCCGCGAGGCCCGGAGGTACCGGCGGTCCGACGGAGGCCGGTGCGCCCGTGCCGCCCGGGGGTACGGCGGGGGCCGCAGGGCCCGGTACACCTGTGCCGCCCGGCGGTCCCAGGGGCCCGGTCGGTCCGGCGAGTCCGGCGGGGTCCGGCGACCCCGTGCCGCCGGCGGCGCCCGGCACCCCCGGGGGGCCTGCGGCTTCCGCGGGGCCCGCGACGACTGCCTCCGGCGCGACGCCCCCGGCGTCCCCCACGTCCGAGGCGGGTGCCGCGGGCCGGGCCGCCCCGGCCGGAGGCCCCTCCGCGCCCCGACGCCGGGGCAACCTCCGCGCCCGGCTCACCTCCTTCGTCGGCCGGGACGCCGACCTGGAGGCCCTGCGCGGCGACCTGGCGACCGCCCGTCTCGTCACCCTGCTCGGGCCGGGCGGCGCCGGCAAGACCCGGCTGTCGCAGGAGGCCGCCGAGGGCGTCGGGGAGACCGCGCCGGACGGCGCCTGGCTCGCCGAACTCGCCCCCGTCGACGATCCCGGCGCCGTGCCGCAGGCCGTCCTCACCGCCCTCGGCGCCCGCGAGACCGTCCTGTACGGCGCCGGCGCCGAGGAGATGCGGGCGGTCGCCGCCACCGACCGGCAGGCGACCGCCGTGGAACGCCTCGTCGAGCACTGCGGCCGGCGCCGCATGCTGATCGTCCTCGACAACTGCGAGCACGTCGTCGAGGCCGCCGCCCGGCTCGCCGAGGAACTCCTCGCCCGCTGCCCGGGCCTGACGATCCTCGCCACCAGCCGCGAACCCCTCGGCGTGCCGGGGGAGTCGCTGCGCCCGGTGGAGCCACTGCCGGAACCGGCCGCGCTGCGCCTGCTCGCCGACCGCGGTGCCGCCGCCCGCCCCGGCTTCCGCACCGATGCCGACGAGGAGACCGCGGCGGCCTGCGCCGAGATCTGCCGCCGCCTCGACGGCCTGCCGCTGGCGATCGAGCTGGCAGCGGCCCGGCTGCGCATGCTGACCCCGCGCCAGATCGCCGACCGCCTCGACGACCGCTTCCGCCTGCTCACCTCCGGCAGCCGCACCGTCCTGCCCCGCCAGCAGACGCTGCGCGCGGTCGTCGACTGGTCCTGGGACCTGCTCGACGAGGAGGAAAGGGACGTACTGCGGCGCCTGTCCGTCTTCGCCGGCGGCTGCGACCTCACCGCCGCCGAGGCCGTGTGCGGGCCCGCGGCCCTGGACGCCCTCGGCTCCCTCGTCGACAAGTCACTGGTCGTGGCCGCGCCGTCCCCCGGCGACGGCATGCGCTACCGGCTCCTGGAGACCGTCGCCGAGTACGCCGGCGAACGCCTCGACGAGACCGGCGGCCGCGCCGCCGCCGAGCGCGCGCACCTCACCCACTACCGGGAACTCGCCCGGACCACCGACCCGTTGCTGCGGGGCCCGCGGCAGCTCGCCGCCATCGAGCGGCTGGAGCGCGAGTACGAGAACCTGCGCACCGCGCTGCGCCACGCCATCGCCGAGCGCGACGAGCAGGAGGCGCTGAGCCTGTCGCTGTCGCTGGTCTGGTACTGGCAGATGCGCGACCTGCGCGTGGAGGCGCGGAACTGGTTCAGCGAGGTCATGACGCTCGGCCCGGACCCCTTCGCCGAGCCGGTCCGCCGGGCCGAGCCGGTCTGGGAGCGGTGCACGGCCACCCCGCCCCCGCTGACCGGCGAGGTGCTCGCCGAGGCCCGCCGCGGCGTCCACCTGGCCCACCTCGCCTGCATGGACACCGAGCTGGAGGCCTGGCAGAAACCGGAGGCCAAACGGAAGCTGCGGGTCATCGCCGAGACGTACGAACCGGGGATGCCCCAGACCTGCACCCCGCCCGGCCTGCTCTGGTTCTTCGCCGTGATGCTCTCCGGCGACATGGAGCGGCTGCGCGAGATCATGGACGCCACCGTGCGCACCTGCCGTGAGACGCCGGGGTTCGAGTGGGGCCTGGCCGGCAGCCTCCAGATGCGCGCCAACTTCCTCGCCAACCGCACCGACTGGGCGGGTGACGCGGCCCGTGACGCCGACGAGGCGCTGGAGATCTACCACCGCCTCGGTGACGCCTGGGGCACCGCCGAGGCACTCGCCGCCCGCGCCGAGGCCCGTGAGCGCAAGGGCGAGTTCCGGCTCGCCGCCGCCGACTACCGGGCCGCCGCGAAGGAGGCCGAACGGCTCGGCGCGCACGCCCAGGTGGACATCCTGGACGCCCGCCTCGGCAGCGTGCTGCTGGAGTGCGGGGATGCCGAGGAGGGCGAGCGCACCCTGCGTGCGGTGATCGAGCGGACCGAGGGGACGGGACACAACGGCGCCATGCCGGCCGCTCGGCTCTTCCTCGCCGGGCGGCTCGGCATGACCGGGCGGACCGCCGAGGCGGGCGAGCAGCTCCGGCTGCTGCGCCGGGACTTCGCCATCTCCCACTTCGTCGTCTTCGACGCCTTCATCCTCGCCGCGGAGGCGTGGGTCGCCACGCTGGAGGGCCGGCACGAGGAGTGCCTGGTCAAGGTGCGCAAGTCGCTGGAGCGGGCCGACGACCCGCTCTCCGCGGCCATCGCCCCGCACATGCGCTCCTCGTACCTGACCATCGCGGCGATGGCGATGGCCCGCGTGGACGGCGGGCAGCGGGCCACCGACGCGGCGCGCTGTCTCGGCGCCGCCGACGCGATGCTGCCGTCGGCCCACGTCGCGATGGGCCTGGAGCGTGACGGGCGCGCCCGCGCCGTCGGGAGGGTCCGCGAGGCGCTGGGCGGCGAGGCGTACGAGGCCGCGTACGCCGAGGGCGCCGGCCTCACCGCGGAGGAGGCCGTCGCCCTCGTCTGACCCGGGCCGGGTCAGGTCTTCGTACGGAACTTGTGGATGGCGACCGGAGCCATCACCGCGGTGATCGCCACGGACCAGCCGAGCGTGATCCACAGGTCGTGCGCGACCGGACCGCCCACCATCAGCCCGCGCGCCGCGTCGGCGAGCGTGGAGAGCGGGTTGTAGTCGGTGAAGGCCTGCAACCAGCCCGGCATCGACTGCGTCGGCGCGAAGATCGACGAGCCGAACTGCAACGGGAACAGCACCATGAACCCCATCGCCTGCACGGACTGCGCGTTCTTCAGGATCACGCCCAGGGTGAGGAACACCCACATGATCGACGAGGCGAACACCGCCGACAGGCCCACGGCGGCGAACAGACCGCCCCAGTGGACGATGTCGAAACCGACCAGGACGGCGACGATCATCAGCACCGTGGTCGCGAACAGCATCCGCAGCATCTCCACCGCGATCTTCGCGAAGAGCACGGAGCCGCGCCCGATCGGCAGGGACCGGAAGCGGTCCATGACACCGGAGTTGAAATCCTGACTGAAGCCCGTGCCGACGCCCTGCGACAGCGTCATGCTCATCATGGCGATCATGCCGGGGATGACGTACTGCACGTAGCCGTCCTGTCCGCCGCCCAGCGCCTGGCCGATCGACCCGCCGAAGACGTACACGAACAGCAGGGTGAAGACGACCGGCATCAGCAGGGCGTCGAACATCGACTCCGGGTCCTGCCGGATCCACAGCAGGTTGCGGCGGACCAGAGCGCCGGTGTGCCGCACGTGCCCGCGCACGGAGATGCGGGCGTCGTCGGTGGTGGTCAGGGTGGCGGCGCTCATACGGCGACCTCCTCGCGGGCGTCGGCGGGCGCGGGGTCCTGCGGGGCACTGGCGCGGTGGCCGGTGAGGGACAGGAAGACCTCGTCCAGGCTGGGCAGTTCGGTGGTGACGGAGGCGAGCGTGATGCCGCGGGCGGTGACCGCGCCGACCACGGCGGTCAGCTGCTCGTCGCTGAGGATCGGGACCAGGACGGCCCCGCGCTCCGCGTCCACCGTGGTGTCGGCGAGCCCGGTGATGCCCAGCTCGTCCAGGTGGGCGGCGAGCGGGCGCAGGTGCAGCGGGTCGGCCGGACGGACCCGCAGGGTGCGCCCGCCGACCTTGGCCTTCAGCTGCTCGATGCCACCGTTCGCGATGACCTTGCCGCGGTCGACGACGGTCAGCTCCGAGGCGAGCTGCTCGGCCTCCTCCATGTACTGGGTGGTGAGCAGCACGGTGACGCCGTCGCCGACCATGCGCTTGACCTCGTCCCACACCTCGTTGCGGGTGCGCGGGTCCAGGCCGGTGGTGGGCTCGTCCAGGTAGAGCACGGCCGGGTGCCCGATCATGGAGGCGGCCAGGTCGAGACGGCGGCGCATGCCGCCGGAGTAGGTGTGCGCGGGGCGCTTGCCGGCCTCGGTGAGCGAGAACCGCTCCAGCAGTGCGTCGGCCCGGGCGCGCGCGTCCCTGCGGGACAGGTCGAGCAGCCGGCCGATCATGTACAGGTTCTCCCAGCCGGGGAGCTTCTCGTCCACGGACGCGTACTGCCCGGTCAGTCCTATCACCCGTCGCAGCTGGCGCGGCTGGCGTACGACGTCGTAGCCGACGACGTGCGCCGTGCCCGCGTCGGGGGTGATCAGGGTGGACAGGATGCGGACGAGGGTCGTCTTGCCGGCGCCGTTCGGCCCGAGCACACCCATCACGGTGCCCTCGCGCACGTCGAGGTCGACGCCGTCCAGTGCCTTGGTCTCGCCGTAGTGCTTGACCAGCCCCCGCACGGTGACCGCGCTGCCCGCGGCCCGGGGGTTGTCGTCGATTCGCTTCATGCCCACGACGGTGTCAGCCCCCGCCGACAAACCGCCGACATCCCACCGACAACCGACCCGCCCCGCCGACAGACCGCCGACACACCGACAGCACACGGACGGACGCCGGCCGGTACGCCGACATCCCGCCGACGGCACGCCGAAAAGCACCGGCCCCGCCGACGGGGGAAGATCGGCGGGGCCGGTGTCGTACCGCGGTGGCTCAGTGGACGGAGTGCTCCTCCTGCGGGAACGTTCCGCCGACGACGTCCTCGGCGAAGGCCTTCGCCGCGTCGCCGATGACCTGGCGCAGGTCGGCGTACTTCTTCACGAACTTCGGCACCCGGCCGCCGGTCAGCCCGAGCATGTCGGTCCACACCAGCACCTGGGCGTCCGTCTCCGCGCCCGCGCCGATCCCGACGGTCGGGATGTGCAGCGTCCGCGTCACCTCGGCGGCCAGCTCGGCCGGGACCAGCTCCAGGACGACCGCGAAGGCGCCCGCGTCCTGCACCGCCTTGGCGTCGCGCAGCAGCTGCTGGGCCGCCTCCTCGCCGCGCCCCTGGACCCGGTAGCCCATGGCGTTCACGGACTGCGGGGTGAGGCCGATGTGGGCCATCACGGGGATGCCGGACTCCACCAGCAGCTCGATCTGCCGGTGCGAGCGCTCGCCGCCCTCCAGCTTGACCGCCCCCACCCCGGCCTCCTTGACCAGCCGGGTCGCCGAGCGCAGCGCCTGCACCGGGCCCTCCTGGTAGGAGCCGAAGGGCAGGTCGCCGACGATCAGGGCGCGGCTGGTGCCCCGGACCACCGCGGCCGAGAGCATCGTCATCTCGTCCAGGGTGACGGGCACGGTGGACTCGTAGCCGAGGTGGCAGTTGCCCGCGGAGTCGCCGACGAGCATGACCGGGATGCCGGCCTCGTCGAAGACGGACGCGGTCATCGCGTCGTACGCGGTGAGCATGGGCCACTTCTCGCCGCGCTCCTTGGCGGCGGTGATGTCCCGGACGGTGATGCGGCGGTTGCTCTTGCCCCCGTACAGCGCCTTGCTCCCGTCGGCGGGGCGCTGAGGGGTGGGGGCAGCCGAAAGCTGCGTCATGGCAACGGCTCCTTCATGTCATCTCGAGGCGCCCTCACGGCGTCCCCGGATCCCCTCCATGGTGGCACCTTCCGCGTCCCGGCGGCTAGGGGACCCTCGTCACGGGGTGCCGAGCCCGTGAAGCGGGGGGGGCGAATGTGCTCGTTGTGTCACAGAGCCGCCCGTCTCGACTCCGTTCGGAACTCCGGACGGCGACTCGTACGTCCTCGTGCCCGTACGGCCGTCGCAGGACGGCAGGATCGGACCCGATCATCCCCTAGGGTGCTGAGTCACGGGGGGAGCGACGGTGTGCACGGCAGGCAGTGAGGCGACGGTATGGCGCAGCAGGCGTACATGACGGAGACGGACAACGGCGGCTCGGGGCCCGAGCACCGGGGAACCCGGCTTCGGCGCCTGTGGGACCGGGCGGTCACCGGCTGGCGGGGCGACCGGCGGATCTGGCGCCGGGGCCTGGTCACGGCCGCGGTGGCGATCGTCCTGGCCGTCGTCATGGCGGCCCACTCGCACATCCCGAACGCCATCGGCAACCTCGGCAGCCTCACGGAGACCTTCCTGCCGTGGTTCGGTCTGCTGATCCCGGTCCTGCTGGTGATCGCCCTCGCGCGGAAGTCGGCGACGGCGCTGATCGCGCTGGTCCTGCCGGTGTCGGTGTGGCTGAACCTCTTCGGCGGCCTCCTCTTCGACAAGACGGGTGCCGGCGGCGACCTCACGGTGGCCACGCACAACGTCAACGCCGACAACGCCGACCCGGCCGGCACCGCCCGTGCCGTGGCCGCCGCCGGCGCGGACGTGCTGGCGCTGGAGGAGCTGAAGGCGTCCGCCGTGCCGACGTACGAGAAGGCGCTGGCGTCGAAGTACCGGCACCACGCGGTGGTCGGCACCGTCGGGCTGTGGAGCAAGTACCCGGTGAGCGGCGTGAGGGCCGTGGACATCCGGCTCGGCTGGAAGCGCGCCATGCGGGCCACCGTCGCCACGCCCTCCGGGCCGGTCGCGGTGTACGTCGCCCACCTGCCGTCCGTACGGGTGAAGCTGGAGGCGGGTTTCACCGCCCGGCAGCGCGACAAGAGCGCCGACGCCCTCGGCGAGGCCATCGCCGACGAGAAGCTGCCCCGCAAGATCCTGCTCGGCGACCTCAACGGCACCATGAACGACCGCGCGCTCACCGCCATCACCTCCCAGATGCGCTCCCCGCAGGGCGCCGTGGGGGACGGCTTCGGCTTCAGCTGGCCGGCGTCCTTCCCGATGACCCGCATCGACCAGATCCTGGTCACCGGCGTCGAACCGGAGACCAGCTGGACCCTGCCGGCGACCGGCAGCGACCATCTGCCGATCGCCGCGCGTGTGAGGGTCGACACAACGGCATCCTGAACGTCCCTGGTCAGCGCCGTTTGGGCAGCTGCCGGACACCCGTCCGTCACCTCGCGGAATACTCGCCCTGAGAGGCTTTGTTCCGTACGGGAACATAGCGAAGCAGTCCCGTACGCACACCTCCGCTCGAAAGGCGAGTCCCCTTCATGCCCCTGGCCCTGCTCGCCCTTGCCGTGGGCGCCTTCGGCATCGGTACCACCGAGTTCGTGATGATGGGCCTGCTGCCCGACGTCGCGGACGACCTGGACATCTCCATCCCCAGCGCCGGCCACCTGGTCTCGGCGTACGCGCTCGGCGTCGTCATCGGCGCCCCGCTGCTCGCGGCGGCGACCGCGCGGATGTCCCGCCGCACGGTGCTGATCGCGCTGATGGCCCTCTTCGTGGCCGGCAACGCGCTGTCCGCGTTCGCCCCCGGCGAGGTCTCCCTGCTCGCCGCCCGCTTCGTCAGCGGTCTGCCGCACGGTGCCTTCTTCGGCGTCGGCGCGGTCGTCGCCACCGGCATGGTGGCGCCGGAACGCAAGGCCCGCTCCGTCTCCCTGATGTTCCTGGGGCTGACGGTCGCCAACATCGTCGGTGTGCCCGCGGCCACCGCCCTGGGCCAGCAGCTCGGCTGGCGGGCCACCTTCCTCGGCGTGAGCGCGATCGGCGTCGCGGCGATAGCGGCCCTCGCGGTCCTGATCCCGCGCGACCACGCCCCCGCCCCCGCCTCGGGGCTGCGCGGCGAACTGGCCGCCCTGCGCTCCCTGCCGGTCTGGCTCGCCCTCGGCACCACCGTCGCGGGCTTCGGCGCGCTCTTCGCCGCCTACAGCTACATCACCCCGATGCTCACGGACGCCGCCGGCTTCGCCGAGGCCAGCGTGACGCTGCTGCTGGCTCTGTTCGGCGTCGGCGCCACCGCGGGCAACCTGCTGGGCGGCCGCCTCGCCGACCACTCCCTGCGGGGCACCCTCTTCAGCGGCCTGGCCTCCCTGGTGGTGGTCCTCGCCCTCTTCCCGCTGCTGATGCGCACCGAGGTCACGGCGGCCGCCGCGGTGGCCCTGCTGGGCATGGCCGCCTTCCTCACCGGCTCCCCCCTCCAGCTGATGGTGATGGAGAAGGCCGCCGCGGCCCCCTCCCTCGCCTCCTCGGCCAACCAGGCCGCCTTCAACCTCGCCAACGCAGGCGGCGCCTGGATCGGCGGCCTCGCCCTCGCGGCGGGCTTCGGCACCACGTCCCCGGCGACGGCGGGCGCGGCCCTGGCCGTCCTCGGCGTGGGCGTCGCGGGCGCGGCGTACGCGGTGGACCGCCGCCGGGCCGCCGCCGCTCCGGTACACGGGCGCGAGCGCGTGGTCGCGGGGCACGTGCCGGAGGCGGTGGAAGCCGCACGGCGGTGACGGTGGGGGTGCCGCGCGGGCCGGTTCGGCTGCCCGCACGGCACTTCGGCCCCGGCCCGTCGGTCCGGTGACCCGGTGATGACCGAGGCGTGGCCGCCTGGCCGACGGCAGGCCGGTGTTCCTCCGGGGCGCAGGCGGGCCGGCGGCAGCGGCGCCGGTGCTCGGCGGCACCGAAAACCGCGTGCGCAGCCCTCCGCGCGGCGCGAGGATGCGCCACATGACCGTCCTCGTCACCGCCCCCGCCCGCCTCGGTGAGACCGGCCTGCCGGACGGACGCCTGCTCGGCTGGGCCGAGTGGGGCCCGCCGGACGGCGTTCCGGTCCTGCTGTGCCCCGGCGCGGCCACGAGCCGCCGACTCGGCTTCGGCGCGGGCGTCGTGGACGCGCTGGGCGTCCGCCTGGTCTCCGTGGACCGCCCCGGACTCGGCGCCTCGACCCCCGCCCCCGGCCGCACCTTCGCCGACTTCGCCACCGACGTCCGCGCCCTGTGCGCCCTGCGGGGCCTGGGCCGCCCGGCCGTGGTCGGCAACTCCCAGGGCGCCCCGTTCGCCCTGGCCTGCGCGGAGGCCGGCGTCGCCTCCGCGCTGTCCCTGGTCTCGGCCGCCGACGAGGTGGCGGCCCCCGAGTTCGCCGCCGCCCTGCCGGCGGAGCTGCGCGCGCTGACCGAACGGGCCGCACGGGACCCGTCCGGCGCCGAGGAGTTCTTCGCCGGCTTCGACGCGGACGCGATGTGGAACCTGGTCATGGGCGGCAGCCCGGACTGCGACCTCGCCGTGTACCGGGAGGACGGCTTCTCGGCCGCCTACCGCCGCGCCCTGGTGGAAGGCTTCGCCCAGGGCGCGGCGGCCGGGTACGCCCGGGACACGGTCCTCGCCATGGGACGCTGGCCGTTCGCGCTCGACGCCGTCACCGTCCCGGTCGACATCTGGTACGGCGAACACGACACCAGCCACTCCCCGGACAACGGCGCCCTCCTCGCGACCCGGATACGCGGGGCCCGCCGCCATGTCGTACCCAGGACCGGGGGTGCCCTGCTGTGGGCCCACGCGGAGCCGGTCCTGACCTCGCTGCTGGAGCGTCACCCGTAGGCGTGCGGGGAGCCGCGTTCCGGGCGTCGGGCGTAGTCCTGGGCCCTACCGTGTCGCCCGTCGCGGTACGACGCGTACGAGGCACGCGGATGTCGCTGAACGGCGGGGCGGACGAGCCGGGTTGGGCGGGCGACCCGGACGACGAGTGGCGCGTGGCGGTCCTCACCACCGTGGGGAGGCAGCTGAGGCTGCGGCGCGAGGCGGTGGGGAGGCGGGCCAGCGACTTCGGAGTGGCGGTCGGATACGGGGAGGACCTCGTCTACGAGGTGGAGGGCGGGAAGCGGATTCCTCGGCGCGAGTATCTCCAGCGTGCCGACGAGGTGCTGGGAGCGGACGGGTTACTGACGGCGATGTGGGGGGACGTCGCCGCGCGATTGGCCCGCCGCTCGGTTTTCGAGCGGTCCCCGGCACCCGCCCTCAGCTTCGTCCAGGAGGAAGCGACGCTGCGCCGCCCGGTCGGAGGCGCAATGGTGTGGCGCCGACAGCTCGAACGTCTCCTGAAGCTGGGGGAATCGCGGAACGTGTCGATTCAGGTGATGCCGACCGACTGTGAGGACCACGTCGGGACGGGCGGCCTGATCGAGGTGCTGGAGTTCCCCTTCGCCACCTCTACGCAGTCGTTGCCGTCTCCGCTGCTGCCGTAGCTGCTCCTTGACCCCCGCCACCATCCACATCCGCGACGCCAGCCAAGCACCCCGACGGCCCCCGCCTCGCCGTGTCCCCCGCCGCCTGGGCTGCGCTCGTGGCCGGGACCGGCGTCTGAGCGTAGCCGCTTACGAGCCCCTCCTCCTGACATACGGTGACGTCTCGTCACGGACAGCCACAGACGTCGCGCAGGTGCCAACTCCGCATCCCCACCCAAGGAAAAGTCGGGCGAAAAGTGTCATAAGTCTCGATCGGGCCACCCGTGGTGGGACGGACGGCCACGTGTGACACCCCGGGGTCCGGCACCCGTCGGCCACCCGGACACGGGCCGCACACAGGACATCGGATGAGGAGAACTGCCGATGAGCGAGTCCGTACAGACCGGAACCGGGGCCACCAGGGAAAAGGTGAGGACAGAGACGTCCGCCACGGCCGACCAGGCGAAGCAGGCCGCGAGTCAGGTCGCGGGAGCCGCGGCGGACCAGGCCCGCTCGGTGGTCGGTGAGGCGCAGCAGCAGGCGGGCACGGTCCTGGAGGAGATGCGAAGCCGTGCGATGAACGAGGCCGAGGGGCAGACCAAGCGTGCGGCCGGCCAGCTGCGCCAGTGGGCGAGCGACCTCTCGGGGCTGGCCGCGCACGCGCGTGACGACTCTCCGGCCCGCAGCCTGGTGGCGCACGCGGCGGACCGAGGCAGTCAGGCCGCCGACTACCTGGATGAGCGGGGCGTCGAGGGAATCGTCGGCGACCTGCAGCACTTCGCCCGGCGGCGGCCCGGCGCCTTCCTCGGCGGGGCTCTGCTGGCCGGGCTGGCCGTCGGCCGCCTGGCGAAGGCGACGGGAGCCGCGTCAGGGCCCGACGGGCGGGGGACGGGCGGGCAGACTGTGCCGACCGGCCCTCCGGCGATCTCCGCGGAGGAGAGGGCCATGCCGCCGTCCGTGCCGCCGACCGTCGGGCACTTGACGGACGGTAGCCCGGACCGTGGGCGTCCGGAGGTATGAGATGGCCACCCTCTCCCCTCACCGGGGCACGGGAGCGCACCAGGAGCCCCGCGAACAGGACCGGTCCGTGAGCCACCTGCTGTCCGCGGTCACCGCGGACCTGCAGACCCTGTTCCGGCAGGAGGTCGAGCTGGCCAAGGCCGAGGTCAGGGACGAGGCGAGCCGGGCGGGCAAGGCCGCCGGGATGTTCGGCGGTGCCGGCTTCGCGGGCTACATGGTCCTGCTGTTCCTGTCGCTGGCCGCCGTGCTCGGCCTGGCCAACGTGATCGACGGGGGCTGGGCGGCCCTCGTCGTCGCCGCCGTCTGGGGGATCGCCGCGGCCGTGCTCTATCGGAAGGGCCGCACGCGGATGAGCACCGTCTCGCCGAAGCCGGAGCGAACCGTCCAAACCATGAAGGAGAACGCGGAATGGGCACGTCACCCGACCAAATGAGGACCGAGATAGAGGCGACCCGAGGCCGGCTGGCCACGGACGTGGACCGGCTCGCCGACCGGACCAGTCCCCGCCGCGTGGCACGGCGCCGCACCGCCCGGATGCGCGGAACGATGTCCGGCATGCGCGAGCGAGTGATGGGCACGGCCTCGGACACCGCGCACGGCGTGCGGGACACCGCTCAGTCGGCCGCCGGTTCGCTCCAGGAGGGCACCGGGCAGGCGGTCGGGTCGGCCCGCGACGCCGCAGGACAGGCGGCCGGCACCGCGCGCGACGTGGCCGAACAGGCGGGACACGCCGTACAGCAGGCACCCGACATGGCCCGCAGCCAGACCCAGGGCAACCCCCTGGCGGCCGGTCTCGTCGCCTTCGGGGTCGGAGTGCTGGCGTCCTCGCTGCTGCCCGCCTCGCGCACCGAGCGGCAGAAGGCCTCCCAGCTGATGCGGAGCGAGGCCCTGGAACCCGTGAAGGACGCCGCGGCCGAGTCCGCGCAGCACCTCAAGGAAGGCGCGAGGGAAGTGGCGCAGGAGGCGGCCGCAGAGGTGAAGGGCACGGCGGCCGAGGCCGCCCGCACCACGCAGGACGAGGCCCGCGACCAAGGCGGCAAGGTCACCGAACAGGCCCGCGACTCCGGGCGGCACCTCGCGGACGAGGCCCGGCACCGGGCCGGGCCCGGCTGAGAAGCCTCACCACGGAGGGACCGACCACGAAGCGGCCCCCGCACGTCGGCCGCACTCCGGCCGACGTGCGGGGGCTTCACACGTCCGGGTGACGGGAGGGCGGCCGGCAGGCCGACCGGCGGCCCAGGGGACGCGAGCGGCGGAAAGCGGGGGGTGGTCGGGCCGGGGGGCTCCGGGCGCGAAGGATCGCGCCCGCCGATTCGCCCTGGGAGCCGCCCGGACGATCAGCGGGTGAGCAGGAGGATCAGGACGACGGTGACCACGGCGCTGATGAGCAGCGAACCGAGGCACCCGACGCGGTTGCTGAAGAAGAACATACTCTCCGGGTACCCGTCCCGACCTGCTTCACCGACCGGACGCCCGCCCGCCCCGGGCGCAGACCTGCACCAAAGACGGCGACGGGCCCCGGACACGGGGTCCGGGGCCCGTCGCACGTCGGGCGTGCGGCTCAGACCATGGTCGTGTGCGCGTGGCCCTGCGCCGACGTGCCGCCGGGGGTCGCCGAGGCGCCCAGACCGGCGCTGACGGAGAGCGGGCCGGCCTCCGTGTAGAGGCCGCCGCCGAGGGCGCCACCGACGGCTATGACGGCCGCACCGGCGTCGACGCCGATGGTGCCGCCGGACACCTGGTCCAGGTCCGCGTCGGAGATCTCAGCTGTTTCGACCTGGGGGACGAAGTTCATGGCAGGTCTTTCCTTTCGTGCCAATGGCAAGGGGAGCGGTGAGGCACGCACGCCCGCGTTCCGGGTGGGGGATCCGGAGCCGGTCACCGGCGTGCCGCGCACTGATCAAAGCACGGTGGTGAACGCCCCACCATCCGCGCGTTGTTGGCGGCACGCCGTCGGCGTCGCCGCGTCCATCAGTGTGTGAATGCCGTCAGGGAAAGGGCCCGTGTCTTCACGCTACCCGCCGGTCATGGGGGGCGCCCGGAGCCGTTACGCGCACGGTGAGCACGGCCCGGCTCCGTCACGGCCTGCCTGTGCGACCGTGCGATGAACGGTGTGCAGGTCCGAGGGATTTCTGGCGGCGGCCCCGGACCGGTCGCCGGGCTCGGGGGAGTAACGCGACGGAGGGGTCGGCGGTCCTTCGACCGCCGGCCCCTCCGTCACGCGAGCGGGACGCGCTCCAGCCCCTACAGCACCGGCAGCGACTTCCGCAGCTCGAACGCCGTCACCTGGGAGCGGTACTCCTCCCACTCCTGCCGCTTGTTGCGCAGGAAGAAGTCGAAGACGTGCTCGCCGAGGGTCTCGGCGACCAGGTCGCTGCGTTCCATCAGGGCGAGGGCCTCGCCGAGGTTCTGGGGGAGGGGCTCGATGCCCAGCGCGCGGCGCTCGGCGTCGGAGAGGGCCCAGACGTCGTCCTCGGCGCCCGGCGGGAGTTCGTACCCCTCCTCGATGCCCTTGAGGCCGGCGGCGAGGAGGACGGCGTAGGTCAGGTACGGGTTGGCGCCGGAGTCGATGGAGCGGACCTCGACGCGGGCCGAGCCGGTCTTGCCGGGCTTGTACATCGGGACGCGGACCAGCGCCGAGCGGTTGTTGTGGCCCCAGCAGATGTACGAGGGGGCCTCGCCGCCGGCGCCGGCGGTGCGCTCGGAGCCGCCCCAGATGCGCTTGTAGCTGTTCACCCACTGGTTGGTGACGGCAGAGATCTCCGCCGCGTGCCGCAGCAGGCCCGCGATGAAGGAGCGGCCGACCTTGGAGAGCTGGTACTCGGCGCCGGACTCGTAGAACGCGTTGCGGTCGCCCTCGAAGAGGGACAGGTGGGAGTGCATGCCCGAGCCCGGGTACTCCGAGAACGGCTTCGGCATGAAGGTGGCCTGGAGCCCCTGCTCCAGCGCGACCTGCTTCATGACCAGGCGGAAGGTCATGATGTTGTCGGCCGTGGAGAGCGCGTCGGCGTAGCGCAGGTCGATCTCCTGCTGGCCGGGGGCGCCCTCGTGGTGGGAGAACTCGACCGAGATGCCCATCGACTCCAGCATGGTGATCGCCTGGCGGCGGAAGTCCATGCCGATGTTCTGCGGGGTGTGGTCGAAGTAGCCGGAGTTGTCGGCCGGGGTCGGCACCCTGCCGTCCACCGGCTTGTCCTTCAGCAGGAAGAACTCGATCTCCGGGTGGGTGTAGAAGGTGAAGCCCAGGTCGGAGGTGCGGGCCAGGGCGCGCTTGAGGACGTAGCGCGGGTCGGCGAAGGACGGCGAGCCGTCCGGCATGAGGATGTCGCAGAACATGCGGGCCGTGCCGGGGGCCTCCGCGCGCCAGGGCAGGACCTGGAAGGTCGAGGGGTCCGGCTTGGCGATCATGTCGGACTCGTAGACCCGGGCGAAGCCCTCGATCGCCGAGCCGTCGAAGCCGATGCCCTCGTCGAAGGCCTGCTCCAGCTCGGCCGGGGCCACGGCGACGGACTTGAGGAAGCCCAGTACGTCCGTGAACCACAGGCGTACGAACCGGATGTCGCGCTCCTCCAGCGTCCGGATCACGAACTCCTGCTGCTTGTCCATCTTCCGCTTCCCCATCCTTGCTGGTCAGCCCGCCTGTCTCCGGTACGGCGGGAGGCGGCCCTGCACCTGAGCATCACACCACAGCACGGTTTCGTACGCGTTGCGGGCCTCGGTCGGCCCACCGATCCTCACCGCAGCGTAGAGGCCACGTGTTCGATCGGGCCATTCCTGAGGCCCCGCCGCGACAGATCCTGTGATCTCCCTACGACGGAACCCTCCTTCACCCTTACGATCAGCGGACTCCACCGCCCCCCTTTTTCCCAGAAGGGCACACCCCATGGGTTCCGCCAAGAAGAGCAGCAACCAGGCGCGGCAGGCACGCATAGCCGAGATGCGGCGTGCCGAGGAGGCCCGCGACCGCCGGAACCGGATCCTCACGATCGCGGTCAGCACCGTGGTCGTCGCCGGTCTCGTCGTCGGCGGGGTCTTCCTCGTCCGGTCGCAGTCCGACGACTCCGGCGACGACACGGCCTCGGACGGCAAGAGCACCTCCGGCAAGTTCGTCGCCGGCGAGGACGGGGTACGCACCTGGAAGGGGACGCTGTCCCGCAACCACGTCACCAAGAAGGTGTCCTACCCCGTCGATCCGCCCGTCGGCGGCGACCACAACCAGGCCTGGATGAACTGCAACGGCGACGTCTACGACAAGCCGCTGAACAACGAGAACGCCGTGCACTCCCTGGAGCACGGCGCCGTCTGGGTGACCTACACCGACCAGGCCCCGAAGGCCGACGTGGAGAAGCTGGCGGCGAAGGTGAAGAAGACGCCGTACTCGCTGATGAGCCCGGACGGCAGGCAGAAGGACCCGATCGTGCTGTCCGCCTGGGGGCACCAGCGCACCGTGACGGGTGCCGACGACCCGAACGTGGACACGTTCTTCGAGAAGTTCGTCCAGGGTGAGCAGACCCCCGAGCCGGGGGCCGCGTGCACGGGCGGGCTGTCCCAGTGACACCCAAGCGGGCCGGCTGGATCACGGGGGCCGCCGCGGCGGCCCTCGTCGCGGCCGGCGCGATCACCTACGCCGTCGCGGGGGACGACGGCGCGAGCCGCGTCCCGACCGCCGACTCCGCCGACGCCGGGTTCGCCCGGGACATGGCGGTCCACCACCAGCAGGCCGTGGAGATGTCGTACCTCGTGCGCGACCGCACCGAGGACGAGGAGGTGCGGCGGCTCGCCTACGACATCGCGCAGACCCAGGCCAACCAGCGCGGCATGCTGATCGGCTGGCTCGACCTGTGGGGGCTGCCGAAGGTGTCGTCCGACCCGCCGATGACCTGGATGGGAATGGGCGACATGCCCTCCGCCGGGGAGGGCTCCCTGATGCCGGGGATGGCCACCGACGCCGAGATGGAGAAGCTGGCGACGCTCGACGGGAAGCGGGCCGAGGTCTACTGGCTCCAGCTGATGACGGAGCACCACCGGGGCGGCGTCCACATGGCCGGGGGATGCGTCGACCGGTGCACGGTCGGGGTGGAGAAGAGGCTGGCCCGGGGGATGGTGGAGTCGCAGGAGTCGGAGATCCGGCTGATGACCGACCTGCTGGCGGAGCGGGGCGCGAAGCCGCGGACATGAGGCGGACACCGGAACGACACCCCATTGTGTCGTTCTGACGATTAAGCTGGCCGGGTGCCTCGACTACGACTCGCCCTGAACCAGATCGACGCCACCGTAGGCGACCTCGCCGGCAACGCGGAGGCGGTGGTCCGCTGGACCCGGCACGCCGCCGGGCAGGGAGCGCACCTGGTGGCGTTCCCGGAGATGATGCTGACCGGCTACCCCGTCGAGGACCTGGCCCTCAGGCCGTCCTTCGTGGAAGCCTCCCGCGCCGCCCTGGCCTCCCTGGCGACGCGCCTGGCCGAGGAGGGCCTCGGCGAGCTGCCGGTGGTCGTCGGCTACCTCGACCGCTCGGCGACCGCCCGGCCCAGGTACGGGCAGCCGGCCGGCGCCCCGCAGAACGCGGTGGCGGTGCTGTACGGCGGCGAGCCGGTGCTGACCTTCGCCAAGCACCACCTGCCCAACTACGGCGTCTTCGACGAGTTCCGCTACTTCGTCCCCGGCGACACCATGCCGGTGGCGCGGGTGCGCGGCGTCGACGTGGCCCTCGCCGTCTGCGAGGACCTGTGGCAGGACGGCGGCCGGGTGCCGGCCGCCCGCTCGGCCCGGGCCGGACTGCTGCTCTCCGTCAACGCCTCGCCGTACGAGCGCGACAAGGACGACACGCGGCTGGAGCTGGTGCGCAGGCGGGCCCGGGAGGCCGGGTGCACGACCGCCTACCTCGCGATGACCGGCGGGCAGGACGAGCTGGTCTTCGACGGCGACTCGATCGTGGTCGACCGGGACGGCAAGGTCGTCGCGCGGGCACCGCAGTTCACCGAGGGCTGCGTGGTGCTCGACCTCGACCTCCCGCTCGCCGACACCGACGCGCCGGCCGGCGTCGTGGACGACGGGCTGCTCATCGACCGGGTCGTGCTGTCCGAGGAGCCGGCGCCGGCCGCCGACGGGCCGGAGCTGTCCGGCGGGCACGCGGAGCGGCTGGACGACGACGAGGAGGTCTACTCGGCCCTCGTCGTCGGCCTGCGCGCGTACGTCGCGAAGAACGGCTTCCGCTCGGTGCTCGTCGGCCTCTCCGGCGGCATCGACTCCGCGCTGGTCGCGGCGATCGCCTGCGACGCGGTCGGCGCGGAGCACGTGCACGGCGTGTCGATGCCGTCGAAGTACTCCTCCGGGCACTCCCTGGAGGACGCGGTGGAGATGGCCCGGCGCACCGGGCTGCACCACCGCACCGTCGCGATCGAGCCGATGTTCGACGCGTACATGGACGCGCTGGGCCTGACCGGCCTGGCGGAGGAGAACCTCCAGTCGCGGCTGCGCGGGACGCTGCTGATGGCCCTCTCCAACCAGGAGGGCCACCTCGTGCTGGCACCGGGCAACAAGTCGGAGCTGGCCGTGGGGTACTCGACGCTGTACGGCGACTCGGTGGGCGCCTACGGGCCGATCAAGGACGTGTACAAGACGTCGGTGTTCCGCCTCGCCGCATGGCGCAACCGGGCGGCCGGGGCCCGCGGCCAGGTCCCGCCGATCCCCGAGAACTCGATCACCAAGCCGCCGAGCGCGGAACTGCGCCCCGGCCAGGTCGACACGGACTCGCTGCCCGACTACCCGGTGCTGGACGCGATCCTGGAGCTGTACGTCGACCGGGACCGGGGCGCGGACGAGATCGTGGCCGCCGGGTACGACCGGGAGCTGGTGACGAGGACGCTGCGCATGGTCGACACCGCGGAGTACAAGCGGCGCCAGTACCCGCCGGGCACCAAGATCTCCCCCAAGGGCTTCGGCAAGGACCGCCGGCTCCCGATCACCAACCGCTGGCAGGAACGGGGCTGACCGGGCCGGCCGCCACCGGGCCCGGGGCGGTGGCGGCCGCGCTCCCGCCCGCCGCTACCCCCGCCGCTTCTGGTCCGCCAGCACCTGGTGCAGCGGCTCCGCCACGCGGCGCCGGTACTCCTGGATCGACCAGCCGTTGCCGTCGGGGTCCTTGAAGTACATGAACGTGGCGCCGTCGTCCGGCGCGTACTCCACCGGCTCGGACACCTCCAGGCCGCGCTCCACCAGCTCCGCGCGGGCCGCCTTGATGTCGGCGACGCAGAGCTGAAGCCCTTGGTAGGAGCCGGGGGCCGGCGCGGTCTCTCCCTGGGCCATGTCCCAGATGGCGTCACCGAGGGCGATCGAACAGCCCGAGCCCGGCGGCGTCAGCTGGACGATGCGCATCCCCGGCATGACCTCCTGGTCGATGTCGACGTGGAAGCCGACCTTGTCACGGTAGAAGTCCCGGGCCCGGTCGATGTCGGACACGGGCAGCGGGATCACTTCGAGGGTGAAATCCATGGCATGACTCCTTCGACGTCCTTGTCGAGCGCGATGACGGTCGTCAGTAGTGGTACCGAGCCTGGACGATGATCAGCTCGTCGTCGGTGGGCTTGTAGACCAGGCGGTGCGTGTCGTCGATGCGGCGTGACCAGTAGCCCGACAGGTCGCCCTTCAGCGGCTCCGGCTTGCCGATGCCCTTGAACGGGTCACGGGAGATGTCGGTGATCAGCTTGTTGATCCGTCTGGTCACCTTCCGGTCGCTCTCGGCCCAGTGGACGTAGTCCTCCCAGCCGTGCGACGTGAAAGCGATCCTCACGCCCGCTCCGCGTCCGGGTCGATCAGCTCCCGCGGCCGCGCGCCTCCGGCCTCGGCCTCCGCGATCGAGTCGAGCAGGCGGCGGGCGTTCTTGGGCGAGCGCAGCAGGTGCACCGTCTCCGTCCAGGCGGTGAAGTCCTCCTCCGACATGAGCACGGCGTTTCCCTTGCGGGAGGTGATGTGCACCGGGGCATGGTCCTCGTTGACCTGCTCTATCAGCGGGAACAGGTTCTGACGGGCTTCGCTGGCGGTGATGGACATACCGGTGCCTCCCTTCGCGGCTTGTACAAGATATCGTACGAGTCGACGGGTGGCC
Organism: Streptomyces sp. NPDC041968; assembly: GCF_055589025.1. NCBI lineage: Bacteria > Bacillati > Actinomycetota > Actinomycetes > Kitasatosporales > Streptomycetaceae > Streptomyces > Streptomyces sp. NPDC041968. The sequence continues at coordinate 495,308 of NZ_JBVJCB010000001.1, read as the reverse complement.
ACCGGAGGACGGAGCCGGTACTCCCCGGCGCCCGCACGGCGCCTCCCGGTTACGCTCGGGCCGTAGGACCTTGATCCGGAGGGCGACAGGAGACCGGGATGACGACGCCGGGACGCAGGAGCAGTACCTTCACGCGGCTGCTGCGGCACGGCTTCACCGATGCCTCGGCCGCCGAGCGGCTGCTGGACGGCGGGGAGCTGGCGGCGGTCCGCGACGACCCGGTCCTGCTGGAGGCGCTGGGCGCCACCGCCGACCCGGACCTCGCCCTGCACGGCCTGGTCCGGCTGCTGGAGGCGCAGCCCGACCCCACCGCCCGCCGGGAGCTGCTGGACACCCTCATAGCGGCCAAGCCCCTGCGTGACCGTCTCCTCGGCGTGCTCGGCGCCTCCGAGGCGCTCGCCGACCACCTCGCCCGGCACGCCGGTGACTGGCAGGCCCTGGTCACCTACGAACCGCGTGACCTGCACCGCGGGGTGGCCGAGTTCGAGCGCGGTCTCGCCGAGGCCGACGACCCCGTCTCGCTGCGCGTCGCCTACCGGCGCTGCCTGCTGTCCATCGCCGCCCGCGACGTGTGCGGCACCATCGACGTCGCCGAGACCGCCGCCGAGCTGGCCGACCTCGCCACCGCCACCCTGCGCGCCGCGCTCGCGCTGGCCGAGGCCGCCGCACCGGAGGACGCCGCGCTGTGCCGGCTCGCGGTGATCGCGATGGGCAAGTGCGGCGGTCACGAGCTGAACTACGTCTCCGACGTGGACGTGATCTTCGTGGGCGAGCCCGCGGAAGGCGTCGACGAGGCCGACGAGGCCAAGGCGATGCGCGCCGCGACCGCGCTCGCCTCGCACCTGATGCGGATCTGCTCCGAGACCACCGTCGAGGGCTCCATCTGGCCCGTCGACGCCAACCTCCGCCCCGAGGGCCGCAACGGCCCCCTGGTGCGCACCCTCAGCAGCCACCTCGCCTACTACCAGCGCTGGGCCAAGACCTGGGAGTTCCAGGCGCTGCTCAAGGCCCGCCCGGTGGCCGGCGACGCCGCGCTCGGCGCCGAGTACGTCGCCGCCCTCCAGCCGCTGGTGTGGCAGGCCGCCGACCGCGAGAACTTCGTCGCCGACGTGCAGAAGATGCGCCGCCGGGTGGTGGAGACCATCCCCGTCGCCGAGGTCGACCGGCAGCTCAAGCTGGGCCCCGGGGGCCTCAGGGACGTCGAGTTCGCCGTGCAGCTGCTCCAGCTCGTGCACGGCCGGGCGGACACCTCCCTGCACAGCGGTACGACCCTGGACGCGCTGGAGGCCCTGGCCGCGGGCGGGTACGTGGGCCGGGCCGACGCCGCCCAGCTCGACGAGGCGTACCGCTTCCTGCGCTCCATGGAGCACCGCATCCAGCTCCACCGGCTGCGGCGCACCCACCTCGTGCCCGAGGACGAGGCCGACCTGCGCCGCCTCGGCCGCTCCCTGGGCCTGCGCACCGACCCGGTCACCGGGCTGCTGCGCGCGTGGCGGCGGCACGCCTCCGTCGTACGGCGGCTGCACGAGAAGCTGTTCTACCGGCCGCTGCTCGACGCCGTCGCCCAGCTGGCGCCCGGCGAGACCCGGCTGAGCGCCGAGGCCGCCCGCGAGCGCCTGGTGGCCCTCGGGTACGCCGACCCGGCCGCCGCGCTGCGGCACCTGGAGGCGCTGGCGTCCGGCGTCACCCGCAAGGCGGCCATCCAGCGCACCCTGCTGCCCGTGCTCCTCGGCTGGTTCGCCGACTCCGCCGACCCGGACGCCGGCCTGCTGGGCTTCCGCAAGGTCTCCGACGCCCTCGGCAAGACGCCCTGGTACCTGCGGCTGCTGCGGGACGAGGGGGCGGCCGCCGAGAACCTGGCCCGCGTGCTCTCCGCCGGGCGGCTCGCCCCCGACCTGCTGATGCGGGCGCCCGAGGCCGTCGCGCTGCTCGGGGACGGCGACGGCGGGGGACTGGCGCCGCGCGCACGGCCCCAGCTGGAGCAGGAGATACTCGCCGCGGTCCGCCGCGCCGACGGCGCGGAGCAGGCGGTCACGGCGGCGCGCGGGGTCCGGCGCCGGGAGCTGTTCCGTACGACCGCCGCCGACATCATCGGCTCCTACGGCACCGAGGCGCGGCCCGTCGAGGCCGACCCGGGCGCCCTGGTGGACCGGGTCGGCGCCGCCGTGTCCGACCTGACGGCGGCGACGCTGGCGGGCACGCTCCGGGCCGTCGTGCGGGAGGGCTGGGGGGACACGCTGCCGACCCGGTTCGCGATCATCGGCATGGGCCGGTTCGGCGGGCACGAGCTGGGCTACGGCTCGGACGCGGACGTGCTCTTCGTGCACGAGCCCCGGGACGGGGTGGGGGAGCGGGAGGCGGGCGACGCCGCCAACAAGGTCGTCTCCGAACTGCGGCGCCTGCTCCAGGTGCCGAGCGCCGACCCGCCGCTGCTGATCGACGCCGACCTGCGCCCGGAGGGCAAGTCGGGGCCGCTGGTGCGCACGCTGAAGTCGTACGAGGCCTACTACCGGCGCTGGTCCCTGATGTGGGAGCGGCACGCGCTGCTGAGGGCCGAGTTCGTCGCGGGCGACGCGGACCTGGGGCGGCGGTTCGTCGAGCTGGTCGATCCGCTGCGCTACCCGGCGGACGGCCTCGGCGAGGACGCCGTACGGGAGATCCGGCGGCTCAAGGCCCGGATGGAGTCCGAGCGGCTGCCGCGCGGCGCGGACCCCAAGCTGCACGCCAAGCTGGGTCCGGGCGGCCTGTCGGACGTGGAGTGGACCGTGCAGCTCACCCAGTTGCGGCACGGGCACAGGGAGCCGGGCCTGCGGACCACCCGGACGCGCGAGGCCCTGGCCGCCGCGTGCGAGGCCGGGCTCGTCCCGGCGGAGCACGCCGCGACGCTCGACGAGGCGTGGGTCCTGGCGACCCGCGTCCGCAACGCGGTGATGCTGGTGCGCGGCCGGGCCGGGGACACCTTCCCGAGCGACCCGCGCGAGCTGGCCGCGGTGGGCCGCTACCTGGGCCACGGCCCCGGCCACGCGGGCGACATGCTGGACGAGTACCGGCGCACGACCCGGCGGGCCAGGGCGGTGGTGGAGGAGCTGTTCTACGGGGGGTGACCCGGCCGGCTCCCGAGCGCCTCGCCGCCTACGGGTGACCCGGCCGTACGCCCCGCCCCGGCGCGCCGCCGCGCCCGCGGCTAAGCCCGCGTCGGCAGCCAAGCCCTCCGCCGCTCGGCCCCCGGTACCGTCCGGGGCAGCGCGTGCGGCAGCGCCCCGTACCAGAGCCCCGCCACCGCGTACCCGAACCCCAGGCACAGCACACCGCCCACCGCGTCCAGCCAGAAGTGGTTGGCCGTGGCGACGATCACCACGAGCGTGAGCGCCGGGTAGAGCAGTCCCAGCACCCGCACCCACGGCACCGACGCCAGCGCGAAGATCGTCAGCCCGCACCACACCGACCAGCCGATGTGCATCGACGGCATCGCGGCGTACTGGTTCGACATGTTCTTCAGGTCCCCGGAGGCCATCGACCCCCACGTCTCGTGGACCATCACGGTGTCGATGAAGTGCCCGCCGTTCATCAGGCGCGGCGGCGCCAGCGGATACAGGTAGTAACCGACCAGGGCGACTCCCGTGGTCGCGAAGAGGACCAGCCGGGTCGCCGCGTACCGCCCGGGATGACTGCGGTACAGCCACACGAGGACACCCAGCGTCACCACGAAGTGCAGCGTGGCGTAGTAGTAGTTCATGCCGACGACCAGCCAAGTCACCGAGTTCACGGCATGGTTCACGGACTGTTCGACGGCGACGCCGAGTTGCTGCTCCAGGCGCCAGATCCAGTCGGCGTTGCGCAGGGCCTGGGTGCGCTGCTCCGGCACCGCGTTGCGGATGAGGGAGTACGTCCAGTAACTGAGCGCGATCAACAGGATCTCGAACCACAGCCGGGGTCGGCGCGGTGCGCGGAGCCGGCGCACCAGGCCCCGCCCCGTCGACTCCGTGACGGGGTGCCGAACGCCCTCTTCCCGGCGTTCCGGAGTCCTCACGGTCACGTCACCCATAGGCATGAAGTCTGCCAGAAAAGCCCTGTCCCACCGATCATCCCTCGGGAGGATCCGAGCCGCATCCGGCCACTACGGGTGGCGTCAGGACCGGTTCCGGTCGCCCGGCGCCGACGCCGTCGACCCGCGCACCACCAGTTCCGGCATGAACACGAACTCGCTGTGCGGCGCGGGTGTCCCGCCGATCTCCTCCAGCAGCGTGCGCACCGCCGCCTGCCCCATCGCCGGGACCGGCTTGCGGACGGTCGTCAGCGGTGGGTCGGTGAAGGCGATCAGCGGCGAGTCGTCGAAGCCGACGACCGAGATGTCCTTCGGCACGTCCAGGTCGCGCTGCCGGGCCGCCCGTATCGCGCCCAGCGCCATCATGTCGCTGGCGCAGACCACCGCGGTGCAGTCGCGCTCGATCAGGGCTGTGGCGGCCGCCTGGCCGCCTTCGAGCGTGTACAGGGAGTGCTGGACGAGTTCCTTCTCGACGGTCTCGGCGCTCAGGTCCAGTTGCTCCTGGACGGTGCGGACGAATCCCTCGATCTTGCGCTGCACCGGTACGAACCGCTTCGGCCCGAGGGCCAGCCCGATGCGGGTGTGGCCGAGCGAGACGAGGTGCGTGACCGCGAGGCTCATCGCGGCGCGGTCGTCGGGGGAGATGAACGGCGCCTGCACCTTCGACGAGAACCCGTCGACGAGGACGAAGGGCACGCCCTGCGCGCGCAGCCGCTCGTAGCGCTCCATGTCGGCGGTGGTGTCGGCGTGCAGCCCCGAGACGTAGATGATGCCCGCGACCCCGCGGTCGACCAGCATCTCCGTCAGCTCGTCCTCCGTGGACCCGCCCGGGGTCTGGGTGGCGAGGACCGGCGTGTAGCCCTGGCGGGTCAGCGCCTGGCCGATGACCTGGGCCAGCGCCGGGAATATCGGGTTCTCCAGCTCCGGGGTGATCAGCCCGACCAGGCCCTCGCTGCGCTGCCGCAGCCGCACGGGACGCTCGTAGCCCAGCACGTCGAGCGCGGCGAGCACGGACTGGCGGGTGGTGGCGGCGACGCCCGGCTTCCCGTTGAGGACGCGGCTGACGGTCGCTTCGCTCACGCCCGCCTGGGCGGCGATGTCGGCAAGCCGTGTGGTCACAGGGGTGGACTGTACCTGTCGGCCGCCGCCTTGCCCACCGATCGGACGCCGTGGACGGCCTGTTGGACGGCCCGGCGCCGGCTGCTGCGTCATCGCGCTCCCTCGAGAAAGTGGCGGCAAGAGCTTGCAGAGTCTTGCACAACCGGCCCGATACCGCTCGGCCCCCGTAAACAAGCGTCTCACGACGGTCGCCAACAGGTCACGCACGGATAACTTCGGAGATCTCTTGCACTTTTTTGCTGCAAGACCTTTCGCCGTGCTTGCCACGCTGTTACGTTCACGTCGCCCGACGGCAGCAACGGCGCGGTCGGTGTCGGCAGGAGCGGCGGACGGGCCCGCACCCTGCACCACACGGGCTTTCACCCTCAAGGAGAACTCATGCGGCGTGGCATAGCGGCCACCGCTCTGGTGGCGTCCCTCGCCCTCGCGGCGACGGCGTGCGGCGGGGACGGCGACAGCGACAGCGAGTCCGGCGGACCGGTCACCATCACTTACTGGGACACCTCCAACGCGACCAACGAGGCGCCGACCTACAAGGCCCTGGTCAAGCAGTTCGAGGCCGCCAACAAGGACATCAAGGTCAACTTCGTCAACGTCCCCTTCGACCAGGCGCAGAACAAGTTCGACACCGCCGCCGGTTCCAAGGGTGCCCCCGACGTGCTGCGCTCCGAGGTCGGCTGGACCCCCGCCTTCGCCAAGAAGGGCTTCTTCCTGCCGCTGGACGGCACCGAGGCCCTCGCCGACCAGGCCGAGTTCCAGCCCAACCTGATCGAGCAGGCCAAGTACGAGGGCAAGACCTACGGCGTCCCGCTGGTCACCGACACCCTCGCCCTGGTCTACAACAAGGCCCTGTTCGAGAAGGCCGGCGTCGAGGTCCCCAAGACCTGGGACGACCTGAAGAAGGCCGCCGCCACCATCAAGGACAAGACCGGCGCCGACGGCTACTGGGGCTCCACGGCCGGCTACTACGGGCAGCCGTTCCTGTACGGCGAGGGCACCGACACGGTGGACGCCGAGGGCAAGAAGATCACCGTGAACTCGCCCGAGGCCAAGAAGGCCTACGCCACCTGGCAGGGCCTGTTCGACGGCAAGGGCCTGCACAAGGCCGACACCACCGCCGACGCCTACGCCCACATCCAGGAGGCGTTCGTCAGCGGCAAGGTCGCCTCGATCATCCAGGGCCCGTGGGAGATCACCAACTTCTACGCGGGCTCCGCCTTCAAGGACAAGGCCAACCTGGGCATCGCCACCGTCCCGGCCGGCTCCACCGGCAAGGCGGGCGCGCCGACCGGCGGCCACAACCTGTCGGTCTACGCCGGCTCGGACCAGGCCCACCAGGAAGCCGCGCTGAAGCTGGTCAACTTCATGACCTCGGCGAAGTCCCAGGAGACCATCGCCCTGAAGAACTCCACGCTGCCCACCCGCGACGACGCCTACACCGACAAGGTCAAGGCCGACCCGGGCATCGCCGGCTACCAGACGGTCCTGCCCGCCGCCCAGCCGCGGCCGGCGCTGCCGGAGTACGGCTCGCTGTGGACCCCGCTGGACGAGCAGCTGCCCCAGATCGCGGGCGGCAAGAAGTCCCTGGACGAGGGTCTGGGCGACGCCGAGACCGCCATCGCGAAGCTGGTGCCGGACTTCAGCAAGTGAGTCCGCGTGGCCGCCGGGTCCCCCACCGGAGGGGAGGGACCCGGCGGCCACCGGCCTGAGCGCCGCACCCCCTCGAACCTCCCGCTCGTCCCGATGCATCCGAAGGTGTCGAACCATGACAGTCGCCATCGACCGCGCGACCGGCAAGCGCCGCGGTGACCGCACCCCGCGGCCCGGCCTCGGCCGGCGTCTCAAAGACGGCTACCAGAAGCACTGGTACGCCTATGCCATGATCGCGCCGGTGGCCGTCGTGATCGGCGTCCTCGTGCTGTACCCGCTCGGGTACGGCCTGTACCTCACCCTCACCGACGCCAACAGCCTCAACACGGGGCGCACGATCGGCGTCAACGAGATCGAGGCCACCTACAAGTTCGTCGGCCTGGACAACTACGCCGACATCCTGTGGGGCCCCACCGCCTACGACCGCTTCTGGTCCCACTTCATCTGGACCATCGTGTGGACGGCCGTCTGCGTCGGCCTGCACTTCTTCATCGGCCTTGGCCTCGCGCTGCTGCTCAACCAGAAGCTGCGCGGCCGGACCCTCTACCGGCTGGTCCTGGTCCTGCCGTGGGCCGTGCCCACCTTCGTGACGGTCTTCGGCTGGCGCTTCATGCTCGCCGACGCCGGCATCGTGAACTCCGCCCTGGACTGGCTGCACCTGCCGACCCCGGCGTGGCTGGAGGACACCTTCTGGCAGCGGTTCTCCGCGATCATGGTGAACACCTGGTGCGGTGTGCCGTTCATGATGGTCTCGCTCCTCGGCGGCCTGCAGTCCATCGACAACAGCCTCTACGAGGCCGCCGAGATGGACGGCGCGAGCGCCTGGCAGCGCTTCCGCTACGTCACCCTGCCCGGCCTCCGGGCGGTCAGTTCCACCGTCGTGCTGCTCGGCATCATCTGGACCTTCAACCAGTTCGCCGTGATCTTCCTGCTGTTCGGCAACACGGCCCCCGAGGCGCAGATCCTCGTCACCTGGGCGTACCAGCTGGGCTTCGGCCAGCAGCCGCGCGACTTCGCGCAGTCCGCGGCCTACGGCATCCTGCTGCTGGCCATCCTGATCGTCTTCACCTCCTTCTACCGCCGCTGGCTGAACCGCAATGAGCAGCAGCTCGCGAACTGAGGCAGGAGCCACCATGAGCACCACGACCGCCCCGGCGTCCGCCCCGGCCGAGCAGACCGGCACCGCTCCCGACGCCCGGCCGCGCAAGGTGCGCGGCCGCGGCGAACGCAGCCGCGCCGCGTCCCTCGCCTCCCACGGCATCCTGACCGTCGCCAGCCTGATCGCACTCTTCCCGGTCGCCTGGCTGGTGTACCTGTCGCTCGGCCCGGACAAGGACGACTACCTGCACCCCGGGCGCATCTGGTCGAAGATGACCCTGGACAACTACGCGTTCGTCCTCCAGCACACGAACTTCTTCGACTGGCTGAAGAGCTCGCTGATCGTCTCGCTGGGCACCACGGTCATCGGCGTGATGGTCGCCGCCACCACCGGCTACGCCGTCTCGCGGATGCGCTTCCCCGGCTACCGCAAGCTGATGTGGGTCCTGCTGGTCACCCAGATGTTCCCCATCGCCGTCCTGATCGTGCCGATGTACCAGATCCTGTCCGAGCTCCAGCTCGTCGACAGCTACCTCGGCCTGATCCTCGTCTACTGCTCGACCGCGGTGCCGTACTGCGCCTGGCTGCTCAAGGGCTACTTCGACACCATCCCCTTCGAGATCGACGAGGCCGGACGCGTCGACGGCCTGTCCCCCTTCGGGACCTTCTTCCGGCTGATCCTGCCGCTGGCCCGGCCGGGCCTCGCGGTCGCCGGCTTCTACAGCTTCATCACGGCCTTCGGCGAGGTCGCCTTCGCCTCCACGTTCATGCTGAGCGACACGAAGTACACCTTCGCGGTGGGACTCCAGAGCTTCGTCAGCGAGCACGACGCACAGCGCCACCTGATGGCCGCCACCGCGGTGCTCGTCGCCATACCCGTCTCCGCCTTCTTCTACCTCGTGCAGAAGAACCTGGTGACCGGCCTCACCGCCGGCGGCACGAAGGGCTGACGCCCCCCTCGGAACGTCCGGCCGCGGTGCCCATCCGACCCCGCAGCACCGCGGCCGGCCGCATCCCCTCGTCGCCCCCACCCACGCCTTCCTGACCGGAACCCGTCACATCACAAGGACGCCATGAGCCAGCAGCACTCCGCCGCACCGGCCCCCACCTCCGCCACCGCCACCGTCGCGGGGCGCCGCGACTGGTGGCGGGACGCGGTCATCTACCAGGTGTACCCGCGCAGCTTCGCCGACAGCAACGGCGACGGCATGGGCGACCTGGAGGGTGTCCGCACCCGTCTGCCGTACCTGCGCGACCTGGGCGTGGACGCCGTGTGGCTCAGCCCCTTCTACGCCTCCCCGCAGGCGGACGCCGGTTACGACGTCGCCGACTACCGGGCCGTCGACCCCATGTTCGGCAGCCTGCTCGACGCCGACGCGCTGATCCGCGACGCCCACGGGCTCGGCCTGCGGATCATCGTCGACCTGGTCCCGAACCACTCCTCCGACCAGCACGAGTGGTTCAAGCGCGCCCTCGCCGAGGGCCCCGGCTCCCCCTCCCGGGACCGCTACCACTTCCGCCCCGGCAAGGGTGCGAACGGTGAACTGCCCCCCAACGACTGGGAGTCGATCTTCGGTGGCCCGGCCTGGACCCGGGTGACGGAGCCCGACGGCACCCCCGGCGAGTGGTACCTGCACCTCTTCGCCCCCGAGCAGCCCGACTTCAACTGGGAGCACCCGGCCGTCGGCGACGAGTTCCGCTCGATCCTGCGCTTCTGGCTGGACATGGGCGTCGACGGCTTCCGCATCGACGTCGCCCACGGCATGGTGAAGGCCGAAGGGCTGCCCGACCTTGGATCCCACGAGCAGCTGAAGCTGCTGGGCAACGATGTCATGCCGTTCTTCGACCAGGACGGCGTCCACGACATCTACCGGCAGTGGCGGCTGATCCTGGACGAGTACTCGGGCGAGCGCATCTTCGTCGCCGAGGCGTGGACCCCGACCGTCGAGCGCACGGCGAACTACGTCCGCCCCGACGAACTGCACCAGGCCTTCAACTTCCAGTACCTGGGCACCCACTGGGACGCCGAGGAGCTGCGTACGGTCATCGACCGCACGCTGGACGCCATGCGCCCCGTCGGCGCCCCCGCCACCTGGGTCCTCTCCAACCACGACGTCACCCGCCACGCCACCCGCTTCGCCAACCCGGCGGGCCTCGGCACCCAGATCCGGCTGGCCGGCGACCGCGCGCTGGGCCTGCGCCGGGCCCGCGCCGCCACCCTGCTCATGCTGGCCCTGCCCGGCTCGGCCTACGTCTACCAGGGCGAGGAACTGGGCCTGCCGGACGTCGTCGACCTGCCCGACGAGGTGCGCCAGGACCCGGCGTACTTCCGCGGCGCCGGCCAGGACGGCTTCCGTGACGGCTGCCGGGTGCCGATCCCCTGGACGCGCACGGGGTCGTCGTACGGCTTCGGCGACGGCGGCAGCTGGCTCCCGCAGCCGGCCGGCTGGGGCGAGCTGAGCGTCGAGGCGCAGACCGGCGAGAGCGGCTCGACCCTGGAGCTGTACCGCGCCGCGCTCGCCGTCCGCCGCGACCACGCCGACCTCGGTGCGGGCGACGCGGTGGAGTGGCTGCGGGCCCCCGAGGGCGTCGTCGCCTTCCGGCGCGGCGAGTTCGTGTGCGTCGCCAACACCACCGGCGAGTCGGTGACGGTCCCGGCGCACGGACGGGTCCTGCTGGCCAGCGGTGAGGTGACCGAGGCGGACGGCGAGGCGAAGGTGCCGGCCGACACGACGGTGTGGTGGTCAGCCGCCTGACGGCCCCTCAGGAACAAATTTCCTTCAATCTCGTACGGCCCGCTGCCCAATCGGGTGGCGGGCCTTTAACATCTGCGTCACCGAAATCTTGCTGAAGATTTCAGCAAGAACCTTCAACGACGAAGGAACCCCCACATGGCACGCAGAGCCCTCACGGCAGCCGTCGCCCTCGCGGCGGCTGCTGTTGTCATGCACCCGACTGGCGCCCAGGCCTCCCCACCTGGCACCAAGGACGTCACCGCCGTCCTCTTCGAATGGAACTTCGCCTCCGTCGCCCGGGAGTGCACCCGCACCCTCGGCCCCGCCGGCTACGGATACGTCCAGGTCTCCCCGCCCGCCGAGCACATACAGGGCGGGCAGTGGTGGACCTCCTACCAGCCCGTCAGCTACAAGATCGCCGGGCGGCTCGGCGACCGCGCCGCCTTCAAGAACATGGTCGACACCTGCCACGCGGCCGGGGTGAAGGTCGTCGCCGACGCCGTGGTCAACCACATGTCCGCGGGCAGCGGCACCGGCACCGGCGGGTCGTCGTACGGCAAGTACGACTACCCCGGCCTCTACTCCTCGTACGACTTCGACGACTGCCGCTCCCAGATCAGCAACTACCAGGACCGGTACAACGTCCAGCACTGCGAGCTGGTCGGCCTCGCCGACCTCGACACCGGCGAGGACTACGTCCGCGGGAAGATCGCCGGCTACCTGAACGACCTGCTCTCGCTCGGCGTCGACGGCTTCCGCGTCGACGCGGCCAAGCACATCCCGGCCGCCGACCTCGCGAACATCAAGTCCCGGCTGAGCAATCCGGGCGTGTACTGGAAGCACGAGGTCATCCACGGCGCCGGGGAGGCGGTCCAGCCGACCGAGTACACCGGCAGCGGCGACGTCCAGGAGTTCCGCTACGCCTACGACCTCAAGCGCGTCTTCACCAACGAGAACCTCGCCTACCTGAAGAACTACGGCGAGGGCTGGGGGTACATGGGCAGCGGCGTCTCCGGTGTCTTCGTCGACAACCACGACACCGAGCGCAACGGCTCCACGCTGAACTACAAGGACGGCGCGAACTACACCCTCGCCAACGTCTTCATGCTGGCCTGGCCCTACGGCGCCCCTGACGTGAACTCCGGCTACGAGTGGTCCAACCACGACGCCGGCCCCCCGAACGGCGGCCAGGTGAACGCCTGCTGGCAGGACGGCTGGAAGTGCCAGCACGCCTGGCCCGAGATCAGATCGATGGTCGCCTTCCGCAACGCCACGCGCGGCCAGGCGGTCACCAACTGGTGGGACAACGGCAACGACGCCATCGCCTTCGGGCGCGGCAGCAAGGGCTACGTCGTCGTCAACCACGAGCCGGGCGCGCTCACCCGCACCTACCAGACCTCGCTGCCGGCGGGGACGTACTGCGACGTCCAGAGCAACAGGCCGGTGACCGTGAACGGTTCGGGCCAGTTCACCGCCACGCTCGGCGGCAACACGGCGCTGGCGCTGTACGCCGGCAGGTCCGCCTGCTGAACGGGCGGACGGGGCAGGGGTCGTGGGAGTTCGTGAAAGTTCTTTCCGTTACTTTCACGACCCTTGCCGCAACTCTTGCGACAGCGCTACCGTCTCGCCGGGGTCGGACCCGATCGAGCCGTCGTCGCAAGGAGCTCACGCCCGTGATACCGAGCAGGCCGGTGCCTGACACGCGCCGCACCACACGAGCGAGAAGGGTCGCGGCCGTCACCGTGGCCGCGCTCGCCGCAGCCCTCCTCCCACCCCTCGCCGCGCGGGCCGACGCCCCGCCCCCGCCCCCGTCGGACGCGAAGCTCGCGCAGGCCGCCGCCCGGCACGACCTCACCCGCGAGCAGTTCTACTTCGTCCTGCCGGACCGCTTCGCCAACGGCGACACCCGCAACGACAAGGGCGGCCTGACCGGCACCCGCCTCACCACCGGCCACGACCCCACCGACAAGGGCTTCTACCAGGGCGGCGACCTCAAGGGCCTCACCGACCGGCTCGACTACATCAAGGGCCTGGGCACCACCTCCATCTGGATGGCGCCCCTCTTCAAGAACCAGCCCGTGCAGGGCACCGGGGAGAACGCCTCCGCCGGCTACCACGGCTACTGGATCACCGACTTCACCCAGGTCGACCCGCACTTCGGCACCAACCAGGACCTCAAGAACCTCATCTCCAAGGCGCACGCCAAGGGCATGAAGGTCTTCTTCGACGTCATCACCAACCACACCGCCGACGTCGTCGACTACGAGGAGAAGTCCTACGGCTACCTCTCCAAGGGCGCCTTCCCGTACCTGACGAAGGACGGCGAGCCCTTCGACGACGCCGCCTACGCCGACAAAGCCGACGGCTCCGGCCGCTTCCCGCGGGTGGACGCGGGTTCCTTCCCCCGCACACCGACGGTCCCGGCGGCCAAGAGGAACCTCAAGGTCCCCGCCTGGCTCAACGACCCCGCCATGTACCACAACCGGGGCGACTCCACCTGGGCCGGCGAGTCCACGACCTACGGCGACTTCTCCGGCCTCGACGACCTGTGGACCGAGCGGCCCGAGGTCGTCGACGGCATGGAGAAGATCTACCAGCGGTGGGTCAGGGACTTCGGCATCGACGGCTTCCGCATCGACACCGTGAAGCACGTCGACATGGAGTTCTGGACCCAGTGGGCCACCGCGCTCGACGCGTACGCCGCGAAGAAGGGCCGCGAGGACTTCTTCATGTTCGGCGAGGTCTACTCCGCCGACACCGCCGTCACCTCCCCGTACGTCACCCAGGGCCGCCTGGACTCCACGCTGGACTTCCCCTTCCAGGACGCGGCCCGCGCCTACGCCTCCCAGGGCGGCAGCGCGCGGAAGCTCGCCGCGGTCTTCGGTGACGACTGGAAGTACACGACCGACAAGGCCAACGCCTACGAACAGGTCACCTTCCTCGGCAACCACGACATGGGCCGCTTCGGCACCTTCCTGAAGCAGGACGACCCGGACGCCACCGACGCCGAACTGCTGAAGAAGGGCAGGCTCGCCAACGAGCTGATGTTCCTCAGCCGCGGCAACCCGGTGATCTACTACGGCGACGAGCAGGGCTTCACCGGCGCCGGCGGCGACAAGGACGCCCGCCAGCCGATGTTCGCCTCCCGCACCGCCGACTACCTGGACGACGACCAGCTCGGCACCGACCGCACCCACGCCGAGGACGCCTACGACACGCGAGCACCGCTCTACCGGCAGATCAGTGCTCTCGCCAAGCTGCGCAAGGCCCACCCCGCCCTCGCCGACGGCGTCCAGACCGAGCGCCACGCGGCCGACGGCGCCGGCGTCTACGCCTTCTCCCGTACCGACGCCCGCAGCGGCACCGAGTACGTCGTCGCCTTCAACAACGCCGGTGAGGCGAAGACCGAGACCTTCCCGACCGGTTCGGCCGGCATGACCTTCCGCGGCCTCTACGGCACCGACGCCACCGTGCGCTCCGGCGCCGACAGGAAGGTCACCGTCACCGTCCCCGCCGGCTCCGCGATCGTCCTCAGGGCCGCCGGCAGGCTCGCCGAGCCCGCCACCGCCCCGACGATCACCCTCACCGCCCCCGAGCCCGGCGCCACCGGCACCGTCGAGCTGTCCGCCGACGTCACCGGCGGGCAGCTGAACCGCGTCGTCTTCGCCGCCCAGACCGGCAACGGCACGTGGCGCACCCTGGGCTCCGCCGACCACGCCCCCTACCGGGTCACCCACACCGTCGGCGAGGACACCCCGGCCGGCACCGCCCTGCGCTACAAGGCGGTCGTCGTCGACTCGACCGGCCGCACCGCCGGCGCCACGGCCGCGTCGACCACCGGCACCCCGCCCGTCGAGCAGCCCCCCACCGCCGTCTCCCGCGACCACGCGATCGTCCACTACCAGCGCGAGGACGGGAACTACGACGACTGGGGCCTCTACGCCTGGGGCGACCTCGCCGAGGGCGAGGCCACCGAGTGGCCGGACAGCCACCCCTTCACCGGCCGCGACGCCTACGGCGCCTTCGCCCACGTCAAGCTGAAGCCGGGCGCCACCGACGTGAACTTCCTGGTCATCGACAAGGACGGCAACAAGGACGTCACCGCCGACCGCACCATCGACGTCACCCGCACCGGCGAGGTGTGGATCGAACAGGGCGAGGAGCGGGTCGTCACGGAGCGCCCCGAGTACCCCGCCCAGGACACGACCAAGGCGGTCCTCCACTACCAGCGCGCCGACGGGGACCTCGACGGCTGGGGCCTGCACGTCTGGGGCGGCGCCGCGCACCCCACCGACTGGTCGAAGCCCCTGGCGCCGGTACGGACCGACCCCTACGGCGCCGTCTTCGAGGTCCCGCTCGCCGAAGGCGCGACCAGCCTCAGCTACATCGTCCACAAGGGCGACGAGAAGGACCTGCCCACCGACCAGGTCCTGGACCTCGAAGCCGTCGGTCACGAGGTGTGGCTGCTGGGCGGCGAGGAGAAGTACCTGCTGCCGCAGCCCGCGGGCTCCGCGGCCGCCGTCGACCTCACCACCTCCGAGGCGGTCTGGATCGACCGGAACACCGTCGCCTGGAACGGCTCCGAGGGCGCCGCCTCCACCCAGCTGCTGGCCTCCCGCACCGGCTCCATCAAGGCCGCGAACTCCACTCTGACCGGCGACGACGAACAGTGGCTCCGTTTGACGGGAACCACCCTCACCGACGCCCAGAAGGCGAAGTACCCGCACCTGAAGGAGTACACCGCCTGGTCCGTCGACCCGCGTGACCGCGACCGGGTGCGCGAGGCCCTGCGCGGACAGGTCGTCGCCTCCCAGCGCACCGCCGACGGCGCCGTCCTGGCGGCCACGGGCGTGCAGATCGCCGGCGCCCTCGACGACCTGTACGCGGCCGGCGCGACGAAGGCCGCCCTCGGCCCCACCTTCCGCCACGGTCGCCCCACGCTGTCCGTGTGGGCGCCGACCGCGCAGCACGTGTCCCTGGAGATCGACGACCGCACGGTCCGGATGCGGCGCGACGACGCCACCGGCGTCTGGTCCGTCACCGGCCCGATGTCCTGGAAGGGCGAGGACTACCGCTACGCCGTGAAGGTGTGGGCGCCCGACGCCGGCGAGGTCGTCACCAACAAGGTCACCGACCCCTACTCGCTCGCCCTGACCACCGACTCCGAGCGCTCCCTCGTCGTCGACCTGGGCGACCGCTCCCTCGCCCCGCGCGGCTGGGAGAGCTACGACAAGCCCGCGGCCGTACCCCTGCGGGACGCCCAGATCCAGGAGCTGCACATCCGCGACTTCTCCGTCGCGGACCGGACGGCGGACGCCCGCCACCGGGGCACCTACCGCGCCTTCACCGACCAGGACAGCGACGGCTCGAAGCACCTGCGGGAGCTGGCGGAGGCGGGCACCTCCCACGTCCACCTCCTCCCCGCCTTCGACATCGCCACGATCCCCGAGCGGAAGTCCGACCAGGCCACCGTCGACTGCGACCTGGCCGCGCTCCCGGCCGACTCCGACAAGCAGCAGGAGTGCGTGGCGAAGGCGGCGGCGAAGGACGCCTACAACTGGGGCTACGACCCGTACCACTACACGGTCCCCGAGGGCTCCTACGCCACCGACCCGGACGGCACCGCCCGCACGGTCGAGTTCCGCGAGATGGTCAAGGCGCTCAACGACGACGGTCTGCGGGTCGTCATGGACGTCGTCTACAACCACACGGCGGCGAGCGGCCAGGCGAAGACCAGCGTCCTCGACCGGATCGTCCCGGGCTACTACCAGCGGCTCCTCGCCGACGGCTCGGTGGCGAACAGCACCTGCTGCGCGAACACCGCCACCGAGCACGCCATGATGGGCAAGCTCGTCGTCGACTCGGTCGTCACCTGGGCCAAGGAGTACAAGGTCGACGGCTTCCGCTTCGACCTCATGGGCCACCACCCGAAGGCCAACATCCTCGCGGTCCGCAAGGCGCTGGACGCGCTGACCCTCGCGAAGGACGGCGTCGACGGAAGGAAGATCATCCTGTACGGCGAGGGCTGGAACTTCGGCGAGATCGCCGACGACGCCCGCTTCGTCCAGGCCACCCAGAAGAACATGGCCGGCACCGGCGTCGCGACCTTCTCGGACCGGGCCCGCGACGCCGTGCGCGGCGGCGGCCCCTTCGACGAGGACCCCGGCGTCCAGGGCTTCGCCTCCGGCCTGTTCACCGAGCCCAACGGCTCCGAGGCGGGCGGCACCCCGGCCGAGCAGCGGGCCCGCCTGCTGCACTACCAGGACCTGATCAAGGTCGGCCTCTCCGGCAACCTCGCCGGCTACACCTTCACCGACACCAGCGGCAAGGAGGTCAAGGGCTCCGAGGTCGACTACAACGGCGCCCCCGCCGGATACGCCGAGGCACCCGGCGACGCCCTCGCCTACGCCGACGCGCACGACAACGAGACGCTCTTCGACGCGCTCGCCTTCAAGCTGCCGAAGGACACCTCCGCCGACGACCGGGCCCGTATGCAGGTCCTCGCCATGGCGACCGCCGCCCTCTCCCAGGGCCCCGCGCTCTCCCAGGCGGGCACCGACCTGCTGCGCTCCAAGTCGCTGGACCGCAACTCCTATGACAGCGGAGACTGGTTCAACGCCGTCCACTGGAACTGCGCCGACGGCAACGGCTTCGGCCGCGGCCTGCCCCCGGCCGCCGACAACCAGGACAAGTGGCCCTACGCCAAGCCCCTGCTGAGCACGGTGAAGACCGGCTGCGCGCAGATCACGGGAGCCTCCGCGGCCTACCGGGACCTGCTGAGGATCCGTACGGGCGAGAAGGACTTCTCCCTCGCCACGGCGGGCCAGGTGCAGTCCCGGCTCACCTTCCCGCTCTCCGGCGAGCAGGAGACGCCCGGCGTGATCACCATGCGCCTCGGTGACCTGGTGGTCGTCTTCAACGCCACGCCCGAGCGGCAGCACCAGCGCGTCGAGGCGGCGGCCGGAACCGGCTACCGACTGCACCCGGCGCAGGCGTCCGGAACCGACCCCGTCGTGAAGAAGGCCGCCTACGCGCGGGAATCGGGCACCTTCACGGTCCCGGCCCGCACCGTGGCCGTATACACCCGCGCGGGCTAGCGGGACGCTGCGGTTAGGGTGCTCCTGTCCGCCGTAGAACAGGAGCACCCATGCCGCAGATCACCGTCGAGCGTTCCGCGTCCCTCGACGACATCGACTGGGAGGAGTTCGCGCTCGCCCTGCACCCGGTGGTCGTCGACACGGCCGCCGCGCGGCTGGAGGCGTGCAAGACGCGGATCCTGCGCAGCGAGGACGAGGCCGTCGGGGGCGAGCGGGAGCGGCACGCCATCGTGAACGTCTCGATCGCCCTGCTCGCCGGACGCTCCGACGAGACCAAGGCGCGGCTCACCGAGGCCGTGGTGGAACTGCTGCGGGGGCACGTCAAGCCCCGGGACGGGGTCACCCTGCACCTGTCGGCCGAGGTGCGCGACCTCGACCCGTCCTACCGCAAGGCCGAGGTCTGAGCTACGACGCCAACGCGATCAGCCGGCCGACCAGGTCCCCGAACGGGCCGTCGGCCGGCTCCTCGGCGAGGACCCGGCGCAGCAGCGCGCCCATCTCCTCGTCGTGGGCGGCGCTCACCGCGGTCAGCGCGGCGAAGTCGTGCACCAGCTGGGTCTCCAGCTCGGCGCGCGGGATGCGACGCCCGTCCAGCCAGATCAGGGCCGTCGACTCGGCCAGCGAGATCCAGGAGCGGACGACCAGTTCGAGACGCGCGGGCGGGTCGGCGACGTCCAGGTGCGAAAGGATCTGGACATACGCGGCCTGCCGTACGGAGTCCACGAGGGCGTTCGTCGTGGAGCTGCCGACTGCCGGACCGCCGCGCATCAGCGCCGAGAACCCGGGGCCGTGCTCGTCGACGAAGTCGAAGTAGCGGCCCATCACCCGCAGCAGCCGCGCGCCCAGCGGACCCTCCCGCGGCTCCACGAACCGGGCCGCGAGATCGTCCGAGGCACGCTGCAACGCGGCCTCGTACAGGCTGAGTTTGCCGGGGAAGTAGTGGTACACGAGCGGACGCGAGATGCCCGCGGCCGACGCTATCTCGTCGATGGAGACCTCGTCGGGCGAGCGGCGGCTGAACAGCTCGAGCGCGACGCCGATCAACTGCCGCCGCCGCTCCTCGACGCCCATTCTGCGACGCACCCCGGTAGTCATACGAACACCTTACCGATCGAATCCGGCCCCCGAACGGGTCGGACCGGGCATCGGTGTTCACAGGTCCGGTGATCGTCGCTCCGCGTGCCGGCCGACGTGGTCCGCGGGCCTCAGCGCAGCCCGCCGATCGTCCGGCCGCCTTCCAGGGTGCCCTTCAGCTCGGCCCGCGCACCCTGCTCGGCCTTCGCCGTCAGCAGGTTCCCGTCGGCGGAGTCGCTGATGCCGCCGCTCGCCTCGATCCGCCCGGTGCCCCGGTCCCCGGCGGCGAGCAGGTACCAGTGCCCGCCCTCCGACTTCCACAGCACCCCGGCCAGCACGTGCGGGTCGCGCTCGCCGCACGCCGGCACGTCCTGCGCCTTCGCCGCCACCGCGCCCTGCACCCCGCCCGGCGTCCGGAACTGGGCCAGCACCCGGGCGCCGTCGCCCCGCCAGGTCTCGGCCCGGGTGCACACCCAGGCACCGGCACCGCTCGCGTCCGGCAGCGGCTGACTCGCGTACTCCCAGGCGTTCACCGACCGCACACCCTGGCCGCGCACGGACCCCAGCGAGCAGGCGTACGGCGCCCAGGCCGCCGCCTGTGCGCCGGAGGCGTCCTTCACCGAGCCGGGACGGCCGGTGGTGAGGCGGGCCGGCACCAGCTCGCCGAGGTCGGTCACCAGACGGGTGTCCGAGCCGTCGGCCAGCTCCAGCGCGTTCCAGGACGTGCACGCGCCGGACTGCTGCTGCACGGGGCTGGCCAGCGGCGAGGTCACGCCGTCGGTCAGCGTCAGGTCCCGGGCACCGGCGTCCGGTTCGGTGAGGTCCCGCCCGGCCGCCCTGGTCACCCAGGGTGCCGTCAGGTAACGGACGTTGCCGTCGGCCCGGCCCAGGACCACCGCGTTCGCCTCGGACCGGCGGGCGCCGTCGGTGCGCGCGAAGTCCAGGGCGGCGCCGGCCGCGCCGTCCTTCGGCTCGGCGTACCGGACGAGCCGCAGACCGTCGTGGAGGATCACCACGCGCGCGTTGTCGACGGCTCCGGCGTACAGCAGCTGGGGCGGGCCGGCCGGGCCGCCGGTCGCGGTGCCCGGCGTCGCCGAGACGCCCACGCTCTCGCCGGGCCGGGCCCACACGGCCAGGGCGCGGCGCAGCAGCTCCTCGTCACCGGTGAGGTCACCGCGGGCCGGCCACACCGAGAAGTCGGTGCGCGCCGAGGTCTTCCACGCGGCGGGGGCGGCCTTCGTCAGCCCGGCCGGGTCCAGGGCCGCCTCGGCCGCCGGGTTCCGCGCGTACGCGGGGGCGGCGGCGCCGTCCGGCCCCCAGCCGTCGCCGGGCGGCCCCAGCAGCGCCCCGCACACCACGAGGGCCGCCCCGGCGACCAGGGCGGCCCTCGTGTGCTGCCGGCGGCGCATCAGATCGGTCGGCCGGGCCTGCAACGAGCAGGGGTCGAACTCGGGGGAGGCGAGCAGCGCGTACCGGGCGGGCACCTCGTCGGCCTCCCGCAGCGCGGCGTCGGCGTCGGCGACCCCGGCGGCCGCGAGCAGCTGCCGCACGGCGCCGTCGGGGAGGTTCTCCAGCCCGCGCAGCACATAGGCGGCCCGGCCCGGCGCGGTCAGGGCGGACAGCTGCTGGTCCAGGGCGAGTTCGTCGGCGCCGCCGGAGCGCGGGAAGAGCTTGAGCCCGCGCACCTGGGGCAGCAGCGGCGGCAGCTGGGACCGCTTGGGCCGGGCGCGCCGCATGAGGGGCAGGCCGGCCTCCAGCGCCGTACGGACCACCCGGAGGCGGATCAGGGCGTATCCGGGGTCGAGGTCGCGACCGGCCGACTGGGCCGGGACCACGGGGGTCGTCGTCCGGTTCCGGGGCAGTGCGCGCTGGGTGAGGGCGTGCGCGGTCAGGACCCGGCGGCTGCGGCCGAGGCCCGGCGGCAGCACCAGGTAGGCGAGCCGGACCAGGCGCGGATAGTGCTCGACGAGCGCGGCCTCGGCCTGCTCGACGTCGACGACCGGGTCGGCCGAGGAGACGGAGGACGATGCGGGGGGCGGGGCGACATCCTGTGACTGCACGTTCAGCAGAACGAGCGAATCGGTGGATGGTCACCGTGCGCGGGCGGGGCTAGTCGTCGGTCTCCACGAGCAGCCGCGCGTAGGTGGCCATCGAGCGCTGGTAGCGCGGAAGATGGGGTGCCAGTGCGCCGAGCACCAGTGACAGGCCCTCGCGGTCGCGGCCCATGCTCGACAGGCAGAGCGCCAGCACGGCGCGCACCGCGTCGTCCAACTCGTCGGAGGGGGCGAGCAGTTCGGGTGAGAGCAGCTTCACTCCCTCCTGCGGGTGACCGGTGTTGCGCAGCGAGCTGGAGAGCTGGATCTTCGCCCGGCGGCCCTTGTAACCGCTGACCTCGCCCAGACCGCGGGCCAGCGCCTCACGGTACAGCGGCACGGCCCGGTCGGAGTGGCCCGTGGAGTCCCAGGCGCAGGCCCGCTCGAACAGGCCGAGGGGGCTGTCGGCGGGCAACTCGTCGGCGAGGGCGTCGATCACCGCGCGGAAGGCGGCGCCGTCGTCCCCGGTGTCGGTGCGGTCGTCGAACGCCGCCCATGCGGCGGCGACACGGTCTTCCCAGTCCTGGTCCACGGCGCCACTTTCGCACGACCGTGCCCGTAAGGACACGTGCGTCACCGAATGCCCCTTCGCCTTCTGAGTACTTCGCGCCTCGGGGCCGTATCGATGACGAAAGCCCTCGCCGGGGCTTTGCGCGGCATGACGCCGGAAACGGACCGGAGGAACACATGAGGCTGACCCGACCGATGCTCGCGCTGGCGGCAGCGGCGGCGGTGGTGGCGCTGACGGGCTGCGGAGCCGACGGGGACGGCACGGCGGCCGTGCCCGAGACCGCTACCGGCAGCCTGGAGCACCTGGCCGCCGAGGTGGAGTGCAACCCGAACATGCAGACCGACGCCGACACCATCCGCCAGGCGCTGTGCGAGAAGGGCGAGGAGAAGTACGTCCTCGCCACCTTCGCCACCGACCGGGGCCAGCGCGAGTGGATCAACACGGCCAAGGACTACGGCGGTCACTACCTCGTCGGCCGCAAGTGGGTGGCCGTCGGCCACGAGGACGTCGTGGCCGGCCTGCGCGGCCGGCTCGGCGGCACCCTGGAGGAGGGCGCGCGGCACGACGGCGGCGCGCACCCGGCCGGGCACGGCGGGCACGGCGGCTGACCCCGACCGGGGGACGGCGAAGAGGGCCGGCGGCGGGTCTCCCCGTCACCGGCCCTCGTGCCGCGGCGGTGGCGCGGCTACTGGCAGTCCTCGCCGTTGTTGATGCAGTCGACGACCTCGTTCATCAGGTCCTCGTCCATGACGTTGATGAAGTCGTTGTGGTCGGTGATCGGCTTGTGCAGCTGCTCCGGGAAGCTGTCCACGGCGTACGGGTTCCGCACCTGGCCGTTCTCGACGGTCGGGGTGGGGATGTCGTACACCAGGCGGACCTGGAGCTGGGGGATGGCCTGGAAGCCGCCCGGGCAGCTGCCGTCCGCCTGGACGAACGCCATGTGGTCCCGGTGGTTGGCGCTGTCGATGTTCTGGCCGTCCCAGCAGCTCTGGAAGTTGGCCGTGCGCACCACCTGGCTGCCCTCGGGGCACAGCGGGTACTTGTCCGTGACCTGCCGGTCCTCGAAGCCGGTACAGCTCCAGGAGCTGTTGGCGTTCGCGTCGCCGTTGGTGAAGGACTTGGCGTCACCGGTGATGATGCGCAGGAACCTCGGCATGGCGACCACGTCGCCCTGCTGGTTGCCGACGAACCTCAGCTCGGCCTGGGCCGGTTCGAGGATCCTGCCGATGTTGCCCTCGGCGCCACCGCCCTGCTCGTTCGCGTCGAACTCCTGCGTACCGTCCTGGAGGCGCAGCACCGGCCAGTAGTAGGTGGACTTGTCGCCCTGGTTCCGGCAGGAGGTGTCCGCGGCCGCCAAGTCCTCGTCGCTGGAGAAGGCGTCGTTGTCCTGGTTGCCGACGTAGTCGTGCGTGTGGTGGGCGCCGTTGTCGACGCCCGGGGCGGCGATCAGGTTGTCACTGTTGAAGAGGTTGTTCTCGTTGACACCGCAGTCCGTGGTGAAGGTTCCGGTGGAACCGCCGTCACCGTCGGCCGCCAGTCCGTTCTGGCTGTTGCGGGAGTTCGGCTGGACGTCGTTGATGTCGACGAAGTCGTCGGCGACCGGGCCCGCGACGCCGTTGCCGTTGTCGTCCTGGTTCTGGCCGTCGTCCTGGCCGCCCCCGTCCTGACCGCCGTCGTCCTGGCCTCCGCCGTCCTGCCCGTCTCCGTCCTGCGGCTGCTCGGCGGGCTGTCCCTCGCAACCGGCCAGCTCGTCCAGGTTGTCGTCGGCCCGGCCGCCGGCCCGGTTGATCTCCAGCTGGATCCGGTCGATGATCGCCTTCCGCCGGTCCTTCAGCGGGCCGAGGATGGCGTTGCGGACGTACTGCGCGTCACCCGCCTGCGCCTGCCGTGTGGTGGCGAGTCGCTGGTAGGCGTCGGTGATCTGGCTGTCCAGCGTGGCCAGTTCGCCGTCGACCTCACCGCGCGCCCGGTCCGGCACGCCGGAGATCTGCTGGCCCACGTCGGGACAGTCGATCGTCGCGACCTGCGCGGCGGCGGACCTCGTGCGATGCTGCCCGGGGCCCTCCTCGTGCGCCGAGGCGTGGAAGTTGGCCCACAGCAGCCCGCCCCCGCCGACCGCCAGGGCCGCCGCCCCGGCTACGACCTTGGTGGCCAGCGGCGAACGGCGTTTTCTTGTGTTGCGTCCCATGGAACTCCTCTGACTTCCTTGCGGGGCATCGAGGGCGCCCGACAGGAGTGAAGCGGCTCCCTTCCTTACGGAGTCGGTCCCTGGGGTGTTCAGCCGTCTGGGTGATTGCCGGGTCCCGTGGGGCGGACGAGGTCAGCGACCGTGGTCCAGATACGCGAGAACCGCCAGCACACGGCGGTTGTCGTCGTCCGAGACCTCCAGGCTCAGCTTGGCGAAGATGTTCGCCGTGTGCTTCGCGATCGCCCGCTCCGTCACGACGAGCTTGCCCGCGATCGCCGCGTTCGTCCGCCCCTGCGCCATCAGCTCCAGCACCTCCAGCTCCCGGGGCGTCAGCCGCTCCAGCGGCCGGTCCGCCGCCGCACGCCGGCTGAGCAGCTGCTGGATGACCTGGGGGTCCATCACCGTGCCGCCCGCCGCCACCCGCCGTACCGCGTCCACGAACTGCTCGGCGTCGAAGACCCGGTCCTTGAGCAGGTACCCGACCCCGCCGGTGCCGTCGGCGAGCAGCTCGCGCGCGTACAGCTGCTCCACGTGCTGGGAGAGGACCAGGACCGGCAGCCCCGGCTTCCGGCGGCGGGCCTCCAGCGCGCACTGCAGGCCCTCGTCGGTGTGGGTGGGCGGCAGCCGGACGTCGACCACGGCGACGTCCGGCTCCAGCTCGGCCAGCGCCCGGGACAGCTCGGGGCCGGTCTCCACGGCCGCGGCGATCTCGAAGTCGTGGGCCTCCAGGAGCCGGACGAGTCCGTCGCGCAGCAGGAACAGGTCTTCGGCTAGGACAACGCGCAAGGGATCTCCATGGTGACCATGGTGGGGCCGCCCGCGGGCGAGCTGACGGCCATGACGCCGTCGAATGTACCGAGCCGCCGTTCCACCCCCGCGAGTCCCGACCCGGCGGCCACCGCCGCCCCGCCCCTGCCGTTGTCCGTGACGGCGACGCGCAGGCGCCCCTCGGCGTGGTGCACGTCGATCCAGAGCCGGTCGGCACCTGAGTGCTTCACGGCGTTGGTGAGGACCTCGCTGACCGCGAAGTACGCGGCGGCCTCCACGGGCGCCTCCGCGCGGCCGGGCAGGTCCACGGCGACCTCGGCGTCCACCGGCAGCCGCAGTGCCAGGGCGCGTACGGCGTCCCCGAGGCCGCGCTCGGCGAGCACCGGCGGGTGGATGCCGCGCACGAGTTCCCGCAGCTCGGTCAGGGCGTCGGCGGAGGACCGCCGGGCCTGCGCGAGCAGCTTCCTGGCCTGCTCCGGGTCCTTCTCCAGCAGCGCCTCGATGGTGCCGAGGTCCATGCCCATGGCGACCAGCCGGGCCTGCGCCCCGTCGTGCAGGTCGCGCTCGATGCGGCGCAGCTCGGCGGCGGAGGTGTCCACGGCGTCGCGCCGGGTCTCGGTCAGCACCCGCACCCGCTCGGCCAGTTCGCCCTGGCCGGAGCCGAGGACCGCGCCGGTGAGCCGGAAGTGGGCGCGCAGCAGGCGCGGGGTGAGCCAGAGGGCGGCGAGCAGCAGCACGGCGCCGAGGCCCGCGGCGTAGAGGGCGGAGGTCTGGTCGGTGACCCGGACGAAGCCGTACCAGTAGCCGTCGGGCAGGACCCGCCACAGGCCGGCCGCGATCGCGAACCCCTCCAGCGGGTACAGCGGCAGCGCGAAGGCCAGCAGCGCGGTGACGGTGCCCGCCGTCATGTCGACCGGCAGCCAGCGGAAGTCGCGCCAGGTCGCGGGGTCGCCGAGCATGCCGAAGGTGCGCGCCCACGGATTGGCGTCCGCCGGCAGGGGCCGGTACGCCCGCGGGATGCGCACCCCCGCCCACTCGGCGGCGAGCAGCCGCCGACGGTCCGCGACCGCCCGTACGCCCGTGAGCACCCAGGGTGTGGTGACGAGGCCGATCCCGATCGGGATCAGGGCGACGGACACGAGGGTGAGGCAGAAGCACAGCACCGAGCCGATCAGGCAGAGCGGCACCAGCGCGAGCCCCCGCACGGCCGCCAGGGCCACGTCCCGTGCCGGTGCCGGGTCCCGGCCGGGCCCCGCGCCGACGCCGCTGTTCTTCGTCTCGATGTCCATGCCCGTAGTCTCGCCCGGGCCGCGGCGGCCGGTCACGGGGCCGAGCCCCCCGGTCCGGGGGTGGTGCCAGGTACACCCCCGCCGGGTCGCCGGTGCCTCGGACGCCTCCCGGTCGGGGCGGGCCGGGGCGCCGCGGGGTGGGGCGGGGCGGGTCAGGCTTCCCCGGGTGCGCCCCGGTCGGCCGCGAGGACCTTCGCCTCCGTCTCCGGGTCGAGACCGACCGGCGGACGGTCCGGGCGCCGGGGTGCCGTGCCGCCGATCCCCTCCAGCCAGGACCAGGTGTCGCTGACGGTGGCGCCGACCGGGCGGCAGGCCAGGCCGGTCGCCAGTGCCCGGGAGACGTCCGCGCCGTGCAGGGCGTCGTGCAGGTCGCTGCCCGGCGGTGTCCACACCGGCAGCTGCGTCCACGGCTCGACCCCGGCGGCGAGGACGGTGCCGGGCTCGGTCCAGCGCAGCTCGGCCGGGGCGCCGGTGGCGGTGACACAGGCGTCGAGCAGGGCGCCCATCGTGGCGTGTCCCTGCGGCGAGACCAGGTTGTACGGTCCGCTCAGCTCCCGCTCCACGGCGCCGAGGACCCAGTCGGCCAGGTCGCGGACGTCGACGTACTGCACGGGCAGGTCCCGCGGGCCCGGCGCGAGCACCGGGCCGCCGCGTGCCACGCGGGTCAGCCACCAGGGCAGCCGCCCGATGTTCTCGTACGGGCCGAGGATCAGCCCGGACCGGGCGAGCACCGAGCGGTCCGCGCCGAAGGCGTCCAGGACGGCCAGCTCGGCGCCCCGCTTGTCCCGGGCGTAGTCGGTCTGTTCCGCGTCCGCCGAGGCGCCGTCGACGAGCGCGGCCTCCTCGGTGTACCCGGCGGGCGGGGCCCAGGCGTACACCGAGCAGCTCGACACGTACACGTAGCGGGAGGCGCGGCCCCGCAGCAGCCGCGCCGAGTCCCGCACCGCGCGGGGCGCCGACGACCAGGTGTCGACGACGGCGTCCCACGTGTCGTCGGCCAGGGCGGTGAGTCCGTCGGGGGCGGTGCGGTCGCCGTGCAGCGACCGGACACCGGGCGGTGGCGCGTGCCGCCCGCGGTGGAAGACGGTCACCTCCCAGCCGCGACCGAGCGCCGCCTCCACCACGGCCCGCCCCACGAACTCCGTACCGCCCAGCACCAGTAGCCTCATGCGGGCCACTGTGCCCGGCGCGCGGACCGACGGGAACGCCCGTCTGCCGACAGCAGAGACTCAGCGTCCCGTGGGCGGCGTGTACTTGTAGCCGACGCGCCGCACGGTCTGGATCGTCCGCCGGTGCTCGGCGCCGAGCTTCCGGCGCAGCCGCGCGACGTGCACGTCGACGGTGCGGCCGTCGCCCACGTGGCCGTACCCCCACACCGTCATGACCAACTGGTCACGGGTGTGCACCCGGTGGGGATGGGTGACGAGGTGGGCGAGCAGCTCGAACTCCAGGTAGGTCAGGTCGAGTTCTCGGCCGTCGACCGCCGCCGTGCGCCGCGCGGCGTCGATCCGGACGAGCGGGTCGCCGGCCTGTCCGCCGCCCTGCCCGCCGGGCTCCTCCCCGGTGTCGTTCGCCGCCGTCGCGAGGCCGCCGACGGGCAGGAACGGCGGCTGCTGGTCGGCCGGGACGAGCACCAGGTAGCCGACCATCGGCGGGCGGCCCGGCAGCGAGGGCAGGGTGTGCGGGGGAGCGGGCAGCCAGGTGGCACCCGGCGGCAGGAAGTCCGTGACGTCCACCGTCTCGTCCCGGTCGACGGCGCGCAGTCCGTGCCGGTGGCCGACGGAGGGGGGCAGGGCGGGGGCGGGGGTGGGGGAGTCGAGGGTGACGGTGGACAGGGAACGGGTGGTCGCCATGAGACGTCAGCTCTTTCGCGCGAGAGGTTCGTCGGGTGGGGCGACGGGCGCGAGTCGGTGATCGGGCGCGTCGCGGGGACGTACGTCGTGCGCGCCGGCGGAAGGCCCGGAGGGGGTACGCCCCGGGGGTGTGAGCCCGGTGGTGTACGGCCTGGGGGGTACGCCCGGTGGGGGTACGGCTTCCTAGCGGGCCGGCGCGATCGTCGCGCGGCAACACACCCGGTCGAAGTCGTCGTGCTGACGGGAGGGCCAGAAGGGCTCGAGGTCATGGCGACCTGTCACTGCGTGCTTCCGGAAGCTGGCCATGGGCCCATTGAAGCAGACGCGGGCCCGCGGCAGGAGCCTCCTCTCACTGCGTGGACGCCGATCGGCGCGAAGTCGCCGCCGTCCGGCCGCGCGGGCAGCGCGCAGGGCGCCCACCGTCGTGGTGGGCGCCCTGCGGAGCGGGTGGGAGGCCGGGTCAGACCTGGCCGGCCTTGTCCAGCGCGGTGCAGCAGGTGTCGACGAGCAGGCGGGTCACCACGTACGGGTCGACGTTGGCGTTGGGACGGCGGTCCTCGATGTAGCCCTTGCCGTCCTTCTCGACCTGCCACGGGATGCGGACCGAGGCGCCGCGGTCGGAGACGCCGTAGGAGTACTCGTTCCACGGGGCGGTCTCGTGCAGGCCGGTCAGGCGGTCGTCGATGCCGGCGCCGTAGTTCTTGACGTGGTCCATCGGCTTGGAGCCCTCGCCGAGCGATTCGGCGGCGGTGATGATCGCGTCGTAGGACTCGCGCATCGCCTTGGTGGAGAAGTTGGTGTGCGCGCCCGCGCCGTTCCAGTCGCCCTTGACCGGCTTGGGGTCGAGGGTGGCGGAGACGCCGAAGTCCTCGGCGGTGCGGTAGAGCAGCCAGCGGGCGACCCACAGCTGGTCGGAGACCTCCAGCGGCGCCAGCGGGCCGACCTGGAACTCCCACTGGCCGGGCATGACCTCGGCGTTGATGCCGGAGATGCCGAGACCGGCCTTCAGGCAGTTCTCCAGGTGGGCCTCGACGACGTCGCGGCCGAAGATCTCGTCCGAGCCGACGCCGCAGTAGTAGCCGCCCTGCGCGGCCGGGAAGCCGCCCTCGGGGAAGCCGAGCGGGCGGGCGCCCTTGAAGAAGGTGTACTCCTGCTCGATGCCGAAGATCGGCTCCTGTGCGGCGAACCGCTCGGCCAGCTCGGCCAGCGCGGCTCGGGTGTTGCTGGGGTGCGGGGTCATGTCCGTGTCGAGGACCTCGCACAGCACCAGGATGTCGTCGCCGCCGCGGATCGGGTCGGGGCAGGCGAAGACCGGCTTGAGGACGCAGTCCGAGGAGCTGCCCTCGGCCTGGTTGGTGGAGGAGCCGTCGAAGCCCCAGATCGGCAGGGCGTCCAGGCCCGCGGGGGTGTCCGTGATGATCTTCGTCTTGGAACGGAGCTTGGCCGTCGGCTCGGTGCCGTCGATCCAGATGTACTCGGCCTTGAAGGTCACGGGGACACATCCTTCGGGGTGGGTCTGGGCGCACTTGCGGGTGCTGCGGCGCCGGGCCGGACCGGGGCGTCGCGTCTACTGCCGTGCAGCGTGCCAACAGGCGATTTCCCGTCCGTTGCCCGTATGTGAACCCCGTGTTACCTGCGGTCGGTGTGGCGCGACTCTCACGGCTCCCGCCCGTCCGCGGCCGCCGCGTCCCGCACGCCGGCCAGGAAGGAGGCGATCGCTCCCCACTCCCGCTCGTCGTACCCGCGCAGCAGCTCCACCGCCTGCCCGACCAGCGGCCCGAAGTGGGACCAGCCGAGGGCGACGGCCCGCTCGTCCACCTCGACGGTGACCCTGCGCCGGTCCCGGTCGTCGCGCACCCGACGCACGTGACCGGCCCGTTCCAGCCGGTCGACCAGGGCGGTGGTCCCCGCCGAGTTCAGCCCGAGGGCGGCACCCGACCGCCCCGCGGTCATCGCCTCACCCGCCCTGGACGCGTCCATGAGCGCGATCAGCGCGCGGACGTCGGTGGGGTGCATGCCGTGGCGTTGCGCGAACTGCCGGACGTGTCCCACCACGCGCTGCCGCAGGGTGCCCCGCCCGAACTGGGCGGCCGCCTCGCCGGGTTCCTCACCCCGTCGGCGTGAGGCTCGCGGGAGTGATCCTCACGGGAGTGATCCTCACGCCACCTTCTCGATCAGCGCCCGCCGGATCAGGAACTTGCCCTCCTCCCGGACCTGCTCGAAGGCCGCGTTGTTGAGCAGTACGCAGCTCCCCGAGGCGGAGGCGACCTCCACCGTCGTGGACTTGGCGTTGTCCAGGTTGGTCACCCTGAGCCTGGTGCCCACCGGGAACTGGTCGCTGGACGCGGCGGGCGCGCCGCCCTCGCCGGAGAGGGTGACGGTGGAGCCGGCGCACACCTGCTCACCGGCCTGGGCGGCGCCTCCCGCCCGGCCCGCTTCCTGCCCGGCGTCCTGACCCGCCCCTTGTCCGGCGTCCCGGCCCGCCTCCGCGCCGTTCTGCGGCGGCCGCGCGGCCTGGGAGTCCTGAGCCGACTCCCCGACCGTGCAGCCGGACGCCTCCTGCTTGCGCTCGATCTCCGCGAGGACCGCCTCGCGGTTGGCGATCCGGGCCTCGGACTGCGCGTCGGGAGCGGCCCGCTGGCCCTCGATGAAGCGCTGGTTGTTGCCGAGCGCGGTGGCCAGGCCCTGGCAGACGGAGGAGTCCTGAGCGGACTTCGTCCGGGCGTGCTGGGCGGGCTGGGTGGCGTTCGAGGCGTTCGCCGCCACGAACGCCCCGCCACCCGCCACCGTCGCCGCGCCGAGCAGCAGCGCGATCCTCTTCCTCGTACCGAGACTTCTTCTGCGCGACATGCGCGCCTCCTGAGAGCTGGGGGAGCGTACGCCGCTATGTACGAGATACCGAACGGAGTTGCTCAGCGACCGACGCGGTACGCGTGAGTAACCTGCGTCACAGTCTTTCCTCCCCGGCCGGGGCGAGCCACGGGTCAGCGGGACAGGGCGTCCCGAACCGCCTCGTCGGTGCGGCCCACGACGGCCGTCCCGTCGTCCGCCGTGATGATCGGACGCTGGATCAGCTTCGGGTGTGCGGCGAGCGCGGCGACCCAGCGGGGGCGTGACGCCTCGTCGCGGGGCCAGTCCTTCAGGCCCAGTTCCTTGGCGGCGGCCTCCTGGGCGCGGGTGATGTCCCACGGTTCGAGCCCGAGGCGGGTGAGCACCTCGCGGATCTCGTCCTCGCTCGGTACGTCCTCCAGGTAGCGACGGACCGTGTAGTCGGCGCCCTCGGCGTCCAGCAGGCCGATCGCGCTGCGGCACTTGGAACAGGCCGGGTTGATCCAGATCTCCATGCCGCACACCGTAGCCCGGGGCGCGGGAACCCGTTCGCCCCGTGCGCCACAGCGACCCCGAAAGCCCTTGTGGCCAGGGGCTTTTGTCAGTGGGGGGCGGTAAAATGGAAGCAGTGTTCGAGGGTGTCGCCGGGTGGTCCGGACGGCGCCCTGACCGCGACAGGAGGATGCCCGTGCCCGCTGCCGCACTGAAGCCGAAGCCGTTGCCCACCCAGTCCACCGCCAAGCGGCCCGTCCTGCTCGACCTGCCGTACGAACCCGTGGAGAAGCGTCCGCTGCCGGCGGGCCGCCCCCGCGAGTGGTACGTCTCGCACAACCGCCGGCTCAAGGCGATGCGGCTGGCCATCGCCCTGCTCGACTCCGGCGTCCACCTGCCGAACCAGGCGGGCAACGAGAGGATAAGGAGCGCCGCGCAGACCATCGGCGTCCACCCGCCGTCGGACACGACGTGCCACATGGTGCGGGCGCTGATGCGGTACTCGCGCTGAACTGACGCCGGACACCGCCGCGTCCCACGCGGTGTCCGGCACCCCCTAGTAGGGCGCCCGGAAGTTGACGTACCCCAGCAGGACGATCACCGCCGCCACACAGCCCAGCACCACGACGGTCGACACCCACGACGACCGGCGTGCGGAGCGGCCCACGTGCTCGGGATCGGCGCGGAAGGGGACCGGTCCGGGCGGGTTCTCCTTCCAGCGCGCGGCGAGCATCCGGGCACGTGCGGAAGGCTCCTTGTGCTCGGCGCCGTCCGCCCACCGCAGGTCGAACTCGCGCTCCTCGTCGTCCCGTTCGGACATGTCCGATCCCTCTCCCCGTCCCCTGACTCGAACAACCGTGTCAGTATCCATGATCCCGGACCGGGTTCCGACAGGGCCGGTTTCCGGCCGACGACGGCGCCCCCGCCCCCTGACGGACAGGAGACGGGGGCGCCGGACGGTCCGGACGGGCCGGGCGTCGATCACACGTCGAAGTACATCTCGAACTCGTGCGGGTGCGGACGCAGCTGGAGCGGGGCGATCTCGTTCGCCCGCTTGAAGTCGATCCACGTCTCGATCAGGTCCGGGGTGAACACGTCGCCCTGGAGGAGGAACTCGTGGTCGGCCTCCAGGCGGTCCAGGACCGCACCGAGCGAGGTCGGGACCTGCGCCACGTTGGCGTGCTCCTCGGGAGCCAGCTCGTAGAGGTCCTTGTCGATCGGCTCGGCCGGCTCGATCTTGTTCTTGATGCCGTCCAGGCCCGCCAGCAGCAGGGCCGAGAAGGCCAGGTACGGGTTGCCGGAGGCGTCCGGGGCGCGGAACTCGACGCGCTTGGCCTTCGGGTTCGAGCCCGTGATCGGGATGCGCATCGCGGCCGAGCGGTTGCGCTGCGAGTAGACCAGGTTCACCGGCGCCTCGAAGCCCGGCACCAGGCGGTGGTAGGAGTTCACCGTCGGGTTGGTGAAGGCCAGCAGCGACGGGGCGTGCTTGAGGATGCCGCCGATGTAGTAGCGCGCGGTGTCCGACAGGCCGGCGTAGCCCTGCTCGTCGTAGAAGAGGGGCTCGCCGCCCGACCACAGCGACTGGTGGACGTGCATGCCCGAGCCGTTGTCGCCGAAGATCGGCTTCGGCATGAAGGTCGCCGTCTTGCCGTTCTTCCACGCCACGTTCTTCACGATGTACTTGAAGAGCTGGAGGTCGTCGGCCGCGGCGAGCAGCGTGTTGAACCTGTAGTTGATCTCCGCCTGGCCGGCCGTGCCCACCTCGTGGTGCTGGCGCTCGACCTGGAGGCCGGACCGCTCCAGCTCCAGGGAGATCTCGGCGCGCAGGTCGGCGAAGTGGTCGACCGGCGGGACCGGGAAGTAGCCGCCCTTGTAGCGGACCTTGTAACCGCGGTTGTCCTCCAGCGCACCCGTGTTCCAGGCACCGGCCTCGGAGTCGATGTGGTAGAAGGACTCGTTCGCGCTGGTGGCGAAGCGGACGGAGTCGAAGACGTAGAACTCCGCCTCCGGGCCGAAGAACGCCGTGTCGGCGATGCCCGTGGAGGCGAGGTAGGCCTCGGCCTTCTTCGCCACGTTCCGCGGGTCGCGGGAGTACTGCTCGCCCGTGATCGGGTCGTGGATGAAGAAGTTGATGTTGAGGGTCTTGTCCCGGCGGAACGGGTCGACGCGCGCGGTCGACAGGTCGGGGCGCAGGGACATGTCCGACTCGTGGATGGCCTGGAAGCCGCGGATCGAGGAGCCGTCGAAGGCCTGCTCGTCGTCGGGGTCGAACGCCGCGGCGGGCAACGTGAAGTGCTGCATGACGCCCGGCAGGTCGCAGAACCGGACGTCGACGAACTTGACGTCCTCGTCGGCGATGTACTTCTTGGCCTCGTCGGCGTTCTGGAACATCCAGCTCCTCCTACTCCCGACCGTCCCGCCGGGGTGGTAGATCGTTCGTGCGGCCAGTGCGGGTGGCACACGCTTCCTCGACCCTAGGGACGGGTGATTTCTCGGGCGTGACCCATTTGTTTCGCAGAAGTTAACCGGCTCCGTTCCAGCCTAGGCCTCTCCCGCGCCCGGCACACCCTGCCGTCTGCCCGTCGGCGCACCCTTCACGCCCCCTCCGTCCGGAGGTCAGGTACGGGCGCAGTACCGTGGACGGGTGGACAACAGGCAAGCAATCGGATCGTGGCTTTCCGGGCCGCGCGCGGCCATCGAGGAGTCCGGCGCGGACCTCGGGTACCGGGGCGAGCAGCTCGGTCTGCCGGAGGAGGGGCCGGGGTCGATCGCCCGCCCGGGCCGGCGGATCGGCGCCATGGCCGTCGACTGGGGCCTGTGCCTCCTGATCGCATACGGCCTGATCACGGACGGCTACGACCAGGTGACCGGCAACTGGGCCCTGCTGATCTTCTTCGTGCTGAGCGTGCTGACCGTCGGCACGGTCGGCTACACCCCGGGCAAGCGCCTGCTCGGCCTGCGCGTGGTCGACCTCGCCACGGGCCGCCCGAGCCCCGTGCGCGCCCTGCTGCGCTCGGTGCTGCTGTGCCTCGCCCTGCCGGCGCTGATCTGGGACCGCGACGGCCGGGGCCTGCACGACCGGCTGGCGCGCACCGTGGAGGTCCGGATCTGACGCGGCGCGCGCGGAGCCGTGGGACGGCCACGCGCGTGCGGTACGGCGATGGGGGCGACCGGAGTGATCCGGTCGCCCCCATCGCCGTACCGGCGTCGCGGAGTCGTCCTGCGAGGTGCCGAGGGTCAGCGGCCCCTGGGGTTGCCCCCCTTGGGCATGCGCATGCCCTTCGGCATCGGGCCCTTGGGCAGCGGCATGTTGCTCATCAGGTCGCCCAGGGCGCGCAGCCGGTCGTTGGTCACGGTGACCTGCGGGCCGGACAGGACGCGGGGGAGCTTCAGCATGGTCGTACGCAGCTTCTTCAGCTCGACCTGGCCCTCGCCGGTGCCCACGACCAGGTCGTGCACGGGCACGTCGGCGACGATGCGGTTCATCTTCCGCTTCTCCGCCGCGAGCAGGGTCTTCACCCGGTTCGGGTTGCCCTCGGCCACCAGCACGATGCCGGCCTTGCCGACCGCGCGGTGCACGACGTCCTGGTTGCGGTTCATCGCCACCGCGGGGGTCGTCGTCCAGCCCCGGCCGATGTTGTCCAGCACGGCCGCCGCGGCGCCGGGCTGTCCCTCCATCTGACCGAAGGCCGCCCGCTCGGCCCGGCGTCCGAAGACGATCGCCGTCGCGAGGAAGGCGAGCAGCACGCCGAGGATGCCGAGATAGATGGGGTGACCGATCAGGAAACCGATCGCGAGGAAGACACCGAAGACGACGATGCCGACACCCGCGAGCACAAGACCGATCTTCTTGTCGGCCTTGCGGGTCATCTTGTAGGTCAGAGCGATCTGCTTCAGTCGCCCGGGATTCGCAGCGTCCGCTGCAGGTTCCTTCCTCGCCATGGCACGAAGTCTACGTGCCCCCGAAAGCGCCGACGACGGCAGTGCCCGGCACGGGCGGGCGGGGCGGCGGCGGGGCCGGGATCAGGAGTGGCCGGAGACGGTCTGGCCGAGCACGCGCTCCGTCTCGATCCGGTCCTTGGCGCGGCGGCGGTCCTCCAGCACGGAGGTCCAGGCGTTGCGCCGCGCGGTGCGCTGGCCGCTGCTCATCAGCAGTGACTCGACGGCCCGCAGGGCGGTGGTGAACGACGGGATGGCGGTGGCGCGAACGGGCGCGGCCTGCATCGTGGAGGTCCCCCCTCGGTACGGCTCCGGGCACGGAGACGGGTGTACGTGGTGTGATTCCAGGGTCACTGATTGGTGTTACCAGGGCGTGACCCGCCGGTCAAACGGACATGAAGACGCGATGCCCGCGGGTGCCACGGCGCCGCGGCCCCGACCGGTGTCCTCAACTGCGAGGACGGTCGGGACCGCGGCGTCTCGGCCACTACTGGCCGGTAGGTCCTTGTGCGTGAATTCACACGCCGGGTGCGCGCCCCTGTCAGGCCGCGGCGCCCTGACGCTGCTCCATGGCCATCTGGTACAGCCGCCCCGCGCGGTAGGAGGAGCGGACCAGCGGGCCGGACATGACGCCGGAGAAGCCGATCTGCTCGGCCTCCTCCTTCAGCTCCACGAACTCCTGCGGCTTCACCCAGCGCTCGACGGGGTGGTGGCGCACGGACGGGCGCAGGTACTGCGTGATGGTGATCAGCTCGCAGCCGGCCTCGTGCAGCTGCTTCAGCGCCTCGCTGATCTCCTCGCGGGTCTCGCCCATGCCGAGGATCAGGTTGGACTTGGTGACCAGGCCGTAGTCGCGGGCGTCGGTGATGACCTTCAGGGAGCGCTCGTAGCGGAAGCCGGGGCGGATGCGCTTGAAGATGCGGGGGACGGTCTCGACGTTGTGCGCGAAGACCTCGGGGCGGGAGGCGAAGACCTCCCGGAGCAGCTCGGGCACCGCGTTGAAGTCGGGGGCGAGCAGCTCGACCTTGGTGCGGCCGGCCTCGCGCTCCGCCGTCTGCTGGTGGATCTGGCGCACCGTCTCGGCGTACAGCCAGGCGCCGCCGTCGGGAAGGTCGTCGCGGGCGACGCCCGTGATGGTGGCGTAGTTCAGGTCCATGGTGACCACGGACTCGCCGACCCGGCGCGGCTCGTCGCGGTCGAGCGCCTCGGGCTTGCCGGTGTCGATCTGGCAGAAGTCGCAGCGCCGCGTGCACTGGTCGCCGCCGATGAGGAAGGTCGCCTCGCGGTCCTCCCAGCACTCGTAGATGTTCGGACAGCCGGCTTCCTGGCAGACCGTGTGCAGGCCCTCGCTCTTCACGAGGTTCTGCATCTTCGTGTACTCGGGGCCCATTTTCGCCCGGGTCTTGATCCACTCGGGCTTGCGCTCGATGGGGGTCTGGCTGTTGCGGACCTCCAGGCGCAGCATCTTGCGTCCGTCGGGTGCGACTGCGGACACGACCGGCTCCCTAGCGTTTGATTCTTCGGCGTGACCCAGGGTACGCCCGTTGATTTGGTGGCCCGCGAGAGTGCTGGCCCTGCTGGGGGCTGCCGCCCCCGGACCCCCGCCGTCGGACTGATCGGCCTGGTCCTCAAACGCCGGACGGGCCGGGTTTATGCCCCGCGGTCAGGCCGCGGGGGCTTTCTCGATCTCCCGCGGCCTCAGGTCCGCGTTCTCCAGGACGTCGCGCAGGTGGCGCTCGATCACCGGCAGCACCTCCTCGATGGTCACGTCGCGCCCGAGCTCGTTCGCCAGGGAGGCGACGCCGGCGTCGCGGATGCCGCACGGGATGATGCGGTCGAACCACTTGTTGTCCGGGTTCACGTTCAGCGCGAAGCCGTG
The DNA here is from genome assembly GCF_055589025.1 of Streptomyces sp. NPDC041968. Classification (NCBI taxonomy): domain Bacteria; kingdom Bacillati; phylum Actinomycetota; class Actinomycetes; order Kitasatosporales; family Streptomycetaceae; genus Streptomyces; species Streptomyces sp. NPDC041968. The sequence goes on along the minus strand of NZ_JBVJCB010000001.1, from coordinate 458,649 downwards.
CATGGTGACGCCCTTGGCCACCCGGATGCCGATCGCCGCGATCTTGCGGTCCTCGCGGCGCTGGCCCGCGTTGGACGGGGCGTACTCGGGCCCGTTCAGCCGGGGGTCGAACTCCTCGTCGGCCAGCCGGGGGTCGAAGTCCAGGGAGAGGCCGCCGAGCGCCGGACGCTGTTCGACCGGGTCGCCGAGGACCCAGACCCCGCTGCGGCCCTCGATGCGGGTGGTCCCGAGGCCGAACTCCGCGCAGGTGCGGATCAGGGCCTCCTCCAGCCGCCGCACGTGCGCCACCACGTCCACCGGGCGCGGGAGCTTCTGGATCGGGTACCCCACCAGCTGCCCCGGACCGTGCCAGGTGATCTTCCCGCCGCGGTCCACGTCGATCACGGGCGTCCCGTCCAGCGGGCGCTCGCTCTCCGCGGTGCGCCGGCCGGCGGTGTACACCGGCGGGTGTTCGAGGAGCAGCACCGTGTCGGGGACCTCGTCGGCGAACCGCGCCGCGTGCACCCGGCGCTGCTCGTCCCACGCCTCCTGGTACTCGACGCGCTCGGCACCGAACCCCATGCGGACGAACCGCAGCTCACTCACGGCAAGTGCCTCCCTGGAAGGTCGTAAGGCACGAAGGGTGCCCATGCCACTGTACGACCGTCCGGGTCCCGTCAGCCGAGCGGGCGTTCCTCACACGATCGGATGAATGCCGGTCGAAGCGTGCGATCGGGCGCTTACTCTCCGCTACATTCACGCCGTTCACGAGGCCATAAGGGCTGCTCACAGGCGCTCCGGGCACATCGAACGGCCCGGAAGGCAGGAGACCGCACCGCACCATGACGGAACGACCCGCGCAGCGCACCCCCAACCGCCAGCTCGCCGCGCTCATCGCCGAAGCGGGGTTCTCGAACGCGGGTCTCGCGCGTCGCGTCGACCAGCTCGGACTCGAACACGGCCTGGACCTGAGATACGACAAGACGTCCGTCACCCGGTGGCTGCGCGGCCAGCAGCCCCGCGGTACCACCCCGGCCCTGATCGCCGAGGTCTTCACCCGGCGCCTCGGCCGCCGCCTCAGCGCCCAGGACCTCGGCCTGGACGCCTGCGCGCCCGTCTACGCGGGGCTGGAGTTCGCCGCCACCCCGGACGAGGCCGTCGACATCGTCGCGGGGCTGTGGCGCAAGGACTCCGGCAGCCACGCCGAGCTGCGCAAGATCGCCTTCACGCCGGCGGGCCTCGTCGTGCCCAGCAGGGACTGGCTGATCGGCCGCGCCGACGAGAAGGTGGCCCGCGTCGAGGTGCCCGTCCGGATCCCCGCGCAGGGCCGTCCGGCGGTGCCCAGGGGGCCCGTCCCGCTCGCCCCGGACCGCCGGCGGACCCAGGCCGAGCGCGGCCCCGGCCAGAAGGTCACCGGCGGCGACCTCGCCGCGCTGCGCTCGGTCGGCGAGCTGTTCCGCAGCCTGGACGACCGGTACGGCGGCGGACACGCCCGCCAGGCCCTGGTGCGCTACCTGGAGCACGAGCTGGAGCCGATGCTGCGCGGCACCTACGGGGAGCAGACCGGCCGGCGGCTGTTCTCGGCCGCCGCCGACCTGACCCGGCTCGCGGGCTGGACGTCGTACGACATCGCCGCGCACGGCCTCGCCCAGCGCTACTTCGTCCAGGCGCTGCGGCTCGCGCAGGCGGCGGGGGACCGGCCCTACGGCTCCTACGTGCTGGTCACCATGAGCCGCCAGGCCGTCTACCTGGGGCACGGGCGCGAGGCGGTCCAACTGGCCAGGGTGGCGCAGCAGGGCGTGGGGACCTCCGCGCCGCCCGTGGTGCAGACGTTGCTGCACGCGGCCGAGGCGCGGGCGCACGGGGTGCTCGGCGAGGTGCGGGCGTGCACCGCCTCACTGGTGAGGGCCGAGCGCGCCCTGGAGGCCGCCCGGCCCGGGGACGAGGTGCCGCACTGGGCGCGCTTCTTCGACGAGGCGCAGCTCGCCGACGAGTTCGGGCACTGCCACCGCGACCTCCAGCAGTTCCGCGCCGCCGCCCAGTACGCGGAGCGCTCACTGCTCCTGCGCGCCCCCGTCTACGCCCGCAGCAGGCTCTTCTGCCGGGTGGTGCTGGCCACCGCCCGCCTCGGGCTCGGGGAGCTGGACCAGGCCTGCCAGCTGGCCGCCGAGGCGGCCGGCCAGGCGGCCGAGATGCGGTCGGTCCGGGCGGCGGAGTACGTCCGCGACTTCGAACGGCGCCTGGAGCCGTACCGGGACGCGGCGCCCGTGCGGGGCTACCGGGACAGGGTGGCGGCGCTCGGCTAGCGGACCGCCGCGGCGGTGGCGGTCCGCCGGGTGGGGCCCTACGCGGCGCGGGCCGTCGGCAACGGCTCCGCCGCGTGCATCGGCCGCCCCGCCCCCAGGTCGGTCAGGATCGCCGAGGAGGCCCGGTGGCCGGAGTGCAGGGCCCCCTGGACGGTGCTGGTGTCGCGGTGGTCGCCGCACACGTACAGGCCGGCCAGCAGCCGCACCGGCCTGCGCGGGTCGTGCGGTGGGCGCATCGCGGGGACCGCCTCCGGGGTGTGGTGGACGGCGAGGGTCTCCCAGCGGGTGGTCGAGGTGCCGTAGAGGCGGGAGAGGTGGATGCGTACGGCCGTGTCGACGTCGGGCGGCGGCGGCCCGAGGACCGTCGACGAGACGAGGGCGCGTCCCGCCGGCGCGCGGGACGGGTCCACGTGGCTGGAGACGGCCGTGTGGGCGACCGGCCCGCCGCGGTCCGCGTCGAGCAGGAGGGAGGCGCCGGTCGTCGGCGGTTCGTCCGTCGTGTGGTGCACCACCGTCACGGGGTGGAAGGCCGGCACCCGCAGGCCGGGCAGCAGCTCGCCCGCGGCGCGGGCGTCGGTCGCCACCAGGACGGCCCGGCAGCGGATGACGCCGTGCTCGGCGGTGGTGACGGCGTTGGTGGCGACCGAGGTGACCCGGACGCCGGTGTGCACCGTGCCCGGCGGCAGGGCCCGCGCCAGCAGCTCCGGCAGCGCCTCCGCGCCGCCCTCGGGCAGCGCGAGCCGTCCGCCGGCGAAGGAGCGCAGGGCGAGGTCGGCGCACCGGCTGGACGTGGTCAGGTCCGGGTCGCACAGCAGGGCGGCGAGCAGCGGGCGCAGGAAGCCGTCGATCGTCCGGGGCGGCAGCCCGCGGACCGCCAGCGCCCGGGCCGCGGACAGTTCGGGGCGGGCCAGCAGCCGTTCGGCGGGCGTGCCCGCGAGGCGGGTCAGCGCGGCGCCGAGCCTGGCCTGGTCGACGGTGGTGCCGAGGGGGGCGCCCACGCGGGCGCGGGGCACCGGTGCGGAGCGCCCGGGGGCTCCGGCCGCCGAGACCGGGCGCCGGGGCGCGGGAATCGAGCGGGGGGCGCTCGCCAGGGCGCGCACGGCGTGGAGTGCGCTCTTCGCGCTCCGTGTGCCGGCCGGGGCGCCCGCGCGGTGGTGGCGGCCCTCGCTGTGCAGCAGGACCCCGGGGGCGAAGGGCCGCAGCGCGAGGCCGTCCAGTCCGGGGGTGCGGCGCAGTTCGGGATACGCCGTGGACAGGAACTGTCCGATTCTGTCGAGCCGGAAACCGTCGACCTTCTCCGTCGCCATCCGACCGCCCACCGTGTGGGCGGCCTCCAGGACCGTGGTCGTCACTCCTGCGCTGGTCAGCCGATGCGCCGCGGCGAGGCCGGCGATTCCGGCCCCCACGACGACGACGTCCGCCTGGTACGCGGGCTCAAGCACGTGCCCCTCCTCGAGGTTGCGCGGCCGCTGGAGACGTCATGCCCCCAACCGCCTTGAGGGATACCCGAGTTCGCTTCGAGGTTAGGGCCCGCCGTGGCCGGAGGGAGTCGCACGGGGGCAGGGCACGGTCGCACGGCGGTCGCATGAGGGCGCCGTACGGTCGGCATACGCCGTCGTCCGGTCGGAACGCGACGCGCACGCGGTCGCCGAGGGGCGGGCGCGACCCGGCGGCGCGAGCCCGCCAGGCGTGCGAGGGGACGGCGTCCCAAGACCGGCGGGATGCGGCCCGCGGATCGCCGCGCCGCCCCGCACCTCACCTCACAGCGCGGCCCTGATCGCCCCGTCGATCTCCGGGAAGGCGAAGCGGAAGCCCGATTCCAGCAGCCGGGCCGGGAGGACCCGAGCGCTGCCCAGGACGTCGCCGGACATCTCGCCGAGCGCCGCGCGCAGGACCGGCGCGGGCACCGAGAAGGGCGTCGGGCGGTGCAGTACGCGCCCCATGGCCGCGGTGATCTCACGGTTCGTCAGCGGCTGCGGGGCGGTCACGTTGAAGGGGCCGGACAGGTCGTCGCGGTCCATGAGGTGCCGGATCGCCGCCACCTCGTCGTGCAGCGCCACGAAGGACCAGTACTGGGACCCGTCGCCCAGCCGCCCGCCGAGCCCCGCCCGGAACAGCGGGAGGAGCCGGCCCCAGGCGCCGCCCTGCCGGGACACGACCAGCCCGGTCCGGACGAGGACCGTCCGCACGCCCGCGTGCCGGGCGGGAGCCGCGGCGGCCTCCCACTCGACGCACACGGAGGGCAGGAACCCCTCTCCCGCGGGCGCGCTCTCGTCGACGGGCCGGTCGCCGGTCTCGCCGTAGAAACCGATCGCGCTGCCGTTCACGAAGACCCGCGGCGGCCGGTCCAGCGCGGCGAGGGCCTCCGCGAGCGCCGTCGTGCCGTGCACCCGGCTGCTGCGGATACGGGTCTTGTACGCGTCGGTCCAGCGGCGGTCGCCCACCCCGGCCCCGGCCAGATTGACCACGGCGTCGCACCCGTCGAGCCCGGCCGCGTCCACGCGTCCGCCCTCCGGGTCCCACCGGACCTCGTCCGCGGCCCGGGGCGCGTGCCGCACCAGGCGCACCACCTCGTGCCCGTCCGCGGCCAACGACCGCGCCACCGCGCCGCCGATGAGGCCGGACGCGCCGGCCACCACGACACGCGAGCGTCGCCGCTCCCCGTCCCTGCGTCCACCGTCCATGCGCCCATCCTGCACCGACGCCCGGAAAAGCGCTGGACCGAGCGGTGCGCCCGCGTCGTACAGTGACCGTCATGCCCGCTCCGCACATACGCCAGGCCAGGTCCGACGACGAGCAGACGCTGCGCCGCCTCGACCGGGAGACCTGGTCCTACCAGCACGCCGTCTCGCCCCCGCCGGGACCTGACGACCCGTTCTTCCGGGACACCTCGGGCCCCGCCGACCACCTGGTCGCCGAACTCGACGGCGCCGTCGTGGGCTACGTCCGCCTCGGCTTCCCCACGGGCCTCGCCTCCAACGCCCACGTGCGCCAGATCCGCGGCCTGGCCGTCGCCGACGCGGCCCGCGGCAAGGGCGTCGGCCGTGCCCTGGTCCGTGCGGCCGTCGAGGAGGCCCGGCGGCTGGGCGCCCGGCGCGTCACCCTGCGCGTCCTCGGCCACAACACCGCGGCCCGCAGGCTCTACGAGTCCGGGGGTTTCGCGGTCGAGGGCGTGCAGCCCGAGGAGTTCTTCCTCGACGGCCAGTACGTCGACGACGTCCTGATGGGACAGTCGTTCACCGTGCCGGGCGCTACGACCTGACGGGCTCGCCCGTGTCCACCGCCGCCGTCGCGCCGGCCCCGCGCCGCGCCTCGTCGGCCACCTCGTCCGCCGTCAGCACGTAACCGGTCCGGGCGTCGGAGGTGGAGCGGGCGAAGACCACGCCGTACACCCGGCCGTCGGTGGTCAGCAGCGGCCCGCCGGAGTTGCCGGGGCGGACGGTGGAGCGCACCGAGTAGATCTCGCGGGTGACGTTGGCGTCGCTGTGGATGTTCTGCCCGGTCGCCCGGGTCCGGTTCGCCACCGTCGCCGCCCGCAGATCCAGGTCGCCGTCCTGCGGATAGCCCGCGACCACCGCCGCGTCGCCGCGTCCGGCGTCGCCGTCGAACCGCAGGACGGGCGCCGACAGGTCCGGTACGTACAGCACGGCCACGTCCTTGTCCGGGTCGAACAGCACCACCCGCGCCTCGTACGAAGGCCCCACCCCGCCGACGCGCACGGTCGGGTCGTCGATGCCGGCCACCACGTGGGCGTTGGTCATCACGCGTTCCGGCGCGTAGACGAAACCGCTGCCCTCCCGGCCCTGGGAGCCGGCGACGCCCTCGACCTTCACCGTGCTGCGGCGGGCCGCCTCGGTGGCGGCCGGCGTCACGCTGTCGCCGGAGGGCTCGGCTACCTCGGCGGTCGACTCGTTCTCGAAGGGGTTGAAGACCTGCGGGAACCCCGCCTCGGTCAGCGCGGACGTCGCCCCGGAGAACCACGCCGGAGTGGTGTCCGGCATCACCCGCTGCACCGAGCCCAGCACCGTCGAGTCGCGGATCGCCGAGGTCAGCAGCGAGGACGAGGACGCCGCCAGGACACTCGCGGCCACCCACGCCACGATCAGCGCGGCCGCCGCGTTGGCCACCGCCCCGCCGACCCCGTCGGCCGCCCTGAGCGGCCCCGCGTCCAGCTCCCGGCGCAACCGCAGCGCGGGCCGTCCCGCCAGCTCGTGCCCGGCCGCCGCCGGCAGCAGCACCGTGAGCACCGCGGTCACCGTCGCCGCCGTGGACCGGGGGGCCACCAGCTCCATCACCCACGGCAGGAGCCACACGCCGATCACCGCGCCGCCCACGAAGCCGGCCAGCGAGACACAGCCGGCTACCAGCCCGCGGCGGTAGCCGGACGCCGCGTAGGCCAGTGCCACCAGCACCAGCAGGATGTCGAGCAGGTCCACGCGAGCCGCCTTTCCGTCCGGAACCCCTGCGGCCCGGGTCCCTCAGTACGTGCCCGGCCGGCCCGGTGATCAGCCCGGGCACGGACCGTCCGGGAACCGGCCACCGAGCGGGTCCCGGACCGTCCGGGAACCGGCCACCCAGCGGGTCCGGCACGGGCGGGTGAGGACGAGAGCGGGTGGGTGCGGGAGTGAGTGCGATCGACCGGAAGAACGTCCCGGACCGGGGCGATGGTTCCACCGGGTGGCACAGCCCACGTCGCGGACGGACCCGATCCGCCGGACAGTGGGACCATGCGTGTCTTCCGAGGACCGCGCGAGGCCCGGCGACGGCGTGCGGCCCGCATACCGGGCCCGGCCCGGGCGTTGCTCGGCTGTCTGCCCGGCCTGGCCGCCGTCGCCGCGCTGGCGCTGTGCGCGAACGGCGTGGAGCGCTCCGCCTCGGCCCAGGCCCGGCCGGCCGCCGCCGACCGGCACTCCGCGCCCCGGCCGCCCATCGTGCCCCGGTCCGCCTGGCTCGGCGACGCCGCCCGCGCCCAGCCGCCCCCGCGCTACGACGACGAGATCCTCGCCGTCTTCGTCCACCACACCGACACGCCGAACGGCTACGACTGCGCCGACGTGCCGGACATCCTCCGCGGTGTCTACTCGGGGCAGACCGGCGGCCGGGACTGGGACGACATCGGCTACAACTTCGTCGTGGACCGCTGCGGCACCATCTACGAGGGCCGGGCCGGCGGCATCGCCCGCCCCGTCACCGGAGCCCACACCCAGGGCTTCAACCACCGCACCACCGGCATCGCCGCCCTCGGCACCTTCACCGCGGGGGTACCCGTGCCCGACGCGCTGACCGACGCGATCGCCGCGCTCGCCGCCTGGAAACTCGGCCCCACCGACACCGACCCGCGCGCGGAGGTCACCCTGGTCTCCAGCAACGGCCTCAGCCGGTACGCCGCCGGCGCCACCGCCACCCTGCCCGCCGTCGCGGGGCACGACGAGGGCTACCAGACCAGCTGCCCCGGCGCGGCCCTCACCGCCCGCCTGCCGGACATCAGGGACCGGGCGGCGCGGCTCCAGGGGCGCCCGTCCGGCTGACCCCTCGGGGGCCGCACCGTGCGAGGCCCGCCGCGACCCGGGCCGGGCCGGGCCGTACGGGGACACCGGCCGGCGCCGTGGCGGGTGGGCGGGGACGCGTCAGTCCCGGCCGAACCGCTCCCACAGGTGCGGCAGACGCTCGGCGACGGCCCGGTCGTCCTCCAGGTCGACCGGGGTGCCCAGCGGCTCCGCCGGCGCGGGCGCGATGCCCAGGTCGGGGGCGACGGTACCGGTGAGCTGCTCGTAGGCCTCGTCGGCCGCGTAGCCCAGCTCCTCGCCGTCGCCGTCCAGCTCCTCGTCGAAGTCGTCCAGCAGTTCGGCGAGCGCGTCGGGATCGTGCACCGCGCCCTCGTACACCTCGCGGCCCTGGCCGATCAGCCAGCAGCGGAAGTAGTCGAAGGCGTCGTCGCTCGCGCCGCCGAGCAGCACCCAGGCGGCACCCCACAGGTCCCAGGTGCAGGCGCGGTTGTAGCGGGCCTCGAAGTGGCGGGCGAAGTCGAGCACCAGGTCCGGGTCCATCCCGAGGAGCCGCTCCACGAGCAGGTCGGCCTGGTCCTCGGGGTCGCCGTCGGCGCCCTGCCGGGTGGCGTCGATCAGCTCCCAGAACTCCGTCTCGTCCATCACGGGTCCAGCATCGACCCTTCGGGGACGGGACGCACGTGGAGTGCGGCGGATCGTTATGTCCCGGCCGGGCCCGCGTCGGCGTACAGGCCGGCCAGCCGTCGCGCGTCCCGGGCGAAGCGGTCCCGCAGCGTCCGGGGCGCCAGCACCTCCGCCTCCGGCCCGAGCCCCGCCAGCTGGGTGTGCGCGACCTCCTCGGACTCCACGGGCAGCGTCACCGTGACCCGGCCGTCCGCGTCCGGCGGGTCCGCCGCCTCCAGCGCCTCCCGGGCGATCGGCGCGTCGACGACGTGCGGCAGCGCCCGCACGCCCTGCTCCGACAGCCGCACCACGACCTGGGCCCGCAGGATCGACCGCGCGAACTGCTCCGCCCGCTCCGCCCAGAACGCGGGCAGGTCGAAGCCGTCGTCCCGCGTGAAGCGTTCCCCGCCCGCCCCCACCGCCGTGAACCGGTCGACGCGGTACACGCGGAAGGCGCCGCCGCCGCCGGCGCGCGCGACCCTCGCGCACAGGTACCAGACGCCCGCCTTCAGCACGAGCCCGTACGGCTCCAGCTCCCGTACGACCTCCTCCTTCCCGCGCCGGTAGCGCGCGGTGACGGGCCGGTCGTCCCAGACGGCGTCCGCCACCACCGGCAGCAGTTCGGGCGTCCGGGGTTCCCGGAACCAGTTCGGTGCGTCCAGGTGGAAGCGCTGCGCCGCCGTGCGGGAGGCGTCCCGCAGGGACGGCAGCAGTGCCGCCGACACCTTCAGGCGGGCCGCCGACGCCGCGTCCTCCAGCCCCATCTCGCGCAAGGCCCCCGGCACCCCGGACAGGAACAGCGCCTCGGCCTCACCCCGGGCCAGCCCGGTCAGCCGGGTGCGGTAGCCGCCGATCAGCCGGTAACCCCCGGCCCGCCCCCGCTCCGCGTAGACCGGCACCCCCGCCTCCGACAGCGCCTGCGCGTCCCGCGTGACCGTGCGCTCCGAGACCTCCAGCTCCCGGGCCAGCTCAGCGGCGGTCATGGCCGGGCGGGACTGGAGGAGCAGCACCATCTTGATGAGGCGGGCAGCGCGCATCCCCACATCATGCAGGAGGCCCCCGCCGCGGCGGGGGCCTCCTGTGCCCGCTGTTCCTACAGGCCGTAGCGCTCGCGCGCCTCCTTCACGGCCGTCGCCTTGACCTCGCCGCGCCGGGCGAGCTGGGCGAGGGACGCGACCACGATCGATTCGGCGTCGACACCGAAGTGGCGGCGGGCGGCCTCACGGGTGTCCGACAGGCCGAAGCCGTCGGCGCCCAGCGAGGACCAGTCCTGCTCGACCCACTGCGCGATCTGGTCCGGGACCTGGCGCATGTAGTCGGACACCGCGAGGACCGGGCCCTCGACGCCCTGGAGCGCCCGGCGGACGTACGGCACCCGCTCCTCGCCGCGCAGCAGGGCCGCGTCGGCGTCCAGCGCGTCGCGGCGCAGCTCCGTCCAGGAGGTCGCGGACCACACGTCGGAGGCCACACCCCACTCCTCGGCGAGCAGCTTCTGCGCCTTCAGCGCCCAGTGGATCGCCGTGCCGGAGCCCAGCAGCTGGATGCGCGGGGCGTTGGCGGCCGGGGTCAGGCCCGCCGACTCCGCCGTGTTGAAGCGGTACAGACCCTTGACGATGCCCTCGTCCACGCCGGCGGCGGACGGCTTGGCCGGCTGCGGCATCGGCTCGTTGTAGACGGTCAGGTAGTAGAAGACGTCCTGGTCCTCGCCCGGGGCCGCCTCGCCGTACATCCGGCGCAGACCGTCCTTGACGATCGCCGCGACCTCGTAGGCGAAGGCCGGGTCGTACGTCAGCGCGGCCGGGTTGGTCGCCGCGATGGCCGGGGAGTGGCCGTCCGCGTGCTGGAGGCCCTCACCGGTCAGCGTGGTCCGGCCGGCGGTGGCGCCGACCAGGAAGCCGCGGCCGAGCTGGTCGCCGAGCTGCCACATCTGGTCGGCCGTGCGCTGCCAGCCGAACATCGAGTAGAAGATGTAGAACGGGATCATCGTCTCGCCATGCGTCGCGTACGACGTCGACGCGGCGATGAAGTCGGCCATCGAGCCGGCCTCAGTGATCCCCTCGTTGAGGATCTGGCCGTTCTTGGCCTCCTTGTAGTACATCAGCTGGTCGCGGTCGACCGGCTCGTACGTCTGGCCCTTGGGCGAGTAGATGCCCAGGGACGGGAAGAGGCTCTCCATGCCGAAGGTGCGCGCCTCGTCGGGGACGATCGGCACCCAGCGCTTGCCGGTCTCCTTGTCGCGGACCAGGTCCTTGACCAGGCGGACGAAGGCCATGGTGGTGGCCACGTTCTGCGAGCCGGAACCCTTGTCGAAGGAGGTGAAGGCCTTCTCGGCGGGCGCGGGCAGCGGGGCGACCGGGTGGACGCGGCGGGCCGGGGCCGGACCGCCCAGGGCGGCGCGCCGCTCCTGGAGGTAGCGGACCTCGGGGGAGTCGGCGCCCGGGTGGCCGTAGGGGACCACGCCGTCGACGAAGTCGCTGTCCTTGATCGGCAGGCCGAGCAGGTCGCGCATGTCCTTGAACTCGTCCACCGAGAGCTTCTTCATCTGGTGGTTGGCGTTCTTGGACGCGAAGCCGGGGCCGAGGGTGTGGCCCTTGACCGTCTGGGCCAGGATCACGGTCGGCGCGCCCTTGTGCGCGAGCGCGGCGCGGTAGGCGGCGTAGACCTTGCGGGACTCGTGGCCGCCGCGCGAGTAGTGGAAGCACTCGAGGATCTTGTCGTCGGACAGCAGCTTCGCCATCTCGACGAGCGCCGGGTCCTTGCCGAAGAAGTCCTCGCGGATGTAGGCGGCGTCGCGCGTCTGGTACGTCTGCACCTGCGCGTCGGGTACCTCGCGCAGCCGGCGTACCAGCGCGCCCGTGGTGTCGAGCTGGAACAGCTCGTCCCAGGCCGTGCCCCACAGCGACTTCACGACGTTCCAGCCGGCGCCGCGGAACTGGGCCTCCAGCTCCTGCACGATCTTGAAGTTGGCGCGGACCGGACCGTCGAGGCGCTGCAGGTTGCAGTTGATGACGAAGGTCAGGTTGTCCAGGCCCTCGCGGGAGGCGAGGGTCAGCGCGGTGGTGGACTCGGGCTCGTCCATCTCGCCGTCGCCGAGGAACGCCCACACGTGGGAGTTGGTCAGGTCCTTGATGCCGCGGCTGGTCAGGTAGCGGTTGAACCGCGCCTGGTAGATCGCGGAGATCGGGCCGAGGCCCATGGAGACGGTGGGGAACTCCCACAGCCAGGGCAGCCGGCGCGGGTGCGGGTAGGACGGCAGGCCCTTGCCGCCGGCCTCGCGGCGGAAGTTGTCGAGGTGCTCCTCGGACAGTCGGCCGTCGAGGAAGGCGCGGGCGTAGATGCCGGGGGAGGCGTGGCCCTGGACGTAGAGCTGGTCGCCGGAGCCGTCACCCTCCTTGCCCTTGAAGAAGTGGTTGAAGCCGGTCTCGTACAGCCAGGCCGCGGAGGCGAAGGTGGCGATGTGGCCGCCGACGCCGTACTTGCTGCCGCGGGTGACCATCGCCGCCGCGTTCCAGCGGTTCCAGGCGGTGATCCGCTGCTCCAGGTCCTCGTCGCCGTCCACGGTGGGCTCGTCGGCGGTCGGGATGGAGTTGACGTAGTCCGTCTCCAGGAGCTTCGGCAGGGCGAGGCCGGCGCCCTCGGCGCGCTCCAGTGTGCGGCGCATCAGGTACGCGGCACGGTGCGGCCCGGCCGCCTGGGTGACGGCGTCCAGGGAGGCCTGCCATTCGGCGGTCTCCTCCGGGTCGCGGTCCGGGAGCTGGTCGAGCTCGCTCGGCTGGATGGCTTTGGGGTCGGTCATGTCGCCGCCTTCCTCAGTCGAAGGGGGTTCCCTCATCGTCAAGGGTTCGGGGGTGCCCTAGGTCTTTGGCAGGACAGGGCTTGGGCTCGGGTGGAAGCCCGTCGGAGACTGTAACTCCCTGATCGATGATCGATCAAAGGGTTGAGGGCCAAAACCTCTTGATCACGAGAAAGTCGGCACGGGGTGCCTCCGGCGGTGGCACGGGGTGACCATGAAACCGGCGGTTTGTGCAGGTGAGCGCGGTGCGGCTCGGGTGGTTCGGTGCGTTGGCGTCTGCCGGTGCGTCGTGGCCGTTCGCGCGGTTCCCCGCGCCCCTTCAGGGTCGCGGGGAACCGCGCGGATCGGGGGGTCCGGGGGCGCAGCCCTCAGAGAAGGGGCGGCGGGGGCGAAGCAACTAGGCGCGGGGGGCGCAGCCCAGGACGTGAGCCTTGACAATCTCCGGGATACGGGGATCGCGGCGGCGGAAGGCCGCGACCAGTTCCTCGTGCTCCTCCGCGTAGGACTGCTGCACCGTCCCCAGCCACCGTATCGACAGCGCCGTGAACACCTCGATGCCCAGGCCCTCCCAGGTGTGCAGCAGCACCGAGTTGCCGGCCGCCCGCACCAGCTCCCGGTGGAAGCCCACCGTGTGCCGCACCTGGGCGGTCCCGTCGGCGGCGCGGTCGGCCTCGTACAGGGCGGTGACGTGCGGCTCCAGCGCCGAGCAGTCCTCGGCGAGCCGGTCCGCCGCCAGCTCCGCGGCGATCGCCTCCAGACCGGCCCGGACCGGGTAGCTCTCCTCCAGGTCGGCGGCGGTCAGATTGCGCACCCGCACGCCCTTGTTCGGCGCCGACTCGATCAGCCGCAGCGACTCCAGTTCCCGCAGCGCCTCCCGCACCGGCGTCTGGCTGACCTCCAGCTCGGTGGCGATCCGGCGCTCCACGATCCGCTCGCCCGGCTGCCAGCGTCCGCTGATGATCCCTTCCAGGATGTGCTCGCGGATCTGTTCGCGCAGCGAGTGGACGACGGGCGCGGTCATGAGAGCTCCTTCGGGAGAGGGCCCTTCCGGCCCCCTGGGGCGACTGACGTTGAGAAACAATACGGCCGTCACCGCGAGCCGGCAGGGCGCACGGGGGCGCTTTCACGCAGGTGAGACGAGACTTACACGACGCGCGCGGCAGCACATGACGGTGCCCCCGCCCGGAAAGCTCCGGGCGGGGGCACCGAACAGACCCACTGGCCGAGGACTACAGGCCGAGCTCGACCTCGAACTCGCCCGCCTCCAGGATCGCCTTGACCGCCGTCAGGTAGCGGGCGGCGTCGGCGCCGTCCACCAGGCGGTGGTCGTAGGACAGGGTCAGGTACGTCATGTCGCGCACGCCGATGACCGGCCCGTCCTCCGTCTCGATGACGGCCGGACGCTTGACCGTGGCACCGATGCCGAGAATGGCGACCTGGTTCGGCGGCACGATGATCGTGTCGAACAGCGCGCCGCGCGAACCGGTGTTGCTGATGGTGAAGGTCGCGCCCGCCAGCTCGTCCGGGCTGATCTTGCTGGCCCGGACCTTGCCCGCCAGGTCGGCGGTCGCCTTGGCGATGCCGGCCAGGTTGAGGTCGCCGGCGTTCTTGATGACCGGGGTCATCAGGCCCTTCTCGGAGTCCACCGCGATACCGATGTTCTCGGCGTCGAAGTAGGTGATGGTCCCCTCGGCCTCGTTGATCCGGGCGTTGATCGGCGCGTGCGCCTTCAGCGCCTGGGCCGCGGCCTTGACGAAGAACGGCATCGGCGAGAGCTTGACGCCCTCACGCGCCGCGAACGCGTCCTTGGCACGGGCGCGCAGCTTCATCAGACGCGTGACGTCGACCTCGACGACCGACGACAGCTGGGCCTGCTCGTGCAGCGCCTTGACCATGTTGTCGCCGATGACCTTGCGGATGCGCGGCATCTTGACGGTCTGGCCGCGCAGCGGGGAGGCCTCCAGGGTGGGGGCCTTCTTCGCGGCAGGGACAGCAGCGGCGGCCGGGGCCGGAGCGGCGGCCTTCGCGGCCTCGGCGGCGGCGATGACGTCCTGCTTGCGGATGCGGCCGCCGACGCCGGTGCCCTTGACGGTGGACAGGTCCACGCCGTTCTCGGAGGCGAGCTTGCGCACCAGCGGGGTGACGTAGGCACCGTCGTCCGCCGGCTGGGCGGCGGCCGGGGCGGCCGGAGCGGCAGCCTGGGCCGGCGCGGGCGCCGGGGCGGACGGGGCCGGAGCGGCCGGCTGCTGCGGAGCCGGGGCCGCGGGGGCCTGCGGAGCCGGAGCGGCCGGGGCCTGCTGGGCCGGGGCGGCCTGCTGCGGAGCCGGGGCCTGGGCGGGCTCGGGCTGCGCGGGGGCGGCCGGGGCCTCCTGGGCCGGAGCGGCCGCGGGAGCCGCGCCCGCCTCGCCGATGACGGCGAGCTTGGCGCCGACCTCGGCGGTCTCGTCCTCGCCGACCACGATCTCCAGCAGGGTGCCGGAGGCGGGGGCGGGGATCTCGGTGTCGACCTTGTCGGTGGACACCTCCAGCAGCGGCTCGTCGGCCTCGACCGAGTCGCCGACCGACTTCAGCCAGCGGGTGACGGTGCCCTCGGTGACGGACTCGCCGAGCGCGGGCAGGACCACGTCCGTGCCCTCGGCGCCGCCGCCGCCCGCCGACGCGTCGGCGGAGGGGGCGGGCGCCGGGGCGGCCTGCTCGGTGGAGGGGGCGGCCGGGGCCGGCTCGGGGGCGGGCTCGGCGACCTGCTCGGCCTGCGGGGCCTGCTCGGCGGCCGGGGCCTCCTCGGCCGCCGGGGCGCCGGAACCGTCGTCGATCAGCGCCAGCTCGGCGCCGACCTCGACGGTCTCGTCCTCGGCGACCTTGATGGAGGACAGCACGCCGGACGCGGGGGCCGGGATCTCGGTGTCGACCTTGTCGGTCGAGACCTCGAGCAACGGCTCGTCGGCCTCGACGCGCTCACCCTCGGCCTTGAGCCAACGGGTGACGGTGCCCTCGGTGACGCTCTCGCCGAGCGCCGGAAGGGTTACGGAAACCGCCATGGTTTCGGTTGCTCCTTAACGAATTGCGGAAGTCTGTGTCGTCGCGCCCAGTGACCGAGGGAGGTCAGTCGTGGGAGTGCAGGGGCTTGCCGGCCAGAGCCAGGTGGGCCTCGCCCATCGCCTCGTTCTGCGTCGGGTGGGCGTGGATGAGCTGGGCCACCTCGGCGGGCAGCGCCTCCCAGTTGTAGATCAGCTGGGCTTCGCCGACCTGCTCACCCATGCGGTCGCCGACCATGTGGACGCCGACCACGGCACCGTCCTTGACCTGGACGAGCTTGATCTCGCCGGTGGTCTTGAGGATCTTGCTCTTGCCGTTGCCCGCCAGGTTGTACTTCAGGGCGACGACCTTGTCCGCGCCGTAGATCTCCTTGGCCTTGGCCTCGGTGATGCCGACGGAGGCGACCTCCGGGTGGCAGTACGTCACCCGCGGCACGCCGTCGTAGTCGACCGGGACGGTCTTCAGACCGGCGAGCCGCTCCGCCACCAGCATGCCCTCGGCGAAGCCGACGTGCGCGAGCTGGAGGGTCGGGACGAGGTCGCCGACGGCCGAGATCGTCGGGACGTTGGTCCGCATGTACTCGTCGACGAGGACGTAACCGCGGTCCATGGCGACCCCGGCCTCCTCGTAGCCCAGGCCCTGCGAGACCGGGCCGCGGCCGATGGCGACGAGCAGGACCTCGGCCTCGAACTCCTTGCCGTCAGCCAGGGTGACCTTGACGCCGTCCTGGGTGTACTCGGCCTTCTCGAAGAAGGTGCCCAGGTTGAACTTGATGCCCCGCTTGCGGAAGGCGCGCTCCAGCAGCTTGGAGCTGTTCTCGTCCTCGACCGGCACGAGGTGCTTGAGGCCCTCGACGATCGTGACCTCGCTGCCGAAGGACTTCCACGCGGAGGCGAACTCGACGCCGATGACGCCGCCGCCCAGGACGATCGCGGACTTCGGCACGCGGTCGAGCTTCAGGGCGTGGTCGGACGAGATGATCCGGTCGCCGTCGATGTTCAGGCCGGGCAGCGACTTCGGCACGGAGCCGGTCGCCAGCAGCACGTGGCGGCCCTGGACCCGCTGACCGTTCACATCGACGGAGGTCGGCGAGGACAGCCGGCCCTCGCCCTCGATGTAGGTCACCTTGCGCGAGGCGATCAGACCCTGCAGGCCCTTGTACAGGCCCGAGATCACGTCGTCCTTGTACTTGTGGACGGCCGCCATGTCGATGCCCTCGAAGGTGGCCTTCACACCGAACTGCTCGCTCTCGCGGGCCTGGTCGGCGATCTCGCCCGCGTGCAGCAGGGCCTTCGTGGGGATGCAACCGTTGTGCAGGCAGGTACCGCCGACCTTGCCCTTCTCGATCAGGGCGACGTCCAGGCCCAGCTGCGCCCCGCGCAGGGCCGCGGCGTAACCACCGCTGCCACCGCCGAGGATCACTAGGTCGAAAACGGTGCTGGCGTCGTTCGCCACGTCACGTCCTCCATGCATGTGCGCCACGCCGGTCTCCAGTGACCGGTCGGCGGCTGGTGTCCGGCCGCTCATTGTTCTCGGCCCTTAGGTGGGGCCCTGTCCTGCCGAGCCCCATCTTCGCACTTGTAAGGGGCCGACGAGACGTGGGGCCGGTGTGTGAGACGTCGCACCTTTTCCTGTCACAAGGCCGACGAAGGCGTCCCGGGGGCGCGGGCGGTGCTCGTCCGCGGCTGTGCGGCGTGGGCGCGACGGGCCGCAACGGGCCCGCCGCACCTCACCCCGCGACCCCCGAGGGCGTCGCTAGCCGAGGTCGCCCGCGGCCGTCAGCTCGGCGACCCGCACCAGCGTCCGCACGGCCGTGCCGGTGCCGCCCTTGGGCGTGTACCCGAAGGGCCCGCCCTCGTTGAAGGCCGGACCCGCGATGTCCAGGTGCGCCCAGGTGATGCCCTCGCCGACGAACTCGCGCAGGAACAGACCGGCCACCAGGCCGCCGCCCATCCGCTCGCCCATGTTGGCGATGTCCGCGGTCGCCGAGTCCATGCCCTTGCGCAGGTGCTCCGGCAGCGGCATCGGCCAGGCCGGCTCGCCGACCTCCTCCGCCGCCTCGTGCACCGCGGCGCGGAACGCGTCGTCGTTCGCCATGATCCCGTACGTCCGGTTGCCCAGCGCCAGCATCATCGCGCCGGTCAGCGTCGCCACGTCGATGATCGCGTCCGGCTTCTCCTGCGAGGCCGCCCAGAGCGCGTCGGCGAGCACGAGCCGGCCCTCGGCGTCGGTGTTGAGCACCTCCACGGTCTTGCCGCTGTACATGCGCAGCACGTCACCCGGGCGGGTCGCGGAGCCGGACGGCATGTTCTCGGCCAGCGCCAGCCAGCCGGTCACGTTGACCTCCAGGCCGAGGCGCGCGGCGGCGACGACCGCGGCGAACACGGCGGCGGCGCCGGCCATGTCGCACTTCATCGTCTCGTTGTGCCCGGCCGGCTTCAGCGAGATGCCGCCCGAGTCGTAGGTGATGCCCTTGCCGACGAAGGCGAGCGACTTCTTGGCCTTGGACGAGGTGTAGGACAGCTTCACCAGCCGCGGGCCGGCCGCGGAGCCGGCGCCGACGCCGAGGATGCCGCCGTAACCGCCCTTGGTGAGGGCCTTCTCGTCGAGCACCTGCACCTTGATGCCGTGCTCCTTCGCGGCGGCCTGCGCGACCGCCGCGAACGCCTCGGGGTCGAGGTCGTTCGGCGGGGTGTTGACCAGGTCGCGGGCGCGGTTCAGCTCCTGGGCGACGGCGGTGGCACGCTCGATCGCGGCCTTGAACGCCTTGTCGCGGGGCTTGCCGCCGAGCAGCGTCGCCTCGGCCAGCGGTGCCTTGCCGTTCTTCGCCTTGGCGTCCTTGCCGGACTCCTTGTAGGCGTCGAAGAGGTACGCGCCGAGCAGCACGCCCTCACCGACGGCGCCGGCGTCGGCGGCCTCGGCGAGCGGCAGGGCGAAGGCGGCCTTCTTGGCGCCGGCCAGCGCGCGGGCGGCCACACCGGCGGCCCTGCGCAGCGCCTCGGCGTCGAACCCGGCGTCCTTCTCGGGCTCGGCACCCAGGCCCACCGCCACCACGACGGGTGCCTTGAAGCCGGCCGGCGCGGGGAGCTTCGTCACCTCGCCCTCGGCGCCCGAGGCACCGAGGGTCTCCAGGACGCCGGCGAGCCGGCCGTCGTACGCCTTGTCCACGGCCTCGGCACCCGGTGCGACGACCAGGCCCTGGGACCTGGATGCCGCGCCCTTGGCGACACCGATCACGATCGCGTCGGCCCGCAGGCCGGGCACCGCGGCGGTGGAGAGAGTGAGAGCAGTCACGGTGGTGATTTCTCGCTTCCGTATGAAGTCTTGTATGGCCGAATGCGGGTGGGTCGACCGGGCCCGACAACCGACCCTAGATCCCTCCTGATTCGCGGTCTCCGCCCGGGCAGGCGAACACCGGGCACGAGCCTACGCTCGCGCCCGCCTCCGCTCCCTCCCGCGGGCGGCCGTTTCCCGTGCCGCCCCCGGGGTGGGAGATCATTCCCGGGGTACGTCCCCGCCCACCCCACCCTCTGGAGCACCCCGTGAGACGCCCGGTCCTGTCGACAGCCCTCCTCCTGCTGCTCGCGGGCTGTTCGTCGTCGCCCCCCGACGACGGGGAAGCCGCCGGCCACTGGCAGCCGCGGCCCGGCACCGCCTGGCAGTGGCAGCTCAGCGGCAGCCTCGACACGTCCGTCGACGTCCCGGTCTACGACATCGACGGCTTCGACCACCCCGCGTCCACCGTGGCCGCGCTGCACGAGGACGGGCGCAAGGTCATCTGCTACCTGTCCACCGGCGCCTGGGAGGACTTCCGGCCGGACGCCGACGCGTTCCCGGAGTCGGTGCTGGGCGAGGGCAACGGCTGGGAGGGCGAGCGCTGGCTGGACATCCGCGCGACGGACGTCCTGGAGCCGCTCATGGCCGAACGCCTCGACATGTGCCGCGAGAAGGGCTTCGACGCGGTCGAGCCGGACAACATGGACGGCTACCGCAACGAGACCGGCTTCCCGCTCACCGCCGACGACCAGCTGCGCTACAACCGGCTGATCGCCCGACTCGCCCACGACCGCGGCCTGGCCGTCGGCCTGAAGAACGACCTGGACCAGATCCCGGAACTGGTGGACGACTTCGACTTCGCGGTCAACGAGCAGTGCGCCCAGTACGGCGAGTGCGCCGACAACAAGCCGTTCATCGACGCGGACAAGGCGGTCTTCCACGTCGAGTACGAGCTGCCGACGGAACGCTTCTGCCCCGAGTCCCGCGCGCTGCGGCTGAGTTCGATGCGCAAGGAGTACGAGCTGGGGGCGGAGCGGCAGGCCTGCTGAGCCGCCCGTGCGGGTGGGGTCAGCCGAGGACCAGCACGACCAGCGAGGCCGTGGCCGCCGCCTCCGCGACCCCGCCGAAGACGTCACCGGTGACGCCGCCGAACCTGCGGACGCAGTGCCGCAGCAGCAGTTCCGCCACGGCGACGGCGCACAGCACGGCGAGCGCCGTACGGACCGCGTCGTACGGCCCGCCGAACGCGCCCGCGACCGCACCCGCCGCGGTGACGACGGCGGTGACCACCAGCGCGGCTCCCACCGGCACCACCCCGGCGACCGCCGCGCCCAGCCCCTCGGGGCGCGCGGCCGGCACCCCGGCCCGGGCGGCGAGCGTCAGCGCCAGCCGGGCGGCGGTCGCCGAGACCACGGCGGCGAGCGCCCCCCGGGCCCAGGAGCCGTCGTAGGCCTGCGCCAAGGCGGCCACCTGGGCGAACAGCACGAACACCAGGGCGAGGACGCCGAACGGCCCGATGTCCGACTGCTTCATGATCCGCAACGCGTCCGCGGCGGGCTTCCCGCTGCCCAGCCCGTCCGCGGTGTCGGCCAGCCCGTCCAGGTGCAGCCCGCGCGTGAGCACGGCGGGCACGGCGGTCGTGGCGACCGCGGCGAGCAGGCTCCCCGCGCCCAGGAACAGCAGCAGGAGCCCGGCGGCCGCGGCGGCGACGCCGATGGCCAGCCCGGCCAGCGGCGCGCACAGCATGCCGCCGCGGGCGGCCCCGCGGTCCCAGCGGGTCACCTCGACCGGGAAGACGGTGAGCGTGCCGAAGGCGAAACGGAGACCGTCGGGGGAGGGGAGCGTCCTGGGCACCGGCGCAGACTACCCGGCGGTCACCAGGGCGTCGGCGACCCCTCGGGATAAAGTGCGCATATGGGAGATTGGTGGCAGCGCAACATCATGGAACCCGGCAAGCTGCCGCTGCTCCTCGCCCTGGGGGCCTTCGTCCTGACGTTCGTGATCACCCGGGTCGTCACCCGTCTCATCCGGGCCGGCAAGGGGCCGTTCGGCAACGTCCAGACGGGCGGGGTGCACATCCACCACGTCGTCCCGGGGATCGTCCTCACCGTCATCGGCGGCTTCTGCGCGGTCGCGGGGGGCCGGCACGGGTTCGGCTCCGCCGTGGCCGCGGTGGTCTTCGGCGTCGGGGCGGGGCTCGTGCTGGACGAGTTCGCGCTGATCCTGCACCTCGACGACGTGTACTGGACCGAGGCCGGCCGCAAGAGCGTGGAGGTCGTGGTGGTCACCGCGGCCCTGGTCGGGCTCGTGCTCGCCGGGTTCACGCCGTTCGGCGTCGACGGCATCTCCCCGGACGAGAGACAGGACCGGGCCAACGTCATCGCGACCGTCGCCGGGAACTTCTTCTTCGCGCTCCTCGCCCTCGCCAAGGGCAAGGGACGGCTCGCGATCTTCGGCGTGATCGTCCCCGTCGTCGCCCTGGTCGGCGCGGTCCGCCTGGCCCGGCCCGGCTCCCCCTGGGCCCGCCGCTTCTACGGGAGCCGTCCGCGCGCCCGCGCCAAGTCCCGGCTGCGCGCCTACCACCACGACCGCCGCTGGGCCGGCCCCAGCCGCGCCGTGCAGGACTGGATCGGGGGACGCCCGGACCCGGTGCCCGGCCGGCGGTGACGGCGCCCGCGGGCGGCGCCCGCGACGGGGTACACGCGCCGACAGGCCGGGGGCGGACCCGCTCCCCGGCACGGCCGGTCCTCGCCGTACGCGGCCGGCCGTGAGCGTCAGTCCCGCTCCGTGTCCTCCGCCTTCTCCTCGGCGGAGTCCTCCGACGCCCCCGGCCGCTCCGGCAGTTCCGCGGCCAGGGCCGCCGCGGCCTGGACCAGGGGGAGGGCCAGCAGCCCGCCCGTGCCCTCGCCGACGGTCACGCCCTGGGACAGCAGCGGCTCCAGGGCCATCCGGTCCAGCGCCTTGGCCTGGCCCGGCTCCCCGCTGTCGTGCGCGGCCAGCCACCAGTCGGGGGCCCGGAAGGCGACCCGCTGGCCGACCAGCGCGCAGGCGGCCGTCACGACGCCGTCCAGGACGACCGGCACCTTGCGCACCGCGCTCTGCAGCAGGAAGCCCGTCATCGCCGTGAGATCGGCGCCGCCCACCGTCGCGAGCAGCCGCAACTGGTCGCCGAGCACCGGCCGGGCGCGCCGCAGCGCGTCCCGGATCGCCGCGCACTTGCGCATCCAGGCCAGGTCGTCGATGGCCAGCCCGCCCCGCCCGGTGACCACCGACGCGTCGGTCCCGCACAGCGCGGCGACCAGCGCGCCCGCCGCCGTGGTCCCGCCCACGCTCAGGTCGCCGAGCACCACCAGGTCCGTACCGGAGTCGGCCTCCTCGTCGGCCACCGCCATCCCGGCCCGGAAGGCGGCCTCCGCCTCCTCGGCGGTCAGCGCGTCCTCGACGTCGATGCGCCCGCCGCCGCGCCGCACCCGATGCCGTACGACCTCGGCCGGGAGCGTCTCGGGGTCGCAGTCCAGAGCCATGTCCACGACCCGCACCGGCACGCCCAGCCGCCGGGCGAGCACCGACACGGGCCGGCCGCCCTCCAGGACCTCGCGCACCAGTTCACCCGCACCGCCCGCGGGCCGGGACGAGACGCCCAGCTCGGCGATCTTGTGGTCACCGGCGAAGAGCACCACCCGGGGCCGCTCGACCGGCCGCACCGGTACGGCGGACTGCGCCGCCGCCAGCCACTCGCCCAGGTCGTCCAGGCGGCCCAGCGATCCGGGCGGGACGACCTGACGCTCCCGGCGTGCCTCGGCGTCGCGGCGCACCCCGCCGTCGGGCCGCTCGATCAGATCGGTGAAGTCGTCGAGATTCAGCGAGCTCATTCGCCGAACAGTACCGGCCCCGGTCGAACACCACGGCGGGCCCGTCCGCACCGCGCCCGGGCGGCGTCGTTGCGCTCCGGAACGCGATCACCTACGTAACGTTTTGCGTGGTTTGTCGTACGTCCCCTCTCGCGTCGGGAGCCGCCCGTGTCCGCACCCCCCGCCTCCTCGGCGCCGCCCCCCGTGCCCCTGGTGCCTCCCGTGCCGCGGTACGGGCCGCACCGCGGGGACTGCCCCTGGTGCGGCTCGCGGCGGCTGCGCACCCGCGGCGCGGACCCGCGCCGGTCCGCGCCTCCTCCCGGCCGGTCCGCGCCTCCTCCCGGCCGGTCCGTCCTCGTCCGGTGCCAGGACTGCCGGCACACCTTCCACAACCCCGCGCTCGCGGACGGCCCGCCGGACCACCCGCTGGTCCGGGCCGGCGTACGGCTGCGCCACGGCCTGGCCGCCAGGGCGCTGCTGCGCCACTGCCCCGAGCCGGAGAGCTGGCTCGACGTGGGCACCGGCGACGCCGACTTCCCGCACGCCGCGCGCGCCCACTTCCCGTACACGTCCTTCGACGGCCTGGACCCCACCCACCGCGTCCTGCGCGCCCGCGCGGTCGAGCGGGTCGAGGAGGCGTTCGTCGGCCGCCTCACGAACCCGCACATCGCGGCCCGGCTGCGGGCCCGCTACGACGTGGTGAGCCTCTTCCAGCAGCTGGAACGCGTCCCCGACCCGCGCGCCGAACTGCGCGCCGCCCTGCACGCGCTGCGCCCCGGCGGCCACCTGCTCGTCGACGTGGCGGACCCGCGCCGGCTGCTCGCCCTCCCGCCCGGTGCCCCGCACCCGGCGGACCTGCACGCCGAACTGGCGGCCCGGGGCTGCACGGTGCTCACCGGCGCCCGGAGCCACCGGGTCGTCGCACGCAAGGACGCCTCAGCCCCGTAGCACCAGCGCCTGGCCCGCCACCACCAGCAGCACCTGCTCGCACTCGGCGGCGAAGGCCGCGTTCAGCCGCCCGAGTTCGTCCCGGTAGCGGCGTCCCGACGCGGTGGCCGGGACGATCCCCGAGCCGACCTCGTTCGACACCGCGACGACCGTGCGCCGGGTGGCGCGGACCGCCTCCGTCAGCTCGTGCACCCGGTCCCTGAGGGCCCGCTGGCCGCCGTCGGCCCACTCCGCGTCGTCCCACGCCCCGACGGCGTCCATCGCTTCCGTCAGCCACAGGGACAGGCAGTCGACGAGCAGCGCCGGACCCTCGTCCTTCAGCAGCGGCACCAGATCGCACGTCTCGACGGTCCGCCAGGACCCCGGGCGCCGCTCGCGGTGCGCGCGGACCCGGGACGCCCACTCGGTGTCGCCGGCCCGGGAACCCCCGGTGGCCACGTAGAGCACGTCCGGGAAGGCCTCCAGGCGCCGTTCCGCCTCCACCGACTTCCCCGACCGGGCGCCGCCCAGGACCAGGGTGCGCCGCGGCACGTCGGGCACGTCCTCGTAGGCGCCCACCGCCAGCGTCGTCCCGTCCGGCACGGCCCGCGCCCCGGCCGCCGCGAGCCGCCGCTCCAACTCCCGGCCCGGCGGCACGTCGTGGCCCAGGTGGACGGCGACCACGTCCGTCGTCGGCCCCGCGGCGCCCACCGCCCGCAGCCGGGCCAGCGCGTCCGGCCGCCCCACGACGTCCGCGAGGACCATGTCGTAGGACTCGGGGGACTCCTCCAGACCGGCCGGCGCGCCACCCGGCGGCAGGTACAGCAGCCGCTGCCCGTCGGGGCCGGTCACGGCGTACCCGGTACCCGGCGAGTCCATCGCCACCGCCCGCACCCGGTGCCCGGTCAGCAGCGCCAGCTCCCGCCCGTCGGGCACCCGCCCCGGCTGCGGCAGCCCCGCCGGCACCTCCACGGCGGGCCCGTCGTGCGGGTGCGACAGCAGCACCTGCCGCACGCCGGTCAGGGAGTGCCCGGCGCGCGCGGCGGCGAACGCGGCGCCCGGCGTCAGGTCGAGCAGCATCGCCCCGTCCACCAGCAGCGCGGTCGCCGCGCGCGCGTTCTCGCCCTGCGCCGCGGCACACGCCGCACAGGGACAGTCGGGGCGGGGCAGTCCCGCGGGGGCACCGGTGCCGAGCAGAGTCACGTCCACGCACCGATCTTCCCCGGTGACCCCGCGAGGTGCGCGCCCGAGCCCCCCTGCGGCGCGCCTGCGCCGCGGAGCGTGTTCCGGGGTCGTCCACGGCGCGCCCGGCCGAGCGCATAGGCTGCGGGCGGAGGCCGGACCAAGATCCGGCTTCCGCTCTGCATGTGCTCACATCTTGGAGGCGTACATGGCGGCATGGACGTGGCGGTTCGAGACAGCCGGCGGGACGGAGGTCCAGCCCGCGGTGCAGCCCGAGGAGTTCACCACCCAGGGGGACGCCGAGTCCTGGATCGGTGAGTACTGGAAGGACCTCAAGGAGGGCGGCACCGACCAGGTCCGGCTGTTCGAGGACTCCACCGAGATCTACGGCCCGATGAGCCTGCACGCGGAGGACGCCGAGGCCTGACGGGCCGGCGGGGCCCGCCCGACCGGGCCGGCCCCGCTCCGTCACTGCTCGCCCAGCGTCACCTCGGCGGTGCGCTCGTCGCCGTCGCGGGTGTACGCCACCTCCACCCGGTCACCCGGCCGCAGCGACGCCAGCGCCTCGGCCAGCGAGGTGATCGTGGTGACGTCCGTGTCGCCGAGCCGGACGACGACGTCACCGGGACGCAGTCCCGCCTCGTCGGCCGCCCCGCCGTCACTCACCTCGACGACGGCGACTCCCGCGGGCCGGTTGCCGTCGTCGACGACCGTACGGGCGGTGACACCGAGCGCGGCCCGGCCCGAGTCGGTCACCCGGCCGTCCGCGACGATCTGGTCGGCGACCGTCCGCACCATCGACGCCGGGATCGCGAACCCGATCCCGGGCGCCGCGCTGTCGCCGAGGCCCGGGTCGGTGGCGGCGAGCGTCGGGATGCCGACGACCTGGCCGTCGAGGTTCACCAGGGCGCCACCGCTGTTGCCCGGATTGATGGCGGCGGACGTCTGCACCATGTTGCCGATGGTCGCGCCCGTACCGCCGTCGGCACGCCCCTCGGTGACGGTCCGCCCGGTCCCCGACACGATCCCCTGCGTCACGCTGGAGGACAGGCCGAGCGGCGAGCCCATCGCCAGCACGATCTGCCCGGCCTCGACCTTCGCGGAGTCCCCGAAGCGGGCCGCCCTGACGCCGTCGGGCACCCGGTCCAGCTTGATGACGGCGAGGTCCTGCTCGGGGTAGGAGGAGACCAGCTCGGCGGTGAGGGTGTCCTCGGTCCGCGCGGTCGTCACCCGGAAGGACCGGTTCTCCCCGACGACGTGCGCGTTCGTGACGACGTGCCCCTTGCCGTCGTACACGACCCCGGAGCCCAGGGCGTCGCCCGCCTGGATCTGCACGACCGACGGGAGCACGTCGTTGATCACCCGCTGGTAGTCGCTCTGCAGGGCGTTGGCCGCGAGGGGCGCGGCGGCCCGCGCCGTGTCGCCCTCCCGCCCGGCACCGGCGCCCGGACCGGAGCAGCCGGCGGCGAACAGCAGGGAGCAGGCCACCGCGGCGGCCGGGCCGAACGGCCGCGGCGCGCGGGTACGGGAAGCGTCCATGACCCGAGTCTCACCGCGCGCCGGAACACCGGCCCCCGGTGAACACCCGAACGGGCGCGGGGCCGGCGAAGCCGCGAGGGGGATCGTCGGGCCACCACGGAGGCCGCCGGCCCGCCACGGGGCCGCCGGACCCTAGCCCCGCACCCCGCACAGGTGCAGCAGTGCCGCCACCCCGCGGTACGGGTCGGTCCGGCCCGCCCGGTCCTCGACGGCCAGCAGCGTGTCGAGGTCGTCCGGGACCGGGGCGTCGTCGGGTGCCGTGTCCGTGAAGACCCGGACGCCGTACCAGGTGTGCAGCGGGGCGCCGATGCCCGCGAGCTTCGCCGTCAGTGTCGCCAGCCGGTCCGCGCGGACGCCGGGACGGGTCCGGGCGGGCGCCGCTCCGTCCGACTCGCTCCGGGACCGGGGCAGCAGGTGGGTGGTGTCGAAGGCGGCCAGCGCGCCCGCCCACTCGCCGTCCAGGCCGGGGCGCATGGCGAGCGCGTCGCCGTTGCGCACCAGGAGCGACAGCAGGCCGCCCGGGGCGAGCATCCGGGCCAGCCCCGCGAGCAGCGGGTCGGGCTCCTCGACGTACATGAGCACGCCGTGGCACAGCACCACGTCGAAGCTGCCCGGCAGGAAGTGCACGCCGGTGTCCCGGCCGTCACCCTCGATGATCCGCACCCGCTCCCGGATGCCCTCGGGCTGACCCGCCAGGGCCTCGCGGGCCGCGGCGATCAGTACGGCGTCCCGCTCCAGGCCGGTCACCTGGTGACCGGCCCGCGCCAGCCGCAACGACTGGGCGCCCCGGCCCATGCCGACGTCGAGCACCCGCAGCCGCTTGCCGACCGGGAAGCGCCCGGCTATCTGCTCGTCCAGGTGCCGGGCCACCAGCTCCTGCCGTACGACGTCCCGCAGACCGCCCAGTGAGCCGAGCCAGGCGTCGGCGGCGCCGCCGGCCAACGGCGTCGTGCTCAGGGCCGCTCCCCGCGCTTGACCTGGGGCTTGGGCAGCCGGAGCCGGCGCATCTGGAGGGAGCGCATCAGCGCGTAGGCGACCGCGCCGCGCTTGCGGTCGTCGGGGAAGCGCTCGGCGAGCCGCTTCTTCAGCCGGAAGCCGGTGACGATCGAGTCCAGCACGATCAGCACGATCACGACCAGCCACAGCAGCAGCGCGACGTTCTGCAACGAGGCCACCCGGATCATGCTCAGTACGAGGATGACCACCGCCATCGGCAGGAAGTACTCCGCGATGTTGAACCGCGAGTCGACGAAGTCGCGCGCGAACTTGCGGACCGGGCCCTTGTCGCGGGCCGGCAGGTACCGCTCGTCACCCTTGGCCAGGGCTTCACGCTGCCGCGCCATGGCGGTCCGGCGCTCCTCGCGCTGGCGCTTGGCGGCGTCCTTGCGCGTCATCGGCGTTCGGGCGACGCTGCGGCGCTGGGACTGGGCCGCACTGCGCTTGGGCGTCGGCCTGCCCTTCGGGGCCTGCGGGTCGCGGGGCTGATTGGAGTCGGTCACCGGCGCGCTGACGGCGCTCTGGGCCTTCTCATCCTTGGCACGGCTACGGAACACAAAACCCAAGGGTACGGGGTGCACGGGAGTGGACCCCAGCCCGGTGGGGAACGATCCGGCAACGCCGGTCGTCCATAAGGGGGACAGACGGGACGTTGTGTACCGCCCCGGACACCGGCCATCGGGGGCGACCCCGGGGAGCACCTACTCCCTACGCCGGACCGGGTGGGCACGCAGTCGTCCTTGGGGATGAGCGCATCCGTCCCCGAACAGTGCGGTAATGGATGCAGGGCCCGTACTGTGGGTCCTGTCGCAGGTGCTGGAGCCGGAGTCGGTCAGAAGGGGGCGCGCGAAGCCCATGAGCGGTGTCATGAAGCGTATGGGGATGATCTTCCGCGCGAAGGCCAACAAGGCCCTTGACCGGGCCGAGGACCCGCGCGAGACCCTCGATTACTCGTACCAGAAACAGCTGGAGCTGCTGCAGAAGGTGCGCCGCGGCGTCGCCGACGTGGCGACCAGCCGCAAGCGCCTGGAGCTCCAGCTCAACCAGCTCCAGTCCCAGTCGTCCAAGCTGGAGGACCAGGGCCGCAAGGCGCTGGCGCTGGGCCGGGAGGACCTCGCCCGCGAGGCGCTCTCCCGGCGCGCCGCGCTCCAGCAGCAGGTCACCGACCTGGAGACGCAGCACGCCACCCTCCAGGGCGAGGAGGAGAAGCTCACCCTCGCGGCCCAGCGCCTCCAGGCCAAGGTGGACGCCTTCCGTACGAAGAAGGAGACCATCAAGGCCACCTACACCGCCGCCCAGGCGCAGACCCGCATCGGTGAGGCGTTCTCCGGCATCTCCGAGGAGATGGGCGACGTGGGCCTCGCCATCCAGCGTGCCGAGGACAAGACCGCCCAGCTCCAGGCCCGGGCCGGCGCCATCGACGAACTGCTCGCCTCCGGCGCCCTCGACGACCAGTCCGGCATGCACAAGGACGACATCCAGGCCGAGCTGGACCGGCTCTCCGGTGGTACGGATGTAGAGCTGGAGCTGCAGCGGATGAAGGCCGAGCTGGCCGGCGGCCCCACCTCCGACCGGCAGGCCCTGGAGGGCGGTCAGGGACAGGGGCAGCAGCAGTCCCAGCAGCAGCCGCAGGACACCCCGCGCTTCGACAAGCAGTAGGGCACGCCTAGGAGGGCGACATGATCGTACGGATCATGGGGGAGGGCCAGCTGACGCTGGCCGACGGCCGTCTCGCCGAGCTGAACAAGCTGGACGACGAGCTGATGGCCGAGATGGAGACCGGCGACGGCCCCGGTTTCCGAGGGACCCTCCAGGCACTCCTGGCCAAGGTCCGCGAACTGGGCGAGCCGCTCCCGGACGACTCCCTGGAGCCGTCCGACCTCATCCTCCCGTCGCCGGACGCGACGCTGGAGGAGGTACGGGAGCTGCTGAGCGACGACGGTCTCATCCCGGGCGGCGCGTGACGGCCGACCTCCACCGTCGGCCCGTCCGGCCTCCGGGCACGAGGCCCTCGCGGCCGAGGCGGGGACCCGGGGGTGGGGGCCACCGGCAGCTCGCGCCGCGTCCGTCCCCGCCCGTGGGCCACGCCCACTGCGGCTACCGTGAACAGCCGTGAGCACCCTCGCCCGCGCCCGCTGCACCCTCGGCGCCCACCCCCTGGCACTGGACGCCGCCCTCGCCGCGGCCGTCCTGCTGTGCATGGTCGCCGGCTCCTTCGTGGACCCGCACGGCCCCGAGGGCGTCACCTGGGGCCTGCGGACCCCCGACGTGCTGAGCCTGGTCCTCATGGCCGTCGGCGCCGCCGCGCTCGTCTTCCGCCGGCGTGCTCCGCTGGTGGTCCTCGCGGTCACCGGCTGCGTCTCCGTTGTCGAGAGCGTCACCGGCGACCCCCGCGCCCCGGTCGTCATGTCCACCGTGGTCGCCCTCTACACCGTCGCCGCCTCCACCGACCGCCCCACCACCTGGCGGGCCGGCCTGCTCACGATGACGGTGCTGACCGGCGCCGCCATGCTGGCCGGGCCCCTGCCCTGGTACGCCCAGGAGAACCTCGCCGTCTTCGCCTGGACCGGCATCGGCGCCAGCGCCGGGGACGCGGTGCGCAGCCGGCGCGCCTTCGTGCAGGCCATCCGGGACCGGGCCGAGAAGGCCGAGCGCACCCGCGAGGAGGAGGCCCGCCGCCGCGTCGCCGAGGAGCGGCTGCGCATCGCCCGGGACCTGCACGACGTGGTCGCCCACCACATCGCGCTGGTCAACGTCCAGGCCGGGGTCGCCGCGCACGTCATGGACAAGCGGCCCGACCAGGCCAAGGAGGCCCTCGCCCACGTACGGGCGGCCAGCCGCTCGGCACTGGACGAGCTGCGGGCGACCGTGGGCCTGCTGCGTCAGTCGGGCGACCCCAAGGCACCGACCGAGCCCGCCCCCGGCCTGGACCGCCTCGACGAACTGGTCGCCACCTTCCACCACGCCGGGCTGCACGTGGAGGTGGCCCGCGCGGACCAGGGCACCGACCTGCCCGCCGCCGTCGACCTGGCCGCCTACCGCATCATCCAGGAGGCGCTCACCAACGTGCAGAAGCACGCGGGGACGCGGGCGAAGGCCGAGGTCAGCGTCGTTCGGGTGGGGCCTGACATCGAGGTCACGGTGCTCGACGACGGCGCCGGCGGCGACGACACCCCGGGCGTGCCCGGCGCCCCGGGCGCCCCGGGCGCTCCGGCGGAGACCGGCGCGGACGGCGGCGGACACGGCCTGCTCGGCATGCGCGAGCGCGTCGCCGCCGTGGGCGGCACCCTCACCACCGGTCCCCGCTACGGGGGCGGTTTCCGGGTCCATGCGATCCTGCCGGTCAGACACCGCACCGATGCCGCGGAGGACCCCGTATGACGATCCGTGTCCTGCTCGCCGACGACCAGGCGCTGCTGCGCAGCGCCTTCCGGGTGCTGGTCGACTCCGAGCCCGACATGGAGGTGGTGGGGGAGGCGTCCGACGGTGCCCAGGCGGCGCGGATGGCCGCCGAGGAGCGGGCCGACGTGGTCCTGATGGACATCCGGATGCCCGGCACGGACGGCCTCGCCGCCACCCGCATGATCAGCGCCGATCCCTCTCTCGCCCACGTCCGCGTGGTCATACTGACCACCTTCGAGGTCGACGACTACGTGGTGCAGTCGCTGCGCGCCGGTGCCTCCGGCTTCCTCGGCAAGGGGTCCGAGCCCGAGGAACTGCTCAGCGCGATCCGGGTCGCGGCCGGCGGCGAGGCGCTGCTGTCCCCGGCCGCCACCAAGGGGCTGATCGCCCGCTTCCTGGCCCAGGAGGGCACGGCGGGCGAGGAGCGCGACCCCGCTCGGGCCGAACGCCTGGAGACGCTGACCGTGCGCGAGCGCGAGGTGCTGGTCCAGGTCGCCGGCGGACTCTCCAACGACGAGATCGCCGAGCGGCTGGAGGTCAGCCCGCTCACGGTGAAGACGCACGTCAACCGGGCCATGTCCAAGCTGGGCGCCCGCGACCGGGCCCAGCTCGTCGTCATCGCGTACGAGTCCGGGCTGGTACGTCCGAGGGTGGAGTGACCCCGACCCGGGTGTACTGCGGCCGGAGTATGCGCGGGATAAGGAAATGGACCTGGGGCCTAGGGAACCGGGGCCGTTCATGGCCCAGGGTGTTGGGGTGGGCGGTCACCCGTGAGCCGGTGGCGCCCGCGTCCAGCGCTCACATGTGCTCCGTCCCCCGCTCGGCCACAGAAGAGAGACCCTGATCCATGTCCTGGCTGTCGAGATTCAGCCTCGCGCAACGGGCCCTGATAGGCCTGATGTCGATCGTCGCGCTCGTCTTCGGCGCGATCGCCATCCCCCAGCTCAAGCAGCAGCTGCTGCCCACCATCGAACTGCCCATGGTGTCCGTGCTGGCGCCCTACCAGGGTGCCTCGCCGGACGTGGTCGAGAAGCAGGTCGTCGAGCCGATCGAGGACAGCCTCGAAGCCGTCGACGGGATCTCCGGCATCACCGCGACGGCCAGTGAGGGCAACGCCGTCATCATGGCGTCCTTCGACTACGGCAACGGCACCCAGCAGCTCGTCGCCGACGTCCAGCAGGCCGTCAACCGGGCCCGCGCCCAGCTCCCGGACGACGTCGACCCGCAGATCGTCTCCGGCTCGACGGACGACATCCCCACCGTCGTCCTCGCCGTCACCTCCGACAAGGACCAGCAGGCGCTGGCCGACCAGCTCGACAAGACGGTCGTCTCGGAGCTGAAGGACATCGACGGCGTCGCCCAGGTCGTGGTCGACGGCGTGCGGGACCTCCAGGTCACCGTCACCCCGGACCCGGCGAAGCTGGCCGAGGCCGGCGTGGCCCCGCAGGTCCTCGCCCAGTCCCTCCAGGCCGGCGGCGCGACCGTCCCCGCGGGCTCCTTCGACGAGGGCGGCGCCAACCGCACCGTCCAGGTCGGCGGCGGCTTCACCTCGCTGCAGCAGATCCAGGACCTCATGGTCACCGGCGAGGGCGTCGACGAGCCCGTGCGCCTCGGTGACGTGGCCACCGTCAAGGAGGAGGAGGCCAAGGCCGACTCCCTCACCCGCACCAACGGCGAACCGAGCCTCTCCGTCGCCGTCACGATGGACCACGACGGCAGCGCGGTCGCCATCTCGAACGCCGTCGAGGACAAGCTCCCCGACCTGCGCGAGCAGCTCGGCTCCGGCGCGACGCTCACCGTCGTCAGCGACCAGGGCCCGGCGGTCTCCAAGGCCATCGAGGGCCTGACCACCGAGGGCGCCCTCGGTCTGCTCTTCGCCGTCCTGATCATCCTGGTCTTCCTGGCGTCGATCCGCTCCACCCTGGTCACCGCGGTCTCCATCCCGCTGTCGGTGGTGCTGGCGCTGATCGTCCTGTGGACGCGCGACCTGTCGCTGAACATGCTGACGCTGGGCGCGCTGAC
The DNA here is from genome assembly GCF_055589025.1 of Streptomyces sp. NPDC041968. NCBI lineage: Bacteria > Bacillati > Actinomycetota > Actinomycetes > Kitasatosporales > Streptomycetaceae > Streptomyces > Streptomyces sp. NPDC041968. The sequence goes on along the minus strand of NZ_JBVJCB010000001.1, from coordinate 426,170 downwards.
CATCGCCATCGGCCGGGTCGTCGACGACTCGATCGTGGTCCTGGAGAACATCAAGCGGCACCTCGGCTACGGCGAGGAGCGCCAGGAGGCCATCCTCAAGGCGGTCCGCGAGGTCGCCGGAGCGGTCACCTCCTCGACGCTGACCACGGTCGCCGTGTTCCTGCCGATCGGCCTGGTCGGTGGCATGGTCGGCGAGCTGTTCGGCTCCTTCAGCCTCACCGTCACCGCCGCGCTGCTGGCCTCCCTGCTGGTGTCGCTGACGGTCGTCCCGGTGCTGTCGTACTGGTTCCTGCGCCCGCCCAAGGGCACCCCCGAGGACGCGGCCGAGGCCCGCCGGCTGGCCGAGGAGAAGGAGGCGAAGAGCCGCCTCCAGCGCCTCTACGTCCCCGTGCTGCGCTTCGCCACCCGCCGCCGCCTGACCAGCCTGGCCATCGCGGTCGTCGTCCTGCTCGGCACGTTCGGCATGGCGCCGCTGCTGAAGACCAACTTCTTCGACCAGGGCGACCAGAAGGTCCTCAGCATCAAGCAGGAGCTGAAGCCCGGCACCAGCCTGAGCGCGACGAACGAGCAGGCGGAGAAGGTCGAGAAGCTGCTCGGCGACACCGAGGGCGTCAAGGACTTCCAGGTCACCATCGGCTCGTCCGGGTTCATGGCCGCCTTCGGCGGCGGCACGGACACCAACCAGGCCTCGTACCAGCTGATGCTGGAGGACTCGGCCGACGCCGAGGCCGTCCAGGACCACATCGAGGACGGGCTCGCGAAGCTGGACGGCATCGGCACCACCACCGTCGCCGCCGGTGACGGCTTCGGCAGCCAGGACCTCAGCGTCGTTGTCAAGGCGGCCGACGCGCAGGTGCTCCGCGAGGCCGCCGAGAAGGTCCGCGGGACCGTCGCCGGGCTCGACGACGTCACCGACGTCACCAGCGACCTGGCGCAGAGCGTGCCGCGCATCTCGGTCAAGGCCAACGCGAAGGCGGCCGGGGCCGGCTTCAGCGACCAGACGCTCGGCGCGGCCGTCGCCCAGGCGGTACGCGGCACCCCGGCCGCCAAGGCGGTCCTCGAGGACACCGAGCGCGATGTCGTCATCAGGTCGGCCCAGCCGGCCACCACCATCGCCCAGCTCAAGGCCCTGAAGCTGGGCCCGGCGAAGCTCGGCGACATCGCCACCGTGCGGCTGGTGGACGGCCCGGTGTCCATGACCCGCATCGACGGGCAGCGGGCGGCGACCATCACGGCCAAGCCGACCGGTGACAACACCGGCGCGGTGGGCACGGAACTCCAGTCGAAGATCAACGGGCTGGAGCTGCCGGCCGGTGCCACGGCCGAGATCGGTGGCGTCACCGCCGACCAGGACGAGGCGTTCGTCAACCTGGGCCTGGCCATGCTCGCGGCGATCGCGATCGTGTTCATGCTGCTGGTCGGCACCTTCCGGTCGCTGGCCCAGCCGCTGATCCTGCTGGTGTCCATCCCGTTCGCCGCGACCGGCGCGATCGGCCTGCTGCTGGCCACGGGCACCCCGATGGGCGTCCCGGCGATGATCGGCATGCTGATGCTGATCGGCATCGTGGTCACCAACGCGATCGTGCTGATCGACCTGATCAACCAGTACCGCAAGCAGGGCTACGGCGTCGTCGAGGCGGTGATCGAGGGCGGCCGGCACCGTCTGCGGCCCATCCTGATGACGGCCCTGGCGACGATCTTCGCCCTGCTCCCGATGGCGCTGGGCGTCACCGGCGAGGGCGGGTTCATCGCCCAGCCGCTGGCGGTGGTGGTGATCGGCGGTCTGATCACCTCGACCCTGCTGACGCTGCTGCTGGTCCCGACGCTCTACGCGATGCTGGAGCTGCGCAAGGAGCGGCGCGCGAAGAAGCGCGCGGCGAAGAAGGGCGGCGCCGTACCGCCGCAGGCCGCGGCCTCGGACGAGCCGGAGCCGGCGAAGGTCTGAGCGACCGGAACGGAACGGGGAGGGGCCCCGCCCGCCACCGCGAGGTGGTGGTGCGGGGCCCCTCCCCGTGTCCGTCCTCGGACGGCCCGCCGCTACGGCAGGGCGAGCATCCGCTCCAGCGCCAGCTTCGCGAAGGCCTCGGTCTCCTTGTCGACCTCGATGCGGTTGACGAGCGTGCCCTCGGCGAGCGACTCCAGCGCCCACACCAGGTGCGGCAGGTCGATGCGGTTCATGGTCGAGCAGAAGCAGACCGTCTTGTCGAGGAAGACGATCTCCTTGCCCTCGGGAGCGAAACGGTTCGCCAGGCGGCGGACCAGGTTCAGCTCCGTGCCGATGGCCCACTTGGAACCGGCCGGGGCCGCCTCCAGCGTCTTGATGATGTACTCGGTCGAGCCGACGTAGTCCGCCGCCGCGACGACCTCGTGCCGGCACTCGGGGTGCACCAGGACGTTCACGCCCGGGATGCGTTCGCGCACGTCGTTCACCGAGTCGAGGCTGAAGCGGCCGTGCACCGAGCAGTGGCCCCGCCACAGGATCATCTTCGCGGCGCGCAGTTCCTCGGTGGTCAGCCCGCCGTTCGGCTTGTGCGGGTTGTAGAGGACGCAGTCCTCCAGGGACATCCCCATGTCCCGCACCGCGGTGTTGCGGCCCAGGTGCTGGTCGGGCAGGAACAGCACCTTCTCGCCCTGCTCGAAGGCCCAGTCCAGGGCCCGCTTCGCGTTGGACGACGTGCAGATGGTGCCGCCGTGCTTGCCCGTGAACGCCTTGATGTCCGCGGACGAGTTCATGTACGAGACGGGCACGACCTGCTCGGCGATCCCGGCCTCGGTCAGCACGTCCCAGCACTCGGCGACCTGCTCGGCGGTGGCCATGTCGGCCATGGAGCAGCCGGCCGCCAGGTCGGGCAGGACCACCTTCTGGTCGTCGGTGGTCAGGATGTCGGCCGACTCCGCCATGAAGTGCACACCGCAGAAGACGATGTACTCGGCCTCCGGGCGCGCGGCGGCGTCCTTGGCCAGCTTGAAGGAGTCACCCGTGACGTCGGCGAACTGGATGACCTCGTCGCGCTGGTAGTGGTGACCGAGCACGAAGACCTTGTCCCCGAGCTTCTCCTTGGCCGCGCGGGCGCGCGCCACCAGGTCCGGGTCGGAGGGCGAGGGGAGGTCGCCGGGGCACTCCACGCCGCGCTCGCTCCTCGGGTCGGCCTCGCGGCCGAGCAGCAGCAGGGCGAGCGGCGACGGCTGTACGTCGAGCTCCTGGGTTTGGGCGGTGGTCACGACACGCACCCTTTCTTCTTTTCGTCGAACTGACGCTATCTATCATAACCGGTTCACGTCAGTTTGACGATGGCCATTGTGTCGGTGTGACGTGAATCCCGGTGCCCGAGCCGCCGTCCACAGGCGCTGTCCGCTCCCCGGGGCGTGTGCGAGCATGAAGGGAAGGCCGAGGAACGAGATTCGGGACCGACCCCGGAATGAATCCGCGGCCCCGCCGGTTGGAACCGTCGGCAAGCAGTCTCCGTACAACCCGGGAGAGATGTAGATGTCCGTATCGGACGAGACCACCACCGTCACCGACGGCATCATCCTGACCGACGCCGCCGCGGCCAAGGTCAAGGCCCTGCTCGACCAGGAAGGCCGCGAGGACCTGGCGCTGCGCGTCGCCGTCCAGCCCGGTGGCTGCTCCGGCCTGCGCTACCAGCTCTTCTTCGACGAGCGCTCGCTCGACGGCGACGTGGTGAAGGACTTCGACGGCGTCAAGGTCACCACCGACCGCATGAGCGCCCCGTACCTGGGCGGCGCCACCATCGACTTCGTGGACACGATCGAGAAGCAGGGCTTCACGATCGACAACCCGAACGCGACGGGTTCCTGCGCCTGCGGCGACTCCTTCAGCTGAGCCGCGCGGCCGAGCGCCACAGTCGTACACAGGGCGGCGGCCCGGGGGAATCCCCGGGCCGCCGCCCTGTCGGTGGTACCCGGCGCGTCCGCGTCACCGGTTCCCGGACGGGGCCGGCAGTCGCGCGCCCGGCTTGTGCGCCGGGATCTCCTCGCCGTCGGGGCCCACGACCGCCCGGTCGCCGAGCGGCTCGTCGAGCGGCACCGTCCGCTCGTACTCCTTCGCGACGAGGATGCAGACCTTCTCGGGGTGCGGTGTCTCGGTCACCGTGACCGTCACCCTCCCCGCGCTCTCCTTCGCCGTCGCCTCGTAGTCGGAGCAGACCCCGCCCGTGAAGTGCACGGTCAGCTCCCCGCCCGCGGTCGTGTAGCCCTCGGCCCGCACCTCCCGCGGCTCCGACGGTGCCGAGGTCGGCCCGTCGGAGGGGGACGGGGAGGGCGCGTCGGGAGCGGTGGTGGCCAGGTACTCGGGGTCGACCGCCGGATAGGTGACCGTGACGGCGTCCTGCGCGCCCGGCGCCCGCACCTCGAACAGCCAGGACGGCACCAGCGTCGGCCGCCCCCGCACCGGATGGGCGGCCAGCCCGAACACCGCGTCCTCGACCGTGACCGTCCGCTTCCCGGGCTTCTCCGGCGTGCCCGTCGGCATCGCGCAGGGCGCGTCGGCGCGGTCCTGATGCGGTACGGGGCTCGCGCAGCCGCCGATGCCGGCCCCCGTGCCGCCACCCGGCGCGTTCAGCAGCGCCAGCGTCTCCGCGGCGCCCAGGACCGGGTACGTGTCGCCCTTGACCGGCGCCGACACCTGGCCGCTGCCGCCGACCACCTCGCCCCGCGCATCGACGACCACGCCGGTCGTCCAGCCGTACGTGGGCAGCCCGCCGACCTCGGGCTCGGCGTTGACGGCCCGGCGGGCGCCCATGACCTGCCCCGCGTCCAGCTTGGCGTCGTCCTGCCCCAGCGCCTTGAGCACCGGAGCCGCCGCCTTCTTCGCGGCCGCCTCGTCGATCGGGCTCCCGTCGGCGGGCGGGGTCTTGCACGCCGGACCCTTCCCGCAGTCGTCGGTGCCGGGGGCGTAGCGGTGGAACGTCCAGGTGCCCGGCGCCCGCCGGTCCACCGTGAGCAGCGGTCCCGAACCGTCCCCGGCGGTGCCGGCCTTCCAGGCCTCACCCTGGACGCGCGGTGCGCCCTCGACCCCGAGCGCCTCGGCCAGCCGGGCCACCTCCGCCTCGCCGACCTCGCCCTTCGCCCGGTAGACGGGCGCCGAGCCGGGCCCCTGGGGGAGCGAGCCCTCGGCCCGGTAGGTGACGCCGTGGGGGTCGGGTTCGCCGGGCGCGATGCCGTTCGCGCCGCCCTGGGAGGGGGCGCCGTACCCGTCCAGGGCGAGCGGCGGGGGAGTGTCGTCGCCGGACGCCCCGGACGCCGTACCGCCGTTCGGGTCATCACCGGAGGCGGACGCGGCCAGATAGGCCCCGCCCGTCCCGACCAGCAGCACGGCCGCGGCGACCGACGCGACCGCGACCGCCCGGGGGCGCCGCGCGGGGCGCCCGGTGCCGGCCTCGCCCGCGGGGGCGGCGGTGGCGTCGTCGTGGTCGGGTCGCTCGCTGTTCACCGCATCGCTCCTTCGGCTGTTACTGGGGACAGCGATGGGACGCGGTGGGGAGGGATCCGGTTCCCGGCGGCGCCACGCGCCACCCGGACGGCCCTCAGTCGCCGTAGTCGGACATCGCGTCCAGCAGCTTCGCCGACGTCTGGGGCACCCGCACGCCGTGGATCAGCGAGACGGGGACGGGTCGGGTCGACACGTGTGCCGGAAGCTCCCAGCGCGGGGCCATGCGGGCGCAGTCGCCGCGCAGCGACGCCAGGTCGCCGTCCAGGTCGGCCGGGGCGGGGTCGGCGGTCCTCGAGTTCGTCATAACAGAACCGTAGGCACGTCCGGGACCGCGAAGAAAGTTGTACTACCGGGTAGTTTTGCCTGCTTCGGGTCGGCGGGACTCCCGGGTAGCGTGAACTGTCAACCCGCCCTCCCCTTACAGGAGAGAGTCCACGCCGTGCGCATCGCAGTCACCGGCTCCATCGCCACCGACCACCTCATGACCTTCCCCGGCCGCTTCTCCGACCAGCTCGTCGCGGACCAGTTGCACACGGTCTCGCTCTCCTTCCTGGTCGACCAGCTCGACGTGCGCCGGGGCGGGGTCGGCGCGAACATCGCCTTCGGCATGGGACAGCTCGGCACCCGGCCGATCCTGGTCGGCGCCGCCGGCTCGGACTTCGACGAGTACCGGGCCTGGCTGGACCGGCACGGCGTCGACACCGACTCGGTGCGCATCTCCGAGACGCTGCACACCGCCCGTTTCGTGTGCACCACCGACGCCGACCACAACCAGATCGGCTCCTTCTACACCGGCGCCATGAGCGAGGCCCGCCTCATCGAGCTGAAGACCGTCGCCGACCGCGTGGGCGGTCTCGACCTGGTCTCGGTCGGCGCCGACGACCCGGAGGCGATGCTCCGGCACACCGAGGAGTGCCGGGCGCGCTCCATCCCCTTCGCCGCCGACTTCTCCCAGCAGATCGCCCGGATGAACGGCGACGAGATCCGGATACTGCTGGACGGGGCGACCTACCTCTTCTCCAACGAGTACGAGAAGGGGCTGATCGAGACCAAGACCGGCTGGAGCGACGAGGAGATCCTCGGCCGCGTCGGCCACCGTGTCACCACCCTCGGCGCGCGGGGCGTGCGCATCGAGCGGGCCGGCGAGGAGACCATCGAGGTCGGCGTCCCGGACGAGGAGCGCAAGGCCGACCCGACCGGCGTGGGCGACGCCTTCCGCGCGGGCTTCCTGTCGGGGCTGGCCTGGGGGGTCTCGCTGGAGCGGGCCGCGCAGGTCGGCTGCATGCTCGCCACCCTGGTCATCGAGACGGTGGGCACCCAGGAGTACCAGCTGCGGCGGGGCCACTTCATGGAGCGGTTCACCAAGGCGTACGGCGACGAGGCGGCCGACGAGGTCCAGGCACACCTGGGCTGACCGGGCCCACGCGGCTCAGCCGCACCGGGACCCGGCCCCGCGCCCCCGGGCGGCTCAGCCGGTGCGGCGGACCACGTAGGCCGTTCCCACCGCCGCCGGCTCCTCGCCCACGTACTCCTGGCCCCGCATCTCGCACCACGCCGGGATGTCCAGCCGGGCGGCCGCGTCGTCGGACAGGACGCGGACCGTGCCGCCGACGGGCACGTCGCCGATGACCTTGGCGAGTTCGATCACCGGGACGGGGCAGCGCCGCCCGATCGCGTCCACCACGAGGTCGTGCCCCGTCCGGGGAGCGGCCTCCGTGGCCACCGGCGCCCCCAGCTTCTCCCGCACCGCGGCCACCGTGCCCGGCAGTACCTCGAGGAACCGCTCGACGTCCTCGGCCGCGGTCCCCGGCGGCAGCGACACCCGGACGTTGCCCTCGGTGAGCACCCCCATCGCCTTCAGGACGTGACTGGGCGTCAGGGTGCTGCTGGTGCAGGACGACCCGGAGGAGACCGAGAAACCCGCGCGGTCCAGCTCGTGCAGCAGTGTCTCCCCGTCGACATAGAGACACGAGAAGGTGACGAGGCCGGGCAGCCGGCGCGCCGGGTCACCGACCACCTCCACGTCCGGCACCAGGGCCGGCACCCGCGCCCGGATCCGCTCCGTCAACTCCCGGAGTCGGGCCGCCTCCTCGGCCGCCTCGGCCCGCACCGCCCGCAGCGAGGCCGCCGCGGCGACGATCGCCGGGAGGTTCTCGAAACCGGGCGCCCGGCCCGACTCGCGCTCGTCCGCCGGAGCCCCGGGCGCGAACCGGGTGCCCTTGCGTACGACGAGCAGCCCGACCCCCGACGGCCCGCCCCACTTGTGGGCGCTCGCCGCGAGCAGCGACCAGTCGCCCTCGATGCGCCCCCACCCCAGCGACTGGGCCGCGTCCACCAGCAACGGCACGCCGGCCGCCCGGCAGGCCTCTCCCACCTCCGCCACCGGCTGCTCCGTGCCCACCTCGTGGTTGGCCGACTGGAGGCAGGCCAGGGCGGTGTCGGCGCGCAGCGCCCCCGCGTACGCCGCCGGGTCGACCGCACCCGTCCGCCCCACCGGCACCTGGGTGACCGCCCCACCGCCGGCCTCGTGCGCCTCGGCGGCATGCAGTACGGAGGAGTGTTCGACGGCGGACACGATGAGGTGATTCCCGGCCCGGCGCCGCCCGGCCAACGCCCCGGCGACCCCTGAATGCACCGCCCGCGTCCCCGAAGGAGTGAACACCAACTCGTCCGTCCGGCACCCCACGGCCTCCGCGGCCGCCTCCCGGGCGGCGTCGAGCAGCAACCGGGCCCGGCGCCCCTCCCGGTAGAGCCGGGCGGGGTCGGCCCACCCCTCGTCGAGGGAGGCCAACAGCGCCTGCCGGGCGACGGGATGAAGAGGAACGGCGGAAGCAGCGTCGAAGTAGGCCACAGACCCACGCTATGACGTCCGGCCCGCAAACGCCCCGAAGGGGTGGGGGAGCCCCGCGACCGGTCACGACGCGCCGCGAACCGCCACGTCACCCCCGGTCCGGGCCTCCCGCGGACGCCCCGTCCCACCCTTTCAGGGTGCCCCCCGGCGCGTATGCCACCCTCCCCGCGACCCCCCGGAGGGCGTCGGCTAGGGTTTGGTCCGCATAAACATCAAACCCCTGCCCGACGCAGGGCGGCGACCGACCAGCGAGAAGGCCGCAGCCGAACAGCGCGGGCGAGACTCTCGGGAAGGCGCTACGTGAGTCCCAACGGCTCCGACCGCTCGCCGCGGCGCCCGATGCGGCGGAAGCTGCTGCAGGCACTGACCGCGGGCCTGGTCCTGGCGACCGCCACCGGTTGCACATACGAGGACTTCCCCCGCCTCGGCATGCCCACCCCCACCACGGAAGAGGCTCCGCGGATCCTCTCCCTGTGGCAGGGCTCCTGGGCAGCCGCGCTGGCCACCGGCGTGCTGGTGTGGGGCCTGATCCTGTGGAGTTGCTTCTTCCACCGGCGCACCCGCACCAAGGTCGAGGTACCTCCGCAGAACAGGTACAACCTGCCCATCGAGGCGCTCTACACCATCGTTCCGCTCGTCATCGTCTCGGTGCTGTTCTACTTCACCGCCCGTGACGAGTCCGAGCTCCTGACCCTGAAGAAGAAGCCCGACGTCACGGTCAACGTGGTCGGCTTCCAGTGGAGCTGGTGCTTCAACTACGTCGAGAACGTCGACGGGTCCACCGGCGACGCCAAGTCCTCCAAGGAACTGGCCGGCATCCCGGACCGGTACAAGGAGGACTTCCCGGCGAACGCCGGCGGCACCTTCGACTGCGGTGTCCCGAGCACGCGGAACCCGCAGACCAACAACCCGGGTCCGACCCTCTGGCTCCCCAAGGGCAAGACGGTCCGCTTCGTCCTCACCTCGCGTGACGTCATCCACTCCTTCTGGGTGGTGCCGTTCCTCATGAAGCAGGACGTCATCCCGGGCCACACCAACGCCTTCGAGGTCACCCCCAACAAGGAGGGCACCTTCATGGGCAAGTGCGCCGAGCTGTGCGGCGTGGACCACTCCCGGATGCTGTTCAACGTGAAGGTCGTCTCTCCGGAGCGCTACGAGCAGCACCTGAACGACCTCGTGAAGAAGGGGCAGACCGGTTACGTCCCCGCCGGCATCGAGCAGGCGGGCCACGAGAAGAACCGGGAGTCGAACATCCTGTGAGCATCCTCAACGAACCCCAGGGTGCCGCGGCAGGGTCCCACTATGAGGACGAGCTGCCGGTCCGGCGCCAGAGGCGTGGCGAGATCGTGGTCAAGTGGCTGACGACCACCGACCACAAGACGATCGGCACGCTGTACCTGGCCACGTCGTTCGCGTTCTTCGTGATCGGCGGCGTGATGGCGCTCTTCATGCGCGCCGAGCTGGCCCGGCCGGGTCTGCAGATCATGTCGAACGAGCAGTTCAACCAGGCGTTCACGATGCACGGCACGATCATGCTGCTGATGTTCGCGACGCCGCTGTTCGCCGGCTTCGCGAACTGGATCATGCCGCTGCAGATCGGCGCGCCGGACGTGGCGTTCCCGCGGCTGAACATGTTCGCCTACTGGCTGTACCTGTTCGGCTCGACGATCGCGGTGGGCGGCTTCCTGACCCCGCAGGGTGCGGCCGACTTCGGCTGGTTCGCCTACTCGCCGCTGTCCGACGCGGTGCACTCGCCGGGTATCGGCGGTGACCTGTGGATCATGGGTCTGGCCTTCTCCGGCTTCGGCACCATCCTCGGCTCGGTCAACTTCATCACCACGATCATCTGCATGCGCGCGCCGGGCATGACCATGTTCCGCATGCCGATCTTCACCTGGAACGTGCTGCTGACCGGTGTGCTGGTCCTGCTCGCCTTCCCGGTGCTGGCCGCGGCCCTGTTCGCGCTGGAGGCGGACCGCAAGTTCGGCGCCCACATCTTCGACTCGGCCAACGGCGGAGCGTTGCTGTGGCAGCACCTCTTCTGGTTCTTCGGGCACCCAGAGGTGTACATCATCGCGCTGCCGTTCTTCGGCATCGTCAGTGAGATCATCCCGGTCTTCTCCCGGAAGCCGATCTTCGGCTACATGGGCCTGATCGCGGCGACCATCGCGATCGCCGGTCTGTCGGTGACGGTGTGGGCGCACCACATGTACGTCACGGGCGGCGTGCTGTTGCCGTTCTTCTCCTTCATGACCTTCCTGATCGCGGTACCGACCGGTGTGAAGTTCTTCAACTGGATCGGCACCATGTGGAAGGGATCACTCAGCTTCGAGACCCCGATGCTGTGGTCCACCGGCTTCCTGATCACCTTCCTCTTCGGTGGTCTGACCGGTGTCATCCTGGCCTCGCCGCCGCTGGACTTCCACGTCTCGGACTCGTACTTCGTGGTGGCGCACTTCCACTACGTGGTGTTCGGCACCGTGGTGTTCGCGATGTTCGCCGGCTTCCACTTCTGGTGGCCGAAGTTCACCGGCAAGCTGCTGGACGAGCGCCTGGGCAAGATCACCTTCTGGACGCTGTTCATCGGCTTCCACGGCACGTTCCTCGTCCAGCACTGGCTGGGCGCCGAGGGCATGCCGCGCCGGTACGCCGACTACCTGGCGGCCGACGGCTTCACGGCCCTGAACACGATCTCGACGATCAGCTCGTTCCTGCTCGGCATGTCGATACTGCCGTTCTTCTACAACATCTGGAAGACGGCCAAGTACGGCAAGCCGGTCAACGTGGACGACCCGTGGGGCTACGGCCGTTCGCTGGAGTGGGCGACCTCCTGCCCGCCGCCGCGGCACAACTTCCTCACCCTGCCGCGCATCCGCAGTGAATCCCCCGCCTTCGACCTGCACCACCCGGAGGTCTCGGCGATCGACCAGCTCGAGAACGTCGGTCACGGTGAGAAGACCCTCGCCGGCGGCAAGGAGGCCGGCAAGTGAAGATCCAGGGACAGCTCTTCATCTGGCTGAGCGTCTTCATCCTGGCCGTCGCGATCGTCTACGGCTACTGGTCGATGGAGCCGGCCGGCACCACGGCCCTCTTCCTGGCCTTCGGCCTGGCCCTCATGATCGGCTTCTACCTGGCCTTCACGGCCAAGCGGGTCGACGCCGGGGCCCAGGACAACAAGGAAGCGGACGTCGCGGACGAGGCCGGCGAGGTCGGCTTCTTCAGCCCGCACAGCTGGCAGCCGCTGGCGCTCGGGCTCGGTGGCGCGCTCGCCTTCCTGGGCGTGGCCGTCGGCTGGTGGATCATGTACTTCTCCGCGCCGGTCATCCTCGTGGGCCTGTTCGGATGGGTCTTCGAGTACTACCGCGGTGAGAACCGCACCCAGTAGCACGCGTCGGACGCCGAGGGGCCCGGACACTCCGTCAGGAGCGTCCGGGCCCCTTCGTCTGCAGCACCCGCCTCACTCGTCCGGGTTACCCGCCGTGCCGCCCTTGACGTCGCTCCCTAGCGTGAGGTCATGACCAACACGGTTCACTTCCAGGCGCGGGGGCGTACGGTCGTCGGCTGCACCCTGCTGGTGATCGCCCTCGGCGCGAGCGTCACCGCCTGCACCGGCGACGACGGCAACCCGCTGACGGCCGCGCCGTACGACGCGGCCGGCCAGATCTCCTTCAACGGCCCCACGGACGCCGGGAAGAAGGCCGACCCCGACAAACCCCTGGAGGTCGTCGCCGAGGGCGCCGACGGCCGCATCACGGACGTCACGGCCGTGGACGCGGCGGGCCGCTACGTGGCGGGCGAACTCTCCGCCGACGGGGCCCGTTGGCACAGCACCTCCCCGCTGGCCGCCGCCGCCCGGTACACGGTGCGGGTCAGCACCGAGGACGGCGACGGCGCGCCCGGCCGCAAGGTCCTCACGTTCGAGACCGGACGGCCCAGCGCCAAGAAGACCCTGGACGTCGCCTTCGGCCCCAAGGCGGGCGCGTACGGCGTCGGACAGCCCCTCACGGCGGAACTGAACCAGCCGGTCCGGGACAGGGCCCAGCGGGCCATAGTGGAGCGCGCCCTGAAGGTGCGGTCCACCCCCGCCGTGGAGGGCGCCTGGCACTGGGTGGACGACAAGAAGCTCCACTACCGGCCCAGGGAGTACTGGCCCGCCCACGCCACGATCGAGGTCAGCAGCGCCCTCGACGGCATCAAGATCGGCGACCGGATGTGGGGCGGCGCCGCCAAGCCCCTGCGGATCACCACGGAGGACCACGTGGTGGCCGTCACCGACGCCGCCACGCACACGCTGACGCTGTTCCAGGACGGGCGGGAGGTCAGGCAGATCCCCGTCACCACCGGAAAGCCCGGCTTCGAGACCCGCAACGGCGTCAAGGTCGTCCTGGGCAAGGAACCCTTCGTACGCATGCGCAGCAGCACCGTCGGCATCGCCGAGGGCTCCTCGGAGTCGTACGACCTGCCGGTGTACTTCGCCACCCGGGTCACCTGGAGCGGCGAGTACGTGCACGCGGCCCCCTGGTCCGTCGGCTCCCAGGGCTCCGCCAACGTCAGCCACGGCTGCGTCGGGATGAGCACCGCCAACGCGGAGTGGTTCTTCGGCGCCGTCCAGGAGGGGGACCTCGTCGAGGTGGTCAACTCCGGTGGCGAGACGATGGAGTCCTTCGGCAACGGCTTCGGCGACTGGAACCTGGACTGGAACAGGTGGCGCACGGGAAGCGCCCTGACGGGCGGTACGCCGGAGGCCGGCGGCACGGCCGAGCAGGCCCGGCTGCGCCCACAGGGCGTGTGAGGACGTCCCCGGGGTCGGTGCACGCCGCACCTGCCCCGGGCAACCCCTGCCCCGGGCCCCTCACGCGTCCCTAGACGCCCTGCAACCTCTTCTGCCGCAGCAGTGAGGCCAGCGCGCCCGCGAACTCGACGGGCTCCACCGGGAGCGTCACAGCCGCCTCGGCGCGGCTCCACGTCGCCAGCCACGCGTCCTGCGGCCGGGCGATGAGCAGCAGCACCGGAGGACAGTGGAAGACCTCGTCCTTGATCTGCCGGCACAGCCCCATGCCGCCCATGGGAACGGCCTCGCCGTCCAGGACGCAGACGTCGATGCCGCCCTTGTCCAGCTCCTTGATCACGGCGGCCTGGGTGGCACACTCCACGAACTCGACCACGGGCACGTCCGGAGCCGGCCGGCGGCCGGTCGCCAGCCGCACCTGCTCGCGGGTGTTGGAGTCGTCGCTGTAGACCAGCACCGTGGCGGTCGCCTGCATGCTTCCTCCGATACGCGGTGAAGACCGATGAAGCCCGTCGGGGACTGTCGTAGCCCGTGCGCCGGATGCTACTCCCTCGTCCCGCCCGTCAACACTGGTTCGGACAGGGCTTCGACGGGCCGTTCGATGGGCCATACGGGCAGTACAGACGGGGCGGACACTCCGAACGGCACCCCCCGGGGTGAGGGCGGGATAAGCGACCGACATAATGTCGGTCGTGGCGACAGCAACGACAGTAGAAACCGGGCACGCGCACCCGTCGGTCAACCGGCCGAACCTCACCAGCGTCGGAACCATCATCTGGTTGAGTTCCGAGCTGATGTTCTTCGCGGCCCTCTTCGCGATGTACTTCACCCTGCGATCGGTGACCGGCCCGGACTTCTGGTCCGAGAAGGCCGACGCGTTGAACTTCCCGTTCTCCGCGACGAACACCACGATCCTGGTGCTCTCCTCCCTCACCTGTCAGCTCGGCGTGTTCGCGGCCGAGCGCGGTGACGTGAAGAAGCTCCGGATGTGGTTCATCGTCACCTTCGTGATGGGTGCGATCTTCATCGGCGGTCAGGTGTTCGAGTACACCGAACTGGTCAAGCACGAGGGCCTCTCGCTCTCGTCGGACCCGTACGGCTCGGTGTTCTACCTGACCACCGGCTTCCACGGACTGCACGTGACGGGCGGCCTCATCGCCTTCCTGCTGGTCCTCGGCCGCACCTACGCGGCCCGGAGGTTCACCCACGAGCAGGCGACCGCGGCCATTGTCGTGTCCTATTACTGGCACTTCGTCGATGTCGTCTGGATCGGCCTCTTCGCCACGATCTACATGATCAAGTAGTCGCGGCGCGCACCCGCCCAATACCAGAAGCATCGACGCAGAAGATCCTGACACCGGGGTAATCCGTGAAAAAGCTCTCCGCACGACGACGCCACCCGCTGGCGGCGCTCGTCGTCCTACTCCTCGCGCTGGCATGCACAGGGGGGCTGTACGCCGCGTTCGCACCCGCGAGCAAGGCGCAGGCCGATGAAACCGCCCAGTCCCTCGCCATCGAGGAGGGCAAGAAGCTCTACGCCGTCGGCTGTGCCAGCTGCCACGGCACCGGCGGTCAGGGCACCACCGACGGTCCGAGCCTGGTCGGCGTCGGCGCCGCGGCCGTCGACTTCCAGGTGGGCACCGGCCGCATGCCGGCCCAGCAGCCGGGCGCGCAGGTCCCGGACAAGCCGAACATCTACTCGCAGGCCGAGATCGACCAGCTGGCCGCCTTCGTGGCGTCGCTGGGCGCCGGTCCGGCCGTCCCGTCGGAGGAGAAGTACGGCCCGGAGGGCGCGGACATCGCCAAGGGCGGTGAGCTGTTCCGCAACAACTGCGCGCAGTGCCACAACTTCACCGGCAAGGGCGGCGCGCTGACGCACGGCAAGTACGCGCCGAGCCTCGAGGATGTCGACCCCAAGCACATCTACGAGGCCATGCAGACCGGCCCGCAGAACATGCCCTCCTTCCCCGACACCACGATGTCCGAGCAGAACAAGAAGGACATCATCGCCTACCTGCACGCGGTCAACAGCGACGACACCGAGAACCCCGGCGGCCTCAGCCTCGGCGGGCTGGGCCCGGTGAGTGAGGGTCTGTTCGCGTGGGTCTTCGGACTGGGCGCGCTGATCGCGGTCGCCGTCTGGGTCGCCGCTCGGACCGCAAAGGCCAAGAAGTCATGAGTAGCCAAGACATTCCAGAAGAGAACCTGCCCGCTGAGCAGGGCACCGCGCACGGCGCGGTGAAGGTCGCGGACGAGAAGAACCCGTTCGCCGACCCGGGGCTGCCGCCCCACGAGCACCGTGTCCAGGACCTCGACGAGCGGGCCGCCAAGCGGTCCGAGCGTACGGTCGCCCTGCTCTTCACGCTGTCGATGCTGGCCACCGTCGGCTTCATCGCCGCCTTCGTGACGATCCCGGTCGACCAGTCGGTCTACATCTTCCCGATCGGCCACATCAGTGCGCTGAACTTCGCGCTCGGCATGACGCTCGGCGTCGCGCTGTTCGCGATCGGCGCGGGCGCGGTCCACTGGGCCCGCACCCTGATGTCCGACGAGGAGATCGCCGACGAGCGCCACCCGATCGAGGCCGACCCCGAGCTCCGTGCCAAGGTCCACGCGGACTTCAAGCAGGGTGCCAAGGAGTCCGTCATCGGGCGCCGCAAGCTGATCCGCAACACGATGTTCGGCGCGCTGACCCTGGTCCCGCTCTCCGGTGTCGTCCTGCTGCGCGACCTCGGCCCGCTGCCCGAGACCAAGCTCCGCCACACCCTGTGGTCCAAGGGCAAGCTGCTGGTCAACATGAACACCCACGAGCCGTTGCGTCCCTCCGACGTCGCGGTGGGCTCCCTCACCTTCGCCATGCCCGAGGGCCTGGAGGAGCACGACGAGGAGTTCATGACCGAGATCGCCAAGGCGGCCCTGATGATCATCCGGCTGGAGCCGGAGGCCATCAAGGACAAGCGCGAGCTCGAGTGGTCGCACGAGGGCATCGTGGCGTACTCGAAGATCTGCACCCACGTCGGTTGCCCGATCTCCCTGTACGAGCAGCAGACGCACCACGCGCTCTGCCCCTGCCACCAGTCCACCTTCGACCTTGCCGACGGCGCCCGGGTGATCTTCGGTCCCGCCGGTCACGCCCTGCCGCAGCTGCGCATCGGCGTGAACGACGAGGGTTACCTCGAAGCGCTCGGCGACTTCGAAGAGCCCGTCGGTCCTGCCTTCTGGGAGCGCGGATGAGCACTACAGCGAACGAAGCCCCCCGCTCTCGCGGGAAGGCACCGGCCGGCGAGCGCGTCGCCGACTGGGCCGACGGCCGGCTGGGGATCTACTCCCTGGCCAAGGCCAACATGCGCAAGATCTTCCCCGACCACTGGTCGTTCATGCTGGGTGAGATCTGCCTCTACAGCTTCATCATCATCATCCTCACGGGTGTGTACCTGACGCTGTTCTTCCACCCGTCGATGAACGAGGTCACGTACCACGGCTCGTACGTGCCGCTGCAGGGCCAGCTGATGAGTGAGGCGTACGCCTCCACGCTGGACATCAGCTTCGACGTCCGCGGTGGTCTGCTCATCCGGCAGATCCACCACTGGGCGGCGCTGATCTTCCTCGCCGGCATGTTCGTGCACATGATGCGCGTCTTCTTCACCGGCGCGTTCCGCAAGCCGCGTGAGATCAACTGGCTGTTCGGCTTCCTGCTGTTCGTCCTCGGCATGTTCACCGGCTTCACCGGTTACTCGCTCCCGGACGACCTGCTCTCGGGCACCGGCATCCGCTTCATGGAGGGCGCGATCCTGTCCGTGCCGATCGTCGGCACGTACCTGTCGTTCTTCCTCTTCGGCGGGGAGTTCCCCGGCCACGACTTCGTGGCCCGGTTCTACTCGGTCCACATCCTGCTGCTGCCGGGCATCATGCTCGGCCTGGTGGTCGGCCACCTGATCCTGGTCTTCTACCACAAGCACACGCAGTTCGCGGGCCCCGGCAAGACCAACAAGAACGTCGTCGGCATGCCGCTGCTGCCGGTGTACATGGCGAAGGCCGGAGGCTTCTTCTTCCTGGTCTTCGGCGTGATCGCCGCCATCTCGGCGATCGCCACGATCAACCCCATCTGGTCCATCGGCCCCTACCGGCCGGACATGGTCTCCACCGGCGCCCAGCCGGACTGGTACATGGGCTTCTCCGAGGGCCTGATCCGTGTGATGCCCGGCTGGGAGATCAACTTCTGGGGCCACACGCTGGTCCTGGGCGTGTTCGTCCCGCTGATGATCTTCCCGCTGGTCCTGGTCGCGATCGCGGTCTACCCGTTCATCGAGTCCTGGGTCACCGGCGACAAGCGCGAGCACCACATCCTGGACCGCCCGCGCAACGCCCCGACCCGGACCGCGTTCGGTGTCGCCTGGATCACCGAGTACTTCATCCTGCTCATCGGTGGCGGCAACGACATCTGGGCCACGCACTTCCACCTGTCGATCAACGCGATCACCTGGTTCGTCCGCATCGCGTTCTTCGTCGGCCCGGTCATCGCGTTCATCGTCACCAAGCGGATCTGCCTCGGCCTCCAGCGCCGGGACAAGGACAAGGTGCTGCACGGCCGCGAGTCCGGCATCATCAAGCGCCTGCCGCACGGTGAGTTCATCGAGGTCCACGAGCCGCTCAGCCAGGAGCAGCTGCACACCCTCACGGCCCACGAGCAGTACAAGCCGGCCGAGATCGGCCCGACGGTCGACGAGAACGGCGTCGAGCGCAAGGTGAAGAGCACCGAGAAGCTCCGCGCCAAGCTCAGCAAGTCGTACTACGGCGAGGAGTCGCAGATTCCGAAGCCGACCGTCGAGGAGTACAAGGAGATCACGAGCGGCCACGGCCACCACTGACCCTCCAGCGTCGCCACACCACGGTCGAAGGGCCCCGTCCGTTCCGCGGACGGGGCCCTTCGCCGTACCCGGGGCTGGATAGGGTGGGAGCGCACTTCCTTTCCGCAGTACACACGACACAGGAGCGGCTCATGAGCGCTGTGACCCCCGCTGGAGGCGACAACGCGGCGGGCCGCTCCTGGCCCGCCCTGCTGAACGGACTGCTGGACGGTCAGGACCTGTCCGCGGACGACACCGCCTGGGCGCTGGACGTGATCATGCGGGGCGAGGCGACCGACGCGCAGATCGCCGGCTTCGCGGTGGCCCTCAGGTCCAAGGGCGAGACCGTCGAGGAGATCTCCGGCCTGGTCCGCACCATGTACGCCCACGCCAACGTGATCGAGGTGCCGGGCGAGACGGTCGACATCGTCGGCACCGGCGGCGACGGCGCCAAGACGGTCAACATCTCCACCATGTCGGCGATCGTCGTGGCCGGCACGGGCGCGAAGGTCGTCAAGCACGGCAACCGGGCGGCCTCCTCGGCGTCCGGCGCCTCCGACGTCCTGGAGAAGCTCGGGGTGAACCTGGAGCTGACGCCGAAGCGGGTGGCGGAGGTCGCCGAGGAGGCCGGCATCACTTTCTGCTTCGCCGTGAAGTTCCACCCCGCCCTGCGCCACGTGGCGGCGGCCCGCGGCCAGCTCGGCATCCGCACGGTGTTCAACTTCCTGGGCCCGCTGACCAACCCCGCCCGGGTCACGTCCCAGGCGATCGGGGTCGCCCACGCCCGGATGGCGCCGATCATCGCCGGCGTCTTCGCCGAACGCGGCCACTCGTCCCTGGTCTTCCGCGGCGACGACGGCCTCGACGAGCTGACCACCACCGCCACCTCCCGGGTCTGGGTCGTGCGGGACGGCCGGGTGAGCGAGGAGACCTTCGACCCGCGCGACGTCGGCCTCGACCTGGTGCCGGTCGAGGCGCTGCGCGGCGCCGACGCCTCCTACAACGCCGACGTCGCCCGCCGCCTGCTCAACGGCGAGACGGGCCCGGTGCGGGACGCGGTCCTGCTGAACTCGGCGGCGGCCCTGGTGGCCCTGGAGCCGGGTGACGCACCGCTGACCGCGCAGATCCGGGCCGGCATGGACCGGGCCGCCGAGGCGATCGACTCCGGCGCCGCGCGCCGCGCGCTGGAGCGCTGGGTGGCCGCCAGCAACGCGTAGCCGCTCTCTCGTGTGACGTGCGTCCCGCGATCCGGACTCGGGTTGCGGGGCGCCGATCATTTCCCCTAGGTTTCTCGACAGGTCATGAGTGACAGTCATGAGGCCCCGGCCGACTGTCCGGCAACCCTCCGTCCGTGGCGGGGTGCCCCGGGTGAAGACCAGGTCGTGGACAGCAAGGTCCGCGGCAAGCGCGGACCCCTCGCACGCTTTCGAAGAGTGTGGGTCCAGGGGTCCTGGGTCGTTCGAGGGAGTCTCCCGTGAATCAGCGAATGCGATAGGGCCGCAGAGCCCCGCCTCCGCAGCGCCTCTTCCCCCTTCTCCGCCGTTCCGGCCTTCCCATGCCCGAACCCGCCGTGGTTCGCGTGGTGATGCCGTATGCCTTCACGGGAGTGCACCCATGTCCGTCTCCGCCGTCGCCGTCGACCCCTCCGTCTGTGCCCCGCTGCCCGTTCTGGGCCGGGACGTCACCGTTCCGCTCGTCACCGGCGGTGAGGTCACCTACGCCGCGCTCGACTACGCCGCCAGCGCCCCCGCGCTCCAGCAGGTCTGGGACGAGGTGGCGGCCTACGCCCCGTACTACGGCAGCGTGCACCGGGGCGCCGGGTACCTGTCGCAGCTGTCGACGGACCTGTTCGAGAACGCCCGCACGACCGTCGCCGGCTTCCTCGGCTGCCGGGACACCGACCAGGTCGTCTTCACCCGGTCCACCACCGACTCCCTCAACCTGCTCGCCGCCGCGCTGCCGGCCGGCTGCCGGGTCTTCGTCTTCGAGACCGAGCACCACGCCTCGCTGCTGCCCTGGCGGGACGCGGACGTGACGTACCTCGACGCTCCGCGCACCCCGGCCCAGGCCGTCGAGACCCTGGAGCGCGCCCTCGCCGCCCGCGAGCCGTACGGGCCCGCCCTGGTCTGCGTCACCGGCGCCTCCAACGTCACCGGCGAGCTGTGGCCGGTGCGCGAACTGGCCGCCGCCGCCCACGCGCACGGCGCCCGGATCGTGCTGGACGCCGCCCAGCTCGCCCCGCACCACCCCGTCTCGGTGGCCGACCTGGACGTCGACTGGGTCGCCTTCTCCGGGCACAAGCTGTACGCCCCCTTCGGCACCGGCGTGCTGGCGGGGCGTGCCGACTGGCTGCGCGAGGCCGAGCCGTACCTGGCCGGCGGCGGCGCCAGCCGCAGCGTCTCCCGGCGCGCCGACGGCGGCGTGGACGTCCAGTGGCACGACAGCGCCGCCCGCCACGAGGCCGGGTCGCCCAACGTCATCGGCGCCTACGCCGTCGCCGCCGCCTGCAAGGCACTGGAGGAGGCCGGGTTCGACACACTGGTCGCCCGCGAGCAGTACCTCGTGGGCAAGGTGCGCGAGGGCCTCGCCGAGGTGCCCCAGGTGCGTGTGCTGTCCCTCTTCGGCGACGACGCGCCCCGGGTCGGCGTGCTCTCCTTCGTCGTCGAGGGGTGGAACAGCTCGCACTTCGCCGCCGCGCTCTCCGCCGAGTACGGCATCGGCGTGCGCGACGGCCTGTTCTGCGCCCACCCGCTGGTCCGCACCCTGCTGGGCAGCGACCCGCAGACGCAGGGCGAGTGCGGTGCCCCCGAGGCCGCGCCCGGGGAGAAGTCCCTCAACGCCATCCGGGTGAGCTTCGGCGCGGGCACGCCGGACGAGCACGTCGAGCGGTTCGTGAAGGCCGTCAAGGAGCTGGTGAGCGACGGCGCCCGGTGGAACTACCGCACCGAGGACGGGCGGTGCGTCCCGGACACCACCTCCGCCGCCGAGGTCCCGGCGGCCTGAGCGGTCCGGCCCGCCGGCAGCCGCGACCCCAGCAGGATCATCCGCAGCGCCCGCTCCGTGGCGTCCGTGAGGAGTTCGGCGGCGCGCAGCAGTGCGTCGGCCAGCGCCATGGGGGCCGGCATGATCCCGTGGCAGGCGTCCACCCCCGGCACCTCGTGGGCGCCCTCGCCGAGCGTGCCGGCCAGGGCGAGGACGGGACGGCCGGAGAGCTTGGCACGCCGGGCCACCTCCGCGGGGACCTTGCCGCGCGGCGTCTGGTGGTCCAGGGCGCCCTCGGCGGTGAGCACCAGGTCGGCGCGGGCGAGGCGGGCGTCCAGGTCGACGTGGTCCAGCAGCACCTCGAAGCGGGGCAGCAGCCGGGCGCCGACGGCGGCCAGCCCGGCGCCCAGCCCGCCGGAGGCGCCGGTGCCGGGGCCGGTGCGCAGGTCGGTGCCGGTGACACCGAGGTCGCGCGTGAGGACGCGCGCCCAGTTCTCCAGACCGGCCGACAACTGCTCCACCTGCGCGGGCGTCGCCCCCTTCTGCGGACCGAACACCCGGGCCACGCCCCGCTCGCCGCACAGCACGTTGAAGGGGTTGCAGGCCACCAGCAGCTCGGTGTCCCCCAGCCGGGGGTCGAGGCCGGTCGGGTCGACGCGGGCGAGACGGGTCAGCTCCCGTCCGCCGGGCGGCAGTTCGAAGCCGTCGGCGTCCAGCAGCCGCGCGCCGAGCGCCTGGAGCGCGCCCGCGCCTCCGTCCGAGGTGCCCGAGTCGCCGCAGCCGACCAGGATCCGCCGCACCCCGGTGTCGAGCGCGGCGCGGAGCAGCTCACCGACGCCGTACGTGGTCGTGGCACCCGGGTCGCGCAGGGCCCGGGGGACCAGGGACAGTCCCGCGACGGCCGCCATCTCCACGACCGCCGTGTCCTGGGCGCCGAGCAGCGCGAAGTGGGTGCCGACGGGCTCCCCGACCGGCCCCGTGGCGGGCAGCGCCACCAGCCGCCCCCCGGTCGCCGCGGCCAGCGCCACGGCTGTGCCCTCGCCGCCGTCGACCAGCGGGATGCTGTCGATCTCGGCGGTCGGCAGCACCCGGCGCACCCCCGCCGCGATGGCGTCGGCGGCGGCCTGGGCGGACAGGGACTCCTTGAAGCCGCTGGGGGCGACGACGACACGGTGCAGCACGGCGGGCACGGCGGGCACGGTGGGCACGGAGGCCGCGGAGGCCGCGGAGGCCGCGCGGGAGGACACCGAGGCCGCGGGGATCGCGGCGGGCGCGGAGGACAAGGCGGGCAGGGAGGGCATGGAGGGCATGGAGGGCTCCTTCATCGGGTCACGGGTACGCCGAGCAGCGGCCAGACGGCGGCGGCGAAGAACAGCACGAGGGCGGCGGTCAGCGGTGCCAGGACGGCGGACAGCCGCAGCAGGTCACGCGGGGTGTAGGTGGGGGTGCCGGGGAGGTCGGAGAAGAGCGTGACCGGCTTGGCGGAGGCCGGCAGCGTGTGGCAGAAGCCGGCCGCGGCGGTGGAGGCGAGCGCGGCGGCGACCGGGTTGACCCCGGCTCCCACCGCCGCGGCGATCACCAGCGGGACCAGGACGGAGGAGCGGGCCGAGCGGGACTGGAGGACCAGGTGGGCGGCCGTGCTCACCGCGACCACGACCCCGAGGAAGACGGCCGGCGTGACGTCCGCGGGCAGCCCCGACACCAGCCACCTCGCCGCACCGGAGTCGGAGAGGGCGACACCCATCGCCATGGTCGCCGCCATGAAGAGCAGGAGCGACCACGGCACCGTCTTCAGGGCGTCCTTGAGCCGTACGGTGCCGAGCGCGGGGGAGGAGGCGACCACCGCGCCGATCAGTGCCACCACCGCCGGGGAGACGTGGTGCACGGGCTCGCTGCACCACAGGGCCACCACCGTGGCCAGCAGCAGGGCGCAGCGCTTCTCCGCCTGCGTCCAGGGGCCGGTGACCGGGCTCTCCGTGTGCCGCTGTATCTCCTCGGCGGTGATCTGGACCGGGCCCCGGCGGTCCGCGCGCCGGGTCGTCGTCAGCAGGACGGTCTCGGCGGCCAGGTGCGAGGAGGCCACCGCCAGCGGCAGCCCGAGCAGCAGCCACTGGGTGAAGCCGATCCGGTCGCCGGTCGACTCCCACAGCACCGACACCGTGATCAGATGCGCGCCCGCTCCGATCAGGGTCGCCACCGCCGACAGAAGGATCACGGTCGGGAACAGCAGCGCCAGCATCACGACCAGTCGTTTCCGGTCGGCGAGGGCCTTGGCGAGGGCGAGGAACACCGGCAGGGCGAGCGCCGCCCGGCCCGAGGTGGCCGGTACCGCGAACGCGGTCACGACCAGCGCGGCCGTCGTCAGGTGCACCAACTGTCGTACGCTGCGCGCCCCGCCGACCAGGAACACCGCCGCCCGCCCGGCGAGCCCGGTCCGGGCCACCGCCGCCGCCAGCACGAAGGCGCAGATCAGCAGCCACACCGTGTCGTCCCCGAGGGTGCCGAAGAGGGTGTCGCTGCTGATCACGCCCGTCGCCGTCAGCGCGAGACCGGCGCCCAGCGCGATGTACGTGTCGTCGATCGGCGTACCGATCCAGGCGCAGGTGGCCAGCGCGAACACGGCGAGGGTGAGGCGCGCGTCGCCGCCGAGGGCCGGGAAGTTGGCGGGGACCGCCAGCAGCGCGCACAGGGACAGCGCCACGCACAGGGCCGCCGCGAGGCGGAGGTTCAACGTCACGTCATTCAGGGTTCTCCCGGGCGGTGAGTCCCCAATGAGCCCGACATGAAGGAAACTTCACACAAAAGCCGGTCAGTCGGCCCCCGCCGGGACGTGCGTCAGCCCGGCAGCCGGTACCCCATGCCCCGTACCGTCTCCACCCGCTGCGCCCCCAGCTTCTTGCGCAGCGCCCGCACGTACACGTCCACGATGTTCGAGCCGGGGTCGAAGTCGTAGCCCCACACATGGGAGAGGATCTGCTCCCGGGACAGGACCTGCCCCGGATGCCGCAGGAACAGCTCAAGCAGCACGAACTCACGGGCCGTCAGGTCCACCGTCCGCTCCGCCGCCCGGGCCCGGCGGGTGCGCAGGTCCAGCGAGAGGTCACCGGACCTGAGCACCGTCACCTCCGGCGCCCGGGCCGCCGTACGCAGCCGGAGCCGCACTCGCGCGAGCAGTTCCTCGAAGCGGAACGGCTTGGTCATCCAGTCGTCTGCGCCGCCCTCCAGGCCGGCCACCGTGTCCCGTACGGAGTCCCGGGCGGTCAGCACGATCACCGGGGTCGTCACCCGGGACTCGCGCAGCTCGCGCAGGACCGTGAAACCGTCCCGGCCGGGCAGTCCGATGTCCAGGACGACCAGGTCGAAGCCGCCGGTGAGCGCGTACTCGTAGGCGGCGTCGCCGTCGGCGACGGCGGTGGTGGTGAAGCCGTTGGCGCGCAGGCCCTTCTCGACGAAGGAGGCGATGCGCTCCTCGTCCTCGACGATGAGGATGCGGTTCATGGACGTGCCTCTTCCGGAAATCAGTCCAGTGTCAGGACGAAGGTGGCGCCGCCACCCTCGGTGGTGCGCAGGGCGACCCGCCCGCCGTGGCCCTCCGCGATGGCCTTGACGATCGACAGCCCGAGCCCGGCGCCGGTCCCGCGCACCCCGCGCCGGGCCGTGCCGCGCCGGAACCGCTCGAAGATCACCTCGGCGTCCTGCGGCTGCACCCCGGGCCCGGAGTCGGCGACGTACAGCTCGACGCGGGAGCCGTCGGCGCGGGAGCCGATGCGGATGGTCTGGCCGGCGGTGGTGTGCTGCACGGCGTTCTGCGCGAGCTGCACCATGGCCTGCGTGATCCGCTGGGGATCGAGGTGGGCCTCCCGGTCGGCGACCTCGGCCAGCACCCAGTCGCGGTCGCCGAGGGTGCGGGCCTTGACGTAGACGTCGGCGGTGAGTTCGGCGAGCTGCACCGGCTCGGGGGTGACGAAGTCGGGGCGCTCGGTCTTGGCGAGCAGCAGCAGGTCCTCGACGATGCGGCTCATCCGGTCCAGCTCGTCGGTGACCAGGCGGACGGTCTCCTCGCGCTCCGCCGGGTCGTCGCCCATCAGCTCCAGGTGGCCGCGCACGATGGTGATCGGGGTGCGCAGCTCGTGGCCCGCGTCGTCGACGAACCGGCGCTGGGCGGCGAAGGCGCGTTCCAGCCGGTCGAGCATGGCGTTGAACGTCTCGGCCAGGGCCGCCACGTCGTCGTGGCCGTGTACCGGGATGCGCCGGGTCAGGTCCTGCTCGGTGAGCTGCGCGGCCGTGGCGCGCACCAGCCGCACCGGCTTGAGGATGCGGCCGGCGACCACCCAGGCGATGCCGGTCGTCATCAGCAGCGCGACGCCGGAGATGGCGAGCAGCACGCGGAACACCTCGTCGGCCCGGGCCTGTTCGCGCCCCGGGTGGAAGGCGACCACGAACGCGGCCGCCGGTTCACCGCCGTACCGGGCCACGGTGACCTTGGCCCAGCGGATCTCGCCCTCCGGCCGCTCCAGGGTGCCGGTGGCGTCGGGCGAGGCGTAGATGCGGCGCCGCGCGTCGGCGTCCTCGTGCAGCGGCAGGGCGACCGGGATCTCCCGCTGCTGGATGATCTGCGTCGGCCTGCTGCCCACCTCGCCGACCAGACCGATCAGCTCCTCGTCCAGGTCTGCGTACTGCCTCTCCAGGAAGACGCGCAGCAGCCGTCCGGGGTCGGTGAAGGGTCGGCCGGTCTCCGGGTCGAAGCCCTGCTCCTCGAAGTTGGCGAACTCGCCGGCCTCCTGCGCGAGCAGGCCGTTGATCCGCTGGTCGGTGTCGCGCAGCAGGATCGAGCGGGTGGTCGCGGCCACCGAGGCGAGGGCGACGGCCATCACGAGCAGCAGCCAGAGCAGGATGCGGACACGGGCCGAGATCCGGCGGCGCTCGCGGTCAGCCGTCGTCGCCGGGTCCGTCGTCGGCGGCCGGGCCGGTGGCTCCGTCGTCGGTGTCCTGGCCTCGGTCGTCGTCATCGTCGTCATCCGGAGGGCTGTCGGTCACCGGTGGCCGGGTCACCACCTGGTCGCTGGGCGTCGGCTGGGGCGAGGAGGAGGTGGGCGACGGGGTCGGGGAGCCGCTCTCCAGCTCCACCTTGGCCGGGACCTTGGGCTCCCGCGGGCTGTCGGTGAGGGCGAAGCTGGTCGCGGCGATGCCGAGCGGGATCAGGACGACGGCCGCCAGGGCCGCCATCCGGCGTGAGAAGACCATGTCCCCGATCCTGCGCCCGGTACCCGGCGATCCGGATGAGTCCGGGATGAAGAACTCTTCATCCGCGTCCCGCCGGCGTCAGTTGTCCAGCCCGATCGCGAACGCCGCCTCCAGGTCGTGCTGGGAGTACGTCCGGAAGGCCACGTGGGTGTCGGTGCCCTCCACGCCCGGGATCTTGCTGATCCGGCCGGGGATGACCTCCGCCAGGTCCTCGTGCTGGGCGACCCGCACCATCGCGATCAGGTCGTAGGTGCCGGTGACGGAGAAGACCTCGGTGACGTTCTCCAGCGCGGCGATCCGCTCCGCGATCTCGGGGATGCGGTCCACGCTGGTCTTGATGAGGACGATCGCGCTGATCACGGCTGGTTCTCTCCCTCGGGCGCCGCCACTGGAACGCTCTTCACTCTAGCCGCAGGCCCGAACCGCACCCAGGCGAAGGCGAAGCCCAGCCCGAAGCCCACCAGGTGCGCGAGGTACGCCACCCCGGGGCCGTCGCCGGCCCGTCCCGCCGCCATCCACTGCAGGCCCGCCCAGAACGGCAGGACGATCCAGGCGGGGAAGCGCAGCGGCAGGAAGAAGAGGAACGGCAGCAGACTGGTCACCCGGGCCCGCGGGAAGAGGAAGAGGAACGCGCCGAGGATCGCGGAGATCGCCCCCGAGGCGCCGACCAGGGACTGCTGGGAGTGGGCGTTGGCGCCCGCGTAGCCGAGCAGCGCCAGGTAGCCGCAGCCCAGGTAGAAGAGGGTGAACTGGAGCCGGCCCATCCGTTCCTCGGTCATCGCGCCGAAGACGTAGAGGAAGAGCATGTTGCCCAGCAGGTGCACCCAGCTGCCGTGGACGAAGAGCGCCGTGGCGGGGGTGAGCGCCGATCCGGGGGAGTCCTCGAACAGTTCTGCGGGGATCACGCCCCAGCGCCGGAAGTAGGCGCGCTGTGCGGCCAGCAGCTCGTCACCGGTGCCGTACGCCGGATTGAGCCCCGCCGCCGGGCTGAGCAGGAACAGCACGCAGCACAACGTGATCAGCCCGTACGTCACCGGCGCCGTCCGGCCGCGGGCGGTGCGGGGCGCGCGGGCCGTGCCGGGTGACCTGACCGTCCTGCGGGCCGCAGTGCTCCAGTTGCGGATCATGGACACAGAGCATGACGTAACGGGACGCGACCGCCCATAGCGCCTCGCCGCCGTGGACGGGCGGGCGTCGGGTACCCGCCAGGCCGTAGGGTTACGAGCCACACGCGCCGGGGCGGCCCGGCGCGTCACCGACACTGGAAGAGAGCGAACAGCCACGATGACGGTTCCCCTGCCGACCGACACGACGCGGTGGCGCTGCACCCTCTGCGGCAACCTCACCCGCTTCGACGTGACCCGGGCCTCGAAGGTCGTCGAGTACGTGCACCTCGACCTGGCCGGTGAGCCCGAGGTCGAGGAGCGCGAGGTGCTCAGTGAGACCATCGAGTCGGTGCGGTGCCGCTGGTGCAACGCCGTGGACCAGGTGGAACTCGTGGACAGGCCGGGTGCCGCCTCCTGACGGGAGCGGCCCCGCACCAGGCGATCCCGGACCGGGGTCGCCCTGAGACATTGGGGTGACGGATGGTGGAGACACAAGGCGGGGGGCCGGGCGACGGCGCCGCCGAGGTGCTCGACCGTCCGCTGCCCGACGGCGTGCGCCGCAGGGTCGTGCAGATCGTGTCCGACGGCTTCGGCGGACTCACGCTCGGCGAGCTGCCGGCGCAGCTGAGACAGTACGCACGGTTCGCCCCCAACCGCAGGGCCAAGTTCGCCGGCAACGCGATGGCCGCCGCCGTCGAGACCGACACCCTGTTCCGCCAGCGCATCGGGGAGAAGTTCAGAGAGGCCCAGCCGGAACTGGCCGGTGCCCTGGACTCCGGCTCCCCGCCACCGGCCGCGGACCCGCTCGACGTGGCGGCCGCGGCCTACGTACTGCGGCCGCACGGCTGGGTGAAGCTGGTGGCCGCCGCCGGCGAGGAGGCGCAGCGCGCGGACGCCGAGCGCGCCGACGAGGAGAGCCGCGCGGAGCTGGAGCGGCTGCACGTGGAGCTGGCCCGGGCCCGGGAGCACACCAGGACCGAGACCGAGCGGCTCCGTGCCGAGCTGGACGCGGCGAAGAAGGAGAGCGAGTCGCTGCACCGCAAGCTGCGCTCCGCCCTCAGCGACGTCAAGCGGGGCGAGGCGGCCCTGCGCAAGGTGCGCGACCAGATCGACGCCGTCCGCGCCGAGACGCACGCCCAGGTGTCCGCGGCCGAGAGCGAGTCCCGGCGGCTCAAGACCCGGCTCGGGGAGGCGGAGGCGGCCCTGGAGGCCACCCGGAAGGCGGCCCGTGAGGGGCGCAGCGTCGAGGACATGCGGGTGCGGCTGCTGCTGGACACCCTGCTGGACGCCACCCAGGGGCTGCGCCGGGAACTCGCGCTGCCCCCGGTGTCGGTGCGGCCCGCCGAGACCGTCGACGCCGTGGAACCCGGCCGCATGACACCGAAGGACATCGCCGCGCGCGCCCTGTCCGAGAACGACCCCGCCATCCTCGACCAGTTGCTCGCGCTGCCCCAGGCCCACCTGGTCGTCGACGGCTACAACGTCACCAAGACCGGCTATCCGCAGATGCCGCTGGAGAAGCAGCGGTTGCGCCTGCTCGGCCAGCTCTCGCAGCTCGCCGCGCAGACCGGCGCCGAGATGACCTGCGTCTTCGACGGTGCCGAGCTGGTCGCGCCGGTGCTGCTCGCGCCGCCGCGCGGGGTGCGGGTGCTGTTCTCCAAGCCCGGCGTCACCGCCGACGAGCTGATCCGCCAGCTGGTGCGGGC
This sequence comes from Streptomyces sp. NPDC041968, assembly GCF_055589025.1. NCBI lineage: Bacteria > Bacillati > Actinomycetota > Actinomycetes > Kitasatosporales > Streptomycetaceae > Streptomyces > Streptomyces sp. NPDC041968. Next base: position 397,193 of record NZ_JBVJCB010000001.1, on the reverse strand, counting down.
CGAGCCTCCGGGCCGGCCGGTCATCGTCGTCTCCACCGACCGCGAGGTCGCCGACGGGGTGGCGCGCGCGGGCGCACGCCCGGTGGCATCCGCGGTGCTCCTCAAGCGGCTTTCCTGACCTCCTGGTTCACTTTCGTGGCAACCGCAACGTAGGTGTTCTATGCCTGAATTGACGGAACCGTCACACAACGTAGTGTCAAGTGGGGATTACTGCATGTGAGTTACGGCAAAGAATGCGGTGCGTAACCGGGATTTTTCGGCGGAGGATTTGAACTCATCACGAGTGGGTCACTAGGGTCAGCCATCGAACCCTCGAACGGGTGATCCCTCTCAAGAAGGAGCTCGTCTCCGTGGCGTCCCACCGTCGTCCCAAGCAGCCGAGCCGCACGCGCGTGACCGTGCTCACCACCGCTGCCGCCGCAGCCGTCGCCCTCAGCTCCCAGGCCGCCAACGCCGCCCCGAGCGAGAAGCCGAGCAAGGACGAGGTCAAGGCCAAGGTCGACAAGCTCTACCAGGAGGCCGAGCAGGCCACCGAGAAGTACAACGGCGCCAAGGAGAAGCAGGAGAAGCTCCAGAAGGAGATCTCCACCATCCAGGACAACGTCGCCCGCGGCCAGGAGGAGCTCAACGAGCTGCGCGACGGCCTCGGTTCGATGGCCAGCGCCCAGTACCGCTCGGGCGGGATCGACCCCTCCCTCCAGCTCTTCCTCTCCGCGGACCCGGACGACTACCTGGACAAGGCCTCCACGCTCGACCAGCTGAGCGGTCAGCAGGTCGAGGCGCTGAAGAAGATCCAGACCAAGCAGCGCGACCTCTCCCAGCAGCGCTCCGAGGCGACCGAGAAGCTCAAGGACCTCGCCTCCACCCGCACCGAGCTGGGCAAGAAGAAGAAGGAGGTCCAGGGCAAGCTCTCCTCCGCGCAGAAGCTGCTCAACAGCCTCACCGCGGCGGAGAAGGCCGCCCTCCAGGCCGAGGAGCAGCGCTCCACCCGCAGCAGCGAGCGCGAGGTCCTGTCCGGCACCAGCACCCCCGCCTCCGGCCGGGCCGCCGCCGCCTTCGCCGCCGCCCAGAGCAAGATCGGCACGCCCTACGTCTACGGCGCCACCGGCCCGTCCTCCTTCGACTGCTCGGGCCTGACCTCCTGGGCGTACTCGCAGGCCGGCGTCGGCATCCCGCGCACCTCCGAGGCGCAGACCGGCGCGGGCACGCGGATCTACTCGCAGAGCCAGCTCCAGGTCGGCGACCTGGTCTTCTTCTTCAACGACCTGCACCACGTCGGCCTCTACGCCGGCAACGGCCAGGTACTGCACGCGCCGCGCACCGGCACGGTCGTCCGCTACGAGTCGATGGGCACCATCGGCGGTCCGTTCATGTTCGGCGTGCGGGTCTGACCCCCACGTCACTCCCGACCCCGAAGTCAGCCCCGCCGTACCGCCCGTTCGGGCGAATCACGGTGAGGCGCTCCGACCCCTCGCCCCGCCGGTGACCTGCGTCAGCGGCGGGGCTTCGTGTTGCCGGCCGCCGCGGGTCGTTGGCCGCCGCCCCGCCGCGGGGTTACTGTCTGCCGCGTTTCCCTGTCCGTCAGCGGAAGGAGTGCGGCTTCCCGTGGGGTCCCATCGCCGCCTTGCACCATCCGGGTCCGACCGCGGCGTCACCGTCGCCGTCGGCCTCCTCTCCGTCGCCGCCGCGGTCCTCGGCGCCGTACCGGCCACGGCCGCCCCGCACGACGACCGGCGGGCGGAGGTGGACCGGCTCCACACGGAGGCGGAGCGGGCGACCGAGGCCTACAACAAGGCCGACGCGCGCACCGACGCCCTGCGCGAGGAGATCGGCACCGCGCAGGACGCGATCGCCCGGCAGCAGGAGCGGATCAACACCATGCGGGAGGCGCTCGGTTCGCTGGCCGGCGCCCAGTACCGCTCCGGGGGCATCGACCCGTCGCTGGCGCTGCTGCTCTCCGCCGACCCGGACGACTACCTGGACAAGGCCTCCGTGCTGGACCGGATCACCACTCACCAGGCGGGTGAGCTGAGGGAGCTCCAGGACGCCCTGCGTGACCTCGCGCAGGACCGGGCGGAGGCCGGCCGGAAGCTCACCGAGCTGGAGAAGGGCCAGAAGGCCGTCGCCGCCCACAAGCGGACCGTGGAGCGCAAGCTCGCCGAGGCCCGCGAACTGCTCGCCTCGCTGCCGGCCGAGGAACGCGCCGCCTACGACCGCGGCTCCCGCTCCGGCCGCACCGACCTGACCGGCCCCGGGGGGTCCGCGGCCGCCTCCGGGCGCGCCGCGGCCGCCGTCGCCGCCGCCCGCTCCGCCCTCGGCAAGCCCTACGTCTGGGGCTCCAACGGTCCCGGTGGGTTCGACTGCTCGGGCCTGACCCAGTGGTCGTACGCGCAGGCCGGGGTGGGGCTGCCGCGCACCTCGCAGGCGCAGTCCGGAGCGGGCCGGCAGGTCTCCCTGGCCGACGCGCGCCCGGGCGACCTGGTCGCCTACCGGGACGACGCCAGCCACATCGGCATGTACGTCGGCAACGGCCAGGTGATCCACGCGCCCTACCCCGGCGCCCCCGTCCGCTACGACCCGGTCGGCATGATGCCGGTCTCGTCCGTCACCCGGGTGTGACCCGCCGGGCCGGAGCGGTGTGACCCGCTCGGTGGCCGAAGTGCCCCGACGGCCGCCGCCCGCGGCGCGACGCCCGTACGATCGGGAGGATGGCCGGTCGAAGGCGGGTGTCGGGTTCCTCGGTGGTGGCGTTGTGCCTGCTGCTGGTCTCCCTGGTGGCCTGCGGCGGCCGGACCGCCGCCGACCCGGTCCGGGCCGAGGTGCAGGGGGTGCTGGACCGCCGCGCGGCCGCCGTCCTGGGCCACGACCGGGCCGCCTACGCGGGCACGGGCGCCGCGGGCGCCTTCGACCACCTGAGCGAGGTGCCGCTGGCCGCGTTCGCGTACCGCGTGCGGGAGGTGGACCGCACCGGTGACACGGCCACCGCGGACGTGGAGCTGAGCTACCGCGTGGCGGGCTACGACCGGGGCGCGGTCACCGCCGGCCGCACCGTGCGGCTGAGCCGGGACGGCACCGGCGGCCGGTGGACCGTCGAGTCCGAGCGGCCCGCCGGGGAGTCCGGCCAGCAGCCGTGGGACCAGGGAGCGGTCCGGGCCGTCCGGGGGACGCACAGCCTCGTGCTCGGCGTCGGGCAGTCCCCGGGGACGCTGCGCCGCTTCGCGGACCTGGCCGACCGGGCGGTGCCCGCCGTCTCCGCGGCCTGGGACGGCGACTGGGCCCGGCGGGTCGTCGTGGTCGTCCCTCGGTCGGTGGAGGGCATGGCGGGCCTGCTCGGCTCGCCCGCCTCCTCCTACCGGGGCATCGCCGCGGTCACCACCGGGGAGACGGGCGGCCGGGAGCGGGCGCCCGCGGACCGGATCATCGTCAACCCCGACGCGTACGGCCTGCTCGGCACCCTCGGCAGGCAGGTCGTGCTCACCCACGAGACCACCCACGTCGCCACCCGCGCCGACACCACCTCCGCCACCCCGCTGTGGCTCTCCGAGGGCTACGCCGACTGGGTCGGCTACCGGGACAGCGGCCGCACGCCCGATCAGGCCGCCCCCGAGCTGGCCCGCGCGGTGTCCGAAAACCGCGTGCCGGCCCGCCTGCCGACGGACGAGGACTTCGGCTTCACCGCCGACGCGGACGAACTGGCCCGGGCCTACGAGGGCGGCTGGCTGGCCTGCCGGATGATCGCCGACCAGTGGGGCGAGGAGCGGCTGGACGCCTTCTACCGGGCCGTGGGCGGGCACGACGAGCGGGCGGGCGCGGTCGACGACGCGACGGACGAGGTGCTCGGCGTCACGCCGGAGGAGTTCACGGCGCGGTGGCGGGAGTATCTGCGGTCGGAGTTCGGCTGAGCCGGCCGGCGGGCGCGGTCCGCTCCCGGGCGCGCCGCGCGGCCGTGTCGCGCCACAGGGCACGGGCCGCGAGGACCGCCGCGGCGACCAGCAGGCCGTTGCGCACGACCAGCAGCGCGATGCCGAGCGGATCGCTGGCGACGACGTACCCGAACAGGACCGGGAACTCCAGTACCGTCACCAGGCTCGCCGCCAGCACCAGGGCGGCCGGCACCCGCATCCGGCTCGCCCGGAAGCACCTGCAGACCGCCGCCAGGCCGATCAGCCACACCATGTACTGCGGGCTGATCACCCGGCTGGTCACCGTGAACACCAGCACCGCCACGAAGGCCGCGTCCGCCGCCGTGTGCGCCGCGAAACGCGAGGCCGCCAGCCGCCACAGCAGCAGCCAGCCGAACGAGAGGGCGGTCAGCGCGAGGGCGGCCGTGCTCACCGCGCCCACGTACGGGCCGAGGAACTCGACCGAGCCGTAGTGGAGCAGCACCTCGCCGTCCCAGCCGAAGTGCCGGGCGACGTGGAAGACCAGCGCGCCCAGCGACTCCACCTCGGTGCCCCGCTCGCGCTGGAAGGTCAGGAAGGCGAAGGCCCCGGGCATGGTCACGGCGAACAGCGCGGCCGACAGCGCACCGGCCACGGCGGCCGCGGCGAAGGGGCGCCGCCCGCGCATCCCGACCAGCACCAGGGCCGGCCACACCTTCAGCAGCGCGCCGAACCCGGCCAGGGCGCCCGCCAGGCGCGGATGCCTGCCCGCGGCGAGCAGCGCCGCCACCGCGACGGCGGTGACCATCACGTCGTAGCGGGCGTACACCGTCGGACCGAGCAGCGGCACGCCCGCCACCCACACCCACGCACCGCGCGGTGAACGCCCGGGGCCCCGGCCCGCGTGCCGCAACAGGGCGAGGACGAGCAGGTCGGTGACGCAGGCCAGGACGAAGAACGCCGTCGCGTACTCCAGGAAGGGCAGCAGCCCCGGGGAGAGCATCGCGAGGGCCGCCGCGGGCGGGTACTGCCAGGTGACGTCGTTCAGCGGAAACGTTCCGGCACGCAGGACGTCGGCCCAGTCCCGGTAGATGACGGACACGTCGCTGGTGACGTCCGGGCCGGGGAAGACCAGGATCTTCAGGACGAACAGCAACAGGACCAGCCGCGTGGCACCCCAGGCCGTGAGCAGGCGCGCCGCGGGCCGCCTCGCGTCCGTCGTCTCCACGTGCTCCCTGCCCGTCCGCGTGCCGTGCGCTGCCCTGCCTGCTCGCCTGCCCGGCCTGTTCCGCCTGCTCTGCGGCCATGATGACCCGGACACCTGTGCGTCTGCCACAGGAGCGGCCGGGCCCCGCACCGCGCGGCGGGTTCGGTAGGGTCGGCGGCGTGCGCAAGACCTTGATCGTGACCAACGACTTCCCGCCCCGTCCGGGCGGCATCCAGGCCTTCCTGCACAACATGGCGCTGCGCCTGGACCCCGAGCGGCTGGTCGTCTACGCCTCCACCTGGAAGCGGGGCCGCGAGGGCGTCGAGGCCACCGCCGCCTTCGACGCCGAGCAGCCCTTCACCGTCGTACGGGACCGCACGACGATGCTGCTGCCGACCCCGGCCGCGACCCGGCGGGCCGTGGGGCTGCTGCGCGAGCACGGGTGCACGTCGGTGTGGTTCGGGGCGGCGGCGCCCCTCGGGCTGATGGCGCCGGCGCTGCGCAGGGCGGGGGCCGAGCGGCTCGTCGCCACCACCCACGGCCACGAGGCGGGCTGGGCCCAGCTGCCCGCCGCCCGGCAGCTGCTGCGCCGGATCGGGGAGTCGACCGACACCCTCACCTACCTCGGGGAGTACACGCGCTCGCGGATCGCGGGCGCGCTCACCCCCGAGGCCGCCGCACGGATGACGCAGCTGCCGCCCGGCGTCGACGAGAAGACCTTCCACCCGGGCAGCGGCGGCGACGAGGTGCGGGCCCGGCTCGGACTGGCCGAGCGGCCCGTGGTGGTGTGCGTCTCCCGGCTGGTGCCGCGCAAGGGCCAGGACACCCTGATCCGGGCCATGCCGCGCGTCCTGGCCGCAGAGCCGGACGCCGTCCTGCTGATCGTCGGCGGCGGACCCTACGAGAAGGAGCTGCGCCGGCTCGCCCAGGAGACCGGCGTGGCCGCCTCCGTCCGCTTCACCGGGGCCGTGCCCTGGTCCGAGCTGCCCGCGCACTACGGCGCCGGGGACGTCTTCGCCATGCCGTGCCGGACCCGGCGGGGCGGACTGGACGTGGAGGGGCTCGGGATCGTCTACCTGGAGGCCTCCGCGACCGGCCTGCCCGTGGTCGCCGGTGACTCGGGCGGCGCCCCGGACGCCGTGCTCGACGGCGAGACGGGGTGGGTCGTGCGGGGCGACTCCGCCGACCAGACGGCCGACCGCGTCGTCACCCTCCTCGGCGACCCGGAGCTGCGCCGCCGGATGGGGGAGCGGGGCCGGGCCTGGGTCGAGGAGAAGTGGCGCTGGGACCTGCTCGCCGAAAACCTGAAGGCCCTCTTGTGACACGGGGCGCCCCTGGAGCACCGGGAACCGTACGCCGCCCAGGGGCGCGGGGCACCGCGCGACAAGCCCCGCACAACCCGCACCCGCCGACGGCGCCGAGGAGGCACCCCGACAGGCGCCCCCAGCCCACCTACTTCGCGTAGATCGCCTCGATCTCCTCCGCGTAGTCCTTCGCCACCACGTTCCGCTTCAGCTTCAGCGACGGCGTCAGATGCCCGGAGTCCTCCGTGAACTGGGCCGACAGCACCCGGAACCTGCGCACCGACTCCGCCTTGGACACCGCGGAGTTGCCGTCGTCGATGGCCGACTGGACCGCGGCGAGCAGATCCGCGTCCTCCCGCAGCGACGCGGCCGTCGAGCCGGCCGGCTTGCCGTGGTCCGCGCACCAGCGGTCGAGGAACTCCTCGTCGATGGTGATCAGCGCGCCCACGAAGGGCCGCCCGTCGCCGACCACCATGCACTCCGCGACCAGCGCGTGCGCGCGGATGCGGTCCTCTATGACGGCCGGAGCGACGTTCTTGCCGCCGGCGGTGACGATGATCTCCTTCTTGCGGCCGGTGATCCGCAGGTACCCGTCCTCGTCGAGGGTGCCGATGTCGCCGGTGTGGAACCAGCCGTCGGCCAGCGCCTCGGCGGTCGCGCCCGGGTTGTTCCAGTACTCCTTGAAGAGGTGCTCGCCGTGCAGCAGCACCTCCCCGTCGTCCGCGATGCGCACCACGGAGCCGGGCAGCGGCTGGCCGACCGTGCCGATCTTCTGCCGGTCCCAGGGGTTGAAGGCGGTGGCGGCACAGGACTCGGTCAGGCCGTAGCCCTCCAGCACGGTGAAGCCGATGCCGCGGAAGAAGTGGCCGAGGCGCTCGCCGAGCGGGGCGCCGCCGGAGATGGCGTACTCGCCGCGTCCGCCGAGGACCGTACGGAGCTTGCTGAAGACGAGCTTGTCGAAGACCTTGTGCTTGATCTTCAGACCGACGGACGGGCCGGACGGCGTGTCCAGCGCCTTGCTGTACGCGATCGCCGTGTCGGCGGCCTTGTCGAAGATCCTGCCCTTGCCGTCGGCCTGCGCCTTGGCCCGCGCCGAGTTGTAGACCTTCTCGAAGACGCGCGGCACGCCGAGGATCAGCGTCGGCCGGAACGCGGCCAGCTCGTCGGTGAGGTTCTTGATGTCGGGGACGCAGCCCAGTTTGATCGGCGCGATCATCGGCGCGACCTGGACCAGGCGGCCGAAGACGTGGGCGAGCGGGAGGAAGAGGAGGACGGAGCACTCGCCCGTGCGGAACAGCGGGCGCAGCCGCTCGACGACGTTGCCGCACTCGGCGAAGAAGCTGCGGTGGGTGAGCACACAGCCCTTGGGGCGGCCGGTCGTACCGGAGGTGTAGACGATGGTCGCCGGATCGTCGGCCTTCGCGAGCGAGCCGCGCTCCTCGACGGCCTGGTCGGTGACGTCCTGGCCGAGGCGCCCCAGCTCCTCCACGGCACCGGCGTCGATCTGCCACACGTGCTTGAGGGCGGGCAGCCCCTCACGCACCGACTCGACGGCGGCCGCGTGCCCGGCCGACTCCACCACGCACGCCGTGGCGCCGGAGTCGCTGAGGATCCACTGCACCTGCTCGGGGGAGCTGGTCTCGTACACCGGGACGGTGATCGCGCCCGCGCTCCAGATCGCGAAGTCGAGCAGCGTCCACTCGTAGCGCGTACGGGACATCAGGCCGACGCGGTCGCCCGGCTGGACACCGGAGGCGATGAGGCCCTTGGCCGCGGTCTGCACCTCGCCGAGGAAGGCGCGGGCGGTCACGTCCTGCCAGGCGCCTCCCGCCTTGCGGGAGATGACGGCGACGTCCGGATGCTGCGCGGCGTTTCTGCGGACGATGTCGGTCAGGTTTCCGTCCGCAGGGACCTCGTACAAAGCCGGAAGGCTGAACTCGCGCAAGACTGCTGCTCCTCATAGGGCGCCGGCGCCACGACACTGTGTGATGCGACGGTGCGGTCCAAGGCTCGGGCAAGTACTCGTGGATTCACCTGTTGAATTCCAGAGCACGACTGGACTGCCCGGACGTTACCCGCCGGTATGGCTTCTCCGACAGGGGGTCCCCGCGAGATGTTCGCTGCGTCACACGGATGGGGTTTCCTGCGCGCAGAGTAGTCGACGGATCAACCGACCAGCCAGTAACCGCAGGTCCGACCGCCACTGTTCACAAGGGGCACGCGCTGCCTACGCTTGATCGCCATGGCACCCACACCGCCCGGCAACACGACGACCCGCGTCCACGTGGTCAGCGACGTCCACGGCAACGCCCGCGACCTGGCCCGGGCCGGCGAGGGCGCGGACGCCCTGATCTGCCTCGGGGACCTGGTCCTCTTCCTCGACTACGCCGACCACTCGCGCGGCATCTTCCCCGACCTGTTCGGCGTCGAGAACGCCGACCGCATCGTCGAACTGCGCACCGCCCGCCGTTTCGCCGAGGCGCGGGAGCTGGGGGCCCGGCTGTGGGCGGGCGTCGGCGGGGACCGGCGGGCCCTGATCGAGGGAGCCGTGCGCAAGCAGTACGCCGAGATGTTCGCGGCCTTCCCCACCCCGACGTACGCCACCTACGGCAACGTCGACATGCCGCCCCTGTGGCCCGAGTACGCCCGCCCCGGCACCACCGTGCTCGACGGGGAACGGGTGGAGATCGGCGGCCGGGTCTTCGGCTTCGTCGGCGGCGGCCTGCGCACGCCGATGCGCACGCCGTACGAGATCGACGACGAGGAGTACGCCGCGAAGGTGGAAGCCGTCGGCGAGGTGGACGTGCTGTGCACGCACATCCCCCCGGAGGTGCCGGAGCTCGTCTACGACACGGTGGCGCGGCGCTTCGAGCGGGGGAGCAGGGCGCTGCTGGAGGCGATCCGCCGCACCCGTCCCCGGTACGCGCTCTTCGGGCACGTGCACCAGCCGCTGGTCCGGCGGATGCGGATCGGGGCGACCGAGTGCGTGAACGTGGGGCACTTCGCGTCCACCGGGAAGCCGTGGGCGCTCGAGTGGTGAGCCGGGCCGGGGCCGGGGCCGGGGTCGGAGCCGTCAGCGGGGACTCGGCGGCCGGCCCGGGCGGGCAGGTGGTGGGCCGGGCCGCGCGGGCAGGTGGTGACGTTCGCCGTGTCCGTGCGCGATAGCCTTCACGCGGCACACACGTGCGCGCCACGGGCGCACGACGACCTCAACAGCGGCACCGCATCCGGAGGAGCCACGGCGATGGCGGAACACACCAGCTCGAGCATCACCATCGAGGCGGCACCGGCCGACGTCATGGCGGTGATCGCCGACTTCGCCCGCTATCCGGACTGGACCGGAGAGGTGAAGGAGGCCGAGGTCCTCGCCACCGACGCCCAGGGGCGCGCCGAGCAGGTGCGCCTCGTCATGGACGCCGGGGCCATCAAGGACGACCAGACGCTGGCCTACACCTGGACCGGTGAGCACGAGGTCTCCTGGACCCTGGTCAAGTCCCAGATGCTGCGTTCCCTCGACGGCTCCTACCTGCTGCGTTCGGCGGGCGCGGGCACGGAGGTCACCTACCGGCTCACGGTCGACGTCAAGATCCCGATGCTCGGCATGATCAAGCGCAAGGCCGAGAAGGTCATCACCGACCGGGCGCTGGCGGGGCTGAAGAAGCGGGTGGAGTCGGGCGCGAAGTAGTCCGCCCGGCGGCCGGACCCCACGGTGGGCGGCGCCGAACCGCAGGCGCCCGGCGGCCGGGACGCCGGTTCCGTCCGTGGCCCTCGGCGCGCCGCCACCCTCCCCGCCCCGGCGGCGACCAGCGCGGAGGCGGTGCACGGGACGGGCGCGAAGGTACCGTTCAGCACCATGCGCACCATCCTGATCACGGGGCCCGGCGGCAGTGGCCGTACCACCGTCGCGGCCGCCACCGCGCTCGCCGCCGCCCGTGCGGGCACCCGCACCCTGCTCCTCGGCGCCGACCGTGACGACACCCTCGGTGCCGTGCTCGGCGTGCCCACGGGCCCGGCCCCGGTCGGTGTCGAGCCCCGCCTCACCGCCTGGCGGCCCGACGCCGACCAGGGGTTCCGGGACGGCCTCGCCGCCCTCCAGGACCGGGCCGCCTCCGCCCTCGACCTGCTCGGCGCCACCCGCCTCGACCACGAGGAACTCACCCCGCTCCCCGGCGCCGGCGAACTCGTCCTGCTGCGCGCCCTGCGCGAGGCCGCCCTCGCAGAGGCCCACGACCTCCTCGTCGTCGACCTGCCGCCCGCGCCCCGCGCCCTCGCCCTGCTCGCCCTGCCCGAGGAACTGCGCCGCTACCTGCGCCGCCTGCTCCCGCCCGAGCGGCAGGCGGCCCGCGCCCTGCGCCCCGTCCTCGGCCGGCTGGCCGGCGTCCCCATGCCCACCGAGGCGCTGTACGAGGCCGCGGCCCGCTGGGACCTGGAACTCGCCGCCGCCGAGGCCGTCGTCGCCGACCGGAACACCGTCGTACGCCTGGTCGCCGAGCCCGGTCCGGCCGGCGACGACGCGGTCCGCGCCGCCACCCTGGGCCTCGCCCTGCGCGGCCTGCGCACCGACCTGCTGGTCGCCAACCGCGTCCTGCCCGAGGACGCCGCCCGCGCCGACGGCTGGCTGGCCGGCCCCGTGGCCCAGCAGCGCAAGACACTGGAGGAGTGGCGGGGCACCTACGCCGTCCGCGCCCTCGCCCACCTCGGGCACGACCCGCGCGGCGCCGAGGACCTCGCCGCGCTCGCCGCGCCGGGCGTCGATCCGGGCGTCGATCCGGGCGCCGCCCCGGACGCCGCCCCGGTCGAGTGGTCCGTCACCGACCGGCTGGCCGGGGACGGTGTGCTGGTCTGGCACATCCCGCTGCCCGGCGCCGTGCGCGACGAAGTGGACCTGGTCCGCCGCGGGGACGAACTGGTCGTCACCGCCGGGCCGTTCCGCCGGATCGTCCCGCTGCCCTCCGTACTGCGCCGCTGCGCCGTCGACGGGGCAGCGCTGCGGGAGGGCGTCCTCGCCGTCCGCTTCGCACCGGACCCGCGGCTGTGGCCGCGAGGACGCTGAAACCGCGGGTGCCCGGGTGCCCGGGCGTCCGGGTGTCCGGGTGTCCGGCGGTCCCGGTGCCTGGGCAGCCGACAGGGCGACGGGTCGCGCCGCGGGCCGGCGGGCATCGGCTCGTGCCGCGTGTCCGCATCCGTGGCCCGATCCTTCGGGCGGTCCCCGGGTCCGTTCGGGTAACGTCGTAGGGACGAACCGTAGTCAGGAGTCCGTCATGAGCGAAGAGCTCCCCAAGCCCGAGGCCGCTCGTCCCGACGAGGCGGACGCGGTCGACGAGGTGCGGGCGACCGACGCCGACGCCTGGGCGACGGCGACCGCCGAGGACCTGGAGGCGGAGAAGGCCCGCCGCCGTGCCGAGTACGGGCCGCAGCCCGGGTCGGCCGCCGAGGAGCTGCGCCGGCTCGTCGACACCGTCGCGGACAAGCTGTCCGGCCTCCAGTCCCCGCTGCTCGGCCAGGTCGCCGGACCCGCCGCCCAGCAGGTGGTCCGGCAGGTCGTCCAGCAGGCCAGGGCCGCCGTCGAACCGGTCATCGAGCGCAACCCGGGCGTCTTCGACCACCTCGCGGCCGCCGGCGGCGAACTCCTCGCCGCCTACCGCTCCGCCGTCCAGAACCAGGAGAGCCGCTGGACCGCCAAGGACGCCGGAGCCGCCGCGGACACGGACCCCCGCGACCCCCGCGACCTGGACGAACGCCGTGCCGACGGACGGGACGACGGCGACGGGGGCACCGGCCCGGGCCAGCGCATCGACTTGGACTGACACTCCCCTCGGGTACGGTTGCCCTTAGCGGGGCTCGACCGAACTGAGGGATTCATGGGACTCACCATCGGCGTCGACATCGGCGGCACGAAGATCGCGGCCGGCGTGGTCGACGAGGAAGGCAACATCCTCTCGACCCACAAGGTGCCGACCCCGGGCACACCCGAGGGCATCGTGGACGCCATCGCCTCCGCGGTGGAGGGCGCGCGCGCCGGGCACGAGATCGTCGGCGTGGGCATCGGTGCCGCCGGGTACGTCAACCGCCAGCGCTCCGAGGTCTACTTCGCGCCCAACATCGACTGGCGCAACGAACCGCTCAAGGAGAAGGTCGAGGCCCGCGTCGGCCTCCCGGTCGTCGTGGAGAACGACGCCAACGCCGCCGCCTGGGGCGAGTACAAGTTCGGCGCGGGCAAGGGCCACCGCAACGTCATCTGCATCACGCTCGGCACCGGCCTCGGCGGCGGCATCATCATCGGCAACAAGCTGCGCCGCGGCCACTTCGGCGTAGCCGCCGAGTTCGGCCACATCCGCATGGTGCCGGACGGCCTGCTGTGCGGCTGCGGCTCGCAGGGCTGCTGGGAGCAGTACGCCTCCGGCCGCGCCCTGGTGCGGTACGCCAAGCAGCGCGCCAACGCCACCCCCGAGCGCGCCGAGGTACTGCTCGCACTCGGCGACGGCACCCCCGACGGCATCGAGGGCAAGCACATCTCGGTCGCCGCCCGGCAGGGCTGCCCCGTCGCGGTCGACTCCTACCGGGAGCTGGCCCGCTGGGCCGGTGCCGGGCTCGCCGACCTCGCCTCGCTCTTCGACCCGTCCGCCTTCATCGTCGGCGGCGGGCTCTCCGACGAGGGCGACCTGGTCCTCGACCCGATCCGCAAGTCCTACAAGCGGTGGCTGGTCGGCGGCAACTGGCGTCCGGTCGCCGACGTGATCGCCGCCCAGCTGGGCAACAAGGCCGGCCTGGTGGGCGCGGCCGACCTGGCCAGGGAACCCGACCCGATCATGTGACGGGCGCACCTCCGGTGCGGGGGTGCCGAGCGACGGGCGCGGGGCGGAGCCGATCTGCGGCTGCGCCCCGCGGGCGTACGGGCTCCGTGGCGTCGGCGGACATCGTCCGAGGCCCGTCGACGCGTCGCCGGACGCCTCGCGCCGGCCGTGCGGTCCCGTAAATTGACGGCATGGCAACGTCGCTCCAACCGCTCCCCAACTCCCGCACCGAAGCCGACGGTTCCGCCGTCGTCCGGGTCCTCAGCTACAACATCCGCTCGATGCGCGACGACACCGACGCCCTCGCCCGCGTGATCGCCGCCTGCGCCCCGGACCTCGTCCTCCTCCAGGAGGCCCCCCGCCTCTTCCGCTGGCGCAAGAAGCTCACCCGGCTCGCCGCCGCGTCCGGACTGGTCCTCCTCTCCGGAGGCGGCACGGCCGCCGGTCCCGCGCTGCTGTGCTCGCTGCGCGCCACCGTCGAGCGCACGGAGGACGTGCTGCTCCCGCTCACCCCCGGCCGGCACCGGCGCGGCCTCGCCACCGCCGTCGTCCGGTTCGGCGCGGCCCGCGTCGGCGTGCTGAGCTGTCACCTCTCGCTGGAGCCGGACGAGCGCCACGAGCAGGCCGGCCTGCTCCTCGACCGACTGGGCGCCCTCGGCGTGACGCACGCGATCGCGGGCGGCGACCTGAACGAGCGCCCCGGCGGCCGCACCTTCCGGCGGCTCGGCGACGGACTGCGGGACTGCTGGACCGCCGAACCCTGGGGCCGCGAGTACACCTTCCCCGCCACCGATCCGGACCGGCGCATCGACGCGGTCTTCGTCACGGAGGGCATCGAGGTCCTGGGCTGCGGCGTACCGCTCGGGCTCCCCGGGGTGGCCGAGGACGACCTGAGGGCGGCCACGGACCACCTGCCGGTCCTGACCGCCCTCCACGTACCCGCCTGCGCGACCTGACCCGCACGGCAGGGCCCGCACACCGGACCACCGCCCGTCCGCCCCGCTCCGGCCCCGGGCCACGCGCCCCGTGCCCTAGACCACCGCGCCCCGCCCCGGGTCCTCGTCGTCCTCGTCGCCCGTGCGCATCCGCATGACGAGGGTGGCGAAGCCGCCGAGGAAGCCGCCGACGCTCAGGGTCGCCAGCCACCACGTCATGTCCCAGCCGAGCACCACCGCCAGCAGAAGCAGCACCGGCCCCCCGAGCACGCCCAGCCACGCGAACTTCGCGGTGGTGTCGCCCTCCGGCAACGGCGGCGGCTCGGGCGGCACGAAGTGACCCTCGTCGTCCTCGCCGAGATCGTCGTCCGAGGGCTCGGCCAGGCTGTGGTCGCGCGGGCCGCCGACCCCGGGCGCGAACGCCACGGAGCCCCCGAGCGGCCGGTCCCCAGCCGGGCGGTCCGAGGCCGGCCGGTCCGACGCGGGCCGGTCCGACGCGGGAACCTCCCGCTCCGGCTCGTCGTCGTTGGTCTCCGGCTCCAGCAGCGCCAGGTCCTCCACCGACTTGAAGGGCTTCGCGCCCGGCGGGTCCGGCGGCTCGTCCCCGTACCCGGCGACGATCGCGGCCCAGGCGGCGGCCTCGTCGACGGGCACGCCCTGCCCCCCGGGGACGCGCTCCTGCGCGCGCTCCGGGTCCTCACGGTGCTCCCGCTCCACGTCCCGCTCCTCGCGGTCCTCGCGGTCGGAGTCGTGCTCAGCCACCTGCGGCCGTCCCTTCCTTGCCGAGACCGGGCTCCGGCTCCCTGACGGAACCGGGCGCGAGCCGGCCGATGAAAGCGACGCTCTCCGCGAAGATCCGGTCCGCGTCGTGGTCCAACGTCGCCACGTGGTAGCTCTGTTCCAGCAGGACCTCCGTCACGTCCGTCGACGACACCCGGCCGAGGATGCGGGCCGAGTCGGCCGGCGGCACCACATGGTCCCGCGGGCTGCGCAGCAGCAGCAGCGGCTGGGTCACCTGCGGCAGATCGCCGTCGGCGAGACGGAAGAAGGTCCGCAGCGAGTGCGCCGCGTGCAGCGGCACCCGGTCGTACCCGAGCTCTGTGCCGAGCGGCTTGGCGATGTCGCTGGCGATGCCCTTCGTCGCGGGCAGCAGATGGCGCAGGACCGGAAGGGCGTGCTGGGCCACGCCGTGCATCCGGTTCGCCGGGTTGACGACGACGACGCCCGACAGCGCGTCCCCGTGCTTGGCGGCGAGCCGCAGCGCCAGCGCGCCGCCCATGGACAGGCCCGCCACGAAGACCCGCGCGCAGCGCTCCCGCAGGGCGCGCAGCTCGCGGTCCACCTCCGCGTACCAGTCCTGCCAGCCCGTGACCTGGAGGTCCTGCCAGCGGGTGCCGTGCCCGGGCAGCAGGGGCAGAGCGACGGTCAGGTCCCGCGCCGCGAGGTACCTGGCCCAGGGGCGCAGCGACTGCGGGGAACCGGTGAAGCCGTGGCAGAGGAGGACGCCGACCTCCCCGCCCTCGTGGCGGAACGGCTCGGCTCCGGGCAGGACCGGCACGACTCGGTCTCCTGTCGTCAGGGGGCCGGCACAGCCGGCACGTCGGGCGGGACACACGGGTGGGACGCACACGGGTGCGATGCACGCCGAGGCGGTCCTTGCGGGTGCGGTACTCGTGGGTACTTCACCGTACGCGACCGCACTGACACCGACCAGGGCCGTCGGGGCCATTGACGGTGCCCCGGGTTAAGGTCTGACCCACAGACACAGGAGGCACTCGGTTGTTGTACGGCGCGATGAAGGTCACCGTCGGGGGTTCGCTGAAGCTCGCCTTCCGGCCCTGGGTGGAAGGCCTGGAGCACATCCCGGCCGACGGCCCCGCCATTCTGGCGAGCAACCACCTGTCGTTCTCCGACTCGTTCTTCCTGCCCGCCGTGCTCGACCGCAAGGTCACCTTCATCGCCAAGGCCGAGTACTTCAACACGCCCGGGGTGAAGGGCCGGCTGACCGCCGCCTTCTTCAAGGGGGTCGGCCAGCTGCCCGTCGACCGCTCCGGCGTGCGCGGCGCGGGCGAGGCCGCGATCAAGAGCGGCATAGAGGTGCTGGAACGCGGCGAGCTGTTCGGCATCTACCCCGAGGGCACGCGCTCCCCGGACGGCCGGCTCTACCGCGGCAAGCCGGGCGGCCTCGCGCGCGTGGCCCTCGCCACCGGCGCGCCCGTGATCCCGGTCGCCATGATCGACACCGAGAAGATCCAGCCGCCCGGCAAGGTGATGCCGAAGCTGATGCGGCCCGGCATCCGGGTCGGCAGGCCCCTGGACTTCACGCGCTACCAGGGCATGGAGCACGACCGCTTCGTCCTGCGCGCGGTGACCGACGAGGTCATGTACGAGATCATGAAGCTTTCCGGCCAGGAGTACGTCGACATGTACGCGACCGCCATGAAGCGGCAGCTCGCGGACGCGGCGAAGGCCGAGAAGGAGGCCGGCAAGGCGGCGAAGGCCGCGCTCGCCCAGGCCGAGAAGGAACAGACGGCCAAGGAGAAGGCCGCGGCCGAGCAGGACCGGTCCGACGACCGGTAGGCCGGACACCAGGACGTAGGGCCGGGGACGGGGGACATGGCCAGGCGCGAGAGAGTCATGAGGATGTCGGTCGAGCAGCCGCTGTGGCGTGCGCTGGCCGGCTACCGCGTGCTCACCATGCTGTACGCGATCGGCTTCTTCGCCACCGCCTACTCGGGCTTCGTCCGCCCCTGGCTCGCGGTCGCCTACTACGCCGTCCTCTTCGTCTGGACCCTGGCCACCCTCCCCAAGGTCTCGGGCGAGGCGAGCTGCACCAGGCGGTTCCTCGCCGCCGACCTCACCGTCGCCCTCACCGGCATCCTCCTCACCCCGCTCGCCGACGCGCCCGAGCGGGTCATGGACGGCGGCCCGACGCTGCCCTCGATATGGACCGCCGGTTCCGTCCTCGCCTTCGCCATCAAGGGCGGCTGGCGCTGGGCCGCCGTCGCCTCCTCTCTCGTGGCCGTCGCCAACCTGGTCGAGCGGGGCAGCCCGGCCCGCGACACCGTCCACAACGTCATCCTCGTCTGGGTCGCCTCCATCGCCATCGGCTACGTCGTCGAGGTCGCCCGCGCCTCCGAGCGGACCCTCGCCCGCGCCCTGGAGATCGAGGCGGCGACCCGGGAGCGGGAGCGGCTCGCCCGGGACATCCACGACAGCGTGCTCCAGGTCCTCGCGATGGTGCAGCGGCGCGGTGCCGTCATCGGCGGCGAGGCGGCCGAGCTGGGCCGGATGGCCGGTGAGCAGGAGGTGGCGCTGCGCACGCTGGTCTCCGGCGGCCTGGTCCCCGTCTCCCGGCTGTCGGAGGACGCCGCCGAGGGCGCGGTCGTACGGGCCGTGGAGGAACCGGAGGGGGAGGGGCCGGGCGGCCCCGTCGACCTGCGCGCCCTGCTCGCCCCGTACGCCGGCTCCCGCGTGCACCTCGCCGAGCCGGGCGCGCCGGTCCTGCTCGCGCCCCCCGCGGCCCGGGAGCTGGCGGCCGCCGTCGGGGCCGCCCTGGACAACGTACGCAAGCACGTGGGTGAGGACGCGCGCGCCTGGATCCTGGTCGAGGACGAGCCCGACGCGGTGATCGTCACCGTCCGCGACGAAGGCCCCGGCATCCCCGAAGGACGGCTCGCCGAGGCCGAGGGAGAGGGGCGGCTCGGCGTGGCCCTGTCGATCCGGGGCCGGCTGCGCGATCTCGGCGGCACGGCCGAGCTGATCTCGGTGCCCGGGCAGGGCACCGAGGTCGAACTGAGAACACCGAAGGAAGCCGGCGACGCCGTCGCCCGGGGGAAGGCAGCGGACCATGAGTGAACGACAGGACCCGATCAGGGTCATGGTGGTCGACGACCACCCGATGTGGCGGGACGCCGTCGCCCGGGACCTGGCCGAGTCCGGCTTCGACGTGGTCGCCACCGCCGGCGACGGGGACCAGGCGGTGCGCCGGGCCCGGGCCGTCGCCCCCGACGTCCTCGTGCTCGACCTCAACCTCCCCGGGAAGCCCGGTGTCCAGGTCTGCAAGGAGGTCGTCGGCGCCGACCCGACGCTGCGCGTCCTGGTGCTCTCCGCGAGCGGGGAGCACGCCGACGTGCTGGAGGCGGTGAAATCCGGCGCGACCGGGTACCTGCTGAAGTCCGCCTCGACCGGGGAACTGCAGGACGCGGTGCGCCGCACGGCCCTCGGCGATCCCGTCTTCACCCCGGGACTGGCCGGACTGGTCCTCGGTGAGTACCGCCGCCTCGCCTCCGAACCGGCCCCCGCCGCCGAGACCGGTGAACCCGGAGCGCCCCGGCTCACCGACCGCGAGACCGAGGTGCTGCGCCTGGTCGCCAAGGGCCTGAGCTACAAGCAGATCGCCGAACGCCTCGTCATCTCCCACCGCACCGTGCAGAACCACGTGCAGAACACCCTCGGCAAGCTCCAGCTGCACAACCGGGTGGAACTCGTGCGCTACGCGATAGAACGGGGTCTGGACGACGCGTGACCCCGCGCGGGACAGTGGCAGGGTTCTGAACCTCCCGCCGTGGCAAGGGAGTTACGCGATGAAGGTCGGAGTACTGACCGGAGGCGGCGACTGCCCCGGGCTCAACGCCGTCGTCCGGGCCATCGTCCGCAAGGGCGTCCAGGAGTACGGCTACGACTTCACCGGCTTCCGGGACGGCTGGCGCGGCCCCCTGGAGGGCGACACCGTCCGCCTCGACATCCCGGCCGTCCGCGGCATCCTGCCCCGCGGCGGCACCATCCTCGGCTCCTCGCGCACCAATCCGCTCCAGCACGAGCACGGCATCCGGCGCATCAAGGAGAACCTCGCGAAGCTCGGTGTCGAGGCGCTGATCACCATCGGCGGCGAGGACACCCTCGGCGTCGCCACCCGCCTGGCGGACGAGTACGGCGTGCCCTGCGTCGGCGTCCCGAAGACGATCGACAACGACCTGTCCGCCACCGACTACACCTTCGGCTTCGACACGGCGGTCGGCATCGCCACCGAGGCCATCGACCGGCTGCACACCACCGCCGAGTCGCACATGCGCGTCCTGGTGGTCGAGGTCATGGGCCGGCACGCCGGCTGGATCGCGCTGCACTCCGGCCTGGCCGGCGGCGCCAACGTCATCCTCATCCCCGAACAGCGCTTCGACACCGAGCAGGTCTGCGACTGGGTGACCTCCCGCTTCCGCGCCTCCTACGCCCCGATCGTGGTCGTCGCCGAGGGGGCGATGCCGCGCGACGGCGACATGGTGCTCAAGGACCAGTCGCTGGACTCCTACGGCCACGTCCGGCTGTCCGGCGTGGGCGAGTGGCTGGCGAAGGAGATTGAGAAACGCACCGGCAAGGAGGCCCGCACCACCGTCCTCGGCCACGTCCAGCGCGGGGGCACTCCCAGCGCGTTCGACCGCTGGCTCGCCACCCGCTTCGGCCTGCACGCCGTCGACTGCGTCCGTGACGGGGACTTCGGCAAGATGGTCGCCCTGCGGGGCACGGACATCGTCCGCGTCCCGATCGCCGAGGCCACGGCACGGCTGAAGACCGTGGACCCGAAGCTGTACGCGGAGGTCGGGGTCTTCTTCGGCTGACCGGCGTGACCGGCGTGACCGGAGGGCGGGCGGCGGGCCCGGACCGTATATTCGGCCGGGAGCCCAGCAGAACGGGAGCGGTCGTGGAAATCCTCGCCTTCGGTGTCCAGGCCGACGAGCAGCCCCTGATCGAGCAGGCCTTCCGCGGCCGCGAGGACGTCCGCTGCCTCGACGTCTTCCTCAACGAGGACACCGCCCCCATCGCGGCCGGCCACGAGATCGTCTCCACGTCCGTCAACGCCGACCTCGGCGCGGACGTCCTGGAGATCCTCGCGGCCGGCGGCACCCGGATGGTGGCCCAGCGCTCCACCGGCTTCAACAACATCGACCTCGACACCGCCGGGCGCCTCGGCATGACCATCGCCCGGGTCTCGTACTACTCCCCGTACTCGGTGGCCGAGTTCGCCTGGACCCTCGCCATGGCCGTCAACCGCAGGATCGTGCGGGCCTCCACCCGCACCCGCGACTTCGACTTCCGGCTGAACGGCCTGATGGGCCGGGACATGCACGGCCGCACCGCCGGAGTCCTCGGCACCGGCAAGATCGGCGAGGCCTTCGCCCGCATCGCCCACGGCTTCGGCATGCGGCTGCTCGGCTGGGACGTGGCCGAGAACCCCGCCTGCACGGCGCTCGGCATGCGCTACGTCGCCAAGGACGAGCTGCTCGCCGAGTCCGACCTGATCACCCTGCACGTCCCGCTGACGCCCCAGACCCGGCACCTGATCGACGCGGCCGCCCTGAAGACGATGCGGGACGACGCGATCCTGCTCAACTCCAGCCGCGGCGGCCTCGTCGACACCGCCGCCCTGGTGACCGAGCTGCGCGCGGGCCGCTTCACCGGCGTAGGCCTGGACGTGTACGAGGCGGAGGCGGGCCTGTTCTTCCTCGACAAGTCCCTGGAGGCCATCGCCGACGACACCCTGGCCCGCCTCGTCACCTTCCCGAACGTGCTGGTCACCTCGCACCAGGCGTACTACACCGAGGACGCCGTCGGCCAGATCGTCGACGCCACGGTGAGGAACGTGCTCGACTACCGGGCCGGCCGCCGCTCCGAGAACGTGCTGGTGCCGCGCAGCTGACCGACCAGCTCCCGCACGATCGCCGCGCCGTCCAGCGTCAGCACCGACTCCGGGTGGAACTGGACCCCGGCGAAGCCCGGCCCGCGCAGGGCGTGCACCTCGCCGCCCGCCCCACGGCTCACCTCCACGCCGTGCGCGGCCAGCTCCGCGGCGGTCCCGTCGTCGCAGTGCGCGGTGAAGCTGTTGTAGAAGCCGACGGTCTCGGGCCGTCCGAACAGGTCGATCTCCGTCTGCGCCCCCTGGTACGGCACCTCCTTGCGGACGATGTCCAGTCCCAGCTCCGCCGCGATCAGCTCGTGCCCGAGGCAGACGCCGAGGACGCCGTGCCGGTTCTCCCGGAGCGCGTCGGCGGTCAGCGCGCGCAGGAAGCGCATCCTCGGTTCGGCGGGGTCGGACGGATCACCGGGGCCGGGCCCCAGCACCACCGGGCCCTCGTGCCCGAGCACCGCCTCGCGCAGGCCCTCCTCGTCGTACCGCCGCGCGCTCACCGCGAGTCCCGACGAGCGCAGCACGTGCGCCAGCATCGCCGTGAAGGTGTCCTCCGCGTCGACGACCAGGGCGTGCCCCTCCAGCGCGCCCGACGGCTCCTGCATCCGCAGCCAGAACGGGGCGAGGGAGGCGCGTCGCCCGTCCAGCGCCGCCCGGACGCGCGGGTCGTCGGCCAGCTTCGGCCGCTCGGCCTCCGCACGCGGCCGGGCAGGGCCCACGCCCAGCGCGGCCAGCACCCCGGCCGCCTTGGCGTGGGTCTCCGCGACCTCGCCCGCCGGGTCCGAGCCCCGCACCAGCGTCGCGCCGACCGGCACCCGCAGCCGTCCGGCGGCGTCGATGTCGGCGGTGCGGATGAGGATGGGGGAGTCGAGCGTCTGGGCGCCGCCGGAGTCCCGGCCCAGCAGGGCCAGCGCCCCCGCGTAGTAGCCGCGCGCCACACCGTCCCGCCCGAGGGGCTCGTACCGCTCGATGACCCGGCAGGCGTTCTGCACCGGCGAGCCGGTGACCGTCGCCGCGAACATGGTCTCCTTCAGCACCTCCCGCACGTCCAGCGAGGAACGGCCGCGCAGCTCGTACTCGGTGTGCGCGAGGTGCGCCATCTCCTTGAGCCGCGGTCCGACGACGACGCCGCCCATGTCGCCGACGGTGCACATCATCTTGAGCTCCTCGTCGACCACCATCGACAGCTCCTCGATCTCCTTGCCGTCGGCGAGGAAGTCCAGCAGGTGCTCGGGGGTGGGACCGTCGGAGGGGTAGCGGTACGTCCCGCTGATCGGGTTCATGACGACCGTGCCGCCGGACATCCGCACGTGCACCTCGGGGCTGGCCCCGACCAGCGTCCGGTCCCCGGTGTGCACCACGAACGTCCAGTACGCGCCCCGCTCGCCCTCCAGCAGCCGCCGGAACAGCGCCAGCGCGTCCGCCCGCCCGAACCCCGGGACGCGGCCCTCGTACGTCCGGCGGATCACGAAGTTGGCGCCCTCGCCCGCCCCGATCTCCTCGTCCAGCACCCTCCCCACGATCCGCGCGTACTCCTCGTCGCCGACGTCGAAGCCGCCGTTCTCGACGCGGACCTCGTGCGCCGGGAGCCGGTCCAGGGCCTCGGCGAGGGGAATGCCGTACCGCTCCTCGGGAGTCAGCACCAGCAGCGGCGTGCCGTCGTCGCGGACGTCGAAGCCGCGCTCGCGGATCTGCCGGAAGGGAACGAGCGCCAGCCCCTCGTCGGGCAGATCGGCGAGTCTGTCGTGCTCCGTCACCGGGCCGAGCAGCACTTCCACGGTGTCCTGGTCGAGGCCCGGGGTGCGCCGGCGGAGCAGGGCGAAGGGGCGGGAGTCGGTCAGGAGGGCGTCGAGCGGTGTCATGGGTCCGTTTCCTTCTCGGTCTGGGAGAGAGGAACGGTCCCCGGTCGCGGAAACGCCGAAGGCCGCCCCTCGGGCGGCCTTCGCGAAGTCTTACGTCACGCGCAGTCAGCGGGCCGCCGGATGAGCGGTCCACCACCAGTTCTGGATCGAGTGCGCGAACATGCCGACGACCCTAGCGCATCCGCCCGCCACGCCGCGGCACGTCCCGGGATACGGGACGGGCGCGGCGCCGCGGGAGGATGCGCGGGACACGGGCCCACGGCGGTCGCGTCAGATGATCGTGCCGTACACGTTCCAGCCGCCGCCCACCTTGGTACGGCCCTGGAAGGGCGCGGAGGTGCTGCCGGTTCCCTGGTAGAACCAGAGCACGCCGTCCTTGTCGCGGGCGACCAGGTCGGGCCTGCCGTCACGGTTCAGGTCGCTCGGGCCGTTCAGCGCGTCGTAGGCGGACCAGCCGCCGCCGATCCTGCCGCGGCTCTCGAAGGGGGCCGTGGTGTCGCCGGTGCCGCGGTAGAGCCACAGGACGCCGCTCCTGTCGCGGGCGACCATGTCCGCCCTGCCGTCACCCGTGAGATCGCCGGTGTCGGTCAGCGCGTCGTAGGCGGACCAGCCGCCGCCGATCCTGCCGCGGCTCTCGAAGGGGGCCGTGGCGTTGCCGGTGCCGCGGTAGAGCCACAGGACGCCGCTCCTGTCGCGGGCGACCATGTCCGCCCTGCCGTCACCCGTGAGGTCCCGGGCGCCGGTGATCGTGTCGTAGGCGGACCAGCCGCCGCCGACCCGGGTGCGCTTGCCGAAGGGCTCCGCCAGGTCGCCGCTGCCCCGGTAGTACCAGAGCACTCCGCTCTTGTCGCGGGCCACCGCGTCACCGGTGCCGTCCGCGCGCAGCGCCGTCAGCGTGGTCACCGCGTCGTAGGCGTTCCAGCCACCGCCGACGCGGAAGCGGCTGAAGAACGGGGTGCTCGCGCTGCCGGTGCCCTGGTACTGCCACAGCACGCCCGACGCGTCCCGGCCGAGGAGGTCGTAGCGGTCGGTGCCGGGATCCGGCGCGGTGCCCTTGCCCACCTGGACGTCGGAGACGCGGACCCAGGCCAGCCGGTGGTTGTAGCGGATCGGGTAGAACGCCGTGTCGCCGACGACCACCGCGCGCGAGCCCTCGCCCGAGCCGTCGATGGTGCCGCTGTTGTAGTACGAGCCGCGGATCGCCGGACCGGCCAGCATGTACTTCTGTCCGGCGAGCACGCCGTACTTGGTCAGCGACGCGGTGTTGTCGTCCTGCACCGGCACCCCGGTGTCCGCGTAAGCGGTGTCCTCGGGGTAGGCGCGCCCGTACACCGGGACCGTGCCGGCGCCCGCCCTGGGCGTGATCACGTCGGGCGTCCCGACGGCGGTCGCGAACTGGCCGCCCTTGTTCTGGAACCACGCCTTCTTGCCGCCGTACCAGATGGCGGTCCAGTCCTGCCGCGCCTCGGCGACGACGTACGCGCCGCCGGCCACGACCTTGTTGGCCCAGTTCCAGCCCTCGGTCGAGGTCTGGCTGCCCAGGTACGGGTCGGTGAGGGTGGCCGAGGTGGTGCTCGGCGACGAGTACAGGTACGTGAAGTTCGCGGGCTGCGCGGGGACCGCCGCCCCGCCGTTGGTGAGCTTCGGCTGGTTCGCCGTGGTGAACGGCGGCACGGCCCGGACCACCTGTCCGGCCTTGTAGGGGCCGCCGGGGCCCTCGGCGCCGGTCGGGGCGCCCAGCAGGTCCATGTAGTGGTTCCAGTCCCAGAACGGGCCCGGGTCCCAGTGCTGGGCCTTGACCTTGGCGTCCAGGACGCCCGGCACCTCGTCGTGGCCGATGATGTGCTCGCGGTCCAGCGGGATGTCGTACCTGCCGGCCAGGTGCTTCACCAGCGCGGCCGAGGACTCGTACTGCGGCTCGGTGTACCAGCTGCCGTCCCTGATCGCGTAGCCCTCGTGCTCGATGCCGATCGAGTGCATGTTGAGGCTCTTGTTGCCCGCGTGCCACGCCTCGTTCTTGTTCTCGACCATCTGGGTGACCAGGCCGTCGGAGGCGCGGATCAGGTAGTGGGCGCTGGCGTACGTCTTCGGGTTCTGGAAGACCCCGAGCGCGCTCGTGTAGCTGCCCTCGGTGTCGTGCAGCAGGATCGAGTTGATCTCGTGACCGGCCTCGGGTCGGCTCGCGATGCCGTAGTTGCCCCAGTCGTCCAGGGCGCCGTTCTGCTGGTACGCGGCGGGCCGGAAGTCGCAGTTCAGGCCGGTCGGGCAGTCGGGGGTCGCGGCGGCGCCGGCGGCCTGGGCCCCCGCGAGGTCGAAGTCGGTTCCCCGGTCCGGCTCGACCGCCGGGTCGGCCGGCAGCGTGAGGGACTGACCGTCCGCGGTGACGCGCCGCTCACCCGTTCTGATCGACTCGAACACGCGTCGCGCGAAGAGTTCCGCGCCCTTGTGGTCCGTGGCCTGGCTGGCGCGGGCCACGGCCGGATACCAGGCGCCGGGGTCCTCGGGCAGCGCGCCGGTGGCGTCCTGCTGGTACTCGGCGAGCAGTGCGGCGCCCGCCCGGATGCTCTCCCCGGGGTCGCTGCGCACCTGCTCGGGCGAGGCGTCGATGAGCCCGGCCGCCTCGTCCAGGGTGTGCAGCCGCGGGTCGCTGGTGTCGACGGCCTTCTCGTCGAGGCTCGCCAGCGCCTCCTCGGCGTCGAAGTTCTTCTCGACGGCCGGGTCGCCGCTGCGGTTCATGTGCTCGAGCTGGTGCTCGCGCTCGTCGGCGGCGCCCTCCTCGAGGCTCTCCGGGTCGACGTCGGTGAGCCCCATGACGTTGTAGGCGCCGGTGGTGCTCGGCAGCCCGTCGTGGTCCTCCCAGCGCGTCTGCCGGTACGAGACGGCCATCAGCACGCTCTGCGGGACGTCGAACTCCTCGGCGGCCTGGGCGAACCGGGCCTGGAGCGGGAGGTCAGCGGCGGCGCCGGTGCCGTCCGAGCCGAGGAGGCCCGGCGCGGCCAGGGCCAGGGTGCCGGCCGTGGTGGCGGCGGCCACGAGCGAGGCGACACCGTAGACGAGCAGTCTCTTCTTCTTACGGTCTCTGCGATGGTCCGCGCTCAAGTCCCACCCTTGGTATGCGCTCGGTCTGTATGTGAGATGTACATGATTCAAACGTCGAAGGCGCGTGAGGTTACCAACTCCTGTCCCGCGGTCCGCGCGGGGGAGGCGTCTCACCTGTCGAGCCGTGCGAAAACCCCTTGGCGGGACCCCGTAGGGTTGAGGGGTGACCGTGAACGCTAAGACCAGCCCGAGCGCTGGCAACACCTGGCGAGACCTGCCCGCGGCGCAGCAGCCCGAGTACCCCGACACCGAGGCTCTGCGCGCAGTGATCGCGGACCTCGAGTCGTATCCGCCGCTCGTCTTCGCGGGCGAGTGCGACCAGCTGCGCGCCCGGATGGCGGCCGTCGCCAAGGGAGAGGCGTTCCTCCTCCAGGGCGGCGACTGCGCAGAGGCCTTCGACGCGGTGTCCGCGGACCACATCCGCAACAAGCTGAAGACGCTGCTCCAGATGGGCGCCGTCCTCACGTACGCCGCGTCCGTGCCCGTGGTGAAGGTCGGCCGGATCGCCGGCCAGTACTCGAAGCCGCGCTCCAAGCCGACCGAGACCCGCGACGGCGTGACGCTGCCGACCTACCGCGGCGACTCCGTCAACGGCTTCGACTTCACCGAGGCGGCCCGGATCCCGGATCCCGAGCGGCTCAAGCGCATGTACCACGCGTCGGCGTCCACGCTGAACCTGGTGCGCGCCTTCACCACCGGTGGTTACGCCGACCTGCGCCAGGTGCACGCCTGGAACCAGGACTTCGTGAAGTCCTCCCCCTCCGGCCAGCGCTACGAGCAGCTCGCCCGGGAGATCGACAACGCGCTGAACTTCATGCGGGCCTGCGGCACCGACCCGGAGGAGTTCAAGACCGTCGAGTTCTTCTCCTCGCACGAGGCGCTGCTGCTCGACTACGAGTCGGCGCTGACGCGGATCGACTCGCGCACCGGGCAGCTGTACGACGTCTCCGCGCACATGGTGTGGATCGGCGAGCGCACCCGGCAGCTGGACCACGCGCACATCGAGTTCGCCTCGCGCATCCGCAACCCGATCGGCATCAAGCTCGGCCCCTCCACCACGGCCGAGGAGGCGTTGCAGTACATCGAGCGCCTCGACCCCGAGCGCGAGCCGGGCCGGCTGACCTTCATCGTCCGCATGGGCGCGGACAAGATCCGCGACAAGCTCCCCGAGCTGGTC
This sequence comes from Streptomyces sp. NPDC041968, assembly GCF_055589025.1. Lineage (NCBI taxonomy): Bacteria > Bacillati > Actinomycetota > Actinomycetes > Kitasatosporales > Streptomycetaceae > Streptomyces > Streptomyces sp. NPDC041968. The sequence continues at coordinate 370,252 of NZ_JBVJCB010000001.1, read as the reverse complement.
GAGAAGGTCACCGCCTCCGGCGCGACCGTCGCCTGGATCACCGACCCGATGCACGGCAACACCTACGAGGCGGCCTCGGGTCACAAGACCCGCCGCTTCGACGACGTGCTCGACGAGGTCAAGGGCTTCTTCGAGGTGCACAAGAGCCTGGGCACCCACCCGGGCGGCATCCACGTGGAGCTGACCGGCGACGACGTCACCGAGTGCGTGGGCGGCGGCGACGAGATCTTCGTCGACGACCTGCACCAGCGCTACGAGACCGCCTGCGACCCGCGCCTGAACCGCAGCCAGTCGCTCGACCTGGCGTTCCTGGTGGCGGAGATGTACCGGGACCAGTGACGGTCCGCCCCTCGCAGGGGCGGGTGAATGGGGCGCGGGTCACACACGATCCGCGCCCCCTCCACTTTTGTCGATCTCGCGTGATGGGTAAGGTTAGGTTTGCCTCACCGATCAGCGGGCCTTCCGGTCTTCGGCGGTACGGCACGACCTTGTACCCGCTCGGGAGGTGAACCGCGTGTTCGTCTGCAGCTGCTTCGGAGTCACCGAGGAACAGGTGAAGGGCCACGCGGAGGCCGGTGCCTGCACGCCCCGGCAGATCGCCTCCGCCTGCAAGGCGGGCACCGACTGCGGCGGCTGCGTGCGCCGCATCCAGGCACTCCTCGGCCGTGGCGCCTGCCCGCGCCGGGAGCTGGCCGACCAGGGCGGACCGGTCCTCGCGGAGCTTCCCGAAGCCGCCTAGGACGCGCCCCGGGAGCCCTCGGCCCTCAGAGCGAGCCCGGTCCCGACGGGTCCGGCTGCGTCTGCTCGATGACCGTCGACAGGTAGAGCGACTCGCCCAGCTTCTCGATCAGGTCCAGCTGGGTCTCCAGGTAGTCGATGTGGTGCTCCTCGTCGGCGAGGATGGCCTCGAAGACGTTGGCCGACGTGATGTCGTTCTTGGCCCGCATCACCTCGACGCCCCGGCGCAGCCGGTCGATGGCCTCGATCTCGATCTCCCGGTCGGCCTGGAACATCTCGGTGACCGTCTGGCCGACCCGCACGTGGAACAGTCGCTGGTAGTTCGGCAGGCCGTCCAGGAGCAGGATGCGGTCGGTGAGCACCTCGGCGTGGCGCATCTCGTCGAAGGACTCCGCGCGCGTGTACTTCGCGAGCTTGGTCCAGCCCTTGTGGTCCTGCAGCTTCGCGTGCAGGAAGTACTGGTTGATCGCCGTGAGCTCGGCGGTCAGCTGCTCATTGAGGAACTCGATGACCTCGGGGTCGCCCTGCATCGCTTGACGCTCCTTCGAACGGGAACTGGCCTGTTGCGCCGCATGATGGCACCGCCCGGGAAGATCGTCCAGTAAGTCTCGACTTAGTAAGTAAGTACAGGCTTAGTCCATATCGCGTTACTTTGCCCGAATGTAAGAGGAGTGGGTCAGGGGCATCGGTCCGGGTCTGTCAGGATGGAGGCATGGGTCAGCCGGTGGGAAACGAATCGGGAGAAGGCGGTTCGCAAGGAGCGCAGCGGTTCGAGCTCCCGCCGGGACAGCGGCTCCAGCGCGGCTGGCCGGTCACCCACTACGGGCCGGTGCCCAAGTTCCGCCCCGAACGCTGGGAGTTCCGGGTCTTCGGCGCCACCGCCGACGGCGACAAGCGCGGCTGGACCCACGAGGAGTTCACCGCCCTGCCGTACACCACGGTCGTCGCCGACCTGCACTGCGTCACGAAGTTCAGCATGCTCGGGGCCGAGTGGGGCGGTGTCCCGGCCGCCACCATCCTGGACCTCGCCCCGCCCGCGCCCGCCGTCACCCACGTGATGGTGTGGGCGGAGTACGGGTTCAGCTCCAACCTCCGGCTGTCCGACTTCGCCGCCGGGGGCACCCTCTTCGCCACCCACAAGGACGGCGAGCTGCTCACCGCCGAGCACGGCTTCCCGCTGCGGCTGGTCGTCCCGCACCTGTACGCCTGGAAGGGCCCGAAGTGGGTCCGGGGCATCGAGTACATGACCGCCGACCGCCGCGGTTTCTGGGAGGAGCGGGGCTACCACAACATCGGCGACCCGTGGCGGGAGCAGCGCTACTCCTACCAGGAGGAACCCGGGGACGGCCCCGACCTCTGACCGCTGCGCCGTTCCCGGCGGCCGTCAGCCGTCGCGCAGCTTCTTCAGCCGCTCCACGTCCGCCGCGTGGCCCTCCTTGCCGCCCGGCGTCTCGATCACCAGCGGCACCCCCTCGGTCGCGGGGTGGGTCATCAGCGCCCGGAACGGGTCCTCGCCGATGTGGCCGGCGCCGATGTTCTCGTGCCGGTCCTTGTGGGCGCCGGCCACGTCCTTGGAGTCGTTGGCGTGGACCAGCCTCAGCCGGCCCTCGCCGACCGTGTCCACCAGCAGGTCCAGGGTCTGGTGCATGCCCGCCGGGCCGGTCAGGTCGTGCCCGGCCGCGAAGACGTGACAGGTGTCCAGGCACACGCCGAGCCTCGGGTGGGCGTCCAGCGCCTCGAAGTAGGGCCCGAAGTCCCAGGTCCGTGAGCACAGGGAGGCGCCCTGGCCGGCGGTCGACTCCAGCAGCAGGTACGGGTCGTCGTCGTGGGTCAGCTCGTCGAGCAGCGGCAGCAGGTACTCCCGCACCTGCTTCAGCGCCACCGACCGGTCCCGGCCGCCGGTGGCGCTGCCGGTGTGCACGACCACGCCGAGCGCGCCGATCGCCCGCCCGCGCCGCAGCGAGTGGCGCAGCGAGTCCACGGACCGCTCCACCGTCGCCTCGGTGTGCGAACCGAAGTTGATCAGGTACGGCGCGTGCACGTACGCGGGGATCGACTCCGCCGCGCAGGTCTCCCGGAACGCCTCGTCCTGCTTCGGGTTGCCCGCCGGCGTGGCCCAGCCGCGCGGATTGGCGACGAAGACCTGCACGGCCTCGGCCTTCAGCTCTCGGGCGTAGGACAGGCCCACGGAGTGCAGCCCCCCGGCCACGGGGACGTGACCGCCGACGGGGTTGCGGGGGAGCGGGGCCGTGGTGCGGGGAAGCGGGGCCGTGGCGGGGGAGAGGGCGGACCGTTGACTGTTCACCCGTTCAGGGTGTCACGCGTCCGGCCCCGCCCCGGCACGCGAGGAGCCCGCGGGCGGTCACCTGATGGTGATCTTGATGGTGGAGCCCTTGGGGGCCGTGTCCCCGCCGTCCACGGACTGGTCCTTCACGGTGTCGCCGAACAGCCCGAGCAGACCCCGGTCCTCGTCCACCTCGAAGCCGGCGTCCCCGAGCTTCCGCTTGGCGTCGTCCACGCTGTCCCCGACCACGTCCGGCACCTCGATCATCTCGGGTCCCTTGGACACCGTGAGCGTCACCGTGTCGCCCTCGGCCGCCCGGCTGCCCGGATCCGGCGTCTGCCGGGCGACCTGGCCCCGGTCGTACTCGGAGTGCACCTGCGCGGAGGCGACCTTCACCTTCAGGCCGGCCTCGGTCAGCTCCGCCTTCGCGTCGGCCAGGTCGTCACCGGTGACGTCCGGGAGGTCGATGGGGCTGCCCTTGCTGACGACCAGGGCGACCGCCGAGCCGGCCCGCACGGTGGTGCCGGTGGCGGGCTCGGTGGAGACCACGAAGCCCTTGGGGGTGTCCTCGCTGAACTCCCGGGTCACCATGCCCGGCTCCAGCCCCTCGTCCTTCAGCAGGGTCCGCGCGCGGTCCAGCCGGTAGCCCGCGACGTCCGGCAGCTTCACGGTGTCGGGGCCGTCGGAGATCGTGAACGACACCGAGTCGTTCTTGCGGATGCGGGCGCCCGCGCCGGGGTCCGTGCTGATGACCTTCCCGCGCTCCACCGTGTCGCTGTAGGCGTGCCGGACCTTGCCGACGTCCAGGCCGGAGTCCTCCAGCCGGTCCCGGGCCTCGGCCTCGCTCTTGGACAGCAGCGCCGGCACCTTGGTGAACTGGCCGGAGTTGATGTACCAGACGCCCGTGCCGACCCCGAGGACCAGCAGGACGGCGACGACGATCGCGAGCGGGCCGCGCCGCAGCTCCGGGCGCCGGCGCCTGGGCGGCGGCGGTGGGGGAGCGGACAGCCGGCTGGTGCGGTCGACGCCGTCCGCGGGGAACCCGTGGGCCCGGTCGCCGCCCCCGTCCTCGTCGACGGGCAGCGGGCGCATCGGGGAGGTCAGCGCGCGCGGGATCACGCTCGTGCGGTCCTCGGCGTTGTCGTGCTCGCCGCCGATCGCCTGCGGCGGCACCGCGTCCAGCTGCTCCGCGCTCAGCGCCGCGCGCGCGAGGCGCGCCTGCGCGAGCAGCGTCACGGCGTCGTGCGGACGGATCTCGGGGTTGCGGGCGGTGGCCGTCGCGACCAGCTCGTCCAGCTCGTACGCCATCTCCGGGACGGCGGCCGACGGCGGCGGGACGTCCTCGTGGAGGTGCTTGTAGAGGATCTGGGCCGGGGAGTCGCCCTCGTGGGGCTTGCCGCCGGTCAGCATCTCGTACAGGACGACACCGCAGGCGTACACGTCGACCCTCGGGTCGGCGGTGCCGTGCTCGATCTGCTCCGGCGCGAGGTAGGACACGGTGCCGAGGACGGACCCGGTGGTGTGCGTCACCGTGTCCACGGCCCGGACCAGCCCGAAGTCGGCGACCTTGACCCGGCCGTCGTCCCCTATCAGCACGTTCTCCGGCTTCATGTCGCGGTGCACGAACCCGGCCCGGTGCGCGGCGCCGAGCGCGGCCAGCACCGGCTCCAGGATGTCCAGCGCGGCCCGCGGCCGGAGCGCCCCGCGCTCGCGCAGCACGTCGCGCAGGGTGCAGCCGGCGATGTACTCCATCGCCAGGTAGACGTACGCCCCCTCGGCACCCTGGTCGAAGACCTGCACCACGTTGGGGTGGTCGAGCCGGGCGACCGACTTCGCCTCGCGGATGAAGCGCTCCACGAAGGTGGCGTCGGTCGCGAGGGTCGGGTGCATCACCTTCAGCGCGAGCACGCGGTCCAGGCGGGTGTCCACGGCCCGGTAGACCGTGGCCATCCCGCCGACCGCGATCCGCGCCTCGACGCGGTACCGGCCGTCGAGCAGCTGCCCGACGAGGGGGTCCTGAAGGGTCGTGTCCACGCAGGTGAGTGTACGAGCCACCACGGACACCCCGTGTCGCCGTCGGCGATCGGGGGCGGTACTGCAGCGCACCTGTGACGTACTCCACCGGAGCGGCGGACCCGCGTGCCTCCCCGGGGCCCTGACGCCCCCGGAGGCGACGCCGGGGCGATGCGGAGGGCGGGCGACGGCATGCCGCGAGCACCGTGGGCCCCTCGGGGCGCCCGGCGCCGGTGCTCAGAAAGCGGGCCGCTCCGGGTCCAGCGCCGCCATGCCCTCCGTGGGGGAGGACGCCTCGGCGAAACGCCGCCGGGGGATCCGTCCCGCCCGCCGGGCCAGCCGCCCCGCCTCGACCGCGGCCCGCATGGCGCCGGCCATCAGCACCGGCTCCTGCGCCCGCGTGACCGCCGACGCGAGCATCACCCCCGCGCACCCCAGCTCCATCGCGAGCGCCACGTCGGACGCCGTACCGGCCCCCGCGTCCAGGATCACCGGCACGCGCGCGTGCTCCACGATCAGCTCGAAGTTGTGCGGGTTGCGGATACCGAGCCCGGACCCGATCGGCGAGCCCAGCGGCATGATCGCCGCACAGCCGACGTCCTCCAGCTTCCGCGCGAGGACCGGGTCGTCGTTCGTGTACGGCAGCACCGTGAACCCGTCGTCGACCAGCGTCTCCGCCGCGTCCAGCAGCTCGATCGGGTCAGGCAGCAGGGTGCGCTCGTCGGCGATGACCTCCAGCTTGACCAGGTCCGTGCCGAGCGCCTCGCGCGCGAGCCGGGCGGTGAGGACGGCCTCCCCGGCGGTGAAGCAGCCGGCCGTGTTCGGCAGCACGCGGATGCCGAGCCGCTCCAGCACGGACAGCACGGACCCGTGCACCGAGGCGTCCACCCGCCGCATCGCGACGGTCGTCAGCTCCGTGCCGGAGGCCAGGAGAGCGCGCTCCAGCACATCGAGGCTGGGCGCCCCGCCCGTACCCATGATCAGACGGGACGCGTACGACGTACCGCCGAGGACGAAGGGATCGTCGGCCATGGTCAGCCTCCTTGGACAGCGGTGAGGACCTCGACGCGGTCGCCGTCGGCCAGGGCGGTGGCGGACCACCGCGCGCGCGGGACGACGGTCTCGTTCAGGGCGGCGGCGACTCCGGACGGCGCCGCGGTGAGCGTGCCCACCAGGGCGTCCAGGGCCGTGCCGGGAGCCACCTCGCGCGGCTCGCCGTTGACGGAGATGTTCATGCGGGCTGCTCCGAGAGTGCGGGGGCGGCGCTGAAACGCCGCGGGGTGAAGGGTCGGGCCTCGGGCGGCAGCTCCCCGGTGGTCAGGACGTGCGCCATGGCGTCGCCGGTCACCGGGGTGAGCAATACGCCGTTGCGGTAGTGCCCGGTGGCCAGCAGCAGCCCCTCCAGGCCGGTCGGACCCAGCAGCGGGGCGTTGTCCGGGGAGCCCGGGCGCAGGCCCGCGCGGGTCTCCGTCAGGGGCAGCTCGGTGATGCCGGGGACCAGCTCGTGGGCGTCGCGCAGCAGCTCGTAGACACCTCCCGCGGTCACCGTCGTGTCCCAGCCCATCTCCTCGCTGGTGGCGCCGACGACCAGCTCGCCGCTCTCCCGGGGCACCAGGTAGAGCGGGTTGCCGCGCACCACGGCGCGGACCGTCCGGTTCAGCAGGGGCCCGTGCGCCGCCGGCATCGCCAGCCGCAGCACCTGCCCCTTCACGGGCCGCACCGGCGGCAGCACGTCGTCCGGGACCCCGGCGAGCCGTCCGCTCAGGCTGCCCCCGGCCAGCACCACCTGCCCGGCCTCCAGCACCGTTCCGTCGGCCGTGGCCACCCCCGTGGCCCGCTCCCCGCGCCCGACCGCGAGCCGCTCGGCCCACACCCGGTGGAACACCACGCCCGCGCCCTCGCAGGCGGCCAGGAGCGCGGCGGCCAGCCGCCGGGGGTCGATCTGGTGGTCGCCGTCCACCCGGAGCCCGCCGCGCACGCCCGGCGCCAGCATCGGTTCCAGGCGGCGGCACTCGCGCCCCGACAGCCACTCGGCCTCCAGCCCCGAGCGCTGCTGGAGCGCGTGCAGTTCCCGCAGGTGGGCGCGGTCGTCGGCGTCCAGCGCGACGGCGAGGGTGCCGCAGCGGCGGTAGCCGAGGTCGTGGCCCGTGAGGTCGGCCAGCTCGGCGGCGAAGTCGGGGTAGCGGCGGGCCGAGGCGAGGTTCAGGGCGAGCAGCGTCTGCTCGCCGTAGTGAAGTTCCGTGACGGCGGCCAGCATCCCGGCCGCCACGTGGGCGGCCCCGCCGCCCGGCTCCGGGTCGACGAGGGCCGTGGCCAGCCCGCGCTGCGCGGCCCGCCAGGCCGTGACCAGGCCGATGATCCCCCCGCCGACGACCAGGACGTCGGATGCACGGGACGACGTGTGTGACGGAGACGACATGGGCGTCCAGCCCCTCCCTTCGCCGGCATGACCCGGATCAGGTTCGTACGGTCGGAGGCCGCCAGCCTCCCTCTCAGCCCGGTGCGTCCGGGCTCCCGCGAGTGCCTTACGTTGGCCACCCTAGCCCGCGGCCCATCACACGTGTAAGGGAGCCCGTGCCCATGGCGCGTTCACTCGACGGTCTCGTCCTCGCCCCGGTCGCCGACCAGGCGCCCGGCCAGGTGGGCACGCGCACCCGGTTCGGCTACCACGAGCGGGACGGCGCCGTGTGGGCCGAGTACGAGGGCGGCGACGTGGTCCTCGGTCGCCTGGTGGGCACCCGGGAGGGCGACCGGCTCGACTTCCGGTACGTGCAGCTCGGGACCGACGGCGGCACGTCCTCGGGACACTGCGTCTCGACCGTCGTCGAGCTGCCGGACGGCCGGGTGCGCCTGGAGGAGACCTGGGAGTGGGAGTCGCGGCCGGGCAGCGGGACGAGCGTTGTGGAGCAGGTCACTCCGCACGAGCACTGACTGACAGAACGTCAGGTGTCTAAGGTGATCAGGTGAGCGAGCAGACGCAGGAGCAGACCCGGGAACGGGCGGCGGACGCGGAGCGCCGTGTGGTCGTCGTGGGCGCGGGCATGGCGGGCGTGCAGACCGCCGTCGCCCTGCGGGAGCAGGGTTTCACCGGCACCGTGACCCTGATCGGAGCCGAGCCGCACCAGCCGTACGACCGGCCCCCGCTGTCCAAGGCCGTCCTGCTCGGCACCGCCGAGGGCTCCGCCTTCGACGTCGACTTCGAGGCGCTCGACATCACCCTGCGGCTCGGCTGCGAGGCCCTGGGCGTCCGCCCCGGCGCCCACCTCCTGGACACCTCCGCCGGACCCGTGCCCTACGACGCCCTGGTCCTCGCGACCGGCGCCGAACCGGTCCGGCTCCCCGGTGCCGAGGGCGTGCCCGGCGTGCACCTGCTGCGCACCCTGGACGACGCCGAACGGCTGCGCCCGGTGCTGGCCCGGCAGCACGACATCGTGGTCGTGGGCGCCGGCTGGATCGGCGCGGAGTTCGCCACCGCCGCGCGGGAGGCGGGCTGCGCGGTGACCGTCGTGGAGGCCGCCGACCGGCCCCTCGCCGGCGCGCTGCCCGCCGAGGTCGCCGCGCCGATGGCCGCCTGGTACGCCGAAGCCGGCGCCGTACTGCGCACGCACGCGCGCGTGGAGCGCGTCGAGCCCGCCGCGGACGGGGGGCCGGGGCACGTGGTCCTCGACGACGGCTCCCGGCTGCCCGCCGGCGCGGTCGTCGTCGGCATCGGCGCCCGGCCCGCCACCGCGTGGCTCGCCGGCTCGGGGATCGACCTCGGCGAGCACGGCGACGTGCCGGCCGACGACCGCCTGCGCACCTCCGCACCGGACGTCTACGCGGTCGGCGACTGCGCGTCCTTCCCCTCCGCCCGCTACGGGGAGCGGCTGCTGGTGCACCACTGGGACAACGCCCTCCAGGGCCCGCGCACGGTCGCCGCCGCCATCGTCGGCGCCCCCGCCGGCGAGGCCCCCGAGGCCTACGACCCCGTGCCGTACTTCTGGTCCGAGCAGTTCGGGCGCTTCGTCCAGTACGCCGGCCACCACACGGCCGCCGACGCCACCCTCTGGCGCGGTGACCCCGCGGGGCCCGCCTGGTCGGTCTGCTGGCTGCGCGAGGACCGCCTGGTCGCCCTGCTGGCGGTCGGCCGCCCCCGGGACCTGGCGCAGGGCAGACGCCTGGTCCAGTCGGGCACGAGGATGGACCCGCGGTTGCTGACCGACCCGGCGAGACCGCTCAAGGCGGCGACGGCCTAGCCCTTCCGTATTCTTCCGAGGTCTTCCGCCCCCGGCCCGGATGCCGTGACGGACGGGTCCGGTTTCCCACTGTCAGCGCCGGATGGCAGGCTTGTGGACGTGACCGAGATTGACGCAAAGACCGACGCGCTCGTGCCTGCCTGGCTCACCGTCCCCGACATCGCCGAGATGCTCGGCGTCGAGGTGACCCGCGTACGCCAGCTGATCAGGGAAGGCCAGCTCATCGCCGTCCGCCGCGGCGAGAACCGCGCGCTGCACATCCCGGCGGCCTTCATCGACGAGGACAAGGTGGTCAAGGGCCTGGTCGGGACCCTGACACTGCTGCGGGACGACGGCTTCACGGCCGAGGAGATGCTGGAGTGGCTCTTCACGCCGGACCCGTCCCTGCCCGGTACCCCCGCCCAGGCGCTGAGCGAGAATCGCGGCACGGAGGTGAAGCGCCGCGCCCAGGCGCTCGCCGTCTGACCTGACCCGTCCTCGCGCCCGGCACCCGGGTGCGGTACGGTCCGGCCCGCCGCCCCGGCCCAGGGGCGGCGGCGCCGCCTTCCGCGTGCCCGCGGCCCTCGCCGGGGCCCGAGCCCTCGGTGCCGGGCTGTACCGGCCCCGGGCCGCCGGCCGTGTCCGCCCGACGGGCCGGACGGGGTGACGAGACACCCGCACCGTGGCCGCCGAGGCCCGTCAACCGAGGCCGTGCGCCCCCCGCGGGCCCGCGCCACCGACCTGGGGGAACCCGCATGCCCGCATCAGACGCCAGCACCACCCGCGCCCGGCTCGCCGACGCCCGGCTCTACCTCTGCACGGACGCCCGCCGCGGCCAGGGCGACCTGCCCGAGTTCCTGGACGCGGTGCTGGTCGGCGGCGTCGACATCGTGCAGCTGCGCGACAAGGGCATGGAGGCGGCGGAGGAACTGGAGCACCTCGAGGTCTTCGCCGACGCCTGCGCCCGCCACGGCAAGCTCCTCGCGGTCAACGACCGGGCGGACGTCGCCCACGCCGCCCGCGCCGACGTGCTGCACCTCGGCCAGGGCGACCTCCCGGTGCCCGCCGCCCGCGCGATCCTCGGTGACGACGTCCTCGTCGGCCGTTCCACCCACGCCGACTCCGAGGCCGCCGCTGCCGCCGTCCAGGACGGCGTGGACTACTTCTGCACCGGCCCGTGCTGGCCGACCCCCACCAAGCCCGGCCGGCACGCGCCCGGTCTCGACCTGGTGCGGTACACGGCGTCCCTGGGCACCGACCGCCCCTGGTTCGCCATCGGCGGCATCGACCTCGGCAATCTCGACGAGGTCCTGGAGGCCGGTGCCCGGCGCGTCGTCGTGGTCCGCGCGATCACCGGCGCCGACGACCCGGGCGCGGCGGCGGCCGACTTCGCGAAGCGGCTGCGCCAGGCGTAGCGATGCGTAGCGAGGTGTAGTGAGGCGGATGCCGGAGGCATGTGTCCAAGGGGTGGACAACAAATCGACAATGCGGACAAATACCCCGCATCCGGTTGGGTGACCGCCGCCCCCTGACTAACCTGCCCGTATGGCCCTCGGAACCGCATCCACCAGGACTGATCGCGCACGCACCGTGCGCGACATCCTGGCCACCGGCAAGACGACCTGCTCGTTCGAGTTCTCGGCACCGAAGACGCCCAAGGGCGAGAAGAACCTGTGGAGCGCGCTGCGGCGGGTGGAGGCGGTCGCCCCGGACTTCGTCTCCGTGACCTACGGCGCCGGCGGTTCCACGCGCGCCGGCACGGTCAAGGAGACCCAGCAGATCGTCGCCGACACGACGCTGACCCCCGTCGCCCACCTCACCGCGGTCGACCACTCCATCGCCGAGCTGCGCAACATCATCGGCCAGTACGCCGACGCCGGGATCCGCAACATGCTGGCCGTGCGCGGCGATCCGCCCGGGGACCCCATGGGCGACTGGATCGCGCACCCCGAGGGCCTGACCTACGCCGCCGAACTCGTCGAACTCATCAAGGAGTCGGGCGACTTCTGCGTCGGCGTCGCCGCCTTCCCGGAGATGCACCCGCGCTCCGCCGACTGGGACACGGACGTCGCGCGCTTCGTCGACAAGTGCCGGGCCGGCGCCGACTACGCGATCACGCAGATGTTCTTCCAGCCGGAGTCCTACCTGCGCCTGCGCGACCGGGTCACCGCGGCCGGCTGCGAGACCCCGGTCATCCCCGAGGTGATGCCGGTGACCAGTGTGAAGATGCTGGAGAGGTTGCCGAAGCTCAGCAACGCCTCGTTCCCGGCCGAGCTGGAAGAGCGGATCCTCGCAGCCAAGGACGATCCGGCCGCTGTACGCTCCATCGGTATCGAGTTCGCCACGGAGTTCTGCGCGCGGCTGCTGGCCGAGGGTGTGCCCGGACTGCACTTCATCACGCTGAACAACTCCACGGCGACCCTGGAAATCTACGAGAACCTGGGCCTGCACCACTCACCGCGGGCCTAGACCGGCCGCACATACTTGCGACACACTGCGTAGCGGCCACTGGGAGAGGGGCGTACATGGGCTGGGCGGTCCTCTACATCGCGTTCGGCATCGTCGCACTGTGGCTGCTCGGCGAGGTGCTGCTGCAGTACAAGGCGCGGCTGCGCTGGCGGCTGCTCGCCTTCGGCGGCTTCCTCGGTGTCGTGGCCGGTGTGCTGATGTCGAACGTCATCGTCATCGGGCTGGGCGCGGCCGCCTTCGCGGTCGGCCAGACCTACGTCACGCTGTCGTTCCGCCGCGGTTTCGAGGCCGGGTGGGCGGTCAACGCCCCGGCGGGCCTCGCCGCCCGGCGCGGCCGTCCCGAACGGGGCCGCCAGAAGCCGACGTTGGAGGTCTCCGGCCTCGAAGCGGCCGGGAGCGGCCAGGACGGCCGGGACGCCTACGACGACGGACTCGCGCAGGCCCAGGGACCGGGCCAGGGCGGCCTCCCCTACGGCCACGACGACTACGACCGCGACGACGTCTTCACCCCGGCCCGCCCCGTCGACCCCACGGCCGCCGAGACCACCGCCGTCTACGAGCCGCAGCCCATGCCGGACGACACCGGGTCCTACGGCGTGTACGCCGACACCGGCTACGGCCACGACCAGCAGGCACCGGCCGCCCAGGGCGCCGACCAGGCCTACGCCTACGACTACTCCGGCTACGGCCAGCAGGGCTACGGGTACGACACCGGCGGCCAGCAGCAGTACGCCGCCTACTCCGACCCGTACATCGGCACCCACACCTACGGCGGGGCCTCCTACGACACGGGCGGTTACGACACGGCGGGCGGCCAGCAGTACGGCCAGCAGGGCTACGGGCAGGACCCGTACGCCACCGGGACGCCCGGCGGTTACGGCGGGGAGACCCCGGCCGGCGGCGTCTGGGTGCCGCAGCAGCGCAGCACCGACGACCCCTACGGCGGTGAGCTCCCGCCCGAGCAGACCTACCCGCACCAGGGCAACGGTCAGACGCAGGGCCAGGGCTACGACGAGCAGTACCGCTACTGACCGCCTCCGGTCGCCCGGTGACCTGCCCTGGGCCGCTCACCGGGAGCCCTGGAACGCCGGTCCCTCCACGACGAGTCCGGCGACCAGCGCGCCCGACATGCCCGCGTGCGGGAGGCCCCCACCGGGATGCGACCAGCCCCCGACCGTGAACAGTCCCTGCGTGCGCGTGCCGTTCGCCGGGTGCAGCAGACGTCCCTCCGCCCCCGCCAGCGCCGGCACCGGGATCGCGCCGTCGGCCACGCCGGTGGCCGCCGCGACCCCGGCCGGGGTACGCACCTCGTGCCACAGCAGACGGTCGCGCAGGCCGGGCACCGCCCGCTCGGCCACGTCGATCAGCCGCTCGGCCTGTAGGTCGAACACCTCTGTCGCCGCCCGGTCCGAGTCGCCGCCCAGGGCGGGCACCACCGCGGTGAGCGTGAGAGCCTCGTGCTCCGCGTCCGGGACCAGGGCCGCGTCGTCGGGCCGGAGCACCGTCACCGTCGGCCGCGCGGCCATGCCGGGCGTCGCCCCGAACAGACAGTCCAACTCGGCCGCGCGGTCCGGGGAATGCACCACCGTCCGGTGCGCCGCCCCCTCCGGACGGCCGCCCCGCAGCGCCAGCAGCACCGTCAGCCGGCTCGCCGCACCGCGCTGCGGCGCCACCTCGCCGTCGCCCCGCACCTCCGCGTCCCCGCAGAGGCGGCCCAGCACGTCCGGCGCCACCCCGGCGACCACGAACTCGGCCTCGTGCACGGCACCGTCGGCCAGCTCGACGCCGGCCGCCCGGCCGTCCTTCACGACGACCCCCGCGACCTCGGCCTCGAAGCGGAACTCGACCCGGCGGGCCAGGCACCGCTCGTACACCGCCCGCGCCAGCTCCCGCAGACCGCCGCCGCGCACGTACCACGTCCCGAAGGCGTACTCCATGTACGGCAGTACCGCGGCGTTCGCCGGGGCGGTGCGGGGGTCGAGGCCGTACGCCAGCGCGTGGCTCTCCAGGAGGGCGGCGAGCCGCGGGTCGCGCAGCTCCCAGGCGCCGACCTCGGCGAGGGTGCCGGCCCGGCGGGTGCGCAGCAGGCGCCTGTGCGGGACCGCCGGGTAGGGCTCACGCGCGGCCAGCACCTCCCAGTTCGGCCACAGGGGCTCCTCCAGGAGGGGGCGGCGGGTGCGGTCCCAGGTCTCCCGGGCCCGCACCAGGAAGTCGCCCCAGCGCTGCCCGGTGTCCTCACCGAGCGCCGCGTCCAGGGCGGCGACCACGCCGGCCCGCGAAGCGTTCGGCAGCGAGAGCTCCGTGCCGTCCGCGAACACGTGCCGTGACGAGGGGTCGACCTGGACCAGCTCGACACAGGACTCCAGCGGCTCCTTGCCGGTCTTGACGAACAGATCGCGCCAGACCGCCGGCAACGGCAGCAGACCGGGACCGGTGTCGAAGGAGAACCCGTCCCGCTCGAAACGGCGCAGGGCCCCGCCGTACGTCGTCGTCCGCTCGTACACCACCACCCGGTGGCCCGCGACGGCCAGCCGGGCGGCGGCCGCCATCGCGCCCATCCCGGCGCCGATCACCGCAATCCGTGCCATGGCAGGGACTTTATCCGCCGCCGCCGACCGTCCCGCTCCAGGGGAGGGCACCCCGTCCACCTGCGGGAACGGCCGGCGGCGGACCGGAGCCTGAGTACCGGGACGGGCGCGCGCGTGACCGGTCGACGGCACGCCGCCGTGGGCCGGGGTGCGCACCCCTGAGTACGGCTACCTAGTCCGTCAGATGAGTACGCGCGCGGATGGGCCCCGACCTGCGAGAACGAGAGAGTGGAGGCACGGAGAGGGGCACGGCCGCGGACCGGCGACACGGGGCGCCGGAACGGAGCCGGGCCCACGATCCGCTCCTTCCGTCGGCCGTGGTCGGCGGGAGCGAGGCACGGGGGAGCCCGCGGGCACGACCTGGGACGGTCGTACCGCCGGGGGACGTACGGGGGAGAAGGCGCCGGTCCGACGGTGGCCCGCGGGGGACGCGGCCACCACGGACCGGCGTTCTTCGTGCGCGGGCGCGGCCCGGTGCCTCAGGGGCGGCCGCTCACGCGCCCCTGGAGCAGCCGGGACAGGGCCGCGTGCACGTCGTCGAGGGAGCGCTCGGGCTGGAACGACTTCCAGTCCAGCGCGGCCACCAGCACCATGCCGACCAGCGCGGCGGCGGTCAGCGGCACGTCGATCTCCTCGCTGAACTCCCCGCTCGCCACGCCCTCGCGCAGCACCCCCTCCACCACCGCGACGGCCTCCTGCCGCACCACCAGCAGCGTCGACTGCCAGGCCCGGTTGGTACGCCACAGCTCGGCCACGTAGAGCTGGGTGAAGGCCGGGTAGCGGTCGATGAAGGCGAGCCCCGCGCGGATCATCGCGTCCAGGGCGTCCACCCGGCCGCGGCCCTCGCGCGCCGCCCGCTCCGCGGCCTCGCGCAGCGACGCGGTGAGGAGCCCGACACCATGGCGCAGCAGCTCCTCGAAGAGGACGGACTTGCTGGCGAAGTTGTAGTAGACCGTGCCCTTCGCGACCCCCGCGCGTTCGGCGATCTCGTCCACCGTGGTGGCGGAGAAGCCCTGCTCGGCGATGAGGGTCACGGCCGCCTCGTAGAGCTTCTGCCGGGTGGCCTCGCGCCGGCTGCTGCCCTGCGAGGTGGCGCTGCTGCTTTCCATGGTCCCGATTGTCACAGCACCGCCCTCGGGGGCGTCACCGCAGGGCCCGGGGCGTTCACAGGGTCAGCTCCGGGTGCAGCCGGTCGAGCGTCCACACCTGCCGGCGGCGGGCCGACAGCGCGGTCAGCGCGAGCGCCGCCGCGGTGAACGCGGCGAGCACCACGCTCGCGTGCCACACCGGTTCCAGCCCGCCGCCCGTGATGAGCCTCCTGAGCGCCTCGACGACGTGGCTCATCGGCAGGAAGGGGTGGATCGCGTTGAAGAAGCCCGGACTGGTCTGGACGGGGTACGTGCCGCCCGCGGACGTCAGCTGGAGCATCAGCAGCGCGAGCACCAGGATGCGGCCCGCCGCCCCGAAGCGGGCGTTCAGCCACTGCACGATCGCCGCGAAGCACGCCGTCACCAGGAACAGGAAGCCCACCGTCCCGGCCGCCCGGACCATCTGCAGGCCGACCGCCCAGTGCAGCACCGCCATCAGGGCCGTCGTCTGCAGGACCCCGAGCGCCACCACCGGCAGCCAGCCCGCCAGCGCGATCCGCCAGGCCGACGACCCCGCGGCGAGCGCCCGCCGGTTCAGCGGCGGGATCAGCATGTACGCCACCATGGCGCCCACCCACAGGGACAGCGGAATGAAGTACGGGGCGAAACCGGTGCCGTAGTTCGGTGCCTGGTGGAGGGACTCGGAGGTGAGCCGGACCGGGTCCGCCATCACGGCGGTGCGCCGGTCGCGCTCGTGCTCGTCGTAGTCGGGTATCTTCTCGGCGCCGTCGTGCAGCCCGCCGGCGAGCTTCCCGGAACCGTCGACCAGCTTGAACATGCCGCCGTTCAGGTCGTCGGCACCGACCCGGAGCGCGCCCACCCCCTCGTCGAGGTCCTTCGCACCGGTCTTGGCCGTGCCGAGACCCTTGTGGATCTTCTTGGCACCGGCGGCGACCTTGCCGGCGCCCGTGTTCAGGTCGTTGACCTTCTTGACGGCGTCGTCGAGGTCCTCGGAGAGGTTCGGTGCCCGTTCGGCGAGGGCCTTCGCCTGCTTCTGGAGGTCGGCCAGGTGCTCGTCGAGCGTCTTCAGCTGTTCCTCGTGGTCGGTGACCAGGCCGCTGACGTCGTCGGCGACGGTCGCCACGGCCGCCGCGGCGTCCCGGGCCTTCTCCAGGTCCGGGCAGGCCGCGTCGGGCGGCGCGGGGTCCGCACACCGCGTCCGGTACACCGCGGCCAGCGCGTCGGACTCCGCGCGGGCGTCCTTCGCGGCCGCGGGGGCCTCGTCCACCAGGGCGTCCAGGTCCTCGCGGATCGTGCCGGAGGAGTCGGCGACGAACTGGGCCGTCTCGCCGATGGTCCGCTCGTTGTCCTCCAGGAAGGGCCCCACCCGTCCGGCGGCGTCGTTGACCTGGTCGGCGAGCTTCTGGGTGCCGTCCGCGACCTGCCGCGAACCCTTCTCCAGGTCACCGGCCCCGGTGTCGAGCTTCCGCAGGCCCTTGGACAGCCTGCCGCTGCCGTCCTCGGCGTCCTTGAGGCCGTCGGCCAGGTCCTTGGAGCCCTTCTCCGCCTTCCCGATGCCGCCCTCCAGCTCGTCGGCGCCCTTGGCCGCCTCCACGGTCTCGCCGTGGATGTCGGAGAAGGAGATGAAGATACGGTCCAGGAACGACCGCGACGCCTTGCCCGACGCCGCCTCGCGCACCTCGCCGAACACGGTCCGCGAGATCTGCCCGACGATGTAGTTGTTCGCGTCGTTCGTGCGCACCCGCAGTGCGCCGGTCTCCGGCGAGTCGCCCCCGCTGGAGGCGATGCGGCGGCTGAGGTCCGCGGGCATGGTCAGCGACAGGTAGTACGTGCCGTTCTCGACGCCGCGTCGGGCCTCGGCGGCGCTCACCTCGTGCCAGTCGAAGACCTCGCTCTCGCGCAGCCCCTCGGTGATGTCGTCGCCCGCCGTGAGCCTCTCGCCGTGCGAGGTCGCCCCCCGGTCGTCGTTCACCAACGCCACGGGGATGCGGTCCAGACGCCCGTACGGGTCCCAGAACGACCACAGGTACAGGGCGCCGTAGAGCAGCGGCAGCAACAGCAGCGCGACCAGGGCGGCCCGCGGCAGACGCCCGCGCCCGAAGCGCCTGAGCTCAAGGGCGGCCAGTCTCGGCGAGCGCATCGGCGGCCTCCTCCGTCCCGTCCTCGGCGTCCTTGCCGCGCCGTGCGCCGGTGGTCGCCCGGGTGCCCGTCCCGTCGTCCGCCGGGTCCTCCCCGGGGGACGCCTCGGGCTCGGGGTCCTCGGGCTTCGGGCCCGCGGGCTCCAGGTCCTCGGGCCGGGTGGAGACGGTCACCGCTCCCTCGGGCGGCTCGCCGCACACCGCCAGGACGGTCGTGCCGGACGCGGCGACCGAGGCGAGCAGGGACCAGATCCCGGCCCGCTCGGCGGCCGACAGCTTGAGATCGGCGTCGTCGACCCCGAGCAACCGGGGGCGGCCGATCATCGCCAGCGCGACCGACAGCCGCAGCGCCTCCGTGCGCTCCAGATCCCGTACGGCGGTCCGCAGCCCCTTGGGCAGCGTCCGCGGGTCCAGTCCGGCCGCGGTCAACGCCTCGTCGACCCGCAGCCGCTCCCGCGCCGTCCGCTCCCCGCGCGGGCGCAGCAGGCCGCGCACCGAGTCGCCGAAACGGCGTTGCAGCAGCGCGCGCTCCCGCAGGTGCTCGGCGACGGTCAGGGCCGGGTCGAGGTCCGTGACACCCGGCACGTGGGCCAGGGCGCTGACCCGGCGCAGGGCGGACATCCGCCGGGGCAGTCGCAGGCCGCCCACGGTCGCCGTCCCCTCCGTCGGCCGCATCCGGCCCGTCAGCGCGAGCAGCAGGCAGGTGCGGCCCGAGCCCGACGGTCCCGCCACCGCGATGAGCGAGCCGGGCTCCGCGTCGACGCGGACCCCCCGGAACGCCCAACCGCGTGGCCCCCTGAGTCCGAAGCCGCGGGCCGTCACCGCGAGCCCGAGCGGACCGTCCACGCCGCCTCACCCCTTGACCCCTTCCGGACCGGCGCCCGGGAGAGTGTTTGAACTGACTGGTCAGTGCAAAAGCTAACCCGAACCTACGGTCGGGGCAAAAGCCCTGGTCAGAACGGATTGTCAGTGGCATACCTCACGATGGGCACATACGGCACCTCTCACAGCGCGTGCCGTCACGAAGACGACAGGAGGATCGTCATGGCCCACTCGTCCGCAGCCGCCGCCCGGCGCCGCGCAGCCGGCCCTGCACCCTCACTGACCGGTCCGGCGAGCGACGTGCACCCCGTGCTGCGCCGGACGACCGCCCCGCCCGCCGCCCTCGACCTGCTCGCGCAGGCGCGGGCCGGTCTGGAGGAGGCCACCGTCCTCGAAACGCCGAACGAGCGCTACGCGACGGCCCATCTCGCCGCCCTGCGCACCGCCGCCGCGGTGCTCGCCGCACGGGGCCGCCCGGAGACCACCCCGCGGGCCCGGGCCCGCATCCGCAGCGCCTGGGAGGTGCTCCCCGAGATCGCGCCCGAGCTCTCCGACTGGAGCGCGCTGTTCGCCTCGGGCGCCGGGCGCCGGGCCCGGGCCGAGGCGGGCATCCAGGGCGCGGCGGGCAGCCGGGACGCCGACGACCTGATACGCGACGTGGCGATGTTCCTGCGCCTGGTGGAGCGGATGCTGGTCCTCCAGCCGGTCCTCCCGCAGCCCCGGCCCGACGCGGGGTAGCGCCGGGGGCGGGCGGTGGGCGTCCTGGGGTGCCGGGTGAGCGGCCGAGTGAGCGCCGGGCGACCGGATGGGGGGGCGCGGGTGAGCGGGCGTGGGGCGGTGGCACGGGGTGATCGGTCGGCGCACCGGAGGCAATAGGGTGGGAGGAGCCTGAAGCCTGCCCCTTCCCGCACCGGGCCGGGGCGGCAGCCCGTTCGCTCCGCCCGTGCCCGAGGCGGTGCCGCGCCGAGGAGTCAACTGCCGTGTCGGACCCGATGCGCCCGCCCGTCTCCCCCCACCGCCCGCCCACGGCGTCGCCGCGCTCCGAGCCCGCACGTTCCCGCGCCGCCCTGCGCACCGCCGTGGTCTGGGACGTCCTCCAGGACGCCCTCGACCGCCGGGTCAAGGCCACGGGACGCCAGGCGCTGGACGTCCTGGACACCGGTGGCGGCAGCGGCAACTTCGCGGTGCCGGTGGCCCGCCTCGGCCACCGCGTCACCGTCGTCGACCCGAGCCCCAACGCCCTGTTCGCGCTGGAGCGCCGGGCCGCCGAGGCCGGCGTCGCCGACCGGGTGCGGGGCGTGCAGGGGGACGCCCACGGCCTCTTCGACGTGGCCGAGCGCGGCGGCTACGACGTGGTGCTGTGCCACGGCGTCCTCGAGTACGTGGACGACCCCGCCGAGGGCGTCCGCAACGCCGTCGCCGCCCTGCGCCCCGAGGGCGTCCTCAGCCTGCTCGCCGCCGGGCTGGGCGGTGCCGTGCTCGCGCGCGCCCTCGCCGGGCACTTCGCGGAGGCCCGGCAGGCCCTCGGCGACCCGAACGGCCGCTGGGGCTCGGGTGACCCCGTGCCCCGCCGGTTCACCGCCGAACAGCTCACCGGACTGGTCGAGGCCGCGGGGCTGCGGATCGGCGCCGTGCACGGCGTGCGGGTCTTCGCCGACCTCGTCCCCGGGGTGCTGGTGGACACCGAGCCCGGTGCCATGGACGCCCTGCTGAAGCTGGAGGCCGCGGCGGCCGAACTCGCCGCCTTCCATTCTGTGGCCACACAGCTGCATGTGCTCGGTGAGACCCGAGGGACTCAGGAGACCTGAGCAACCCCGTGAGGTAAGCCGCTGATCAGGGCCGCGGCTGCAGATGGAGTACGCCACAGGCCCCCCGAACGGGGGCCAGTCGCCGTATGATCGAGGGAGACCGCCCGGCATGACGGGTCGGCCGCTGGGGAATGGAGACTTCAGCGAGCCGGCACGGCCATGACGGAGACCGGTTGGCCAATTGGCGTAATGGGGCGGGTTTCACGGGGGCGAATCCCTGCCTATCCTGAAGGGACCCCCCGGGTCGCCCCGGCGACTGCACGATGAGGAGGACTCCGTGCCGCTCTCGGAGCACGAGCAGCGCATGCTCGAGCAGATGGAGCGAGCGCTGTACGCCGAAGATCCCAAGTTCGCGACAGCGCTCGAGGGAAGCGGGCTGCGTACGTACACCCGGCGACGGGTCTACCAGGCGGTCGCGGGCTTCCTCGTAGGTATTGCGCTCCTCATGGCCGGTATGGTCGCCCAGCAGGTCTGGCTCAGCGTGGTGGGTTTCCTCGTCATGCTGGGCTGCGCGGTCCTCGCCGTGACCGGCTGGCGCAAGGCACCGAAGCCGGGTGAGCAGCCCGCCGCCGGTGCCGGACCACAGACACGCCGTCAGGGGCGCCAAAAACGCTCCATGATGGACCGCATCGACGAGCGCTGGCAGCGCCGCCGGGACGAGCAGCAGGGCGGCCAGTAGCTCCAGCCGTCCGTTCACCAGGACATCCTGATGAGGGGGTGGGCCACCGATCGGTGGCCCACCCCCTCACACATGTCCGTGCAGTGAACGGGAGTCGCCTCCGCACCAGCTCGAGGAGGCGGGGGCCGCGCCGCAGCGCGCCCCCCGCTCCGTCGCGGCCCGCCCGGCGCTCCACCGCACCGCACGGGCCGCCGTCTCAGCCCTGCTGCCCCCGCGCCCTGCGCAGCGTCGGCCGGGCCGCCCCGACCCGCCGTTTCGAGGCCGCCCACCACGCCGACGCCGCCCAGACCACCCGCACGGTCGAACGCGGGGCGAACCGTGCGCGCAGCCGAGTGCCCCGGCCGACCCCGGCCCGCAGGCCGGCCTCCGCCCGGCGCACATCCTCCGCGAGGCCCGCCGTCAGGCGCGGGCGCGGCGCGTAGAGAGCCTGCTCCACGGCGTCCGCCACCCGGTGCACCGACGCCGCGGCCGCCGGGTCGAGTTGTCCGATCCGGACGATGCGGGCCGCCGCCCTGCGCGGGGTCTGCGACTCCTGCGGCAGGATCCCGACATCCCAGGCGGTGTCGGTCAGCTCCTGCCAGACCGCCAGGGTGTGCGGCCCCGCGTCCGCCTCGCCGCGGCCGTGCGCCCCCAGCCGCGCCGAGCGGGTGCGCAACCGCCACAGCATCGGTGCGAGCGGGACCAGCAGCACCGCGAGCCCGGCCAGCACCCAGGCCAGCACCGCGTACCACTTCGGTCCGTTCCCGCCCGTAACCGGCGCCGCCGCCGCGGACTCGCTCGCGCAGGCCTCCAGCTTCTTGTCCTGGGCCGAGCAGGACTCGCTCACCGACGGCGCCGCCGACGGCTCCGTCTCCGCGTTCCGGGACGGCAGGGCGGGGTCCGGCACCGAGCTGTCCGGCGTGTCCGTCAGGGTGTACGAGGGCGTCGAGCCCCGGGTCGGCGTGGGCTCGAAGCGGGTCCAGCCCACGCCCTCGAAGTACACCTCGGGCCAGGCGTGCGCGTCCCGCAGGCCCACCGAGACCGAGCCGTCCGCCTGCGGGGAGCCCGGGGCGAAGCCGACCGCGACCCTGGCCGGGATGCCCAGGGACCGGGCCATCGCGGCCATGGCGAAGGAGAAGTGGACGCAGAAGCCCTGCTTGTCCCTCAGGAAGCGGGCTATCGCCTCCGAACCGCTGCCGACCTTGACCTGGGTGTCGTACTCGAAACCGCCGTTGACCGCGAAGTACTCCTGGAGCTTGACCGCCTGCTCGTAGGGGTTCGCCGCGTCGGCCGTGACCTCCCGGGCGGTCCGGGAGACCACCTCGGGCAAGGAGTCCGGCAGCTCGGTGTACTCCCGCGTCAGCGCTCCCGGCGGCTGCGGTGCCGCGGCGAGCTGCTCCGCCGTCGGCTGCACGTTCAGGCCCCGCACCTCGTACGTCAGCCCGCGTGTGTTCTGGCCGTGGTCGCCGACCAGCGTCATGCCGACGGGCTCGTAGCGCCAGTTGCCGGCGACCCGGACGCCGCTCGGCGGGTACGGCATCGGCAGCCAGTCCTGCGCGTACCAGTCCGCGGCCGAGATGGTGGCCCGGGTCTCCGTCCGCTCGATGTCGGGGCCGAGGCCGACCGGCGTCGGGAAGGAACCCTCCGGTACGCCGGTGATGTGCCGCTTGGACGGCTTCCACGTGGTCCCGTCGAAGTCGTCCAGGGACACGATGCGCAGGTACAGGTTGGCTATGTCGTTCGAGTCGGTGTCGACGGAGAGGACCTGCCGGTTCTCGTCCACGTTGAGACTGTCACGCAGGGAGACCAGAGGGTTCACCGCGGAGATCGTGCCCCCGCCGCCGGTGCCGTCACCGGCCCCCGTCCCGGCGCTGTCCAGCAGACCGCCGTCCATCGCGGGCAGGGCGAGCGGCACCACCAGCGCGATGCCCAGCGCGAAGGCGCCGATGCGCCGCCCCGTGCGGACCGGAGCCACCGCGCCTCTCGGCTCCCCGCCCGGCGTACGCGGCGCGCCGCCGAAGACCCGGCCCCACTGCGAGAGCCGGTCGCGCCCCTCGGCCAGCAGCAGCATCAGATAGCCGGCCGCCGCGATCAGGAACCACAGCCAGTCCGTGCCGCCCTCGGACAGCCCCGCGGCCACCGAGTACAGCGCGAGCAGCGGCAGGCCCGCCGGGGCGGCGCTGCGGAAGGTCACCGCGAGGGTGTCCACCAGCAGCCCGATCACCAGGACACCGCCGACCAGCATCAGCCGGATGCCGTCCGACTCCAGCGGCGCCGGGATCGCGTACCGGGCGATGTCGTCGCCGCCCTGTCGCAGCAGGTCGGCGAAGCGCTGGAAGGCCTGCGGGCCGGGCAGCAGCCCGGCGAGCGCCTGCTGCCGGGCGAAGACCAGCGTCAGGAGCAGCAGAGTGACCAGGGCCTGCGCGGCGACGGTCAGCGGCCGGGCCAGCGGCACCCGGCGCGCCGCCGCGCCCACCCCGGACTGGACCGCCAGGAGGAACGCGGCCTGAAGGATCCAGGTGGCCGGATCGACCAGCGGCAGCATCGCGCACGCCGTCATCAGGGTGGCCGCCCACGCGCACAGGGCCAACCGGGCCCGCCCGCTCATCGCGCACCCTCCCCGCCGCCGGCCGTCCCGGGACCGGCGCGCCCCGGACGTCCCCGTCCCCGCTGCCGGTCGGGCCCGCCGGGCCCCGTGTACCGCGCCGGCCCGTTCATCCCGTGCCCTCCCCGCCGCTCGCCGCCATGAGGCCGCTGCGCTCGCGGTCCGCCAGGCGCCACACGTCCTCCAGGGGGGCGCCCCGGGGGACGCCCACGGCGGTCCAGCCCGCCTCGCGCAACATCCGCAGCCGCTCCCCGCCCCCGTCCGGCGGGCCGGGGACCGGGGCCGGTCCCCCCGCCCAGACCCCGCCGTCCAGCACGAAGGCGACGGCACCACCGCTGCGCTGCCGCATCCTGGCGGCCACCGCGGCCTGCTCCTCGTCCAGATCGCCGAAGAACGCCACCAGCAGCCCCTCGTTCCCGCCCCGCAGCACGTCGTAGGCGCGGGACAGGCCCGTGCCGTCGGAGTGGTCGATCACGGCGAGGGTGTCCATCATCAGCCCGGCCGCGTCCGCCGTGCCCTGGCTCGCGCCCGTGAAGCCGTCGGCGCCCTCGCCGGGCACCGAGTCACCGGTGTCCGTGAGCAACCGGACGGAGAAGCCCCGCTCCAGCATGTGCACCAGGACGGAGGCCGCGCCCGACACCGCCCATTCGAAGGCGGAGTCGGGGCCCGCGCCGTCGTAGGCCAGGCCCCGGGTGTCCAGGAGCACCGTGCAGCGGGCCCGCTGGGGCTGCTCCTCGCGGCGCACCATCAGCTCGCCGTAGCGCGCGGTGGAGCGCCAGTGCACGCGGCGCAGGTCGTCGCCGTGGCGGTACCCGCGCGGGATCACGTCGTCGTCGCCCGCCAGCGCGAGCGAGCGCTGCCGGCCCTCGCCGTACCCCCTCGCCTCCCCGCTCAGCCGCACCGGCGGCAACGCCTCCACCCGCGGGACGACGGTCAGGGTGTCGTACGTGGAGAAGGAGCGGGTCAGCTCGCACAGGCCGAACGGATCGGTCAGGCGCAGTTGCAGCGGACCCAGCGGGTAGCGGCCGCGCAGGTCCGAGCGGACCCGGTAGGACACCTCGCGGCGGCCGCCCGGCTCCACCCGGTCGAGGACGAAGCGGGGGCGCGGCCCCAGCACGTAGGGGACGCGGTCCTGGAGCATCAGCAGACCCGTGGGCAGCCGCGAGACGTTGTCGACGCGCAGGTGGACCCGGGCCTCGGCACCCGCGGATACCCGCCCCGGGGAGAGCCGGCGGCTGCCCGCCACCCGGTAGCGGGTGCGGTAGAGCACGGTCGCGCAGAGCAGGGGCAGCACGCTCAGCAGCAGCCCGACCCGCAGCAGGTCGCTCTGTCCGAGGACGTAGGCGCAGATCGCGGCGGCGATGCCGGCGGCCAGGAAGGAACGCCCACGGGTGGTCAGACCGGACAGGGCGGTGCGGATGCCGCCGCCCTCGCCCCGGTCGTCCTCCGACCGGTCCGTCCCCCCGGTGTCCATCACAGCCTCCGCGGCGGTTGCTGGCCGTACGCCGGCGCGCCGCGGCCCATGCCGAGGCCCGACTGCTGCTGGGGCGCCGCCGGCACCGGAGTGCGTTGCAGGATCTCCTGGACCACCTGCTCGGCGGTGCGGCGGCCCAGCTGGGCCTGGGCGGTGGGCAGCAGACGGTGGGCCAGGACGGCGACCGCGAGGGCCTGCACGTCGTCCGGCAGCGCGTACTCCCGGCCGCTCAGGGCGGCGGACGCCTTCGCCGCGCGCAGCAGGTGCAGCGTGGCGCGCGGCGAGGCGCCGAGTCTGAGGTCGGGGTGGGTGCGCGTGGCGGCGACCAGGTCCACGGCGTACCGCCGGACCGGGTCCGCGACGTGGACGCCCCGGACGGTCTCGATCAGCTTGAGGATCTCGTGCGCGTGCGCCACCGGCTGGAGGTCGTCCAGCGGGTTCACCCCGCCGTGGACGTCGAGCATCTGCAGCTCGGCCTCCGGGCTGGGATAGCCGATGGAGACCCGCGCCATGAAGCGGTCGCGCTGGGCCTCCGGCAGCGGATAGGTGCCCTCCATCTCGACCGGGTTCTGCGTCGCCACCACCATGAAGGGGCTGGGCAGCTCGTAGGTCTGCCCGTCGATGGTGACCTGGCGCTCCTCCATCGACTCCAGCAGCGCGGACTGGGTCTTGGGCGAGGCACGGTTGATCTCGTCGCCGATCACCACCTGCGCGAAGATGGCACCCGGCTTGAACTCGAAGTCCCGGCGCTGCTGGTCCCAGATGGAGACCCCGGTGATGTCCGAGGGCAGCAGGTCCGGCGTGAACTGGATCCGGCGCACGGAGCAGTCGATCGACCGTGCCAGGGCCTTGGCCAGCATGGTCTTGCCGACGCCGGGGACATCCTCGATCAACAGGTGTCCCTCGGCGAGCAGCACGGTCAGGGAGAGCCGTACGACCTCGGGCTTGCCCTCGATCACGTCCTCCACCGAAGCGCGTACGCGCTCGACCACAGCGGTCAGATCATCCCCCACGCTCGAATACGTTCGCGAGGGGGCACCCCCATGGCTCGCCTGATCGTCATAGGTCGTCACCCGGCCCTCCTCGGCCTTGCCCGCGCTTCCTGGGAAGCGGGGGTACCCCAACTTGCCGGGCCGTCCCTGACGTGCGGACCGGCCCCACCCCGAATCACGGACATCGCGCGGAAAAAGTTCCGCGCGACATCACTTCCCGCATTCTTGCTGCCGTTACCGATTCGTGTCACTCGCCTGTGGACAACTGCCCGCGATATGTCAGGCCTTACGGTGTTTGCGGTGCTTGTGCGGCGAGGGTCGTCGGGGTGGGCGGCCGGATCAGGCGGCGTCGACCTCGCGGAGCAGGCCCGTCTTCACGTCGTAGACGAAGCCGCGTACGTCGTCCGTGTGCGGCAGGAACGGCGAGGTCCGGACCCGCCGGATGGACTGCCGTACGTCCTGGTCGACGTCGCGGAAGGACTCCACCGCCCAGCCGGGGCGCTGGCCGACCTCCAGCTCCAGCTCGTGCCGGAACTCCTCGGTGAGGGTCTCCATGCCGCACGCCGTGTGGTGGACGAGGATGACGCTGCGGGTGCCGAGCGCCCGCTGGCTGATGGTGAGGGAGCGGATCACGTCGTCGGTGACGGCACCGCCGGCGTTGCGGATGACGTGGCAGTCGCCGTTGCGCAGACCGAGCGCGGCGGTCACGTCCAGGCGCGCGTCCATGCAGGCCACGACGGCGGCCTGCAGGGCGGGGCGGCCCGCCAGCTCGGCGTCGGCGAACTCGGTGGCGTACCGCGCGTTCGCCTCGACGAACCGGTCGGTGGCGGAACCGGCGCCGGTGGCGGCTGATGCGGAGCCCTCGGGGATCGATGCAGAAGTCGTCATAACCATGACGTTACTGGTCACCCCCGCTCCGGACTCGCTGAGAAGAGGGACAAAGAACGTCATCGCGGCTTGTTGTGAGCCACCCCACAGACCCGGACGGGCGCGTCCGAGCGGGTGAAGTGCCACCTCGCGCCGATTCGTGCGCGCCCGCGTCCGCGACGCGCAGGCCGGTTGATTGACCGGGCGACACGGTGGACTAAAGTGACGCGAAGCGGGAGGCGAGGCTCTCCCTGCTGGACTGAAACCCCGGAGACCTGGACGACGTTCCGCCAGATCTCCCCACGTGCGCGGCGCGTACGTACGGCTCGGCCTCCTCCCGCTCCCGGCCGGCCGACGCCTCCGGCGCCGGCAGGCCTCCCCTTCACGAGCGAGCGGGAGGGGACCCGGCGGTGCGTGACGCCGTGCCGGACCTGAGAGGCCGCCCCACTTGAGTCAGAGTCGACACGTCCCGGTGATGCTCCAGCGGTGCCTGGACCTGCTGGCGCCCGCCCTCCAGGAGCCGGGCGCCGTGGTCGTCGACTGCACGCTGGGACTCGGCGGACACAGCGAGGCGCTCCTCACCCGCTTCCCCGACGCCCGCCTCGTCGCCCTCGACCGGGACAAGGAGGCGCTGCGCCTGTCCGGCGAGCGGCTCGCCCCGTACGGGGAACGCGCCACCCTCGTGCACGCCGTGTACGACGAACTGCCCGACGTGCTGGACCGCCTCGGCGTCCCGCGTGTCCAGGGCGTGCTGTTCGACCTCGGCGTCTCCTCCATGCAGCTCGACGAGGCCGACCGCGGTTTCGCCTACGCCCAGGACGCCCCGCTCGACATGCGCATGGACCAGACGACCGGCATGAGCGCCGCCGAGGTCCTCAACACCTACCCGCCGGGCGAACTCGTCCGCATCCTGCGGGCGTACGGCGAGGAGAAGCAGGCCAAGCGGATCGTGTCCGCGATCGTGCGGGAGCGCGACAAGGAGCCGTTCAGCAACAGCGCGCGGCTCGTGGAGCTGATCCGGGCCGCCCTGCCGCAGGCCGCCAAGCGCACCGGTGGCAACCCGGCCAAGCGCACCT
The DNA here is from genome assembly GCF_055589025.1 of Streptomyces sp. NPDC041968. Classification (NCBI taxonomy): domain Bacteria; kingdom Bacillati; phylum Actinomycetota; class Actinomycetes; order Kitasatosporales; family Streptomycetaceae; genus Streptomyces; species Streptomyces sp. NPDC041968. Next base: position 342,397 of record NZ_JBVJCB010000001.1, on the reverse strand, counting down.
TCCAGGCCCTGCGCATCGAGGTCAACGGTGAGCTGTCCGTCCTGGAGCGGGCGGTCCCGGCCGCCGTCGAGGCCCTCGACGTGGGCGGACGGATCGCCGTCCTCTCGTACCACTCCCTGGAGGACCGGCTCGTCAAGCAGGTGTTCGCGGCCGGCGCGGCGAACACCGCACCTCCCGGACTGCCGGTCGTACCCGAACGCTACGCGCCCCGGCTCAAGCTGCTCACGCGCGGTGCCGAACTTCCCACCGAGCAGGAGATCGCCGAGAACCGGCGGGCGGCGCCGGCCCGGCTGCGCGGAGCCCAGCGGATCAGGGAGTCCATCGGGTGAAGCGAGTGAGGCAGGCCAGGTGCGGGTGCGGACGGTCCACCCGGTCCGAGGGGAGGGCGAGTGGGTAGGAACCCCGAGCTGAAGGGGCGGGCGGCCCGGCTGGCTCAGCTCTTCCCACCCGGCGGCGCACGGGGCCAGGCGGCCCGCGCCCCCTTCGTCCTCCTCGTGGTCGTCCTCCTCGGCGGCGGCCTCATCGGGCTCCTGCTGCTGAACTCCGCCCTCAGCGAAGGCTCGTTCCAGCTGGACGACCTGAAGCAGGAGACGAAGGAGCTCACCGACGAGGAGCAGGCGCTCCAGCGGGACATCGACGCCTACTCCGCCCCCCGCGCCCTCCAGCGCCGCGCCCGCGAGCTGGGCATGGTGCCCGGCGGCGACCCCGCCTTCCTCGCCCCCGACGGCTCCGTCAAGGGCTCGCCGAGCCCCGCCCCCACCGAGGTCCCCCCGCTGGTCGTGGCCCCCGAGGCACTGACCGCGCCACCCGGCACCGACCCGCTCTCGGTGGACACGTCCGGCACCGGCACGTCCCCCACCGCCGCGCCCTCCACCGCCGGGCCGTCCGGCACGGCGGCCGGCTCCACGGCAGCGACCGACCCGACCCCGACCCCCGGCAGGTGACGGAAGTGTCCGACAGGGAACCGCCGCGCCGCCGTGTGCCCGGACCCGCCAGGCCCGTCCGCCCCGGCGGACGGCGGCAGCCGGGCCCCGGCGCCCGGCCCGCCCGCCGACCGGGCCCGCCCCGGCCGGCCGCGCCCCGTGTCATCCGGCTGGGCAGCCCCCGCCCGCGGCTGCGCCTGATCGGTCTCGCGCTGACCCTGGTGCTGTCCGCGTTCGTCGTACGGCTGCTCCAGGTGCAGGCCGTCGACGCCGGCACGTACACCGCCAAGGCCGAGCAGAACCACTACGTCGTCCACAAACTCCCCTCCGAGCGCGGTGGGATCACCGACCGCAACGGCGTCGCCCTCGCGTCCACCGTGGACGCCTACGACATCACCGCCGACCCGACGCTGTTCACCCGCGAGCAGCTGAAGGTCGGCGACGGCCCCGAGCAGGCGGCGGCGCTCCTCGCGCCGATCCTCGGAGAGGACCAGGAGGACCTGGTCGACCGGCTCCGCCCCGAGAACGGGAAGCTGCGCTACGTCGTCCTCGCCCGCCGGCAGACCCCGCAGGTCTGGAACCAGATCAAGGACCTGAAGAGCGCGCTCACCAAGAAGGCGGAGACGGACAAGTCCGTGGTCAACGTCCTCGCGGGCGTCCTCGCCGACCCCAGCAGCAAGCGCGTGTACCCGGGCGGCGACCTCGCCGCCTCCATCCTGGGCTGGGTCAACGCCGACGGCGAGGGCGGCGGCGGCCTCGAACGGAAGCTGAACGGGACGCTGGCCGGCAAGGACGGCGAGATCCGCTACGTGCAGTCCGGCGGCCGCCAGGTGCCCACCGCCGGCTCCACGGAGACGCCCGCCGTGCCCGGCAGCGACGTCGAGCTGACCATCGACCGCGACATCCAGTGGGCCGCCCAGGAGGCGATCAGCGCGCAGGTGGAGAAGTCCAAGGCGGACGGGGGCTACGTCATCGTCCAGGACACGGCCACCGGCGAGATCCTGGCCATGGCCAACTCGCCCGGCTTCGACCCGGCCGACCTCGCCCACGCCGACCCCGACGCGCTCGGCAACGCCGCCCTCCAGGACGCCTTCGAGCCCGGCTCCACCGCCAAGGTGATGTCGATGGCCGCCGTACTGGAGGAGAACGCCGCCACGCCCGGCACCCACATCACCGTCCCCAACCGGCTCAAGCGCGGCGACCGGCTCTTCAAGGACGACGTCGACCACCCGACCTGGTACCTCACGCTCAACGGCGTGCTCGCCAAGTCCAGCAACATCGGCACCATCATGGCCACCGGCGAACTGGGCAAGACCCAGCAGGAGGCCAACAAGGTGCTCCACTCCTACCTGCGCAGGTTCGGCCTCGGCGAGTACAGCGGGCTCGGCTTCCCCGGGGAGACCAAGGGCATCCTGGCGCCGCCCGACCAGTGGTCGACCTCGCAGCAGTACACGATTCCTTTCGGCCAGGGCGTGTCCGTGAACGCGCTGCAGGCGGCCTCCGTCTACTCGACCATCGCCAACGGCGGCGTCCGCGTCGAACCCACGCTCGTACGCGGCACCCAGGGCGACGACGACCGCTTCACGCCGGCCCCCGAGCCCAAGAAGACCCGGGTGATCAGCGAAAAGACCGCCAAGACCCTCGCGCAGATGCTGGAGTCCGTCGTCGACGACGAGGAAGGCACCGGCACCAAGGCCCGTATCCCCGGCTACCGGGTCGCGGGCAAGACGGGGACGGCCAACCGGGTGGATCCGGCCACCGGCCAGTACAAGGGGTACACCTCGTCGTTCGCCGGGTTCGCCCCCGCCGACAAGCCCCGCGTCACCGTCTACTGCGCCATCCAGAACGCCACCCAGGGCAGCTACTTCGGCGGCCAGATCTGCGGCCCCATCTACAAGCAGGTCATGGAGTTCGCCCTGAAGACCCTCCAGATCCCGCCGACCGGGGCCGCCCCCGCGAGACTCCCGGTCGCCTTCAAGCCCTGACGAACCGAGCCAGAACCCGGCCAGAACCGAGTCCGCAACCGAGCCAGTACCGAGCCAGCGCCGTTTCAGTACCGAGCCACCAGGAACCACCCGTGACAACGATCACCCCCGAGCCCGGGAACCAGAGCAGCCCCAGCCCCTCACTTCGCCGGGAAGCGGGTACGCCCGGTACGCTCACCGCCGTGCCACACGCTGATCAGTCCCAAACCACCCAGAAGGGCCACCCCGTGACCTACCCGGGACCGCCCCGTCCGGTGCGGAACTCCGCCACACCCCTCGCGGAACTCGCCGGTCAACTGGGTGTCGCCGTGCCCGACGGCACCGCCGCCGTCACGGGCATCACCCATGACTCGCGCGCCGTCCGGCCCGGTGACCTCTACGCCGCCCTGCCCGGTGCCCGGCTGCACGGAGCGGACTTCGCCACCCAGGCCGCCGGCCTCGGCGCCGCAGCCGTGCTGACCGACCCGGCCGGCGCGGAGCGCGTCGCGGCCGCCGGCCTGCCGGCCCTGGTCGTCGACGACCCGCGCGCGCGGATGGGTGAGCTGGCGGCCACGATCTACGGCCACCCCGGCCGCGACCTCCTCCAGATCGGCATCACCGGCACCTCCGGCAAGACCACCACCGCCTACCTCGTCGAGGGCGGTCTGCGCACGGCGAAGTCCACCGGGCTGATCGGCACGGTCGAGATGCGCATCGGCGACGAGCGCATCAAGTCCGAGCGCACCACGCCCGAGGCCACCGACCTCCAGGCCCTGTTCGCGGTGATGCGCGAGCGCGGCACCGAGGCGGTCGCGATGGAGGTCTCCAGCCACGCGCTGGTACTCGGCCGGGTCGACGCGTGCGTCTTCGACATCGCGGTCTTCACCAACCTCAGCCCGGAGCACATGGAGTTCCACTCCGGCATGGAGGACTACTTCCAGGCGAAGGCGCAGCTCTTCACGCCGGAGCGCAGCAGGCTCGGCGTGGTCAACGTCGACGACGAGTACGGACGCCGCCTCGCGAACGAGGCCACCGTGCCGGTCGTCACCTACTCCGCGGAGGGCCACCCCGACGCCGACTGGCGCGCCGACGAGGTCGAGGTCGGCCCGCTGGACTCGACGTTCACCGTGCTGGGCCCCAAGGGCGAGCGCGTGACCGCCAGGTCGCCGCTGGCCGGCCCGTTCAACGTGGCGAACACCCTCGCCGCGATCGTCGCCCTCGCCGCCGCCGGACTCGACCCGCAGTCCGCCGCCGACGGCGTCGCCGCGGTGCCCGGCGTGCCCGGTCGCCTGGAGCGCGTGGACGAGGGCCAGCCGTACCTCGCGGTGGTCGACTACGCCCACAAGACCGACGCCGTCGAGTCCGTCCTGCGCGCCCTGCGCAAGGTCACCGAGGGCAGGCTGCACGCCGTGCTCGGCTGCGGCGGCGACCGGGACACCACCAAGCGGGAGCCGATGGGCGCCGCCGTGGCACGGTTCGCCGACACCGCCGTGCTGACCTCCGACAACCCCCGCTCCGAGGACCCCCTCGCGATCCTCGCCACCATGCTCCAGGGCGCGGCCTCCGTGCCCGCGCACGAGCGCGGCGAGGTCCAGGTCTTCGAGGACCGGGCCGCCGCGATCGCCGCCGCCGTCGCCCGGGCCGAGCCCGGCGACACCGTGCTGGTGGCGGGCAAGGGCCACGAGCAGGGCCAGGACATCGCCGGAGTGGTCCGCCCCTTCGACGACCGCCAGGTGCTGCGCGAAGCCATCAGGAAGACCCCCGTCCACAAGACCCAGGGATGAAGTCCCGAATGATCCAGATGATCCAGGGGATGAACTTGTGATCGCCCTCTCTCTCGCCGAGATCGCAGAAGTCGTCGGCGGGCGGATGCATGACATACCGGACGCGTCCGTGCAGGTCACCGGGCCGGTCGTCCGGGACTCGCGGGAAGCGGGGCCCGGCTGCCTGTTCGTCGCCTTCGTCGGCGAGCGGGTGGACGGCCACGACTGGGCGGCGCCGGTCGTCGAGGCGGGCGCGGTGGCCGTGCTCGGCTCCCGGCCCGTCGGCGTGCCCGCGATCGTCGTGGACGACGTGCAGACCGCCCTCGGAGCCCTCGCCCGGCACGTCGTGCGGCGCCTCGGCACCACCCTCGTGGCCCTCACCGGGTCGGCCGGCAAGACCAGCACCAAGGACCTCATCGCCCAGGTCCTGCGCCGCAAGGCGCCCACGGTGTTCACGCCGGGCTCCATGAACAACGAGGTCGGGCTGCCGCTCACCGCGCTCACCGCCACCGACGAGACCAGGTTCCTCGTCCTGGAGATGGGCGCCCGCGGCATCGGCCACATCCGCTACCTCTGCGAGCTGACCCCGCCGAAGGTCGGCCTCGTCCTCAACGTCGGCTCCGCGCACATCGGCGAGTTCGGCGGCCGGGAGCAGATCGCGCAGGCCAAGGGCGAACTCGTCGAGGCGCTGCCGTCGGCCGAGGAGGGGGGCACCGCGATCCTCAACGCGGACGACCCGCTCGTACGGGCCATGGCCTCCCGAACGAAGGCGAAGGTGATCCTTTTCGGAGAGTCCGACGAAGCGGACGTTCGTGGCGAGAACGTGCGACTCACGGACAGTGGACAGCCCTCGTTCAGGCTTCACACACCCTCCGGTGCAAGCGATGTGACCATGCGCCTGTACGGTGAGCACCACGTGTCGAACGCGCTCGCCGCGGCCGCCGTCGCCCACGAGTTGGGCATGTCCGCAGACGAGATCGCCACCGCGCTCTCCGAGGCGGGCTCCCTCTCCCGCTGGCGGATGGAGGTCACCGAGCGCCCGGACGGCGTGACGGTCGTCAACGACGCCTACAACGCGAACCCCGAGTCGATGAAGGCCGCGCTGCGTGCGCTGGTCGCCATGGGCAAAGCCGCACAGGCGAAGGGGGGCCGTACGTGGGCGGTGCTCGGCAAGATGGCCGAGCTCGGGGACGAGGCGCTCGCCGAGCACGACGCGGTCGGACGGCTCGCCGTCCGGCTCAACGTCAGCAAGCTCGTCGCGGTCGGGGGCAGGGAAGCCCAATGGCTGCAACTGGGCGCATATAACGAGGGTTCGTGGGGTGAGGAGTCGGTGCACGTGTCCGACGCACAGGCGGCGGTCGACCTGTTGCGCAGCGAGTTGCGCCCGGGAGACGTCGTACTCGTGAAGGCGTCCCGTTCGGTGGGTCTGGAGAGCGTCGCCGCGGCGCTGCTGGAGACCGGCGCCGAGGGTGAGGTCGCCGCCCGATGATGAAGCAGATCCTGTTCGCGGGCGTCATTGGCCTCTTCCTGACGCTGGTCGGCACCCCGCTGCTGATCAAGCTGCTGGCCCGCAAGGGCTACGGCCAGTACATCCGCGACGACGGACCGCGCGAGCACGCCAGCAAGCGCGGTACGCCGACGATGGGCGGTATCGCCTTCATCTTCGCCACGGTCGCCGCCTACTTCCTGGCCAAGGTGATCACCAGCTACCTGGACCCCGAGGCGGACGCGGCGCCGACCTTCTCGGGCCTGCTGGTGCTCGGCCTGATGGTGGGCATGGGCCTGGTCGGCTTCCTCGACGACTACATCAAGATCGTCAAGAGGCGTTCGCTGGGCCTGCGGGCCAAGGCGAAGATGGCCGGCCAGCTGATCGTCGGCATCGCGTTCGCGGTGCTCTCGCTCCAGTTCGCGGACAACCGCGGCAACACCCCGGCCTCCACCAAGCTGTCGTTCATCACCGACTTCGGCTGGTCCATCGGCCCGGTGCTGTTCGTCATCTGGGCGCTGTTCATGATCCTCGCGATGTCGAACGGCGTGAACCTGACCGACGGTCTGGACGGTCTGGCCACCGGCGCCTCCGTCCTGGTCTTCGGCGCGTACACCTTCATCGGCGTCTGGCAGTTCCAGGAGTCCTGCGCCAACGCGCTGACCCTCACCAACCCGGGCGCCTGCTACGAGGTGCGCGACCCGCTCGACCTCGCGGTGGTCTCCTCCGCGCTGATGGGCGCCTGCCTCGGCTTCCTGTGGTGGAACACCTCGCCGGCCAAGATCTTCATGGGCGACACCGGTTCGCTCGCGCTCGGCGGCGTGCTGGCGGGTCTGGCGATCTGCTCGCGCACCGAGCTGCTGATGGCCATCCTCGGCGGTCTGTTCGTCCTGATCACCATGTCGGTGGTCATCCAGGTCGGCTCCTTCCGCCTCACCGGCAAACGCGTCTTCCGGATGGCGCCACTCCAGCACCACTTCGAACTCAAGGGCTGGTCCGAGGTCCTTGTGGTGGTCCGCTTCTGGATCATCCAGGGCATCTGCGTGATCGTCGGACTGGGCCTCTTCTACGCGGGATGGGCAGCGGACAAGTGACCTCCTCCTCGGTGCCTTCCGAATTCCAGGGCAAGCACGTCACTGTCGCCGGCCTCGGCGTCTCCGGCGTCCCGGCGGCCAGGGTGCTGCACGGCCTCGGCGCACGCGTCACGGTCGTCAACGACGGCGACGACGAGCGCGCGCGGGCGCAGGCGGCGGACCTGGAGGCGCTCGGCGTCACCGTGCGCCTCGGCGACGGCTCCGCCGCGGCCCTGCCCGAGGGCACCGAGCTGATCGTCACCGCGCCGGGCTGGAAGCCGGACAAGCCGCTGTTCACGGCGGCCCGCGAGGCCGGCGTCCCCGTCTGGGGCGACGTCGAACTGGCCTGGCGCCTGCGCGGTCTGGACGGCAGGGAGCCGGCGCCCTGGCTGGCGGTCACCGGCACCAACGGCAAGACCACCACCGTCCAGATGCTCGCGTCGATCCTGAAGGCGGCCGGCCTGCGCACCGCCGCCGTCGGCAACATCGGTGTCTCGCTGCTGGACGCGGTCACCGGCGACGAGGAGTACGACGTCCTCGCGGTGGAGCTGTCCAGCTACCAGCTCCACTGGGCGTCCTCGCCGCGCGCCCACTCGGCCGCCGTGCTCAACCTCGCCCCGGACCACCTCGACTGGCACGGCTCCATGGAGGCCTACGCCGCCGACAAGGGCCGCGTCTACGAGGGCAATCGCGTCGCCTGCGTCTACAACGTGGCCGACAAGGCGACCGAGGACCTGGTCCGCGAGGCCGACGTCGAGGAGGGCTGCCGCGCCGTCGGCTTCACCCTCGGCACCCCGGCCCCGGGTCAACTCGGCGTCGTGGAGGGCCTCCTGGTCGACCGGGCCTTCGTCGAGGACCGGCAGAAGAACGCCCAGGAGCTCGCCGAGATCTCCGACGTGAACCCGCCGGCCCCGCACAACATCGCCAACGCCCTCGCCGCGGCGGCCCTCGCCCGTGCCTACGGCGTCTCCGCCGCCGCCGTACGCGACGGACTGCGGGCCTTCACGCCCGACGCCCACCGCATCGCGCACGTCGCCGACGTCGACGGGGTGGCGTACGTGGACGACTCCAAGGCGACCAACACCCACGCCACCGAGGCCTCCTTGGCGGCGTACCGGTCGATCGTCTGGATCGCCGGGGGGCTGGCCAAGGGCGCGTCCTTCGACGAGCTGGTCGCGGGGGCGGCGAAGCGCCTGCGCGGAGCCGTGCTCATCGGCGCCGACCGCGCCCTGATCCGCGAAGCCCTGGCGCGACACGCGCCCGAGGTACCCGTGGTCGACCTCGACCGGACCGACACTGGGGCGATGCTCCAGGCCGTCCAGGAGGCCCAGCGACTCGCCCGGCCCGGTGACACGGTGCTGCTGGCCCCGGCCTGTGCCTCCATGGACATGTTCACCAACTACAACCAGCGTGGTGACGCGTTCGCGGAGGCCGTTCGCGAACTCGGCGCCTGACCCGGCCGCCTCCTGCGCCGGGCGACCTCGGGAGGGACGCGTGGGACGGTCCATGCCGACGTACAGCGGAGGCCACGATGCCCGGTAGCCCTCAGAGCCGTACCGGGCGCCCGCCCGTGCAGCAGCGGGCCGTCAAGCGCCCCGCCGCGCCGGGGCCGGTGCACGAGAACCCCGTGCTCCGCCTCTACCACCGCCTGCGCCGCGCCTGGGACCGGCCGCTGACCGCGTACTACCTGATCTCGGGCGGCAGCGCGCTGATCACCGTGCTCGGCCTGGTGATGGTCTACTCGGCCTCCCAGATCACCGCGCTCCAGCTGTCGCTGCCGGGCTCGTACTTCTTCCGCAAGCAGTTCCTGGCCGCCCTGATCGGCGCCGGGCTGCTGGTGGCCGCCATGCGGATGCCGGTGAAGCTGCACCGCGCGCTGGCCTATCCGATCCTCGCCGGTGCCGTCTTCCTCATGATCCTGGTCCAGGTGCCGGGGATAGGAGTGGCGGTCAACGGCAACCAGAACTGGATCGCCCTGGGCGGCTCCTTCCAGATCCAGCCCAGTGAGTTCGGGAAGCTGGCCCTGGTCCTGTGGGGCGCGGACCTGCTGGCCCGCAAGCAGGACAGGAGGCTGCTGACGCAGTGGAAGCACATGCTGGTGCCGCTGGTCCCGGCCGCCTTCATGCTGCTCGGGCTGATCATGATCGGCGGCGACATGGGTACGGCGATCATCCTGACCGCCATCCTCTTCGGCCTGTTGTGGCTGGCCGGCGCCCCCACCCGGCTGTTCGCCGGGGTGCTGTCGATCGCCGTGCTGCTGGGGTTCATCCTCATCAAGACCAGCCCCAACCGCATGGCCCGGCTGAACTGCCTGGGCGCCACCGACCCCGGGCCGGGCGACGCCTGCTGGCAGGCCGTGCACGGCATCTACGCCCTCGCCTCGGGCGGACTGTTCGGTTCCGGACTGGGCGCCAGTGTGGAGAAATGGGGGCAACTCCCGGAAGCCCACACGGACTTCATCTTCGCCGTCACCGGTGAGGAACTGGGTCTGGCGGGGACGCTGTCGGTGCTCGCCCTCTTCGCGGCTCTAGGCTATGCGGGTATCCGCGTGGCCGGACGCACGGAGGACCCCTTCGTGAGGTATGCCGCGGGAGGCGTGACCACCTGGATCACGGCCCAGGCCGTGATCAACATCGGTGCGGTCCTCGGGCTGCTGCCGATCGCCGGTGTCCCGCTCCCGCTGTTCTCCTACGGGGGTTCCGCCCTGCTGCCGACCATGTTCGCCATCGGTCTGCTGATCGCCTTCGCGCGTGACGAGCCCGGTGCGCGGGCGGCGCTCGCGCTGCGGCAACCTCGCTTTGGTAGAAAGCGGGGAGCCGGGGGCACCGGGTCCAAGCGGAGCCCACGGAGTTGGAACACGATGCGACGGCGTGCCTCGGCGGCGCGCTCGTCCGGAGAGCGGTGAATTTCGGTGCATGTCGTACTCGCCGGCGGAGGAACCGCGGGCCACATCGAGCCCGCGCTCGCCCTCGCGGACGCCCTGCGCAGGCAGGATCCGACCGTGGGGATCACGGCCCTGGGCACGGAACGCGGCCTCGAGACCCGCCTCGTACCCGAGCGCGGGTACGAACTGGCGCTGATCCCGGCCGTACCGCTGCCGCGCAAGCCCACCCCCGAGCTGATCACCGTCCCGGGCCGGCTGCGCGGCACCATCAAGGCGACCGAGCAGATCCTGGAACGCACCAAGGCGGACGCCGTGGTCGGCTTCGGCGGCTACGTCGCCCTGCCCGGCTACCTCGCGGCCAAGCGGCTCGGCGTGCCGATCGTCGTCCACGAGGCCAACGCCCGCCCGGGCCTGGCCAACAAGATCGGCTCGCGCTACGCCGCACAGGTCGCCGTCTCGACCCCGGACAGCAAGCTGCGCAACTCCCGCTACATCGGCATCCCGCTGCGCCGCTCCATCGCCACCCTGGACCGGGCCGCCGCCCGCCCCGAGGCCCGCGCGGCGTTCGGCCTCGACCCCAACCTGCCCACGCTGCTGGTCACCGGCGGCTCGCAGGGCGCCCGCCGCCTCAACGAGGTCGTCCAGCAGGTCGCGCCCTGGCTCCAGCAGGCCGGAATCCAGATCCTGCACGCGGTCGGTCCCAAGAACGAACTGCCGCAGGTCCACCAGATGCCGGGAATGCCCCCGTACATCCCGGTAAGTTACCTGGACCGGATGGACCTCGCGTACGCCGCGGCCGACATGATGCTCTGCCGTGCGGGCGCGATGACCGTCGCCGAGCTCTCCGCCGTCGGACTCCCGGCCGCCTACGTCCCGCTGCCCATCGGCAACGGCGAACAGCGGCTCAACGCCCAGCCGGTGGTCAAGGCCGGCGGCGGACTGCTGGTCGACGACGCGGAGCTGACGCCGGAGTGGCTGCAGCACAACGTCCTGCCCGTGCTGGCCGACCCGCACCGGCTGTACGAGATGTCCCGCGCCGCCGCCGAGTTCGGCCGCCGGGACGCCGACGACCTCCTCGTCGGCATGGTGTACGAGGCGATCGCCGCCCGCGCGCACCGCTAGACACTGACGGAAGGCAGGGGAGCGTGGCCGGACCGACCACCGCCGAGCGCGGGGAACGTCAGCAGGAGTCGTCCGGCCCGCCCCGTGCGCGCCGGTTCGGCCCGCCCCGACTTCGTACGATCATCATCCTGGGCGTCGCCCTTGTGCTCGTCGCGGGCGGGACCTTCTGGCTGCTCTACAGTTCGGGCTGGACGCGTGTCGAACGCGTTTCGGTCGCCGGAACCCGTGTGCTGACGCCCGCGCAGGTGCGCGAGGCCGCCGACGTGCCCGTCGGGGAACCGCTGGTCTCCGTCGACACCGAGGCGATCGAGGCCCGGCTGCGCAGGGAGCTGCCCCGCATCGACGAGATCGAGGCCGAGCGTTCCTGGCCGCACGGGATCGAGCTGAAAGTGAAGGAGCGGACTCCGGTTCTGGTGGTCGAAAAAGGCCGGAAGTTCGTGGAAGTGGACGCGGAAGGTGTCCGTTACGCCACGGTTTCCCGGGCCCCGAAAGGCGTGCCCGAGCTGGAATTGAAGCCCGCGCGGTCCGGTTCGGCCGCGGCCAGCCTGCGCCGCTTCGACGAGGACCGCCTGGTGGTGGAGGCGGTGCGGGCGGCGGGCCGCCTTCCGGACCCGGTCGCCCGGGACGCACGGGTCGTCAAGGTCCGTTCCTACGACGACATCTCGGTCGAACTGAGCGGGGGCCGGACCGTCGCCTGGGGGAGCGGGGAGCAGGGGGCGCGCAAGGCCGGCGCGCTCACCGCGCTGATGAAAGCGGCGCCCGGGGCGCGGCACTTCGACGTCAGTGTTCCCACGGCCCCGGCGTCATCAGGGAGTTGACGGGTATACACGCAGGCCAGCACCCTGGTTGGGCAGCGCTACGGCTGATCACATAGGGTGAAAAGAAAAACGGGAGGTTCGGCGTGTTCGTTGAACGTGCGCCACTTGTCGACTTAGTGTCCTGTTCAGAAGACTCCAAGGAACAGACACACTGGTAACCCTAAACTTCAGCGTTAGGGTTCGGGTCGGCGCTACGGACCGTCCCAATCGGCATCAGTCGTCGGTCGCGGGGCAGCAGTGCTCCGGCGATCCGACGACACGTAACTCGAGGCGAGAGGCCTTCGACGTGGCAGCACCGCAGAACTACCTCGCAGTCATCAAAGTCATCGGTGTCGGCGGCGGTGGTGTCAATGCCATCAACCGGATGATCGAGGTCGGTCTCAAGGGCGTCGAGTTCATCGCCATCAACACCGACGCGCAAGCTCTGTTGATGAGCGACGCCGACGTCAAGCTCGACGTCGGCCGTGAACTCACCCGCGGACTCGGCGCCGGAGCCAACCCGGCCGTCGGCCGCAAGGCCGCCGAGGACCACCGCGAAGAGATCGAGGAGGTCCTCAAGGGGGCCGACATGGTCTTCGTGACAGCCGGCGAAGGCGGCGGCACCGGCACCGGCGGCGCGCCCGTCGTGGCCAACATCGCCCGCTCGCTGGGCGCCCTCACCATCGGCGTGGTCACCCGCCCGTTCACCTTCGAGGGACGGCGCCGGGCCAACCAGGCCGAGGACGGCATCGCGGAGCTCCGCGAAGAGGTCGACACCCTCATCGTCATCCCCAACGACCGGCTGCTGTCCATCTCGGACCGCCAGGTCAGCGTGCTGGACGCGTTCAAGTCCGCCGACCAGGTGCTGCTGTCCGGTGTGCAGGGCATCACCGACCTGATCACCACCCCGGGCCTGATCAACCTGGACTTCGCCGACGTGAAGTCGGTCATGTCCGAGGCGGGGTCCGCTCTCATGGGCATCGGCTCGGCCCGCGGCGACGACCGCGCGGTGGCCGCGGCCGAGATGGCGATCTCCTCGCCGCTCCTGGAGGCGTCCATCGACGGCGCCCGGGGCGTGCTGCTCTCCATCTCCGGCGGCTCCGACCTCGGCCTGTTCGAGATCAACGAGGCCGCCCAGCTGGTCAGCGAGGCCGCCCACCCCGAGGCCAACATCATCTTCGGCGCGGTCATCGACGACGCCCTCGGCGACGAGGTCCGGGTCACCGTGATCGCGGCCGGCTTCGACGGGGGCCAGCCGCCGTCCAAGCAGCGGGACAACGTCCTCGGCTCCTCCTCGCCCAAGCGCGAGGAGCCCGCCCCGGCGCGGCAGACCGAGAGCCGTCCGTCCTTCGGTTCGCTCGGCAGCGTGAAGCCGAAGGAGGAGCCGGAGCCGGCCCCCGCCCCGGAGCCGGTGAGCGACCTGCCGCCGGTCGCCCCGCCGCCGGTCCCGCCGTCCCGGACCTACTCGGACAGCGCGGCCGAGGAACTGGACGTGCCGGACTTCCTGAAGTGATAGGACAGCGCGACACCGTGAACGGCGCGCACTTCGGCTTCACCGACCGGTGGGGCGGAGTGAGCGCCGTTCCGTACGAGGAGCTGAACCTCGGCGGCGCGGTCGGCGACGACCCCGGCGCCGTCACGGCCAACCGGGAGCTGGCCGCCAAGTCGCTGGGCGTCGACCCGGCCCGGGTGGTCTGGATGAACCAGGTGCACGGCGCCGACGTCGCCGTCGTCGACGGACCCTGGGGGGACCGCCCGGTCCCGCGGGTCGACGCGATCGTCACCGCCGAACGCGGTCTCGCCCTCGCCGTCCTCACCGCCGACTGCGTCCCCGTCCTGCTGGCCGACCCCGTCGCCGGTGTCGCCGCCGCGGCCCACGCGGGCCGGCCCGGCCTGGTCGCCGGGGTCGTCCCCGCCGCCGTACGGGCCATGGCGGAACTCGGCGCCGACCCCGCCCGCGTCGTCGCCCGCACCGGACCCGCCGTGTGCGGCCGGTGCTACGAGGTGCCCGAGGAGATGCGCGCCGAGGTGAGTGCCGTCGAGCCGGCGGCGCACGCCGTGACCGGCTGGGGTACGCCGGCGGTCGACGTGGGCGCCGGGGTGCACGCGCAGCTCGAGCGACTCGGGGTGCACGACCGGGCGCAGTCGCCGGTGTGCACCCGGGAGTCGGAGGACCACTTCTCGTACCGACGCGACCGCACCACCGGGCGGCTCGCGAGCTATGTCTGGCTGGACTGATGGGGCATGACGGACCGTAAGCACGAACTCGCCGCGAACCTGGCCACGGTCGAGGAGCGCATCGCCGCCGCCTGTGCGGCCGCCGGCCGCCGGCGCGACGAGGTGACCCTGATCGTGGTCACCAAGACCTACCCGGCGGACGATGTGCGGATTCTCTCCGACCTCGGCGTGCGCCATGTCGCCGAGAACCGTGACCAGGACGCGGCCCCGAAGGCCGCGGCCTGCTCGGATCTGCCGCTTTCGTGGCATTTCGTCGGTCAGTTGCAGACCAACAAGGTGCGCTCCGTGGTCGGTTACGCGGATGTCGTGCAGTCCGTCGACCGCCCCAAGCTGGTCACCGCCCTGTCCAGGGAGGCCGTACGCACCGGGCGCGAGGTGGGCTGTCTGCTCCAGGTCGCGCTCGACGCGGGGGAGAGCGGTCGCGGCGAGCGCGGCGGCGTCGGTCCCGCGGGGGTCGAGGAGTTGGCCGACCTGGTCGCCGGGGCGGAAGGTCTGCGGCTCGACGGGCTGATGACCGTCGCTCCCCTCACCGGCGAGTACGCGGGGCGCCAACAGGCGGCGTTCGAACGCCTCATGGATTTGTCGACCCGCGTGCGCCGGACCCATCCGGCTGCGAACATGGTCTCCGCAGGAATGAGCGCGGACCTCGAGGAGGCCGTGGCCGCCGGAGCGACACATGTACGCGTCGGCACCGCGGTACTCGGAGTCCGCCCCGGGCTCGGGTAACGTCGCCAAGAAGTCGGACCACAGCAGAAAATATGGTCATTACCGCCGAAAGGCGGATGCAACGACCTCGTGGATCGCGGGCACTTGGCAGTCGTCAGCCGATCCACCACAGAGCGGAGGACTCAGAGAATGGCCGGCGCGATGCGCAAGATGGCGGTCTACCTCGGCCTCGTGGAGGACGATGGGTACGACGGCCGGGGGTTCGACCCCGACGACGACTTCGAACCCGAGCTGGACCCGGAGCCCGAGCGGGACCACCGGCGGCACGAGCCCGTCCACCAGCCCCATGGTTCACATCAGCCCCAAAGGGACGAAGAGGTACGAGTCGTACAACCGCCCCCGCAGCGCGAGCCGGTGCCCCGCTCCCCTTCGCTCGCGGCGGAATCCAGCCGCCCGGCGCGGATCGCGCCCGTGGCATCCATCACACAAGAACGCGCAAGCCTGGAAAAGAGCGCACCGGTCATCATGCCCAAGGTCGTGTCCGAACGAGAGCCCTACCGGATCACCACACTTCACCCCCGGACCTACAACGAGGCCCGTACCATCGGGGAACACTTCCGTGAGGGCACGCCGGTGATCATGAATCTCACTGAGATGGATGACACAGATGCGAAGCGACTTGTCGACTTTGCGGCCGGTTTGGTGTTTGGTCTTCACGGCAGTATCGAGCGGGTGACGCAGAAGGTGTTCCTGCTGTCTCCTGCTAACGTCGATGTCACGGCGGAGGACAAGGCCCGCATCGCAGAGGGCGGGTTCTTCAACCAGAGCTGAGACGCACCACCGGTACAGAGCAAGAACACGGATCCGAGAACCGGGTCCGAGAGATGGTTCAGGGGAGAGGGAAGCACAGGTCATGAGCGTGGTCCTGGATGTCGTCTACATCGCGCTGATGTGCTTCCTCATCGTGCTCATCTTCCGGTTGGTCATGGACTACGTCTTCCAGTTCGCCCGCTCGTGGCAACCCGGCAAGGCGATGGTGGTCGTTCTGGAGGCCACCTACACTGTCACCGATCCACCGTTGAAGCTTCTGCGGCGGTTCATTCCGCCGCTGCGTCTCGGGGGCGTGGCGCTCGACCTGTCCTTCTTCGTACTGATGATCATCGTCTACATCCTGATCTCGATCGTGAGCCGGCTGTGATCGATGAGAGAGATACGGGCTTGCCGAATGCCGACGACAACGTTGAGGTGAAGAGATGCCGTTGACCCCCGAGGACGTGCGGAACAAGCAGTTCACGACCGTCCGCCTCCGAGAAGGCTATGACGAGGACGAGGTCGATGCCTTCCTCGATGAGGTCGAAGCCGAACTGACCCGGCTGCTCCGCGAGAACGAGGACCTGCGCGCCAAGCTGGCCGCGGCGACGCGCGCGGCCGCGCAGAACCAGCAGAACATGCGCAAGCCCCCGGAGCCCCCGCAGGATCAGCAGCAGCACCCGCAGCAGCATCCCCAGCAGGGGATGCCGCAGCAGGGCATGCGAGGTCCCGGCGCTCCGGTGCCCGCCGGCATATCGGGCCCGCCGCAGCAGCAGATGGGTGGCCCCATGGGGGGCCCGCCCCAGCTGCCGAGCGGTGCCCCGCAGCTGCCCGCCGGCCCCGGCGGTCAGGGTGGTCCGCAGGGGCCCGGCCCGATGGGTCAGGGTCCGGGACCGATGGGCCAGGGCGGCCCCGGTCCGATGCAGGGCCAGATGGGCCCCGGCCCGATGGGCGGCCCCATGGGCGGCCCGCAGGGTCCCGGTGGCCCGGGCATGCCCGGTCAGGGCGGCCCCGGTGGCGACAGCGCCGCCCGTGTCCTCTCGCTGGCCCAGCAGACCGCCGACCAGGCGATCGCCGAGGCCCGTTCCGAGGCCAACAAGATCGTCGGCGAGGCGCGTTCGCGTGCCGAGGGCCTGGAGCGCGACGCGCGTGCCAAGGCCGACGCCCTGGAGCGGGACGCGCAGGAGAAGCACCGCGTCGCGATGGGCTCCCTGGAGTCCGCCCGCGCCACGCTGGAGCGCAAGGTCGAGGACCTGCGCGGCTTCGAGCGCGAGTACCGGACGCGGCTGAAGTCGTACCTGGAGTCGCAGCTGCGTCAGCTGGAGACCCAGGCGGATGACTCGCTCGCCCCGCCGCGCACGCCCGCCACGGCCTCCCTGCCGCCGTCCCCGGCGCCCTCGATGGCTCCGGCCGGCGCGAGTGCCCCGTCCTACGGTGGCAACCAGTCGATGGGCAGCGGTCCGGGTCAGTCCGGGCCGTCCTACGGCGGGCAGCAGCAGATGTCGCCGGCGATGACCCAGCCGATGGCGCCGGTGCGTCCGCAGGGCCCGTCGCCGATGGGGCAGGCGCCCTCGCCGATGCGCGGGTTCCTGATCGACGAGGACGACAACTGAGCTGTCTCGGACTGACGTCCGGTAAGTAGTACGGCGTTGTCTTCGGCAGCGTTCAAGGGCGGGCCCCGGGTTTTCGACCCGGGGCCCGCCCTTGTACTGGGTGCGGGTGCGGGTGCGGGTCCCGGTTCCGACTCCGGTGCGGGCGGGATGCCCCACAGCCCACCCGTGCCGGGCAGCCGAGAAGGCCCGGCTCCCCGAGGAGAAGGGGGCCGGGCCTTGGTGCTGCTCGGTTACTGCTTGCGCAGGCGGAACGTCAGGGACAGGCCCTCGTCCGTGAACGGCTCCCCGTACGTGTCGTCCGCCTCGCCCTGGGCGAAGTCCATCGCCAGGACCTCGTCCGCGATCAGGGACGTGTGGCCGGTCAGGGCCGCCACCGTCGCCGGGTCCGCGGCGGTCCAGCGCAGGGAGATGCGGTCGGCGACGTCGAGGCCGCTGTTCTTGCGGGCCTCCTGGATCAGGCGGATCGCGTCACGGGCGAGGCCCGCGCGGCGGAGCTCCTCCGTGATCTCCAGGTCCAGCGCCACGGTCGCGCCGGAGTCCGAGGCGACCGACCAGCCCTCGCGGGGCGTCTCCGTGATGATCACCTCGTCGGGGGCGAGGGCGACCGTCTCGCCGTCGACCTCCACCGAGGCCGTGCCTTCGCGCAGGGCGAGGGAGAGCGCCGCGGCGTCCGCGTTCGCGACGGCCTTCGCCACGTCCTGGACGCGCTTGCCGAACCGCTTGCCCAGCGCACGGAAGTTGGCCTTCGCGGTCGTGTCGACCAGCGAACCGCCGACCTCGCTCAGCGACGCCAGGGACTCGACGTTCAGCTCCTCCGTGATCTGCGCGTGCAGTTCGGGGGTGAGCGCGTCGAAGCCCGCCACGGCGATCAGCGCACGGCTGAGCGGCTGGCGCGTCTTGACGCCCGACTCCGCGCGCGTGGCGCGGCCCAGCTCCACCAGCCGGCGGACCAGGACCATCTGCCGGGACAGCTCCGGGTCGATCGCCGACAGGTCCGCCTCGGGCCACGAGGACAGGTGCACCGACTCCGGGACGCCCGGGGTGACCGGCACGACCAGGTCCTGCCAGACCCGCTCGGTGATGAACGGGGTCAGCGGGGCCATGAGCTTGGTGACCGTCTCGACGACCTCGTGCAGGGTGCGCAGCGCCGCCTTGTCGCCCTGCCAGAAGCGGCGGCGGGAGCGACGGACGTACCAGTTGGACAGGTCGTCGACGAAGGCGGACAGCAGCTTGCCGGCGCGCTGGGTGTCGTACGCGTCCAGCGCCTGGGTGACCTGGTCGGTGAGCGCGTGCAGTTCGGAGAGGAGCCAGCGGTCCAGGACCGGGCGGTCGGCGGGGGCCGGGTCGGCCGCGCTCGGCGCCCAGCCCGAGGTGCGGGCGTACAGGGCCTGGAAGGCGACCGTGTTCCAGTAGGTGAGGAGCGTCTTGCGGACGACCTCCTGGATGGTGCCGTGACCGACCCGGCGGGCCGCCCACGGGGAGCCGCCGGCCGCCATGAACCAGCGGACCGCGTCCGCGCCGTGCCGGTCCATCAGCGGGATGGGGTCCAGGGTGTTGCCGAGGTGCTTGGACATCTTGCGGCCGTCCTCGGCGAGGATGTGGCCGAGGCAGACCACGTTCTCGTACGAGGACTTGTCGAAGACCAGGGTGCCGACCGCCATCAGCGTGTAGAACCAGCCGCGGGTCTGGTCGATGGCCTCGCAGATGAACTGCGCCGGGTACCGGCTCTCGAACAGCTCCTTGTTCTTGTGCGGGTAGCCCCACTGCGCGAACGGCATCGAACCCGAGTCGTACCAGGCGTCGATGACCTCCGGCACGCGCGTGGCGGTCCTGCCGCAGCCCTCCTCGGGGCAGGCGAAGGTGACGTCGTCGATGTACGGGCGGTGCGGGTCGAGGGCCGACTGGTCGGTGCCGGACAGCTCGGTGAGTTCCGCGCGGGAGCCGGCGACCGTGAG
Organism: Streptomyces sp. NPDC041968; assembly: GCF_055589025.1. Taxonomy (NCBI): domain Bacteria; kingdom Bacillati; phylum Actinomycetota; class Actinomycetes; order Kitasatosporales; family Streptomycetaceae; genus Streptomyces; species Streptomyces sp. NPDC041968. The sequence goes on along the minus strand of NZ_JBVJCB010000001.1, from coordinate 323,103 downwards.
GTGGTCCTCCTCGCAGCGCCAGATGGGCAGCGGGGTGCCCCAGTAGCGGTTGCGGGACAGCGCCCAGTCGATGTTGTTGTTCAGCCAGTCGCCGTACCGGCCGTGCTTGACCGAGTCGGGGAACCAGTTGGTCCCCTCGTTCTCCTGGAGGAGGCGGTCCTTGATCGCGGTGGTGCGGATGTACCAGGACGGCTGCGCGTAGTACAGCAGCGCGGTGTGGCAGCGCCAGCAGTGCGGGTAGCTGTGCTCGTAGGGGATGTGCCGGAAGAGCAGGCCCCGGGTGTCCAGGTCCTCGGTGAGCTTCTCGTCGGCCTTCTTGAAGAAGACGCCGCCGACCAGCGGGACGTCCTCCTCGAAGGTGCCGTCCGGGCGGACCGGGTTCACGACGGGCAGGCCGTAGGAGCGGCAGACCTTCAGGTCGTCCTCACCGAAGGCGGGGGACTGGTGGACGAGACCCGTGCCGTCCTCGGTGGTGACGTAGTCGGCGTTGACGATGTAGTGGGCCGGCTCGGGGAACTCCACCAGCTCGAACGGGCGCTGGTACGTCCAGCGCTCCATGTCCGCACCCGTGAAGGACTCGCCGGTGGTCTCCCAGCCCTCGCCGAGGGCCTTCGCCACCAGCGGCTCGGCGACGACGAGCTTCTCCTCGCCGTTCGTCGCGACGACGTAGGTGACCTCGGGGTGCGCGGCGACCGCCGTGTTGGACACCAGGGTCCAGGGCGTGGTCGTCCAGATCAGCAGCGCGGCCTCGCCGGCCAGCGGGCCGGAGGTGAGGGGGAAGCGGACGTAGACGGACGGGTCGACGACCGTCTCGTAGCCCTGCGCCAGCTCGTGGTCGGACAGGCCGGTGCCGCAGCGGGGGCACCAGGGGGCGACGCGGTGGTCCTGGACCAGCAGGCCCTTGTCGAAGATCTCCTTCAGCGACCACCAGACGGACTCGATGTACTCCGGGTCCATCGTGCGGTACGGGTCCTGGAGGTCGGCCCAATAGCCCATGCGCGTCGTGAGCGCCTCGAAGGCGTCGGTGTGGCGGGTCACCGACTCGCGGCACTTGGCGTTGAACTCGGCGATGCCGTACGCCTCGATGTCCTGCTTGCCGGAGAAGCCCAGCTCCTTCTCCACCGCCAGCTCCACCGGCAGGCCGTGGCAGTCCCAGCCGGCCTTGCGGCCCACGTGGTAGCCGCGCATGGTGCGGAAGCGGGGGAAGACGTCCTTGAAGACGCGGGCCTCGATGTGGTGGGCGCCCGGCATGCCGTTGGCGGTGGGCGGGCCCTCGTAGAAGACCCACTCGGGGCGGCCCTCGGACTGCTCCAGGCTCTTGGCGAAGATCTTCTGCTCGCGCCAGAAGTCGAGCACCGCGTGTTCGAGCGCGGGCAGGTCGACCTGGGCGGGCACCTGGCGGTACTGCGGCTGCGTATTCAACGAGCTTCCTCCGGCGGACGTGCTGCCTTCCGTCGGAGGGACGAGAGCTGCGCTCCCGCGGTACCACCCTCCTTGGCCCCCGGTGCGTCCTGTGCGCCGGTGAGCCCCCTCGTTGGGGCGCGAGGCCGGGTCTACTCGCCCTGGTGCTGGGCTTTCTTCCGGCGGCTCCGGGGTGATCTTCACGTCGCGCTCGCCCCCGGGCTCACACCGTCCCCGGGTCGCTCTGGGCTGCGTACGCCGCTACTCGTCCCCATCCACGCTTTTCGCTCCGCCCAGTGTACGGCGCCGGGCCGACAACGGCCGACCGGTTTCTGCGCCGGGCGGCAGGGCCCCCGCCCGCGCTCCGAGCGGCTCGCCCTGACCCGAATGCCGCCGGCCGGTCCCCGGTCGTGGAGCGGCCCGGCCGGGCCCGCGTCCGGCGGATTACCGGGCGGGGAGCTGGGCACAACGCAGGCATGCTCGGTGCGCGGCGCGGCGCTGGGCGGGCGAATCGGGCGGCGTGCCCCGTTGCCGCGGGACTCGAGTCGATTTATCGTCCCAGCACGATTCGCGAGCAAGATCACAATATGTGAAGGGGCCGCGGCCATGGTGGCGAAGAAGACCGCCGTACAGCAGTCCGAGGCGGCTGCGAAGAAGTCCGCTGCCAGGAGGACGACGGCCGGGAAGGGGGCCGCGGAGCAGGATGCCGCGGCCGGGGGCGGCGCGGAGGGCGGCGACGCGGCGGAGAGCGGCACCGCGAAGCGGGCGCCGGCCAAGAGGAGCACGGCCGGGAAGGCGGGGGAGGCCGGGAAGGCGGAGGCGAAGCGGGCCCCGGCCGAGCGGGCTCCGGCGAAGAAGAGCACGGCGAAGAAGAGCACGGCCAAGAAGGCGGGCGCGGCGCAGACCGCGGAGCAGACGGGAGCCACGACGGTGGTTGCGAAGAAGACCCCTGGCACGGCCACGGCGGCCAAGACCGCCGTCCCCAAGGCGCGCGGCGCCGCCGCGGACCCCGGCGACCTCGCGGTACGGCCCGGCGAGGAACCCTGGACCCCGGAGGAGGTGGAGGAGGCGCGCGGAGGGCTGGAGTCCGAGGCCGACCGGCTGCGCACCGAGATCGACTCCTCGGAGCGGTCGCTGCAGGGCATGATGCGCGACTCCGGGGACGGCGCGGGCGACGACGAGGCGGACACCGGCAGCAAGAACATCACGCGCGAGCACGAGCTGGCGCTGGCCGCCACCGCGCGCGAGGTGCTCACCCAGACCGAGCGCGCCCTGGAGCGCCTGGACGCGGGCACCTACGGCCTGTGCGAGAACTGCGGCAACCCCATCGGCAAGGCGCGCATGCAGGCCTTCCCGAGGGCCACCCTGTGCGTCGAGTGCAAGCAGAAGCAGGAGCGCCGGTACTGATCGGCCGCCGGGACGGAAGGCGTGCCGTACCCTCGTCCAAAGTCAGGTACCTAGGCTGAGGGACTCACGTGGCAGAGGCGGAGCGCATCATCGGTACGCCGGACATCCCGGACGCGGCGGGGGACGGCCAGGAGCCGGCCGACGCCGAGCAGGAGCGGTCCCCGGAGCGTCCCCGGGGCAGGCGGCGGATCGCCGTGCTCTTCGCGGTCGCCGCGTTGGCGTACGCACTCGACCTGACCAGCAAGATGATCGTGGTCGCCAAGCTGGAGCACCAGGAGCCCATCGAGATCGTCGGGGACTGGCTGCGCTTCGTGGCGATCCGCAACGCGGGCGCGGCCTTCGGCTTCGGCGAGGCCTTCACCGTGATCTTCACGGTGATCGCGGCGGCCGTGATCGTCGTGATCGCCCGCCTGGCGCGCAAGCTCTACAGCCTGCCGTGGGCCGTCGCGCTCGGCATGCTGCTCGGCGGCGCCCTCGGCAACCTCACCGACCGGATCTTCCGGGCGCCGGGCGTCTTCGAGGGCGCGGTCGTGGACTTCATCGCGCCGAAGCACTTCGCCGTGTTCAACCTCGCCGACTCGGCGATCGTCTGCGGCGGCATCCTGATCGTGATCCTCTCCTTCCGGGGACTGGACCCGGACGGGACCGTCCACAAGGACTGACGGGGCCGTCCAGACGGTCTGACGGGCCCCACGGGGCCCCTGCCGGGCGCCCGGGACGGGACGCCCGCCGCCGGGTGGGCGTGCGGGAGTGTCCGACCCGTCCGGCATACTCGACGGGGTGAGCACGATTCCCGAGATCCGTACCCTGCCCGTGCCCGACGGTCTGGAGGGCGAGCGCGTCGACGCCGCCATCTCCCGCATGTTCGGCTTCTCCCGTACCAAGGCCGCGGAGCTCGCCGCGGCGGGCAAGGTGCAGGTCGACGGATCGGTGGTCGGCAAGTCCGAGCGCGTCCACGGCGGCGCCTGGCTCGAGGTCGAGATGCCGCAGGCGCCCGCGCCGGTGCAGGTGGTCGCCGAGCCCGTCGAGGGCATGGAGATCGTGCACGACGACGAGGACGTCGTCGTCATCGTCAAGCCGGTCGGCGTCGCGGCCCACCCCTCGCCCGGCTGGACCGGGCCCACGGTCATCGGCGGACTGGCCGCCGCCGGGTACCGCATCTCCACGTCCGGTGCCGCCGAGCGGCAGGGGATCGTGCACCGCCTCGACGTGGGCACGTCCGGCCTGATGGCGGTGGCCAAGTCGGAGCGCGCCTACACCTCGCTCAAGCGCCAGTTCAAGGAGCGCACGGTCGACAAGCGCTACCACACGCTCGTGCAGGGCCACCCCGACCCGACCAGCGGCACCATCGACGCCCCCATCGGCCGTCACCCCCAGCACGACTACAAGTGGGCCGTCACCGCCGAGGGCAAGCCCTCCGTCACGCACTACGACCTCATCGAGGCCTTCCGCGCCGCCTCCCTCCTCGACGTGAAGCTGGAGACCGGCCGCACCCACCAGATCCGCGTCCACATGGCCGCCCACCGGCACCCTTGCGTCGGCGACCTCACCTACGGCGCCGACCCGACGCTCGCCAAGCGGCTGCGCCTCACCCGGCAGTGGCTGCACGCCGTGCGGCTCGGCTTCGAGCACCCCGGCGACGGCCAGTGGGCCGAGTTCGCCAGTGACTACCCCGAGGACCTCCAGCAGGCCCTGGACCTGGTCCGCGAGGAGACGTACGGATGAGCGCCGTGCCGCCCGGGGCGCCGTCGCCCGTGGTGCCGGCGTACGAGGTGCGGGTCGCCGACGACCCCGGTGACCGGGACGCGTGCTTCGCGGTGCGCAAGGACGTCTTCGTCGCCGAGCAGAAGGTCCCCGAGGACATCGAGTACGACGCCTACGACGCCGACGCCGTGCACGTCCTCGCGGTCCGTGAGGACGGCGTGCCGCTGGGCACCGGCCGGCTGCTGCACGGAGCGGCCGCCGCGGCGAAGAACGGCGACGGCGACCCGGCCGTCGGCTCCCTCGGGCGCCTCGCCGTGACCCGGGAGGCCCGCGGGCTGGGCGTCGGGGCCGCGCTCGTACGGGCCGTCGAGGAGGCGGCCCGCGCGCGCGGGCTCCACGCGGTCGACCTGCACGCGCAGACCCACGCCCTGGGTTTCTACGAGCGGCTGGGGTACAAGGCCTACGGACCGGAGTTCCCCGACGCCGGGATACCCCACCGCGCGATGCGGCGCGCCCTGTAGGCGCGGGCGCCGAACGGGCCGGTGGGCCCGGTGGCGTGACAGGCTTGCGGTCCGCCGTGTGACGCCGAGACCCCACCGGAGCGCTGAGCGTGGACCAGTTGGCCCTGTTGTTCGTCCTGCTGCTCGGGGCCCTGCTGAGCGTTCCGCTCGGGGACCGGCTGCGGCTTCCGGCGCCGGTGCTGATGACCCTCCTCGGGATCGTGCTGGCCCTGCTGGACTTCGTGCCCAACGTCGACATCCCGCCCGAACTGATCCTGCCCGCGCTGCTGCCCCCGCTGCTGTACGCGGCGGTACGGCGCACCTCCTGGCGCCAGTTCGCGGCCAACAGGCGTCCGATCTTCCTGCTGGCGGTCGCGCTGGTCTTCGTCACCACGGCGTGCGTGGCCGCGGTGGCCCACGCGATCGTGCCGGGGCTGCCGATCGCCGCGGCCTTCGCGCTGGGCGCGCTGGTGGCACCGCCCGACCCGGTCGCGGCCACCGCCGTCGCCGGGCAGCTCGGGTTGCCACGCCGTCTGGTGTCCATCCTGGAGGGCGAGGGACTCTTCAACGACGTCACCGCCATCGTGCTGTACCACGTGGCCATCGCCGCCGCGGTCAGCGGCACGTTCTCGCCCTGGGAGGCGGGGTTCGACCTGGTGCTCTCCGCGGTCGTCGCGGTCGCCGTGGGGCTGGCGCTGGGCTGGGGCTCCAACAAGCTCCTGACGGTGCTCGGCGACCCTACGCTGCAGATCGGGCTGACCCTGCTGGTGCCGTTCGTGAGTTACGTCCTGGCCGACGAACTGCACGGCTCCGGGGTGCTCGCGGTGCTCACCACCGCGATGTTCCTCGCCGAGTACGCCTCCGACGCCGACGACGTGATGAGCCGGCTCGCCGGGCACACCGTCTGGGACGTCGTCGACACGCTCGTCACCGGTGTGGCCTTCGGGCTGATCGGCCTGGAGCTGCACAACGCGATCCGCACCGCCTCCGGCCGGTGGACGGAGCTGCTCGGCTGGGCGGGGGCGATCAGCGCCGTGGTCATCGTGGTCCGGCTGCTGTGGCTGCTGCCGGCCACCTGGCTGACCCAGCGGCTGCACGCCCGGCGGGGTCACGACGAGGACATCCCGACGAGCTGGCGCGAGACCGTCGTCATGTGGTGGGCGGGGATGCGGGGCGTCGCCTCCGTCGCGCTGGCACTGGCGATCCCGCTGACGACGGACGACGGGGCGGCCTTCCCGAAACGGGACGAGATCGTGTTCGTCGCCTTCGGCGTGATCATGGTCACGCTGCTGCTCCAGGGCCTGACGCTGCCCTGGCTGGTGGGCAGACTCGGCGTACGGGCGGACACCGAACGCGAGCAGGCGTACGAGAAGGAGCTGGCCGTGCGCGCGGCCAGGGCGGCGAAGCAGCGGCTGAAGGAGATCGAGTCGGTCGAGGAACTGCCGGACGAGCTGTCCGAGCAGATGCTGCGGCGCGCCTACGACATCGGGGTGCGCATCAGCCCGGACCTCGGCGACGAGGAGCGGCGGGAGGCACAGGAGCAGCGGGCCAGGCGGATCAAGCGCGTGCGCCGCATCCAGGGGGAGATGCTGAGCGCCGCCCGCCACGAGGTGCTGGCGGCGCGCAGCGAGGCCGGCGCGGACCCGGAGATCGTCGACCGGGTCCTGCGCCACCTGGACGTGCGCAGCCTCAGGTGAGGCCGCCCGTCCCCGCTGTCACAGGCTCTTCGTGGGCTGGTCCGGGAAGCGCCGCTGAACTCCGTCGGCGGAACGCCTCGGACGGCGGAGACCGTCGAGGGACGGGCGCAGGGACGCGTCCGCGGTGTTGACCCGGGGCAGGGCGTAGGGATGCTCGTCGGCGAGCCAGCGGATCATCCCCTCGCGGACCGTGACCCGCACCGTCCAGATGTCGTCCGCGTCCTTCGCCGTCACCAGGGCCCGCACCTGCATGGTGTTCGCGGTGGTGTCCGTGACGGTGAGGTTGTAGTCACGACCGTCCCAGGCCGGGCACTCGCGCAGGAGGTCGCGCAGCCGTTCGCGCATCGCCTCCAGCGGCGCCGTGTGGTCGAGGTGCCAGAACACGGTCCCGGTCATCTGAGGGGTGCCGCGCGACCAGTTCTCGAACGGCTTGGACGTGAAGTACGACACCGGCATGGTGATCCGGCGCTCGTCCCAGGTGCGTACGGTCAGGAACGTGAGGGTGATCTCCTCGACGGTGCCCCACTCGCCGTCCACCACGACCGTGTCGCCCATGCGCACCATGTCGCCGAAGGCGATCTGGAACCCGGCGAACATGTTGCTCAGGGTGGACTGCGCGGCGATGCCGGCCACGATGCCGAGGACACCGGCGGAGGCCAGCAGCGAGGCGCCCGCCGCCCGCATCGCGGGGAACGTCAGCAGCATCGACGACACGGCGACCACGCCGACGACCGCCGAGACCACCCGCATGATCAGCGACACCTGGGTGCGCACCCGGCGCACCCGGGCCGGGGCCCGTTCGGCGTGGGTGTGGGCGTAGCGGGAGTAGGACGCCTCGACGACGGCCGCGGCGATCCGGATCACCAGCCAGGCCACGGAGCCGATCAGCAGCAGGGTCAGCAGCCGGCCGACGGCCGACCGGTGGTCGGGGAACACCTGCGCCTCGACGTAGGACCCTCTCAGCAGGGCCGCGCAGAGCATGACCTGGTAGGGGATGCGGGCGCGGCGCAGCAGACCCCACAGCGGGGTCTCGGGGTGCCGTCCGTCGGCCTTGCGCAGCAACAGGTCGGTGGCCCATCCGATGACCAGCGTCAACAGGACGGAACCGCCGACCACGATCAGCGGGCGGAGTATGGTCTCCATGCCCTCGAACCTAACCGCACCCGGTGCGCCGTGAACCTGTGACTTGCGTCCCGGCCGGGGGATCGCCGGTCACCGCGTGGTCACCCCCGGCTGGCACCATGGCCTCATGAACATCGTGCTCTTTCACTCGACCCTCGGTCCGCGGCCCGCGGTCGGGCAGGCCGCCGACCGGCTGCGCGACGCCGGGCACCAGGTGTGGACCCCGGACCTCTTCGAGGGCCGGACCTTCGACACGGTCGAGGAGGGCATGGCCCACCAGGAGGGGATCGGCAGGGAGGAGCTGCTGAAGCGGGCCGTGCTCGCCGCCGCGCCCTACTCCGAGCGGGGGCTGGTCTACGCGGGCTTCTCGCTCGGCGCTTCCATCGCCCAGACCCTCGCCCTCGGCGACCACCGGGCGCGCGGGCTGCTCCTCCTGCACGGCACGTCGGACATCGCGCCCAACGCGGCGGTCGACGACCTGCCGGTCCAGCTGCACGTCGCCGAGCCGGACGCCTTCGAGACGGACGACTGGCTCAGCGCCTGGTACCTGCAGATGGGCCGGATCGGCGCCGACGTGGAGGTGCACAGATACACGGGGGCCGGCCACCTCTACACCGACCCGGGGCTGCCGGACTATGACGAGGAGGCGGCCGAGGCCACCTGGCGGGTGGCGCTCGGCTTCCTCGACTCCCTCCAGGAGGCGGACGCGTCTCAGACGGGCGCGTAGACGCGCTCGACCCGCTGCGTGCCGCTGCGCGTGCGGTACGAACGGGCCCAGGCCGACGTGGCGTCCGGGTCGGTGCGGTCGGAGACGACGTAGTAGTCCATCTGCGTCCGCTCCGCGGTGACGTCCAGCACGCCGTAGCCGTGCCGGTCGGTGTCGACCCAGTGGACGTGCCGGTTCGCGGCCCGGATGACCGGGGCCGCGACCGCCGAGACCGTGCCCTCGGGCACCTTCACGATGTCGTCGAGGTTGTCGGAGGTCACCGACGTGACGACGAACTCCGTGGCGGCCGAGGCGGAGAGCGGGTACGTGGCGGCGTTGTGCGGCACGTCGTTGGCCCACGCCATGTGGATGTCGCCGGTCAGGAACACGGTGTTGCGGACGGCGTTCGCGCGCAGGTGCGCCAGCAGTTCGCGGCGGTCGTCCGTGTACCCGTCCCACTGGTCCGTGTTGAGGGCGAGCCCCTCCTTCGGCAGGCCGAGCAGCTCCGCGAGCGGCTTCAGCAGCTCGGCGGGGATCGAGCCGACGGCGAACGGCGAGATCATCACCGAGTTGCCGACCAGCCGCCAGGTGGTGTCGGAGGAGCTGAGCCCGGCCTTGAGCCAGTCCAGCTGGGCGCGCCCGGTGAGGGTGCGGTCCGGGTCGTCGACCTCCCCGTTGCCGAGCCCCACCTGCTGCGAGCGGAAGGAGCGCAGGTCCAGCAGGGAGAGGTCGGCGAGCTTGCCGAACCGCAGCCTGCGGTAGGTGGTCCCGGCGATCGCGGGGCGCACCGGCATCCACTCGAAGTAGGCCCGCTTGGCGGCGGCCTGGCGCGCCGCCCAGGCCCCCTCGGCGCCCTCGGTGTGGTTCTCGGCGCCGCCCGACCAGGTGTCGTTGGCGATCTCGTGGTCGTCCCAGATCGCCACGACCGGCGCGACGGCGTGCAGCGCCTGGAGGTCGGGGTCGGTCTTGTAAAGGCCGTGCCGGACGCGGTAGTCGGCGAGCGTCAGGATCTCGTGGGCGGGCGCGTGCGGCCGTACGACGGCGTCGCGGGTGCCGTACTCGCCGGTGCCGTACTCGTAGAGGTAGTCGCCCAGGTGCAGCCAGGCGTCCAGGTCGCCGCGGGCCGCGAGGTGACGGTACGACGAGAAGAGGCCGGCCTCCCAGTTGGCGCAGGACACCACGCCGAAGCGCAGGCCCGGGACGGCGGCGTCGGCCGCGGGGGCGGTGCGGGTGCGGGCGGCGGGGGATTCGGTGGGCCCAGCGGAGAACCGGAACCAGTAGTCCGTGGCGGGGGCGAGGCCCCTGACGTCGGCCTTGACGGTGTGGTCGGAGGCGGCCGTCGCGGTGACGGACCCCTTCGCGACGATGTTCGTGAACGCCTTGTCGAGGGCGACGGACCAGCTCACCTCCGTGTCCGGGCCGAGGCCCGACCCCGGTATGGACTCGGGGGTCGGGGTCACCCGGGTCCACAGCAGCACACCGTCGGGCAGCGGGTCACCGGAGGCGACGCCGTGCAGGAAGGCGGGGGCGGCACCGGCGGCACCGGCGGGCAGCGCGGCGGCGAGCGGGGCGGCCAGGACGGCGCCGGCCGCCGCGGCCTTGACGACCGTGCGGCGGCTCGGGGTGCGGGGGTCCGCGCGTTCGGCGGACGACGGGAAGGTGCTGCTCTCGGATGATCTGTGTCGACTGGTCACGGACGATCAGATTACTGATCGGTAAGCGAACGGGCGGGCGAACTCGTCAAAGTTCGCCCGCCCGTTCGCCGTTCTTCGCTACTTGGTGACGCCCGCGTCCTTGAGCGCCTTCTGCCACTCGGCGTCGGTGCTCGGCGTCTCGATCACCTTGTCGTTGATCTTGACCGTCGGGGTGGACTCGACGCCCTCGGCCTTCTGGAAGGAGTCACTCATCCTCATCGCCCAGGCGTCGTAGGTGCCCTTCTCCACGGCGTCCTGGAACTTCTTGTTGCCCTTCAGGGCGTCGACCGAGTCCGCCACCTTGATCAGGTAGTCGTCCTTGGCGAACTCGTCGGTGGACTCCTCCGGGTGGTACTCGGACGAGTACAGCGCGGTCTTGTAGTCGATGAACGCGTCCGGGCTGACGTTCAGCGCGGCGCCGAGCGCGCTCAGCGCGTTCTTCGAGCCCTCGCCGCCGAGGTTCCCGTCGAGGAAGGTGCCGATCGTGAAGGAGAGCTTGTAGGTGCCGTCCTCCATGCCCTTGTTGACGGTCTCGCCGATGGACTGCTCGAAGGAGGCGCAGCCCGGGCAGCGCGGGTCCTCGTAGAGGTGGACGACGTTGTCGCCCTTGGCCTCGCCGAGGGTGACCGTGGTGCCGTTCTTGCCGGAGGTGTTGGCCGGGGCCACCACCTTGGCCTCGGCGGCCTTCTCCCAGCCCGAGGGCTTGTTGCTCTGCACGACGGCGTAGCTGATGCCGCCGGCTATCGCCAGCACGCCGACGATGGAGCAGGCCACGATGACCTGCCGCTTGACCTTGTCGCGCTTGGCCTGGCGCTCGCGCTCCTGGCGCAGGCGCTCGCGGGCCGCCGACTTCGCCGACTGACTGTTCCGCTTGCTCATGGTGATGATCTCTCCGGGGACGCGCACACCGGGTGGGTGTGCGGGGTGCTGATGGGGGACTGGCGGTGCCCGGCGGCGCGTGGTGCGCCCGCCGCGCGCTCGGGTCGTGTCACACGAGGGCGACCGGGCAGGGCGGTCCGCGCCGTCCCAGGGAGTGCGTGAGGATCCGCTCGCGGGCGTCGACGGTGCGGCGGACCAAGGGGGTCGCGCGGCGTGCCGCGGGGGTCCGGCGCACGCTCACGGCCGCCACGGCCAGCAGCAGCGGCCGGAAGGTGGTCGCCGCCACCGCGCTCAGCAGCTGGGCCAGGGCCCGCTCGCCGCGCCGCAGCCAGGCGGCCGCCAGCAGGCCGACGCCGACGTGCGCGCCGAGCAGCAGCCAGGCGCTCGCGGGCCCGGCATCGGCCAGTACGGTCGCCAGCCGGTCGGACTCGGCACCCGTCACCCGGCTCAGCGGAGCGGTCACGCCCGCGTGCACGCCGGTCCCGTCGCCGCACAGCACGTCGAATCCGACGGAGCGCAGCGGGCCCGCGACCGGGCCGCCCGCCCGGCCGTAGCAGACGTGCTGGCCGGTGGTGAAGAGCGTGTCGGCGGCCAGCTCCAGCGGGATCAGCAGGGCGGCGATCCGCCCGAAGCCGCGCTCGCGCCGCCCGGCCAGGGCGTACGCGATCAGGAACACGACGGCGGCGACCGCGGCCACCGCGGGCAGCGGCAGCGGAACCCCGGACAGCAGCACGTGCGACGCGGTGCTGAGCGTCACGGCGAGTGCCGTGAAGAGCGCCGCGCGCACGGCTCTGAGGGGGGTTCCGGAGATGTCCATGGCGAGAGAAGAGTCTGTCACGGGCCCCGGTAAGGGGCTCCTAAAGGGTTCCTGTGCGAGAGCCGACGGTTACAGACCCGGAATCCGGCCGTTGCGGAAGAGGTCGACGAAGGTCTGGTGGTCGGCACGCGCGCGTGCGCCGTACCGGTGGGCGAAGTCGACCAGCAGCGGGGCGAAGCCCTCCTCGTCGGCCGCGATCGCCGCGTCGATGGCCCGCTCGGTGGAGAACGGCACCAGGGACTCGCCGGACTGGTCGTCCGCCGCCGCGTGCATGGCGGCCGTGGCCCGGCCCAGGTCGGCGACGACCTCGCCGATCTCCTCCGGGTCGTCGATGTCGCCCCAGTCCAGGTCCACGGCGTACGGCGAGACCTCGGCGACCAACTGGCCCGCACCGTCCAGCTCGGTCCAGCCCAGCCACGGGTCGGCGTGCGCCTGGAGGGCGCGCTGGGAGATCACCGTGCGGTGGCCCTCGTGCCGGAAGTAGTCCCGGATCGCCTGGTCGGTGATGTGCCGGGCGGCCGCCGGGGTCTGGGCCTGCTTGATGTAGATCACGACGTCGTTCTCCAGGGCGTCGCTGTTGCCCTCCAGGAGGATGTTGTACGAGGGCAGACCGGCCGATCCGATGCCGATGCCCCGGCGGCCCACGACGTCCTTCACCCGGTAGGAGTCGGGACGGGTCAGGGACGACTCGGGCAGCGTCTCCAGGTAGCCGTCGAAGGCCGCGAGCACCTTGTAGCGCGTGGCCGCGTCCAGCTCGACTGCGCCGCCGCCCGGGGCGAAGCGGCGCTCGAAGTCACGGATCTCGGTCATCGACTCCAGCAGCCCGAACCGGGTCAGGGAGCGCGCGACGCGCAGCGCGCCCAGCAGCGGCCCGTCGGCGGTGTCCAGCGTGAACGGCGGCACCTCGTCGCTCTTGGCGCCGGTCGCCAGGGCGTGGATCCGCTCGCGGTACGCGCCCGCGTAGACCCGCACCAGCTCGGTGATCTGCTCGTCGCTGAGAGCCTTCGCGTACCCGATCAGCGCGACGGATGCGGCGAAGCGCTTGAGGTCCCAGGTGAAGGGGCCGACATAGGCCTCGTCGAAGTCGTTGACGTTGAAGATCAGCCGGCCGGTGGAGTCCATGTACGTGCCGAAGTTCTCCGCGTGCAGATCGCCGTGGATCCACACCCGGGAGGTCCGCTCGTCCAGGTACGGGCCGCCGCCCGCCGACCCGAACTCCTGGTCGACGGTCAAATCGTGGTAAAAGAGACTCGCGGTGCCGCGGTAGAACGCGAAGGCCGAGGCCGCCATCTTCCGGAACTTCACGCGGAACGCCGCGGGGTCCGCGGCCAGCAGTTGACCGAAGGCGGTGTCGAAGACGGCGAGGATCTCCTCGCCGCGCTCCTCGTTGAGCTGCGGAACCGACATGCCTGGTGCCTCCTGGTGCGGATGGTGCGGATGGTGCGTGACGGGCGGAGCGGATCCTCCACCCCGGACCAACGTTCCGAGGGGTGCGGGAGTGCCCGCGCCCGGGGCCCGCCCCGACACGCGGGCCCGCCCCCGAAGGTACGCGGGGAACGCCTCGGAGTGTCAGTGGCGAGGCATAGACTTCGACGCTGACCCCCCGGACCGACCGCAGCCCGCCGCCGGCCCGTCACCCCTCGTTTCCCACAGGAGGCCGAACGTGTCCAAGCCGCCGTTCACGCACCTGCACGTCCACACCCAGTACTCGCTGCTGGACGGTGCCGCGCGGCTGAAGGACATGTTCGACGCCTGCAACGAGATGGGCATGTCGCACATCGCCATGTCCGACCACGGCAACCTGCACGGGGCGTACGACTTCTTCCACTCCGCGAAGAAGGCCGGAGTCACCCCGATCATCGGCATCGAGGCGTACGTCGCCCCCGAGTCGCGCCGCAACAAGCGCAAGATCCAGTGGGGCCAGCCGCACCAGAAGCGGGACGACGTCTCCGGTTCCGGCGGCTACACCCACAAGACGATGTGGGCCACGAACCGGACGGGCCTGCACAACCTCTTCAAACTCTCCTCCGACGCGTACGCCGAGGGCTGGCTCCAGAAGTGGCCCCGGATGGACAAGGAGACCATCTCCCAGTGGTCCGAGGGCATCGTCGCCTCCACCGGCTGCCCCTCGGGCGAGGTGCAGACCCGGCTGCGCCTCGGCCACTTCGACGAGGCCCTCAAGGCGGCCGCCGACTACCAGGACATCTTCGGCAAGGACCGCTACTTCCTGGAGCTGATGGACCACGGCATCGAGATCGAGCACCGGGTCCGCGACGGCCTGCTGGAGATCGGCCGCAAGCTAGGCATCCCGCCCCTTGTCACCAACGACTCGCACTACACGTACGCGCACGAGGCGACCGCCCACGACGCGCTCCTGTGCATCCAGACCGGCAAGAACCTCTCCGACCCGGACCGCTTCCGGTTCGACGGCACCGGCTACTACCTGAAGTCGACGGACGAGATGTACGCCATCGACTCCTCCGACGCCTGGCAGGAGGGCTGCGCCAACACGCGCCTGATCGCCGAGATGATCGACACCACCGGCATGTTCGAGAAGCGCGACCTCATGCCGAAGTTCGACATCCCCGACGGCTACACCGAGGTCACCTGGTTCCAGGAGGAGGTCCGCCGCGGCATGGAGCGCCGCTTCTCGGGCCAGGTCCCCGAGGACCGCCAGAAGCAGGCCGAGTACGAGATGGACGTCATCATCCAGATGGGGTTCCCGGGCTACTTCCTCGTGGTCGCCGACTTCATCATGTGGGCCAAGAACCAGGGCATCGCGGTGGGCCCGGGCCGAGGCTCGGCGGCCGGTTCGATCGTGGCCTACGCGATGGGCATCACCGACCTCGACCCGATCCCGCACGGCCTGATCTTCGAGCGGTTCCTCAACCCCGAGCGCGTCTCCATGCCCGACGTCGACATCGACTTCGACGAGCGTCGGCGCGTCGAGGTGATCAGGTACGTGACGGAGAAGTACGGCGCCGACAAGGTCGCCATGATCGGCACGTACGGCAAGATCAAGGCGAAGAACGCCATCAAGGACTCCGCGCGCGTGCTGGGCTACCCGTACGCGATGGGCGACCGCCTCACCAAGGCGATGCCCGCCGACGTCCTCGGCAAGGGCATCGACCTCAACGGCATCACGGACCCGACGCACCCGCGGTACAGCGAGGCCGGCGAGATCCGCGCGATGTACGAGAACGAGCCGGACGTCAAGAAGGTCATCGACACCGCCAAGGGCGTCGAGGGCCTGGTCCGGCAGATGGGCGTGCACGCGGCCGGTGTGATCATGTCCAGCGAGCCGATCGTCGACCACGCCCCGATCTGGGTACGGCACACGGACGGCGTGACCATCACGCAGTGGGACTACCCGCAGTGCGAGTCGCTCGGCCTGCTGAAGATGGACTTCCTCGGCCTGCGCAACCTCACGATCATGGACGACGCCGTCAAGATGGTGAAGTCCAACAAGGGGATCGACCTCGACCTGCTGTCGCTGCCCCTGGACGACCCCAAAACCTTCGAGCTGCTCCAGCGCGGTGACACGCTCGGCGTCTTCCAGTTCGACGGCGGCCCGATGCGCTCGCTGCTGCGGCTGATGAAGCCCGACAACTTCGAGGACATCTCCGCCGTCTCCGCGCTCTACCGTCCCGGCCCCATGGGCATGGACTCGCACACCAACTACGCGCTGCGCAAGAACGGCCTCCAGGAGATCACGCCGATCCACAAGGAGCTGGAGGAGCCCCTCCAGGAGGTTCTGGCGGTCACCTACGGCCTCATCGTCTACCAGGAGCAGGTCCAGAAGGCCGCCCAGATCATCGCGGGCTACTCGCTCGGCGAGGCCGACATCCTGCGCCGTGTGATGGGCAAGAAGAAGCCCGACGAGCTGGCGAAGAACTTCGTCCTCTTCCAGGCCGGCGCCCGGAAGAACGGCTACAGCGACGAGGCGATCCAGGCCCTGTGGGACGTGCTGGTCCCGTTCGCCGGCTACGCCTTCAACAAGGCGCACTCGGCCGCGTACGGGCTGGTCTCGTACTGGACCGGGTACCTGAAGGCCAACTACCCGGCCGAGTACATGGCCGCCCTGCTCACCTCGGTCAAGGACGACAAGGACAAGTCGGCCGTCTACCTCAACGAGTGCCGGCGCATGGGCATCAAGGTCCTGCCGCCCAACGTCAACGAGTCCATGTCGAACTTCGCCGCGCAGGGCGACGACGTGATCCTCTTCGGCCTCTCCGCCGTCCGCAACGTCGGCACCAACGTCGTCGAGTCGATCATCAGGTGCCGCAAGGCCAAGGGTAAGTACAGCTCCTTCCCCGACTACCTGGACAAGGTCGAGGCCGTCGTCTGCAACAAGCGGACGACGGAGTCCCTGATCAAGGCCGGCGCCTTCGACGAGATGGGGCACACCCGCAAGGGCCTCACCGCGCAGTACGAGCCGATGATCGACAACGTGGTCGCGGTCAAGCGCAAGGAGGCCGAGGGGCAGTTCGACCTCTTCGGCGGCATGGGCGAGGAGCAGACCGACGAACCCGGCTTCGGACTCGACGTCGTCTTCGGCGAGGACGAGTGGGACAAGACCTACCTGCTCGCCCAGGAGCGGGAGATGCTCGGCCTCTACGTCTCCGACCACCCGCTCTTCGGCCTGGAGCACGTGCTCTCCGACAAGGCCGACGCCGGTATCTCCCAGCTCACCGGCGGTGACTTCGGTGACGGCGCGGTCGTCACCATCGGCGGCATCATCTCGGGCCTCCAGCGCAAGATGACCAAGCAGGGCAACGCCTGGGCCATCGCGACCGTCGAGGACCTGGCGGGCTCCATCGAGTGCATGTTCTTCCCCGCGACGTACCAGCTCGTCTCCACCCAACTCGTGGAGGACGCCGTGGTGTTCGTCAAGGGGCGGTTGGACAAGCGGGAGGACGTGCCGCGGCTGGTCGCGATGGAGCTGATGATCCCCGACCTGTCCAACGCGGGCACCAACGCGCCCGTGGTCCTCACCATCCCGGCCACCCGCGTCACCCCGCCGATGGTCAGCCGCCTCGGCGAGATCCTCACCCACCACCGGGGTGACAGCGAGGTCCGGATCAAGCTCCAGGGGCCGACGAAGACGACGGTGCTGCGCCTGGACCGGCACCGGGTGAAGCCCGACCCGGCGCTCTTCGGCGACTTGAAGGTGCTGCTCGGGCCGTCCTGCCTGGCGGGCTGAGCGGGCCCGCGGGCCGAGAGCGCGCGACGAGCGAGGGGCGCACCCGAGACCGGGTGCGCCCCTCGTCTCCGCGGGGGCCGCAACGGCCCGTCCCGCGGATGTCAGTTGTGGCCGAAGCGCTTCTGCCGCTTGCGGGCGCCCGCGTCGCCGGGCGTCATCAGCTGCGGGGTGTGCTGCTCCTCGCGGTCCAGCACCGCCGCCTCGGCGCGCTGCGGGGCACGGTCGGCCTGGGGCTGCTTACGATCACGGTTGTTCTTGTTCTTGGCCATGGTGATCTACCTCCTGAGGGGGATCTAGGGGCCAGGGCCGACTTCAGATTCACACACGCCAACAAAGAACGCATATCGGGCAATTACCGTGTGTGACGCGGTTCGTCGGCGCGCGGGGTGCCGAAACGCCACGCCGAAGATCGAGTTCCGGCCGTTAACCTCCGTGTGGTCGGGCAGACTCGAAGGAAGCCCGTAGCAAACCTCCCGGAAAGAGGGTGGACCGCGTGGACCGCTGCATCGTCCTGGTGGACGCCGGGTACCTGCTGGGCGCCGCCGCGAGCCTCCTCGCCGGGGAGCCCTCACGCTCGCGCATCACCGTCGACCACGCCGCCCTCATCCAGGGGTTGCGCGACCGCGCGGAATCCGACACGCAGCAGCCCTTGCTGCGCATCTACTGGTTCGACGGCGCCCCCGATCGCGTCCCGCAGCCCGAGCACCGCCGGCTGCGCGTGATGCCCCGGGTCACCGTCCGCCTGGGCGCTCTCACACGCAGTGACGGCCGCTGGGCGCAGAAGGGCGTCGACGCCGCGATGCATGCCGAGCTGACCGAGCTGGCCCGCAACCGGGCCTGCTCCGACGTCGTCCTGGTGACCGGCGACGGCGACCTGCTGCCGGGCATGATGGCCGCCAAGGAGCACGGCGTCGCCGTGCACCTGTGGGCCGTGCAGGCCGCCGACGGCGACTACAACCAGTCCGAGGACCTGGTCGCCGAGGCCGACGAGCGGCGCGTCCTGGACCGGGTGTGGATCACCAAGGCCGTCCGCGCCAAGGAACTGGGCGGGATCTGCGCCCCGCCGCCCGTGCCCCGCCCCGAGATCGCCGCGATCCTCTCCGCGCCGCTGCCCGAGTCCGCCCTCACCGCCGCCGCCGAGCGGCGTGCCGAGGAGCCCGAGCACCCCACGACCGCCCCCACCGCCCGCAACGGCAGCGAGGAGCGGGTGCCGCCCGCCAAGGGCGTCCCGACCCCGAAGGACCTGGCCGCCCTGCGCGCCCCGGGCGCCCACCCGGCCCCGCCCCCTCCCACCGCCACCCTGCGCTGGTCCTCCGACAAGGGCTGGGTCGACCGGCCCGCCGCCGAGCCCGCCGACGCCGCGTCGATGCCGACGCTGGCTCAGCTCACCACGGCCGAGCAGCGCTGGGCCGACCGCGAGGAGGACATCACCACGGTCGGCGGCGACCCCTACGAGGTCGGACAGGTCTTCGCCCGTCGCTGGCTGGAGCGCCTAGGCGACCACGGCCACCTGCAGAAACTCTCCGGGATGTACCCCCGCATCCCGCACCGCGTCGACGGGGAGCTGCTGCGCTACGCTGCCCGCTTCGGCCTGCTGGCCCACAAGGACGACCAGATCGACGAGCATGACCGGTACGCCATCCGGGCCGGGTTCTGGCGCGAGATCGACGTCCGTACGGCCACCGAACGCACCCCGGTGGCGGAGTGAGACCCCCGGCTCTCCCCGGCTGAATCGACACTTATGGGCGGACCCGAGGACGGGGCGCGGGGGCGGACCCCGTAGTCTCGTCCCTTGTGAGTACGCGCGCGGCACAGGCACTTCGACCCGGTGGCGCTGCCGTGTGCGCCGTGCGCGGACTGACCAAGACCTACCCGGCGGTACGCGGCAGGCGCGGCGTACCCGCCACTCCCGAGGTACGGGCCACCGACGACGTGACCCTCGGCATCCGCCGCGGTGAGATCTTCGGACTGCTCGGGCCGAACGGCGCGGGCAAGTCCACCCTCGTACGCCAGCTCACCGGGCTGATGCGGCCCGACCGCGGCAGCGTGGAGATCCTCGGCCACGACATCGTGCGCCACCCGGAGCGGGCCGCGCGCATCCTCGCCTACCTGGGGCAGGAGTCCAGCGCCCTGGACGAGCTGACCGTGTCGCTGGCCGCCGAGACCACCGGACGCCTGCGCGGCCTGGAGGCGCGCCACGCGCGAGCCGAGCGGGACGCCGTCCTCGACGAACTGGGCCTGACCCCGATCGCCGCACGGCCGATCAAGAAGCTGTCCGGCGGCCAGCGCCGCCTGGCCTGCTTCGCCGCCGCGCTGGTGGGTCAGCGCCCGCTGCTCGTCCTGGACGAGCCGACCACCGGCATGGACCCGGTGGCCCGGCGCGCGGTGTGGGCGGCCGTCGACCGGCGGCGCGCCGAGCACGGCACGACCGTCCTGCTGGTCACCCACAACGTGATCGAGGCCGAGACCGTCCTGGACCGGGTCGCCGTCCTCGACCGGGGACGCGTGATCGCCTGCGACACGCCCTCCGGGCTCAAGGAGAAGGTGGCCGGCGAGGTCCGCGTCGACCTGGTGTGGCGCGAGACGGCCCCGCTGCACGTGCCCGAGGTCGCCGCCCTGCGCGACCGGGTCACCGAGTCGGGCCGCCGCTGGACGCTGCGGCTGGCACCCGAGGAGGCCCGCGCGGTCGTCGCCACCGTCACCGGCGGTGCCGCCTTCGCCGCCCTGGACGACTTCACCCTCGCCACGCCCAGCCTGGAGGACGTCTACCTGGCCCTGGGCGGCGCCGCGCGACAGGGGCTGGTGAGGGCTTGAGCACGCGTGCGGTGAGCACACCGGCCGCCACATCCGTACCCGACAGGGCGACCGCTCCGAACGAACCCCGGCGAAGCCTCCAAGGACCCGACGAAGGGGAGCAGCTCGACGTGACTGTCGTACCCGCCGATGTCCTGCCGGGCGGTGCCCTGGCCGCCGAGGAGCAGGGCGCCGAAGGCGCGGCCGAGCTCGGTCCCAAGGCACGGCTGTGGCCCTCGCTGGCGGCCGTGTACCGGGCGCAGCTGTCCCGGGCGCGGGTCGCGCGCATCCCGCTGCTGTTCGTGGCCACCTTCCAGTCGATCGGCATCATGATCCTCATGCGCGGGGTCGTGGACGGCGGCGGCGAGGCGCAGGCCGTGGTCGCCGGGTCCGCGGTGCTGGTGGTGGCCTTCGTCGCGCTGAACCTCCTCGCCCAGTACTTCGGCCAGCTCCGGGCCAGCGGCGGACTCGACCACTACGCGACGCTGCCGGTGCCGCCGGCCGCCGTGGTGCTGGGTGCGGCGGGCGCGTACGCGTCCTTCACGGTGCCGGGGACCGTGGTGACGGCGGTGTTCGGATGCCTGCTGTTCGGGCTGCCGATGACCCACCTGTGGGTGCTGGTGGCCGTGATCCCACTGGCGGGCGCCGCGCTCGCCGGACTGGGCGCGGCGCTGGGCCTGCTCGCCCCCCGGCCCGAGTTCGCCACGCTGCTCGGCCAGCTGGGCATGTCGGCGGCGCTGCTGCTGGGCGTGCTGCCCGCCGAGCGGATGCCCGAGGCGGTCCGCCTGGCCCGGGACCTGCTGCCCTCCACGTACGGCGTGGAGGCCTTCGCGCGCACCTTCGGGGACCGGCCCGACTGGGCCTTCGTCCTCGGTGACCTCGCGGTCTGCGCCGTGGTCGGCGTGATCTCGCTGGCCGTCGCCACCTGGGCGTACCGCCGGGCCGCCGTCCGGTGACGCGCCGCACAGGCGGGTTTGGCACGATGGCGGGGTGACCGCACCTCTGACTCCGCCACCACCACCGAACGAACGCTCGTCGTACCAGGGCGGGCCGGTGCCGCCGCCCGTCGGAGCGCACGCCGTGGGCACCGCGTCCGGCGTTCCGGACGACCGGCACGGCGAACAGGACGGCCCCGGGATGTTGACCGAAGTGCGGCAGGCCGCCGCGGCCGTGGTGGCGATGGTGCTCTCCGGCGCGCTGCTGGGGGTGCTGTGGTGGAAGCTCGCGCCGACCGTGCCGCTCGTCGGTGACGTGGTCGGTGACGGCTGGGTGGTCTACCTCAAGGAGTCCGAGAGCGAGCAGGCGGTCGGCGTGGACGGCACGTTCACCCTGCTCGCACTGGTGTTCGGCGCGCTCAGTGCGGTGGTCGTCTTCCTGCTGCGCCGGCGCGGCGGCGTGCCCCTGGTCGTGGCGCTCGGCGTGGGCGGGCTGCTCGGATCGCTGCTGGCGTGGCGGGTCGGGGTGTGGCTGGGGCCCACGCAGGACGTGATCGCCCACGCCAGGGAGGTGGGCAAGGGCGTGACCTTCTCCGCGCCGCTGAAGCTGGGCGCCAAGGGGGCGCTGCTGGCGTGGTCGGTGGCGGCCCTGGTGGTCCACCTCGGGTTGACGGGCCTGTTCGGGCCCCGTGATCCGGAGCCCGATCCGTGGCCGGCGCCTCAGCAGTACCCGCCGGGGCCGTACGGGGAGAAGTCCGCGTAGGCCTGCGGCGCCCGCTGCCCGGGTCGCCCCGGCCATGCCCTCAGTGGCTGGGCCCGGTTCGGGACGGGCGTCCACCGGATCGGGTGGTGCCCGGTCGGGACGGTACGTCCGTAGGTGGCCGCGCGCGGTCCGTCCGTCGGAGGTTGTGCCCGGTCGGGGACGGCCCGTCTGTCGGGAAGCTACGCCCGGCCGACCGGGGCGATCACCGCGTCCGTCAGCCTGGCCAGGTCGGCGGGGGAGAGCTCGACCTCCAGGCCGCGGCGGCCCGCCGACACGCAGACCGTCTCGTGCCCCGAGGCCGACGCGTCGAGCACCGTCGGCAGCCGCTTGCGCTGGCCCAGCGGGGAGATGCCGCCCCGCACGTAGCCCGTGGTGCGTTCGGCCAGCGCCGGGTCGGCCATCGCCGCGCGCTTGCCGCCCACCGCGGCCGCCAGCGCTTTCAGGTCGAGCTGGCCCGCCACCGGCACCACCGCGACCGTCAGCGCGCCGTCGACGTCCGCCACCAGCGTCTTGAAGACCCGCTCCGGCGCGACGCCCATCGCCTCGGCGGCCTCCTCGCCGTAGGACGGGTGCGAGGGGTCGTGCTCGTAGGCGTGGACCGTGTACGTCACTCCCGCCGCCGCGAGCGCCACCGTCGCGGGCGTACCGCCACCGGCCTGCTGCTGCTTCTTCGACTTCTTCGCCATCCGGGCCGGTTCCTCAGTTGAGACTCGTCGGGCCGCGCGTCAGGTCCGACGCCGGCAGGGACGGCAGCGTACGGATGACGGCCGTCTCCGCGCGAAGGAGTTTCAGCTCGTCCCTCAGGCGGGAGGCGGTGTCCGGGGCCTGGAGCAGGCGCTGCTTCGTCGGCGTGTCGTGCATCATCGCGGCGGCGACCAGGTAGGAGACGACCCCCGGTTCGTCCGGCAGGTCGGCGCCGGTGGCCAGGGACCGCTCGCGGGCACCCGCCAGCCGCTTCTGGTACTGCCGGAAGGAGCGCAGCACCCCTTCAGCCAGCGCCCCCGCCTCGTCACCGGGCTCCTCGGGCACCGGCTCCAGCTCGGCCGTCAGGAAGGGGCCCGAAGCGTCCACCGAGAGCAACCGCACCCGGGTGGTGCCGGTGGCCAGCACCTCGAAGGTGCCGTCGGCCTTCTCGCGGATCGTCGCCGCGTCCGCGACGCAGCCCACCTTGTGGAACGCCTTGAGCGGGTCGGGCCCGAACCCGGCCGCCGGCCCGCGCTCGAGCGCGCTCGTGGGGTCGGGCAGGCCCGGGGCGCTCTGGGCCACCTCGTAACCGTCGCGGATGGCGACGACGGCGAACCGGCGCGATTCCTCCTCGGGGGTCTTCAGCAACTCCCGCATCATGGCGCGATAGCGCTCCTCGAAGATGTTGAGCGGGAGCACCAGTCCCGGGAACAGGACCGAGTTCAGGGGGAAGAGCGGAAGCCGGACGGTGGTCACGACGCAGAAGCCTAATGGTCGCCGGGGCGGACGTGACGGCCGTGCCCACTTCGTGGATGACCTGCACCTGTCGTACCCGGTCCGCGGGCCACGTGCGCGCGGACGTCGGCGCGCACGTGGAGGAAGCGGCCGAGCGGGTCGTCCGAGTCCCGGTCCCACGGGAAGGACGTGACGTACGGGCCGGTCAGACGCAGTTGCTCGGCCGCGTCCTGGTGGCGTTCGAGGCGCACCAGGACGTACGCCAGCAGGTTCCGCAGCTCCGCCGGCCAGGGGTCGGCCTCGGGATGAGAGGCCGAGAGGGAGATCGCGCGGTCGGCCGCCGCGTCCAGGCGGGACCGGGGCACGCCGGTCGCGCCGTCACCGTCCGCCGTCAGGCAGTCGAAGGCCGCCCGCAGCGGCAGTGCCCGTACGAGCGCGTCCTCGGGAGCGTCCTGAGCGGCCCGCTCGGCGAAGTCCAGGCACTCGCGGTGGGCGCCGGGCGAGGCGGCGGCGAGGTACTCCAGGGCGGCGACGTGGCACCCGTAGTGGTGCGGGGAGCGGCGGACGGCCTGGGCCCACAGCCGCTCGAACTCGGCGTGAGGGGCGCCGGCGCCGCGGGCCGCGTCCAGCGCGGTCCGCCACGGCACCGGGTCGGCTCCCGCGGCCTCGGCGGCGGCCGTGACGACGGGCGTGACCTGGCGCAGCAGTTCGGCGCGGTCGGGCGAGTCCGCGTACCGGTCCACCGTCAGCCGGGCACCGACCAGCCGGGCGTCGGGGTCGCCCGGGTCGGCGGCGCGCCAGTGCTCCAGCCACTCGGCGCGTGAGCGGGCGAAGGCGGCGAGCCGGGTCGCGTAGCGGTCGCGGTGCTCCCACTCGGCGTGCTCGCGCGTGCCGGCCAGGAGAGCGGCCGCGGGAGCGTGCTCACCGCGGGCCGCCGCGACCAGGGCGGGGGCCAGGCGGTCGTCGGGCGCGTCGAGGAACACGTCGTCGTCGGGGACGAGCCGTGACGCCCGGGAGCGGGCCCGGGTCGCCGTCCTGAGGAACGCGCGCAGCATGGCCTGTACGACGGCCGACGGTTCGTGATGGTTGTGCGGCTCGGCCCCGTCTTCGGCCGGTCCCGAGCCCACGTGCGCCCTCCCCGGTGCGTACCGCCGCGGCCGCGGTGGGCCTGCGGGGCGCGCCGCCCGTCCCGGGGGTGGGGCGCGGCGCCGCCTGGTGCCCTCCTGGCCCGTGCAGCTCCCCGAGGCCCAGGAGCCCCGGGAACACCCGGGATCAGCTGCGGCGGAGGAGGCGGGTCGCGCCCGCCGCCACCGTCGTCGCCAGGATCCAGCCGAGGAGGATCAGGGCCGTCGCCAGCCACTGCCAGCCGTCGTGGAGCTGCCAGAAACCGGCCTGGCCCAGCTCGATGACGGGCAGGAGCAGGTCCAGGGCGAAGAGGGCCGGGTTCCAGTCCGGATGCTCCCCGCTCTTCAGCGGAGGCGGGTCCGCGCGCGCGAAGGCGAGCGAGCCCGCCGCCCACAGCACCGCCATCCACACCGCGGCCCGGCCGGGCCGGTAGCCGTAGGCGACCGTCCAGTCCTGGGCGTAGCCCACGAGCTTGGCGGCGATGGGCAGGCTCTCGCGGCGTCGCCGGTGCTTGGCGAGCAGCACCTCGCGGGCGTCCTCGTCCTCGCCGCACGCCCGCAGGACCGCGGCGAGGCGCTCGTAGGGCTCCGGGTTGTACTCGGCGGTCGCCGCGCCCACCCACCGCAGCCGCTTCTCCAGCGGGAACGGCCCCCGCGGCACCAGGTTCTCGTAGGCGAAGCCGCCCATGTGCAGCCGGCCCGGCCCCGGCCAGCTGGCCGCGCGGTCCATCAGGTTGACGACCCGCGCCCCCGACAGCACCACCCGGCCACGCGCCGGCCGCTCGCCGAGGAACCGCAGCTCGGGCGTCTGCACCCGGCGCAGCGACAGCTCCTGGTCGTCGGTGAAGGTGAACCGGGCGTGCTCCAGGTCGACGGCGTCGCCGAACCGCCCGTCGTCCAGCCGCACCCCGCCCTCGCACTCGAAGCGCTGGATCCGCGTCCCCTGCGCCGGGGTCGTACCCCGCAGCAGCGGGCTGCCCAGGCCCGCCGGGGTCATGTACAGGGTGCGCTCCACCGTCAGCTGCGGGGCGTTCAGCGCGTGCCGCGTGTACGGGTTCAGGAGCCGGGCACCGCGCAGGCTCAGCGAGACGCCGACCTGGGCGCTGCGCAGACTCACCTCGCCGTACGACTCCAGCATCTCGGCCTGGAGGTCCTGGCCGACGCTCAGGCCGTCCGCGGCGATGGACCGTCCGCTGCGGTCCCGGTGCACGATCGCCTGGTTGAGCAGCAGGTCGGTGCCTATCTGCGCGTCCGTGAGGCGGATCCCGCCCGGGAACCGCGACCTCGGCAAGTGAAGGTCGCCCTCGGTCTGCAGCCGGGCCGCCTCCAGCCGGGGCACGTGGCAGTCCACCAGCCGCACGGTCGTGAAACGCGTCTCCGGCAGCAGCAGCTCCCGGTCGAAGCGGCAGCCGCGCAGCTCGACGTAGGGCACCACCGTGCCGCCCGCCAGGTCCATCGTGTCGCTGATCCGCACGCCCACCAGCTGTAGCGAGGAGACCCGGCCGGCGAGCGCCGGCGGGCCGTCGAGAAGCAGCCAGCACATGATGCGGGCGCGTACCGTCCGCTCGGGCCCCCACGGGTGCCCTCCGTGCGGATCGTCGACGAACGAGTCGCCGCTGCGCAGGTCGTACACACTGCCGTTGCGGAACGCCTGCCACATGCCGGCCTCGGCGGCGGTGAGGTCGTCCGGCAGCTCTCCGTCACGGTGGCCCGTCCCCTCGGTCACGGCACTCACTCCCTCCCCACCTACTCGCCGGTCGCTCACTCTTCGTACAACTGTTCATGCCCATTGTGTGACCCTCTGAACACTCAAAGTGAGCACTGCTTGACGCGAGTTCCGCCCCGGACGGGAGAGGCCGTTGCTTTCTGTATCAGCCATTGATACGCGCGAACGGTCCCCGACGCGGGTCTGAGAGAATTGGTTCCGTGATCTCCCGAATCGATCTGCGCGGCGATGCCCTCCCCGAGGGTCCCGCCCTGCGCGACCTGCTGCCCCGAGCCGACTTCGACGTCTCGGCCGCCCTGGAGAAGGTGCGGCCGATCTGCGAGGCCGTGCATCATCGTGGCGACGCGGCGCTGATCGACTTCGCCGAGCAGTTCGACGGGGTCCGGTTGGAGCGGGTACGGGTCCCGGCCGCCGCGCTCACGCGCGCGCTGGAGGAGCTCGACCCGGCCGTGCGCGCGGCCCTGGAGGAGTCCGTCCGCCGCGCCCGGCTCGTCCACCGCGCCCAGCGCCGCACCACCCACACCACGCAGGTCGTCCCCGGCGGCTCGGTCACCGAGAAGTGGGTGCCGGTCGAGCGGGTCGGTCTGTACGCCCCCGGCGGGCGCTCGGTCTACCCGTCGTCCGTGATCATGAACGTGGTGCCCGCGCAGGAGGCCGGCGTCGAGTCGATCGCCCTCGCCTCCCCGGCGCAGGCGGAGTTCGGCGGCCTGCCGCACCCCACGATCCTCGCCGCCTGCGCCCTCCTCGGCGTCGACGAGGTGTACGCGGCGGGCGGCGCCACCGCCGTCGCCATGTTCGCGTACGGCACCGAGTCCTGCCCGCCCGCCAACATGGTCACCGGCCCCGGCAACATCTGGGTCGCCGCCGCCAAGCGCTACTTCACGGGGAAGATCGGGATCGACGCCGAGGCCGGCCCGACCGAGATCGCCGTCCTCGCCGACTCCACCGCCGACCCGGCGCACGTCGCCTCCGACCTGATCAGCCAGGCCGAGCACGACCCGCTGGCGGCGGCCGTCCTGGTCACCGACTCCGAGGAACTGGCGGACGCGGTCGAGAAGGAGCTGGAGCCGCAGGTCGAGGCCACCAAGCACATCGAGGACCGGATCCGCCCGGCTCTCGCCGGCCGCCAGTC
This sequence comes from Streptomyces sp. NPDC041968, assembly GCF_055589025.1. Lineage (NCBI taxonomy): Bacteria > Bacillati > Actinomycetota > Actinomycetes > Kitasatosporales > Streptomycetaceae > Streptomyces > Streptomyces sp. NPDC041968. The sequence goes on along the minus strand of NZ_JBVJCB010000001.1, from coordinate 296,081 downwards.
CGCCATCGTCCTGGTCGACGGCCTCGACGAGGGCCTGCGCGTGGTCGACGCCTACGGGGCCGAGCACCTGGAGATCCAGACGGCCGACGCGGCGGCGGTCGCCGACCGCGTGAAGAACGCCGGAGCGGTCTTCGTCGGCCCCTGGGCACCCGTCTCGCTCGGCGACTACGCGGCGGGCTCCAACCACGTCCTGCCCACCGGAGGCTGCGCCTGCCACTCCTCGGGGCTGTCCGTGCAGTCCTTCCTGCGCGGCATCCACATCGTCGACTACACGCGCGACGCGCTGGCCGAGGTCGCGCACCACGTGGTGACGCTGGCGGAGGCGGAGGACCTGCCCGCGCACGGCGCGGCGATCAAGGCCCGGTTCGACTGGAAGGTCCCGGAGAGCAAGTGACGTTCGGAATCGACGATCTCCCCGTACGGGACGAGCTGCGCGGCAAGACCCCCTACGGCGCGCCCCAGCTCGACGTGCCCGTCCGGCTGAACACCAACGAGAACCCCTACCCGCTGCCCGAGGCGCTGGTCGAGCGGATCGCCGAGCGCGTCCGCGAGGCCGCCCGCGACCTCAACCGCTACCCGGACCGCGACGCGGTCGAGTTGCGCACCAGGCTCGCCGAGTACCTGACCGATACCTGCGGGTACGCCGTGGACATCCACAACATCTGGGCGGCCAACGGGTCCAACGAGGTCATCCAGCAGCTGCTGCAGACCTTCGGCGGCCCCGGCCGTACCGCCATCGGCTTCGAGCCGTCGTACTCGATGCACGGTCTCATCGCCCGCGGCACCGGCACCGGCTGGATCTCCGGCCCGCGCCACGAGGACTTCACCATCGACGTCCCCGCCGCCGAGAAGGCGATCGCCGAGCACCGCCCGGACGTCGTCTTCATCACCACCCCCAACAACCCCACCGGCACCGCGGTCCCGGCCGAGACCGTCCTCGCGCTCCACGATGCGGCCCAGGCCGCGAAGCCCTCGATGGTCGTCGTGGACGAGGCCTACATCGAGTTCAGCCACGGCGCCTCGCTGCTGCCGCTGCTGGACGGACGGCCGAACCTGGTGATCTCCCGCACCATGTCCAAGGCGTTCGGCGCCGCGGGCCTGCGCCTCGGCTACCTCGCCGCGCACCCGGCCGTCGTCGACGCCGTCCAGCTCGTACGGCTGCCGTACCACCTGTCGGCCGTCACCCAGGCGACCGCGCTGGCCGCCCTGGAGCACACCGACACGCTGCTCAAGTACGTCGACCAGCTGAAGACCGAGCGGGACCGGCTGGTCGCCGAACTGCGCGCGGCCGGCTACGAGGTGACCGAGTCCGACGCCAACTTCGTCCAGTTCGGACGGTTCGCCGACTCCCACGAGGTGTGGCGGAAGATCCTCGACCGGGGCGTCCTGGTCCGGGACAACGGCGTACCGGGCTGGCTGCGGGTGACCGCGGGCACCCCCCAGGAGAACGACGCGTTCCTCGACGCGGTCCGTGAACTGAAGAAGGAGCAGAGCGCATGAGCCGCGTAGGGCGCGTGGAGCGCACCACCAAGGAGACCTCGGTCCTCGTCGAGATCGACCTCGACGGCACCGGGAAGACCGACATCGCCACCGGCGTCGGCTTCTACGACCACATGCTCGACCAGCTCGGCCGGCACGGTCTGTTCGACCTGACCGTGAAGACCGAGGGCGACCTGCACATCGACTCCCACCACACCATCGAGGACACCGCCCTCGCGCTGGGCGCCGCCTTCAAGCAGGCCCTCGGCGACAAGGTGGGCATCTACCGCTTCGGCAACTGCACGGTCCCGCTGGACGAGTCCCTCGCCCAGGTCACCGTCGACCTGTCCGGCCGCCCCTACCTCGTGCACACCGAGCCCGAGAAGATGGCGCCGATGATCGGCGAGTACGACACCACGATGACCCGGCACATCCTGGAGTCCTTCGTCGCCCAGGCCCAGATCGCCCTGCACGTGCACGTGCCGTACGGGCGCAACGCGCACCACATCGTGGAGTGCCAGTTCAAGGCGCTGGCCCGGGCCCTGCGCTACGCCTCCGAGCGCGACCCGCGCGCGGCCGGCATCCTTCCCTCCACGAAGGGCGCGCTCTAAACCATGAACGGTACGTCCACCGCACTGATCGTCGTCGGCCTCTTCTTCCTCGGCGGCATCTACTCCTTCGCCAAGCAGCAGATGCCCAAGGGCCTGATCGTGCTGCTCTCCATCGGCGCCGCGATGTGCCTGTTCGCCGGCGTCCTGAGGCTGGAGGTGTGGAATTGACCGCCGCCAAGCGGGTCGTCGTCTTCGACTACGGCTTCGGCAACGTCCGCTCCGCCGAGCGTGCCCTCGCGCGCGCGGGAGCCGACGTCGAGATCACCGGTGACTACGACAAGGCCATGAACGCCGACGGGCTGCTGGTCCCCGGCGTCGGCGCCTTCGCCGCCTGCATGGACGGCCTCAAGGCCGCCCGGGGCGACTGGGTCGTCGACCGCCGCCTGTCGGGCGGACGCCCCGTGATGGGCATCTGCGTCGGCATGCAGATCCTGTTCGCCCGGGGCATCGAGCACGGCGTCGAGGCCGAGGGCCTGGACGAGTGGCCCGGCACGGTCGGCCCCCTCAAGGCCGACGTCGTCCCCCACATGGGCTGGAACACCGTCGAGGCACCGGCCGACTCCCAGCTCTTCGCCGGTCTGGACGCCGACGCGCGCTACTACTTCGTGCACTCCTACGCCGTCCACGACTGGACGCTCGAGGAGCACAACCCGCTGATCGCCGCCCCCAAGGTCACCTGGTCCACGCACGGCAGGCCCTTCGTGGCCGCCGTCGAGAACGGCGCCCTGTGGGCCACGCAGTTCCACCCCGAGAAGTCCGGCGACGCCGGAGCCCAGCTCCTCACCAACTGGATCGAGACCCTGTAGAGATGAGCAAGCTCGAACTCCTCCCCGCCGTCGACGTCCGCGACGGCCAGGCCGTCCGCCTCGTGCACGGCGAGTCCGGCTCCGAGACCTCCTACGGCTCCCCGCTGGAGGCCGCCCTCGCCTGGCAGCGTTCCGGCGCCGAGTGGCTGCACCTGGTCGACCTGGACGCCGCGTTCGGCACCGGGGACAACCGCGAGCTGATCGCCGAGGTCGCCGGGGCCATGGACATCAAGGTCGAGCTGTCCGGCGGCATCCGCGACGACGACACCCTCGCCGCCGCGCTCGCGACCGGCTGCCGGCGCGTGAACCTCGGCACGGCCGCCCTGGAGACGCCCGAGTGGGTCGCCAAGGTCATCGCCGAGTACGGCGACAAGATCGCGGTGGGCCTGGACGTGCGCGGCACCACGCTCCGCGGCCGGGGCTGGACCCGGGACGGCGGGGACCTCTACGAGACGCTGGCCCGCCTCGACCAGGAGGGCTGCGCCCGGTACGTCGTCACCGACATCGCCAAGGACGGCACCCTCCAGGGCCCCAACCTGGAGCTCCTGAAGAACGTCTGTGCGGCGACCGAACGCCCGGTCGTGGCGTCCGGCGGCGTGTCGTCCCTGGACGACCTCCGCGCGATCGCCGGTCTCGTCCCGGCCGGTGTCGAGGGGGCCATCGTCGGGAAGGCCCTGTACGCGAAGGCGTTCACCCTGGAAGAGGCCTTGGAGGCTGTGTCGTCATGACATCGGAAGCCGTACGGCGCGTGCAGAGCGGAAGTCCCTGGGAAGAGTCCTTCGGTTTCGCACGGGCCGTGGCGGCGGGTGATCATGTCATCGTGGCGGGCACGACCGCCTTCAAGGGCGACGTGCTGTACGGCGACGGCGACCCGTACGAACAGACCAAGGTGGCCTTCACCACCGCGCTCGAGGCGATCGGCGAGTTCGGGGTGGGTATCGAGTCCGTCACCCGGACCCGTGTGCACCTGGCACACTCCCGGGACGTCGACGCGGTGGGCCGCGCCCACAAGGAGCTGTTCGACGCCGTACGCCCGGTCACGACCCTGCTGGTCGTGCAGGGCTTCATGGACTCGCGGGTCCTGGTGTCGGTGGAGCTCGAAGCATTCAGAGGACAGTGAGAGGCATCAGAGGAGCCGTGGATTCATGACCCTGGCGGTCCGAGTCATCCCCTGCCTGGACGTGGACAACGGCCGGGTCGTCAAGGGCGTGAACTTCCAGAACCTGCGCGACGCGGGCGACCCCGTCGAGATGGCCAAGGTGTACGACACCGAGGGCGCCGACGAGCTGACGTTCCTGGACATCACCGCCTCGTCGGGCAACCGCGAGACGACGTACGACGTGGTGCGCCGCACCGCCGAGCAGGTGTTCATCCCGCTGACCGTAGGCGGCGGTGTGCGCACCGCCGACGACGTCGACAAGCTGCTGCGGGCCGGGGCGGACAAGGTGGGCGTGAACACGGCCGCCATCGCCCGCCCCGACCTCATCCGCGAGATCGCCGAGCGCTTCGGCCGCCAGGTCCTCGTCCTGTCGGTCGACGCCCGCCGCACCGAGGCCGGCACCTTCGAGGTGACCACCCACGGCGGCCGCCGCGGAACCGGCATCGACGCGGTGGAGTGGGCGCACCGCGCCGCCGAGCTGGGCGCGGGGGAGATCCTGCTGAACTCGATGGACGCGGACGGCACGAAGGACGGCTACGACCTGGAGATGATCGCGGCGGTCCGCAAGCACGTGACCGTCCCGGTGATCGCCTCCGGCGGCGCCGGCCGCCTCACCGACTTCCCCCCGGCCGTCGCGGCGGGCGCGGACGCCGTCCTCGCGGCCTCCGTGTTCCACTTCGGCGACCTGCGGATCGGCCAGGTGAAGGAGACGCTGCGTGAGGCGGGACATCCGGTCCGCTGACCCGTGCCGCCGCGCGTCCCGTCGGCACGGCGCCGTCTGAGGGGGCCGTGCACGTGACGGACACCGTCATACCCGACGGCCCCGCCGTGCCCGAAGGCTGCGCCGTACCCGCTCACCGCGACGGCAACGTCCTGCGCTGGGTCGCCGCGTACACCGCGTCCATGGTGGGGGACACCGTCTTCTTCCTGGCGCTGTCCTGGGCCGCCGTGCAGAACGGCAGTCCTGCCCAGGCGGGGATCGTCACGGCGGTGAGCGCGGTGCCGCGGGCGCTGCTCATGCTCGGTGGCGGGGTGGTCGCCGACCGCTTCGGGCCGCGGAAGGTCGTCATCGGCAGCGACGCCGTACGGTGCGTCACCGTGCTGGCGGTCGCCGCGGTGCTCTTCGCGACCGATCCCGGACTGTGGCTGCTGGCCCTGCTCGCCGTCGTCTTCGGCACCGTCGACGCCGTCTTCATGCCCGCCGTCGGGGCGCTGCCCGCCCGCGTCACCGCCCCGGACCAGCTAGCCCGGGTCCAGGGCATGCGCGGGCTGGCCGTGCGGTTCGCCGCCGTGGTGGGCGCCCCGCTCGGCGGGCTCGGCGTGGCCGTCGGCGGTTCGGCCGCCGCCTTCGCCCTGGCCGGGCTGCTCATCGCCGTGTCGGTCCCGCTGCTGGTGTCCGTGCGGATGCGTGAGCTGCCGGGCGACCGGGCCGAGGCCGCCGGGGACGGCACCGCGTGGCGGGACCTGCGGGCCGGACTCGGGTACATCCGCCGGCACCGGGTCCTGGCGCCCCTGATGGTGGCCATCGCCCTCGGCGACCTCGGCTTCGTCGGCCCGCTCAACGTGGGCCTGACCCTGCTCGCCGACGAGCGCGGCTGGGGCGCCTCCGGCATGGGCTGGACGCTCGCGGGGTTCGGGACGGGCGCCGGGCTCGCCGCCCTGCTGCTCACCGTCCGGGGGCGCGTGCCGCACGCTGGTCTCGTGGTCGCCGGCGCCCTCATCCCCGGTGCCGCCGCGATCGGCGCCCTGGCCCACGTGCCCGCCCTCGCCGGGGCCGTCGGCATCGCCGTGCTCGTCGGGCTGCTCACGGGCCTCAGCGGCGCGGTCTGCGGGGCCCTGCTCCAGACCCGGTCGGAGCCCGCCTACCTGGGCCGGGTCACCGCGGTCGCCGGGATCGTCAGCCTGGGGATCGCGCCGCTGAGCATGCCGGTGTCCGCCGCCGCCATCGGCGTCTGGGGCACGGGCCCGGTCTTCGCGGCCAGCGCGGTGGTGTGCGGTCTAGGAGGGCTCGTCGCCCTGTGCGCACGGGACCTGCGGCGGGCGGAACTGCCGTCGTAGCGCGGGCGGCGGGGCGCCCCGCCCCGGGGGAGGGCGCCCCCCCCCCCGCACTAGATCCCGAGCTGCTTCGTCTCGTGCAGCTTGGCGATCGCGTCCGGCTCGCCCTCCAGCTCCACCTGCGCGGCGCTCTGCCGGCCGTACGCGAACAGCAGCAGCTCGGACGGCTCGCCCGTGGCCGTCACCACCGGCGTGCCGCGGTGCGCGACCGTCGTCTGGCCGTTCGGGCGGCGCAGCACCAGGCCGGTCGGGATGCCGCGCCCCATCAGACGGGCGGTGCGCTCCAGCCGGGACCACAGGGCGTCCTGGAAGACCGGGTCCAGCTCCCGCGGCGCCCAGTCGGGCTGCGCACGGCGGACGTCCTCGGTGTGGACGTAGAACTCCACCGTGTTCGCGGCCTCGTCGACCTGTTTGAGCTGGAAGGGCGAGAACCGGGGAGGGCCGGTGCGGATCAGCTGCAGCAGCTCCTCGTACGGCTTCGCGCCGTACTCCTCCATCACCCGGTCCAGCCGGGACGCGAGCTGCTTGATCAGGGTGCCCCCGGCGGCGTCCGGCCGGCGCTCGCGCACCACCAGGTGCGCGGCGAGGTCACGGGTCCGCCAGCCGTCGCAGAGGGTCGGGGCCTCGGGCCCCGCCGTCTCCAACAGGTCGGCGAGCAGAAGTCGTTCACGCTTGGCGAAAGTCGACATGCGGTCAGCCTACGGCCGTCGGGCGGGTCCGCCCAGTGGACAGCGCCGGGGCGTGTCCGTCCCGCGCGGCACAATGGGCGCATGACCAGCAGCTCCTCCCGACCGCCCAGCCCGCTCGCCCCGGAGATCGCGGCGCGCCTCAAGCGCGGCGCCGACGGTCTCGTGCCCGCCATCGCCCAGCAGTACGACACCGGTGAGGTGCTGATGCTCGGCTGGATGGACGACGAGGCCCTGTACCGCACGCTGACGACGGGACGCTGCACCTACTGGTCCCGCAGCCGGCGGGAGTACTGGGTCAAGGGCGACACCTCCGGGCACTACCAGTGGGTGAAGTCCGTCGCCCTGGACTGCGACGCCGACACCGTCCTGGTCAAGGTCGACCAGGTCGGCGCCGCCTGCCACACCGGCGCCCGGACCTGCTTCGACGCCGACGTGCTCCTCGACGGCGACAGCGACCACGCCGGCGACGGCGCCGGTGACCGCGGCGCGGGTCAGTAGGGTCTGCCGCCATGGACGACATGGACCTCGAGACCTTCCGCAAGCTGGCCGCCGACCGCCGGGTGGTCCCGGTCAGCCGCAAGCTCCTCGCCGACGGCGACACCCCGGTGGCGCTCTACCGCAAGCTGGCCGCCGAGCGCCCCGGCACCTTCCTGCTGGAGTCCGCGGAGAACGGCCGGGCGGCGTTCCAGTGGTCCCGCTACTCCTTCGTCGGCGTCCGCAGCGCCGCCACCCTCACCGAGAAGGACGGACAGGCCCACTGGCAGGGCACCCCGCCCGTCGGCGTCCCCACCGACGGCGACCCCCTGGCCGCCCTGCGCGCCACCGTCGAAGCCCTGCACACCCCCCGTGACCTCGCCCACGACCTGGGCCTGCCGCCCTTCACCGGCGGCATGGTCGGCTACCTCGGCTACGACATCGTGCGCCGCCTGGAGAAGGTCGGCCCGGGGGAGCGCGACGACCTGAAGCTCCCCGAGCTGACCATGCTGCTCACCAGCGACCTCGCCGTCATGGACCACTGGGAGGGCTCGGTCCTGCTGATCGCCAACGCGATCAACCACAACGACCTGGAGACCGGCGTCGACGAGGCCTACGCCGACGCGATCGCCCGCCTGGACGCCATGGAGGCCGACCTCACGCGCGCGGTGGCCCAGCCCCCGGCCGCGCTGCCGCCCTCCGAGCTGCCCGAGTACACCGCGCTGTGGGGCGGCCCCGACTTCCAGGAAGCCGTCGAGGACATCAAGGAGCGCATCCGCGCGGGCGAGGCCTTCCAGGTCGTCCCCTCCCAGCGCTTCGAGACGCCGTGCACCGCGAGCGCCCTGGACGTGTACCGGGTGCTGCGGGCCACCAACCCGTCCCCGTACATGTACCTGCTGCGCCTCGACGGCTTCGACGTCGTCGGGTCGTCCCCCGAGGCGCTGGTCAAGGTCGAGGACGGGCGGGCCATGGTCCACCCCATCGCCGGGACCCGCCACCGGGGCGCCACCCCGCAGGAGGACCAGGCGCTCGCCGACGAGCTGCTCGCCGACCCCAAGGAGCGCGCCGAGCACCTCATGCTGGTCGACCTCGGCCGCAACGACCTGGGGCGGGTCTGCGAGCCCGGCTCGGTGGAGGTCGTCGACTTCATGTCCGTCGAGCGGTACTCGCACGTCATGCACATCGTCTCGACGGTCACCGGCCGCGTCGCCCCGGGCCGCACCGCCTTCGACGTCCTCACCGCGTGCTTCCCGGCGGGCACCCTCTCCGGGGCGCCCAAGCCGCGCGCCCTGCAGATCATCGACGAACTCGAACCCTCCCGCCGCGGGCTGTACGGCGGCTGCGTCGGCTACCTCGACTTCGCGGGCGACTCCGACACCGCCATCGCCATCCGCACGGCGCTGCTGCGCGACGGCACGGCCTACGTCCAGGCGGGCGCCGGCGTGGTCGCCGACTCCGACCCGGTCGCCGAGGACACCGAGTGCCGCAACAAGGCGGCGGCGGTGCTGCGCGCGGTGCACACGGCCAACCGGCTGGCGCGCTGACACCGGTCGGGGGGCCCAACCGTCCGGGGCGGTGGGGCGATTATCACGTCCGCCAATCCGAGCCCCGGGTGACGGTTCGCCCGGTGTTCGGGTGATAGTGGAGTACGTGACAGCCGTTCCTCACCCCCGTACCCCAGCCGCAGGCCCCTCCCGGGCCGGCCGCCGGAGCCTCGCCGCCGCCCTGCTGTGCGGCGCGCTCGGCGCGGCCGTCGCCCTGCTCGCCACCCGGCAGGAGTGGGCGCAGGGCACCGCGACGGTGGCCGGCGGCGCGTTCCCGCTGTCCGCCAAGGGCAGCGACGTCACGGGCGTGCCCGCGGCGCTCGCCATAGTGGGCCTCGCCGCGCTCGTCGCCGTCTTCGCCGTGCGCCGGGCCGGCCGGTTCGCCGTCGCCGCGCTACTCGCGCTGAGCGGCGCGGGCACCGTGGCCGCGGCCCTGGCCGGCGCCTCCGACAGCGCAGCCCTGGACGACCAGGCGGCGAAGGCGGCCGGCGACACCTCGGCCACCGTGGACGCCCTCTCCCACACGGCCTGGCCGTACGTCGCGGCCGTGGGCGGTGCCCTGCTCCTGCTGGCCGGGCTGCTCGCCCTGCGCTACGGCCGCCTGTGGCCCGCGATGTCCGGCCGCTACGAGCGGGACGGCACGCCGCGACCGCGCCGCACGCCGCAGCCCGTCGACCCGGACCGGCCCGAGGACCTGTGGAAGGCCCTCGACCGCGGCGAGGACCCGACCGGCGCCTGACCCCGGTGTTCACTCTCCCCGGTGCCCGGGCACCCGTCGAGCGGCACCGGCACCCCGGGCGAGCGGCGTCCGCCACGCGCGCGTGAGGAGCACCCCCGCTCACGGCGCGCGCGTCCGTGCGGGACAATGGGCACGAGCGTCCTGCTCAGACTTGGCACACAGCAACGAGGAGCAAGCAATGTCGGGCAGCAGCCACGGTCACACCCCGGCCGCCTGGACGGGTGTCATCATCGCCTTCATCGGTTTCTGCGTCGCGGGCGTGTTCATGGTGGCGGCCCAGCCGGTGGGCTTCTGGGCCGGCATGGCGGTCGTGCTCCTCGGCGGTGTCGTGGGCGGCATCATGCGCATGATGGGCCTCGGCCAGCCGAAGCAGAACCACCCCGTGCACCAGGTCGCCGGCGAGCGCGAGCCGGCCGGCGCCAAGAGCTGACCGCACGACCGCAGCGGTACTCGAGGGGCGGACCGGCACGAGGGTGCCGGGGCCGCCCCTCGCGTGCGGGTACGGGCCGACGGAGGCACAATGCGGAGCGTGGACGCCGAGACCGGGAAGCCGACGCAGAGTCCGACCGTGACGCGGGACGCGCCCGCGCCGCCGACGGCGGCCGCGCCGCCGGTCGCCCGCCCGCCCTCGGCCGCGCCCCGGCCCTCCGCGGCCCGCCTGGCCGTCCCCGCGGGCGTGCTGGCCGCCGTCGCCGGAGCCTTCGCCTACGTGGGAAGCGTGGATCCCAACGAGCCCGGCCACTACCCCGCCTGCCCCCTGCTGCGCTTCACGGGCGTCTACTGCCCCGGCTGCGGCGGCCTGCGCAGCGCCCACGCCTTCGTCCACGGGGACTGGCCGGCCGCGCTGCAGGCCAACGCGCCGGCCGTCCTCGGCTATCTGGGGTTCGCCGTGCTGTGGACCGTCTGGGTGGTCCGCGTGGTGCGCGGCCGCCCCGTGCGCCTCGACCTCGGACCGGTCCACCTGTGGACGCTGGGGGCGTTGCTGCTGGCCTTCACGGTTGTCCGGAACCTGCCGTTCGGTGGCTGGCTCGTCCCTTGATCATGGAACGAACGTCCAGGTAATGGGACCGGCGTCTACCAGATGCGGGACCGGCGCCCCGCTCCGGATACCATCACAGTGACCACAGGTTTCGCCGTCTGAAAGGGGGCCGCTCGCGTGAGTGTGCTCGACGAGATCATCGACGGAGTCCGTGCCGACCTCGCGGAGCGGCAGGCGCGCGTCGGCCTCGACGAGCTCAAGGAGCGCGCGGCCAAGGCCCGCCCCGCCAAGGACGGCGTGTCCGCCCTGCGCGGCGACGGTGTGAAGGTGATCTGCGAGGTCAAGCGCTCCAGCCCGTCCAAGGGCGCGCTGGCGGCCATCGCCGACCCCGCCGGGCTCGCCGCCGACTACGAGGCGGGTGGCGCGGCCGTCATCTCCGTCCTCACCGAGGGCCGGCGCTTCGGCGGCTCGCTCGCCGACCTGGAGGCGGTCCGCGCGCGCGTCGACATCCCCGTGCTGCGCAAGGACTTCATCGTCACCTCGTACCAGCTGTGGGAGGCCCGTGCGTACGGCGCCGACCTCGTGCTGCTGATCGTCGCGGCCCTCGACCAGCCGGCGCTGGAGTCGCTGATCGAGCGCGCCGAGTCCATCGGCCTCACCCCGCTCGTCGAGGTGCACGACGAGGACGAGGTGGAGCGCGCGGTGGACGCCGGCGCCAAGATCATCGGAGTCAACGCGCGCAACCTGAAGACGCTGGAGGTCGACCGCGGCACCTTCGAGCGGGTCGCCCCGGAGATCCCGGCGCACATCGTCAGGGTCGCCGAGTCCGGCGTCCGCGGACCGCACGACCTCATCGCCTACGCCAACGAGGGCGCCGACGCCGTCCTGGTCGGCGAGTCGCTGGTCACCGGCCGGGACCCGAAGACCGCGGTCTCCGACCTGGTGGCGGCGGGCGAGCACCCGGCACTGCGGCACGGCCGGGGCTGACACCCCGGTAGGCTGACCCCCGATGACGCTCTTCCTCGCTCCGGTCTCCCGGGACCCGTACGCCCGCCTCGCGCGCGGCTGCCGGCCCCGTGGCTGCCGCGCGCCCGCCCGCCGGGTGCACGGGCGCCGGGTGCGGTACGTCATCGGGGACGAACCCGGACAGGTCAACGGCATGCGATGGCTCGAGCGCCCCGTGAGGGGCGCGGGGAAGTGCCAGAGCGATGACGGACGGCCCACAGCGGCCTGATCCCCCCGCCCCCACGGCGAATCTGCCCGATCAGACACTCACCGTGAGGTTCACGCATGCCCAGCAACTTCTTCATCCCCGACCCGGAGGGTCAAGTCCCCACCGCCGAGGGCTACTTCGGCGCGTTCGGCGGCAAGTTCATCCCCGAGGCCCTCGTCGCCGCCGTCGACGAGGTGGCCGTCGAGTACGACAAGGCCAAGTCGGACCCCGAGTTCGCCCGGGAACTGGACGACCTCCTCGTCCACTACACCGGCCGCCCCTCGTCCCTCACCGAGGTCCCCCGGTTCGCCGCACAAGCGGGTGGCGCCCGGATCTTCCTCAAGCGCGAGGACCTGAACCACACCGGCTCGCACAAGATCAACAACGTGCTCGGCCAGGCCCTGCTGACCAAGCGCATGGGCAAGACCCGGGTGATCGCCGAGACCGGCGCCGGCCAGCACGGCGTCGCCACGGCCACCGCCTGCGCCCTCTTCGGCCTCGACTGCACCATCTACATGGGCGAGATCGACACGCAGCGCCAGGCCCTCAACGTGGCCCGGATGCGCATGCTCGGCGCCGAGGTCATCGCCGTGAAGTCCGGCAGCCGCACCCTCAAGGACGCCATCAACGAGGCGTTCCGCGACTGGGTCGCCAACGTCGACCGCACCCACTACCTGTTCGGCACCGTCGCCGGACCCCACCCCTTCCCGGCGATGGTGCGCGACTTCCACCGCGTGATCGGCGTCGAGGCCCGCCGCCAGCTCCTGGAACGGGCCGGACGCCTCCCCGACGCGGCGATCGCCTGCGTCGGCGGCGGCTCCAACGCCATCGGCCTCTTCCACGCCTTCATCCCCGACGCGGACGTCCGCCTCGTCGGCTGCGAGCCCGCCGGACACGGCATCGAGACCGGCGAGCACGCCGCCACCCTGTCCGCCGGCGAGCCCGGCATCCTGCACGGCTCCCGCTCCTACGTCCTCCAGGACGACGAGGGCCAGATCACCGAGCCGTACTCCATCTCGGCCGGCCTGGACTACCCCGGCATCGGACCCGAGCACGCCTACCTCAAGGACTCCGGCCGCGGCGAGTACCGCGCGGTGACCGACGACGCCGCCATGCAGGCGCTGCGCCTGCTGTCGCGCACCGAGGGCATCATCCCGGCCATCGAGAGCGCCCACGCGCTGGCCGGCGCCATCGAGGTCGGCAGGGAGCTGGGCCCGGGCGGGCTGATCGTCGTCAACCTGTCCGGCCGCGGCGACAAGGACATGGACACCGCCGCCCGCTACTTCGGGCTGTACGACACCGACGCCGAGGTCGCCGCCGACGAGGCCGGCGGCACCGCCGAGATCGAGGGGGACGCCAAGTGAGCGGGAACGTACGACTGCTGGACGACACCCTCGCCGCGGCGAAGGCCGAGGGCCGCTCCGCCCTCATCGCCTACCTCCCCGCCGGGTTCCCGACCGTGGACGGCGGCATCGCGGCGATCAAGGCCGCGCTCGACGGCGGCGCCGACGTCGTCGAGGTCGGCCTGCCGCACAGCGACCCGGTCCTGGACGGCCCGGTCATCCAGACCGCCGACGACATCGCCCTGCGCGGCGGCGTGCGCATCGCCGACGTGATGCGCACGGTCCGGGAGGCCCACGCGGCCACCGGCAAGCCGATCCTCGTCATGACGTACTGGAACCCGATCGACCGCTACGGCGTGGAGCGCTTCACCGCGGAACTCGCCGAGGCGGGCGGCGCCGGGTGCATCCTGCCCGACCTGCCGGTGCAGGAGTCGGGGCTGTGGAGGGAGCACGCGGAGAAGCACGGGCTCGCCACCGTCTTCGTGGTCGCGCCCAGCAGCAAGGACGCGCGGCTCGCCGAGATCACCGCGGCCGGCAGCGGCTTCGTCTACGCCGCCTCCCTGATGGGCGTCACCGGCACCCGCGAGTCGGTCGGCGCGCAGGCCGAGGACCTGGTCCGGCGCACCCGCGCCACCACCGACATCCCCGTCTGCGTCGGCCTCGGCGTCTCCAACGCGGCGCAGGCCGCCGAGGTGGCCGGCTTCGCCGACGGAGTGATCGTCGGCTCGGCGTTCGTCAAGCGGATGCTCGACGCCCCCGACGACGCGGCCGGCCTGGAGGGCGTGCGCGCGCTCGCCGCCGACCTGGCGAAGGGCGTGCGCCGACAGGTGTGACGCCGGGTAAGTCGTACGGGTCCCTCGTACGGGTGGACCTGGGGCCGGGGAGGCGCGCTGCGCCTCCCCGGTTCGTTCTGCGGGGTGTGAGCGAGAAGAACCGACAGGGAAAGCGCACCGCCCGGGAGAAGCTGGCGGACGAGCGCGAGAAGCAGAAGTCCAAGGACAAGCGCCGCCGCGCGCTGATCATCGGCGCGAGCGTGGTCTGCGTCCTCGGTCTCGCGGCGGTGATCGGCGTGGTCGCCGCGAACGCGGGCAAGGACGACGGCAGCGAGTCGGCGGGCCCGGTCGTGGCGCCCTCGGGCGCGCAGGGCAAGGACGGCCTCGCGATCCCGGTCGGCAAGGAGAGCGCCAAGTCGACCCTCGTCATCTGGGAGGACTTCCGCTGCCCGGCCTGCAAGGCCTTCGAGCTGGCGTACCGCGACACCGTCCACGAGCTGACCGAAGCCGGGCAGCTCAAGGTCGAGTACCACCTGGCGACCATCATCGACGGCAACATGGGCGGCACCGGCTCCCGCAAGGCGGCCAACGCCGCGGCCTGCGCCCAGGACGCCGGGAAGTTCACGCCGTACCACGATGTGCTGTTCACCAACCAGCCGCCGGAGACCGACGACGCCTTCGCCGACGAGAACACGCTGATCGACCTGGCGGGCAAGGTCGACGGCCTCGACTCCGCGCCCTTCCAGGAGTGCGTCGAGGGCGGCAAGCACAACAGCTGGGTGGAGAAGTCCAACGAGGCCTTCCGCACCGGCGGCTTCAGCGGGACGCCGACGGTCCTGCTCGACGGCAAGAACATCTACCAGGACAGGTCCATGACACCGGCGAAGCTGAAGCAACTGGTGCAGGACGCCAACCAGTAGCCGCCGGTGTTACGGACCCGTAGCCGGGCTGCCCGGCGCGGGCACCGTCCGACACGGTAGCGTCGACCCTGCCATGGAACTTGCCTTCATTCCCAGCCCGTCGCGCGGGGTGCTGAACCTCGGTCCCATCCCGCTGCGCGGCTACGCGTTCTGCATCATCATTGGTGTCTTCGTCGCCGTCTGGCTCGGCAACAAGCGCTGGATCGCCCGGGGCGGGCGGCCCGGAACGGTGGCCGACATCGCGGTCTGGGCCGTCCCCTTCGGCCTGATCGGCGGCCGGCTCTACCACGTGATCACGGACTACCAGCTGTACTTCAGCGAGGGCCGTGACTGGGTCGACGCCTTCAAGATCTGGGAGGGCGGCCTCGGCATCTGGGGCGCGATCGCGTTCGGCGCGCTGGGTGCCTGGATCGGTGCCCGGCGCCGGGGCATCCCGCTGCCCGCGTACGCCGACGCCGTCGCCCCGGGCATCGCCCTCGCGCAGGCCATCGGCCGCTGGGGCAACTGGTTCAACCAGGAGCTGTACGGCAAGGCGACCGACCTGCCGTGGGCCGTGGAGATCACCTCGTCGGCGGACGGGCGGGTGCCGGGCACCTACCACCCGACGTTCCTGTACGAGTCGCTGTGGTGCATCGGCGTGGCCCTGCTCGTCATCTGGGCCGACCGCCGGTTCAGGCTGGGCCACGGGCGGGCGTTCGCGCTGTACGTCGCCGCGTACTGCGCGGGCCGGTTCTGGATCGAGTACATGCGCGTCGACGACGCCCACCACATCCTGGGCCTGCGCCTGAACAACTGGACCGCGCTCGTCGTCTTCCTGCTCGCGGTGGTGTACATGGTGCTCTCGGCGCGGAAGCGGCCGGGCCGGGAGGCCGTCGTCGAGCCGGGTGCGGAGTCCGCCGAGGGCGACGCGGAGGAGGACGCAGGCGCCGACGCTGATACCAAGGACGTCGACGCCTCCGACGCGGACGCCGCCACCTCCGGCGGCAGCGAGACGGACGAGCATGACGAGAAGCACGAGAAGCACGTGAAGGACGGGGCCGACTCGGCCAAGAAGGGCTGACGTCCCGCCGCCGTACGTCGCCGAGGGCGCCCGGATTCGGTCCGGGCGCCCTCGGCGTGTGTCAGGACAGGACCGGCCGCCGGGCCAGCGACAACGTGCGCTGGGCCGTCGCCACCACGGCCGCGTCGACGAACCGGCCGTCCGGCAGCGCCAGCGCGCCCGGCTGCGCGGTGGCCGCCTTCACGATCGTCTCGGCCTCCTCCAGCTCCCGTTCGGTGGGCAGGTACGCCCGCTCGATGATCGGCAGCTGACGGGGGTGGATCGCGGCCCGGCCGAGGAAGCCGAGCGAGCGGCCGTGGGCGCAGGAGGCCGCGAGGCCTTCCAGGTCCCTGGTGTCCGGATGCACGGTCTGCGACGGCGGCGCCAGCCCCGCCGCGCGCGCGGCCACGACGACCCGCGCGCGCGACCAGTCCAGTCCGGTGTCGCCGCGCACGCCGAGGTCGGCGCGCAGGTCCGCCTCGCCGAGGGCGATGCCGCGCAGCGCGGGGTGGGCGGCGGCGATCGGGTACGCCCGTTCCACACCGAGGGCCGTCTCCAGGAGGGCGTACAGGGGCGGCCCGCCGGTGGCCGCGGCGACGGCGGTGATCTGCTCGGGTGACGTCACCTTCGGCAGCCGCAGCCCGGACAGCCCCGGCAACTGGGCGAGCGCCGCGAGGTCCGCCGCGGCGAGCGGTCCGTCCAGGGCGTTGACGCGGACGTGGACGGGCACCGGCTGCGGCTCGCCGAGCAGTTCGGCGGTGGCCTCGCGGGCGTAACGCTTGCGGTCGGGGGCGACCGCGTCCTCCAGGTCGACCACGACCACGTCGGCGCCGGCGGCCAGCGCCTTGGCGACCACGCGCGGGCGGTCCCCAGGGGCGTACAGCCAGGTCAGCGGGGGTGCCGTCATACGATGCCCTCCTCACGCAGCTCTTTCACATCGGCCAGGGACAGTCCCAGCTCGGTCAGCACCTCCTCGGTGTCGGCGCCGTGCGGGCGGCCCGCCCAGCGGATCGCCCCGGGGGTGGCGGACAGGCGGAAGAGGACGTTCTGCATGCGCAGCGGGCCCAGTTCGGGATCGTGCACGGTGGTGACGGTGTCGAGGGCCTGGTACTGCGGGTCGGCCATCACGTCCCGCACGTCCTGGACCGGGGCGATGGCGGCCTCGGCCTTCTCGAAGGCGGCGAGCACGTCGGCGCGCCCGTGCCGGGCGATCCAGTCGCCGACCGCCGCGTCCAGCACGTCGGCGTGCCGGGCACGCTCGGCGCCCGACCCGAACCAGGGCTCGTCGATCAGCTCCGGGCGGCCCACCAGGCGCATCACGCGCTCGGCGACCGACTGGGCCGAGGTGGAGACGGCGACCCAGGAGCCGTCGGCGGTGCGGTAGGTGTTGCGCGGGGCGTTGTTCTGGGAGCGGTTGCCGGTGCGGGGCTGGACGTGGCCGAGCTGGTCGTACCACGTGGGCTGCGGGCCCAGCACGGTCAGGATGGGCTCGATGATCGCCATGTCGACGACCTGGCCCTCGCCGGTCCGCTCGCGTGCGGCGAGCGCGGTCATCACGGCGTACGCCGTGGCCAGCGCGGCGATCGAGTCGGCCAGCCCGAACGGCGGCAGCGTCGGCGGTGCGTCCGGCTCGCCCGTCATCGCGGCGAACCCGCTCATGGCCTCCGCGAGCGTGCCGAAGCCCGGCCGGCGCGCGTAGGGGCCGAACTGGCCGAAGCCGGTGACCCGGGTCAGGACCAGCCGCGGGTTGACCGCGGACAGCTCCTCCCAGCCCAGGTCCCACTTCTCCAGGGTGCCCGGGCGGAAGTTCTCGATGACGACGTCCGCGGTCGCGGCGAGCCGGAGCAGGGTGGTGCGGCCGGCGGGCTTCGACAGGTCCAGGGTCATGGTGCGCTTGTTGCGGCCCAGCACCTTCCACCACAGGCCGATGCCGTCCTTGGACGGGCCGTGGCCCCGGGAGGGGTCGGGCCGGTCGGGGTGTTCGACCTTGACGACCTCGGCGCCGAAGTCGCCGAGCATGGTGGCGGCCAGCGGGCCGGCGAAGAGGGTGGCGAGGTCGAGGACGCGCAACCCGGTCAGCGGGGCGTGGACGAGAGCGGGGGCGGCGGCGGGCGGGGACACGGTCATGGGCGGGTGGCCTCCCTGTGGGTGAGGTGGGCGAGGGCGTCGAAGCCGGTGCCGTCGAAGTCGCCGACCGAGGTGGCCAGGCGGTTCTTCAGCGGGGCCGTCCAGTGCTCGGGCAGGGCGGCGGGGGAGCCGGCGAGGAGTCCGGCGACACTGCCGGCGGTGGCGCCGTTGGAGTCGGTGTCCCAGCCGCCCGACACGGCACGGGAGACCGAACCGGTGAAGTCGCCGTCCGCGTGGGTGAGGGCGGCGGCGAGCAGGGCGGTGTTGGGGACGGCGTGGACCCAGTGGTAGACGGGGGAGTGCCGGGCGTGGAGTCCGTCCACCACCGTGTCGAAGTCGGCGTGGCTCTCGGCGAGGCGGACCGCGTGGCGGACGGCGCCGGCGAGGCGCGAGCCCGGCGGGACGACCGTGAGTCCGGCGCGGAGACAGGCGTGGACGTCGTGGGTGCCGGTGGCGGCGGTGGCGATGACGGCCGCCGCGAACATCGCCGCGTGGACGCCGTTGGCGGTGTGGGTGAGGGTCGCGTCGCGGTGCGCCTGCTCGGCGGCGGCGCCCGGGTCGCCGGGGTTGGTCCAGCCGTGCACGTCGGCGCGGATCAGGGCGCCGATCCACTCGCGGAAGGGGTTGCGGTGGCGGGCCGTGTGCGGGGGCTCCAGGCCGTCGAGGAGATTGCGGTAGGCGACGCGTTCGGCGGTGAAGGTGCGGCCGGCGGGGAGTTCGTCGAGCCAGAGGCGGGCCGCGTCGGCGGTGGTGAAGCCCCTGCCGTGGCGTCGCAGGAGCAGCAGGTTGAGGAGCGGGTAGTTGAGGTCGTCGTCCTCGGGCATGCCGTCGATGTTCTCGACGAGGGAGGTGGTCGCGGAGCGGCGGTTCCACGGGTGGGCGGCGGTGAGGTCCTCGGGGAGGCCGCGGGCGGTGAAGTAGCCGGTCGGGGGCCAGTTCCCGGCGGCGCGGCCCAGGAGGCGGATGCCGGTCAGGGGGAGCTTCTCGACGGGTTTGCCGAGGAGGCAGCCGGCCGCCCGGCCGAGCCAGGCGGCTTCCAGCCGGGCGGGGGACACGGTCGTGGGGCGGGGCGCGGGCCAGTCGGGGCACAGGGCCCGGATGCGCTCCAGGTCCGTCGGCTCCGTGTCCGCCGACGGGCTCGACAGGTGGGCCAGGTCGTCCAGCAACTCCTCCGCGAGCAGCCGGAGGCGGCGGGACGCCGGCTGCTGGGAGGCGCCGGCCCGGGCGGGCGCCTCGTGGCCGCCCGCCGCCCGCCAGCGGGCGGCGACCGCGGAGGCGTCGCGGCCGTCCTGCGCCGCCTGGCGCAGCTCGTGGCCGACCAGGTCCTCGGGCTGGACCCAGGTCAGTCGGAGCATCCCGCGCCCCCGATCGCGGTGAACGCCCGTTCGTGGGCGCGGCGCCGGGCCACGTCCCGCTCGAAGACCTCCCGGGCCACCGCGGTGAGCGTCGCCGCCGGCTGCCACAGGTCCAGACGGCTCGCCTCCGCGACGGCCTTCGCCCAGTCCTCGGGGACCGGTGAGCCCAGCGCCCCGGCCAGCGCGCCCGCCATCGTGGCGATGGAGTCGCAGTCCCGGCCGTAGTTGACGGCACCGAGGACCGCGTGCCGGTAGTCGCCGCCCGCGACGACCAGCATGCCGAGCGCCACCGGCAGTTCCTCGATCGCGTGCAGGCGGGACGGGCGCCGCGCGGCCAGCGAGGGCGCCCGGTAGTCGGGGCCCACCGTGTCGTAGGGGGCGACCGCCTCCCGCAGCGGCCCGAGCGCCGACTCGAAGTCCGTGTACCGGGCGGCCACCTCGCAGACCGCCTTGATCGCCGTCCGGGTGCCGTCCTTCGCCAGGGACAGACAGGCCGCCACCACCGAGTCCGGCGTCGCCCCGGGCGTGCACGCCGCCGCCACCGCCGCCGCGAGGACACCGGCCGCCTCACGGCCGTACGACGACTGGTGCGCGCCCGCGACGTCCAGCGCCTCGGCGTAGGCGCCGGCCGGGTGGGCGGCGTTGACCAGGCCGACCGGGGCGATGTACATGGCGGCACCGCAGTTGACGATGTTGCCGGTGCCGGCCTCGCGCGGGTCCACGTGGCCGTAGTGGATCCTGGCCGCCAGCCACTTCTCCGCCAGGAAGACCCGCTGGAGCGGGAGCGCCTCCGCCTCGAGTTCCGGGATCCAGCGCGGGCGCGTCATCAGGTCCGGGACCAGGTGCTCGGCGACCGCGTAGGCGTCCAGGTGGTCGCGGACCGTGTCGTACACCCGTACCAGGGCGTGGGTCATCAAGGTGTCGTCGGTGACGTGGCCGTCGCCCTTGTGGTACGGGGCGATGGGGCGGGCGGTGCGCCAGGCGTCGCCGTTCCACGGGCCGACGATGCCGTGGACGCGGCCGCCGTGGCGTTCGAGGATCTGCTCGGGGGAGTAGCCCTCGACCGGGCCGCCGAGCGCGTCGCCGACGGCCGCGCCGACCAGGGCGCCGGTGACGCGCTCCTCCAGGGTCGCCGCCGTGGCGCCGTCCGCCGTGCCGGGTGTCGTGGGGCCGGGTGTCCTCATGCCGTGTCTCGTCCTTCCGGTCGGGGCGGTTGCGTCGCGTGCAGGAGTCCGGCGAGTTCGACCAGGTCGGTGCCGGTGAGGCGGGGCAGCACGCAGCCGGGGAGGGTGCGGCAGGTGTCGCGCCAGGAAGCGGGGATCGCCGTGCCGCCGCCCAGCGCGCCGGTGAGGGCGCCGGCCAGCGCCGGGGCGGAGTCCGCGACCCGGGACAGGCAGGCGGCCGCCGGTACGGCCTCCGCGAGGCGGCCGCGGGCGGCGGTGGCCAGGGCGAGGGCGACCGGGACGGTCTCGGCGGCGGCGATGCCGTAGCTGTAGACGTGGTCGACGATCTGGTGCTCCAGCAGCGGCACGAGAGCGAAGGTGCTGTCGGCGTCCGCCGCCAGCGCCAGTGCCTGGCGGGCGTTGCGGCCGATCTCCGTCTCCACGGGGAGTTCGGCCAGCGCGGCCGTGACGCAGGTGCGTACGTCGGCGCCGTCGAGGGCGCACGCCAGGGCCGCCGCCATGGCCCGGGCGCCGTGCACGCCGTCGCCGTCCTGGGTGTAGCGGGCGTCGAACTCGGCCAGGTCGGCGGCCGCGCGGGGGGCGCCGGGGTGGGCGACGGCGAGGACGCAGGCGCGGACGCAGGCGGCGTCGTCGAAGTAGTGCGGGTTGTCGTGGCCGGTGGCGGGCGGGCGCAGGCCGGTGGCGAGGTTGCCGAGCCCCGCCCGTACCGAGATGCGGGCCCGCAGCGGCAGCACCGCCGACTCGGCCTCCGGGGCGCGTTCCGTGGCCGCCGCCACCTCGCTGGCCACGGCGTTCCAGGTCAGGTCGATCGCCGCGCGCATCCGGCGTTCCCGGCTCAGGTCCCCGAGCGCGGTGTCGTCCCCGGCCCGCAGCACCGCCTCCGCCGCGAACGCCGCCCACTCGGCGTCGTCGGACGGGCCGAGGCGCAGGGGTTCCGGGGGCTGGTTCAGGGCGATGGGGACGGGGAGGGTGGTGGTCGCGTTCTGCTCCGCGAAGGTGTCCAGTTCGCGGGTGAGGCGACGGGTCCACTCGGGCATCCGGGCGGCCCGGTGCCGGGCGGCGGGCCAGCCGGCGGCGTCTCCCGCGGCGAGGCCCAGGAGGAGGCCCTCGATACGGTCGCGTCGCGTCGCGGGCTGGGGCGGGGGGGTGGTCTCGGGCTCCGGGCGGTGCCCGACGCTGAGGGGGGCGGGCGCCGGTTCGGTGGGGCGGTCGGCGGGGGTGGGAGTGGGGGTGATGCGGGTGCAGGTGGCGGTGGGAGTGGCGGGGGCGGTGCCGGTGCCGGTGGGCGCGGGGCGCTGTCCGCTTCCGGGGGGCGCGGGCTCCTCCGGACCACCGGGCAGGACGACGTAGGCGGTGGTGGCGCTCTCCTCACCGGCCGAGCGCGACCTGGTCACGGCCACACCCCCACGACCGCGTCGTCGACGGTCGGCGTCGGTGTCGGTGCCGTGTCGTCGGTGCTTCTCGGGCGGGGCCCGTCGCCCGGGTGAGGGGCGCCGCCGAACCGAGCGTCCTCGCCGCGGGTGACGCCCTTGGGCTCCTCCGCGGCCCGCGTCAGCAGGTCCGCCACGTCCAGCACATGGTGTCCGGCCATCGCCGGCAGACAGCTTCCGCGGGCCGGGCCGATGGCCGACGCCCACTCGGCCGGAATGGCGGCGCAGCCCCGCGTCGCACCGGCCAGGGCGCCTGCCACCGCCGCCGTCGTGTCCGCGTCGCGGCCCATGTTGACGGCCGTCAGCACGGCGTCCGTGAAGTCCCCGTCGGCCGCCGCGTACGCGCCGAAGGCGAGCGCGACCGCCTCGGGGGCCAGGTCGGTCCAGGGGTAGCCGCCGATGACCACCGCCGAGCGGACGGCGCGTTCGCCGCGATGGGCCGCCGTCATGGCGCGGCGCAGACACCGGGCCGTCCAGGAGTCGTCCGGCACGACGGCCAGCGCGGAGGCCACGACCGCGACGGGCGGCGCTCCCGCCATCGCCGCGGCGACCCCGGCCGCCACCGCCTGGCCGCCGTAGATGCCCTCGCCGTCGTGGCTGACCGAACCGTCGATCGCCACCAGCCGGGCCGCCTCGGCGGGACGGCCCGCCGCGAAGACGCCGTAGGGCGCGGCCCGCATGGCCAGCCCGTCGCTCCAGGCGTGCCGGTGCTGGGCGGAGATGGGCGCGGCCAGTCCCCGGCGCAGGTTCTCCAGGGTGCCGCGTTCGCTGAAGCCGGCGCCCCGGAACGGGCCCTCCTCCCGGTCCGCGATCCACTCGTGCCAGGCCGTCTCGACATGGGCCGGGGTGAGCGCGGAGCCGTACCGGGCCAGCAGCAGCCCCGAGAAGATCGCGTACTCGGTGTCGTCGGTGCCGGCCGGCACCGTGGCCACGTACCCCGTGATGCGGCCCCAGCGGGCGCGGATCTCGGAGGGCTTCATGTTCTCGGCCGGCGCCCCGAGGGCGTCCCCGACGGCCAGACCGAGCAGCGCGCCCCGGGCCCGGTCACGGAGTCCGACGGCGTCCCCCGGCACGAGGGCCTGGGGAATGCGGGCGGTGGATGCCACGGCCTCTCCTCTCCCTTTGCGGATGTGTCCCCGGTGCGGTGCGCCCCGCAGCCTCGCGGGCCCCAGCGTCACCCGGACGACATCTGTGCGCTCAAGATCACGGATGAGCGAGAAGGGGTAAACCCGCAGGTAAGTGCAGCCTTTCCTTGCTGGCGAGACGGAAATGAGCGGCGTAGCTTGGTTGTTGTTAAAAAATAGAACCGATCCAAACTAGCCTTCCGGGGGGCCCGCATGGCCATCATCGAAACCGAGGCGCCGCTCCACGAGGCGCACCGCGACAACCACACCCACCGCGACGTGAACGGCGGCTGGCTGCGCCCCGCCGTCTTCGGCGCGATGGACGGCCTGGTCTCCAACCTCGCCCTGATGACAGGCGTCGCGGGCGGCGCCGTCGGTCAGCAGACCGTCGTGCTGAGCGGCCTGGCCGGTCTGGCCGCCGGCGCCTTCTCCATGGCCGCCGGCGAGTACACCTCCGTCGCCTCGCAGCGCGAGCTGGTCGAGGCCGAGCTGGACGTGGAGCGCCGTGAGCTGAAGAAGCACCCGGCGGACGAGGAGGCCGAGCTGGCCGCGCTCTACGAGGCGCGCGGCGTGGAGCCGCGGCTCGCCCGCGAGGTGGCCCGGCAGCTGTCCCGCGACCCCGAGCAGGCGCTGGAGATACACGCCCGCGAGGAACTGGGCATCGACCCCGGCGACCTGCCCTCGCCGCTGGTCGCGGCCGTGTCCTCGTTCGGCTCCTTCGCGCTGGGTGCCCTGCTCCCCGTGCTGCCCTTCCTGCTCGGCGCCACCTCGCTGTGGCCGGCGGTCGTGCTCGCGCTGGTCGGACTGTTCCTGTGCGGCGCGGTGGTGGCCAAGGTGACGGCGCGGAGCTGGTGGTACAGCGGGCTGCGGCAGCTCGCGCTCGGCGGCGCGGCGGCCGGTGTGACGTACGCCCTGGGCAGTTTCTTCGGAACGGCCGTAGGATAGCCCGGCTTGAACCTATGCAGGAGCACGCATAAATAACCGTTACTCGCTGGTTTCGAGCGCGTGATCCCCGGGCATGAGCCGTAAGCGCTGTGAGCAATGAGGCCTGCCGCGCACCCGCGAAGCGAGCGACGGAGCTCTCCTCGCCCCCTCGGACCGACGGACATCGATCTGTCCGCCCCGGTCCCCATGGATCACACCGCCGGTCGCGGTACCCCCGCCGCCACCCCCGCTGTCCGCATGTTGGAACGGATTATCCCGCTTCCCGAGAATCACTCCATCATGTAACCTGCACGAAATTTTGATCTCACGCAGAGGGCCAACGTCGTCCCTCGGCACTTGCACATGCCAGATGACGACGACGGGAGAGCCGATGCGTACGCCGCGCCAGCCGTCCCAGCACTCCGCGAATGGCCAGAACTGGTCCTTCATGGATGCTCGCCCTGCTGCGCAGGGTATGTACGACCCCCGCAACGAGCACGACGCCTGCGGCGTCGGTTTCGTCGCCACTCTCACCGGCGAGGCATCGCACACCCTGGTCGACCAGGCGCTCACCGTGCTGCGCAACCTGGAGCACCGCGGTGCCACCGGTTCCGAGCCCGACTCGGGCGACGGTGCGGGCATCCTCTCCCAGGTGCCGGACGCCTTCTTCCGCGAGGTGGCCGAATTCGAGCTGCCCGAGGCCGGGGCGTACGCCGTCGGCATCGCCTTCCTGCCGATGGACGGCACCGACGACGCCGTCTCGACGATCGAGACGATCGCGGCCGAGGAGGGCCTCACCGTCCTCGGCTGGCGCGAGGTCCCGGTCGCCCCGCAGATGCTGGGCGCCACCGCGCGTTCGACCATGCCGGTCTTCCGTCAGGTCTTCGTGACGGACGGCGCCTCCCAGGGCATCGCCCTCGACCGCCGCGCCTTCGCGCTGCGCAAGCGCGCCGAGCGCGAGGTCGGCGTCTACTTCCCGTCGCTGTCCGCGCGGACCATCGTCTACAAGGGCATGCTGACCACCGGCCAGCTGGAGCCGTTCTTCCCGGACCTGTCCGACCGCCGCTTCGCCTCCGCGATCGCGCTCGTGCACTCCCGCTTCTCCACCAACACCTTCCCGAGCTGGCCGCTCGCCCACCCGTACCGCTTCGTCGCGCACAACGGCGAGATCAACACGGTCAAGGGCAACCGCAACTGGATGCGCGCCCGCGAGTCCCAGCTCGCCTCGGACCTGTTCGGCTCGTCCTCGGACCTGGAGCGGATCTTCCCGGTCTGTACGCCGGACGCCTCCGACTCCGCCTCCTTCGACGAGGTGCTGGAGCTGCTGCACCTCGGCGGGCGTTCGCTGCCGCACTCGGTGCTGATGATGATCCCGGAGGCGTGGGAGAACCACGACTCCATGGACCCGGCCCGGCGCGCCTTCTACCAGTTCCACTCCACCATGATGGAGCCCTGGGACGGCCCCGCCTGTGTCACCTTCACCGACGGCACGCAGGTCGGCGCCGTGCTCGACCGCAACGGTCTGCGCCCCGGCCGCTACTGGGTGACCGACGAGGGCCTCGTCGTCCTCGGCTCCGAGGTCGGCGTCCTGGACATCGACCCGGCCAAGGTCGTCCGCAAGGGCCGCCTCCAGCCCGGCCGCATGTTCCTCGTGGACACCGCCGAGCACCGCATCATCGAGGACGACGAGATCAAGGCCCAGCTCGCGGCGGAGAAGCCGTACGCCGAGTGGATCGAGGCCGGCGAGATCGAGCTGTCCGACCTGCCCGAGCGCGAGCACATCGTGCACACCCACGCCTCGGTCACCCGCCGCCAGCAGACCTTCGGGTACACCGAGGAGGAGCTGCGCGTCATCCTCGCGCCGATGGCCAAGGCCGGCGCCGAGCCGATCGGCTCCATGGGCACCGACTCGCCGATCGCGGCGCTGTCCGACCGCCCGCGGCTGCTCTTCGACTACTTCACCCAGCTCTTCGCCCAGGTCACCAACCCGCCGCTGGACGCGATCCGCGAGGAACTGGTCACCTCCCTGCGCTCCTCGCTCGGCCCGCAGGGCAACCTGCTGGAGCCGACGGCCGCCTCCTGCCGCAGCGTCCTGCTGCCCTTCCCGGTCATCGACAACGACGAGCTGGCCAAGCTCATCCACATCAACGCCGACGGCGACATGCCCGGCTTCAAGGCCGCGACCCTCTCCGGTCTCTACCGGGTGCACGGTGGCGGCGACGCCCTCGCCGCGCGCATAGAGGAGATCTGCGCCGAGACCGACGCCGCCATCGAGAACGGCGCCCGGCTGATCGTCCTGTCCGACCGCCACTCGGACGCCGAGCACGCCCCGATCCCGTCGCTGCTGCTCACCTCGGCCGTCCACCACCACCTCATCCGCACCAAGCAGCGCACCGAGGTGGGCCTGCTGATCGAGGCCGGCGACGTCCGCGAGGTCCACCACGTCGCCCTGCTCATCGGCTACGGCGCCGCGGCCGTCAACCCGTACCTGGCCATGGAGTCCGTCGAGGACCTGGTCCGCGCGGGCACCTTCCTCCAGGCGACCGACGGCGAGCCCGAGCAGGCCATCCGGAACCTGATCTACGCCCTCGGCAAGGGCGTCCTCAAGGTCATGTCCAAGATGGGCATCTCCACCGTCGCCTCCTACCGCGGCGCCCAGGTCTTCGAGGCGGTCGGACTCGACGAGGAGTTCGTCGCCACGTACTTCAACGGCACCGCCACCAAGATCGGCGGCGTCGGCATCGACGTCATCGCCAAGGAGGTCGCCGCCCGGCACGCCAAGGCCTACCCGGCCAGCGGCATCGCGCCCGCGCACCGGGCCCTGGAGATCGGCGGCGAGTACCAGTGGCGCCGCGAGGGCGAACCGCACCTGTTCGACCCGGAGACCGTCTTCCGCCTCCAGCACTCCACGCGCTCCGGCACGTACGACATCTTCAAGAAGTACACCGAGCGCGTGAACGAGCAGTCCGAGCGCCTGATGACGCTGCGCGGCCTGTTTGGCTTCAAGAGCGACCGGCAGCCCATCCCCCTCGACGAGGTCGAGCCCGTCTCCGAGATCGTCAAGCGCTTCTCCACCGGCGCCATGTCGTACGGCTCCATCTCCCAGGAGGCGCACGAGACCCTCGCCATCGCCATGAACCAGCTGGGCGGCAAGTCCAACACCGGTGAGGGCGGCGAGGACCCGGAGCGCCTGTACGACCCGGCGCGGCGCTCGTCCATCAAGCAGGTCGCCTCGGGCCGCTTCGGCGTCACCTCCGAGTACCTGGTCAACGCGGACGACATCCAGATCAAGATGGCCCAGGGGGCCAAGCCCGGCGAGGGCGGGCAGCTGCCCGGCCACAAGGTCTACCCCTGGGTCGCCAAGACCCGGCACTCCACCCCCGGCGTCGGCCTGATCTCCCCGCCCCCGCACCACGACATCTACTCCATCGAGGACCTGGCCCAGCTGATCCACGACCTCAAGAACGCCAACCCGCAGGCCCGCATCCACGTGAAGCTGGTCTCCGAGGTCGGCGTGGGCACGGTCGCGGCGGGCGTCTCCAAGGCCCACGCGGACGTCGTCCTGATCTCCGGCCACGACGGCGGCACGGGCGCCTCGCCGCTCACCTCCCTCAAGCACGCCGGCGGCCCCTGGGAGCTGGGCCTCGCCGAGACCCAGCAGACCCTGCTGCTCAACGGCCTGCGCGACCGCATCGTCGTCCAGACCGACGGCCAGCTCAAGACCGGCCGGGACGTCGTCATCGCCGCGCTGCTCGGCGCCGAGGAGTTCGGCTTCGCGACCGCGCCGCTCGTCGTCTCCGGCTGCGTCATGATGCGCGTCTGTCACCTGGACACCTGCCCGGTCGGCATCGCGACCCAGAACCCGGTGCTGCGCGAGAGGTTCTCCGGCAAGGCCGAGTACATCGTCAACTTCTTCCGCTTCATCGCCGAAGAGGTCCGCGAGATCCTCGCCGAGCTGGGCTACCGCTCCATCGAGGAGGCCGTCGGCCACGCCGAGACCCTCGACGTCACCCGCGCCGTCGACCACTGGAAGGCCCAGGGCCTCGACCTGGAGCCGCTCTTCCACGTCCCCGCGCTGCCCGAGGGCGCCGTGCGCCACCAGGCCGTCGTCCAGGACCACGGCCTGGAGAAGGCGCTCGACAACCAGCTGATCAAGCTCGCCTCGGACGCGCTGGCGGCCTCCAGCGCCACCGACGCCGCGCCGGTGCGCGCCCAGGTCCCGATCCGCAACATCAACCGCACGGTCGGCACCATGCTCGGCCACGAGGTCACGAAGAAGTTCGGCGGCGCGGGCCTGCCCGACGACACCGTCGACATCACCTTCACCGGCTCCGCCGGCCAGTCCTTCGGCGCCTTCGTCCCGCGCGGCGTCACGCTGCGCCTGGAGGGCGACGCCAACGACTACGTCGGCAAGGGCCTCTCCGGCGGCCGGATCGTCGTCCGCCCGGACCGGGGCGCCGACCACCTCGCCGAGTACTCCACCATCGCCGGCAACACCATCGGCTACGGCGCCACCGGCGGCGAGATGTTCCTGCGCGGCAAGGTCGGCGAGCGCTTCTGCGTCCGCAACTCCGGCGCGCTGGTCGTCTCCGAGGGCGTCGGCGACCACGGCTGCGAGTACATGACCGGCGGCCACGCCGTCGTCCTCGGCGAGACCGGGCGCAACTTCGCGGCCGGCATGTCCGGTGGCGTCGCGTACGTCATCGACCTCGACCGGGACAACGTCAACGTCGGCAACGTGGGCGCGATCGAGGCGCTCGACGACGCCGACAAGCAGTGGCTGCACGACGTGGTGCGCCGGCACCAGGAGGAGACGGGCTCCACCGTCGCCGAGAAGCTGCTCGCCGACTGGCCAGCAGCCGTCGAGCGCTTCGGCAAGATCATCCCCAGCACGTACAAGGCAGTGCTCGCCGCCAAGGACGCCGCCGAGCGAGCCGGTCTCTCCGAGACCGAGATCACCGAGAAGATGATGGAGGCGGCGACCAATGGCTGATCCCAAGGGCTTTCTCAACCACGGGCGCGAGGTCGCCAAGACCCGCCCCGTCCCGGAGCGCGTCAAGGACTGGAACGAGGTCTACGTCCCCGGCTCCCTGCTGCCGATCATCAGCAAGCAGGCCAGCCGCTGCATGGACTGCGGCATCCCGTTCT
The DNA here is from genome assembly GCF_055589025.1 of Streptomyces sp. NPDC041968. Taxonomy (NCBI): domain Bacteria; kingdom Bacillati; phylum Actinomycetota; class Actinomycetes; order Kitasatosporales; family Streptomycetaceae; genus Streptomyces; species Streptomyces sp. NPDC041968. Next base: position 266,966 of record NZ_JBVJCB010000001.1, on the reverse strand, counting down.
GCCACAACGGCTGCCCGCTCGGGAACCTGATCCCCGAGTGGAACGACTACGCCTACCGCGAGGACTGGTCGGCCGCGCAGGAGCGCCTGCACGCCACCAACAACTTCCCGGAGTTCACCGGCCGCCTGTGCCCGGCGCCGTGCGAGTCGGCGTGCGTGCTCGGCATCAACCAGCCGGCGGTCACCATCAAGAACGTCGAGGTCTCGATCATCGACAAGGCGTGGGAGACCGGGGACGTGGCCCCGCAGATCCCCGAGCGCCTGTCCGGCAAGACCGTCGCCGTCATCGGCTCCGGCCCGGCCGGTCTCGCCGCCGCCCAGCAGCTCACCCGGGCCGGCCACACGGTAGCCGTCTACGAGCGCGCGGACCGCATCGGCGGCCTGCTGCGCTACGGCATCCCCGAGTTCAAGATGGAGAAGCGGCACATCAACCGCCGCATCGAGCAGATGCGCGCGGAGGGCACCCGCTTCCGCACCGGCGTCGAGATCGGCCGCGACCTCAAGGCCACCGACCTGAAGAAGCGCTACGACGCCGTCGTCATCGCCGCCGGCGCCACCACCGCCCGCGACCTGCCGGTCCCCGGCCGCGAGCTCCAGGGCATCTACCAGGCGATGGAGTACCTGCCCCTGGCCAACAAGGTCCAGGAGGGTGACTACGTCGCCCCGCCGATCTCGGCCGAGGGCAAGCACGTCGTCGTCATCGGCGGCGGCGACACCGGCGCCGACTGCGTGGGCACCGCCCACCGCCAGGGCGCGGCCTCCGTCACCCAGCTGGAGATCATGCCCCGGCCGGGCGAGGAGCGGGACGCGGTGCGCCAGCCGTGGCCGACCTTCCCGATGCTCTACAAGGTCACCTCGGCCCACGAGGAGGGCGGCGAGCGGGTCTACGCCGTCTCCACCACCCACTTCGAGGGCGACGAGGACGGCAACGTCCAGTGGCTGCACATGAGCGAGGTCGAGTTCATCGACGGCAAGCTCACCCCGAAGCCGGGCACCGAGCGCAAGATCCCGGCCCAGCTGGTCACCCTCGCCATGGGCTTCACCGGCACCGACCGGGAGAACGGGCTGGTGGACCAGTTCGGCCTGGAACTCGACGAACGCGGTAACATCGCCCGGGACGCCGACTTCCAGACCAACGTGCCGGGTGTGTTCGTCGCCGGTGACGCCGGCCGCGGCCAGTCGCTCATCGTCTGGGCGATCGCGGAGGGCCGCTCGGCCGCCCGCGGCGCCGACAGCTTCCTGACCGGAGCCAGCGAACTGCCGGCCCCGATCCGCCCGACCGACCGCGCTCTCGCGGTCTGACGGACGGAACAACCGAAGAACGTCCCGCACAAAGGCGTGCGGAACACTGATGGCGCCTGCCCTGTCCCCGACCGGACAAAGGGGCAGGCGCCGTCGCATGCTCCGGGCCGCGCCTACGGCAGCCGGTACGTGTCCCCGTACATCTCCCACACCAGCGGTGTGTCCAGCCCCAGGTTCCCCGCCGCCAGGAACCGGCGCTGCGCCGTGTCGACGCGCGAGGTGTCGATGCCGGGGCGCTTGGCCCGCATGGCCTGCGAGCGGACGTCCAGGAACGCCTTCAGGTAGGCCTTCTCCTCGCCCCCCTGGCCCGGCGTCTTCGCCTTCCGCAGGGTCTGCTCCCGCAGCCCGTAGAAGCCCTCCGCGTCCGTGTCGGGTCCGTGGAAGACCATCGCGTCGAAGTAGACGAACTGGCCCAGCGTGCCGAGCCCGTCCAGCTTGGCCAGGCGCACCGCCGGCTCGAAGTACACGCGGTCCCGCTCCCGCTCCTGCGCCTCGCGGAACGCGGGAAGCTCCGCCTCCGCCCGCCAGGCGGCCGGGAAGCCGGGGTCCAGGCCCTCGTGGGAGTCGGTGCCGTCCACCTCGCGCAGAGCCGGCAGATAGGCCGCCAGACCGTTGCCCGGGTGGTCCTTCGTGTAGCGCTCCACCAGCATGAGCAGGTCGTGCGTGCCGGAGCAGAAGCCGATGATGCCCGCCGTGTAGCCGCACCCGTCGCCGAGGTCCTCGATGGTGCCGTAGGAGGTGCGCCACTTCGTGGTCGAGTTCTCGGCGCTGGACACCAGCTGCTGCGCCAGCTCCTTCTTCGCGGGAGCGGCGAGCCCCGGCGGCAGACCGGCGATGAGCGCGTCGTCCGCCGCCCGCTCCTCCTCCGCCCGGCTCTTGGCGTCCTCGCGGGACGACTGGGTGGTGGACACGGGCGGCGTCACCGGGGCGTCCGCCGAGTCCGACGGCATGACGAAGTACACCCCCGTGGCGACCAGGGGGACGGCCGCGAGGAGCAGCACACCGGCACGTTTCATAGGGGAATACCTCCGCCTGTCATCTCCGACACCTTGATCGCCGCCGTCACCGCCAGCAGCACCACCAGCCCCGCGCACGCACCGGCCTGCACCGCCGTCCGCCGCCCGCCCGGGGGCGCGTACGCGTACGCGAAGGCCAGCGCGCCGCCCGCCAGGAGGCCGCCGAGGTGGCCCTGCCAGGAGGTGAACCCCGCGGACACCACCAGCCACAGCAGCAGGAAGGCCATGAAACGGTTGACCGCGCCCATGTCCGCACCCACCCGGCGGTGCAGGACGTAGTACGCCGCCGCCAGGCCGAAGACCGCGCCCGACGCGCCGACCGCGGACTGCCCGGGGTCGGCGAACACCAGTTGCAGGACGGAACCGCCGAGCGCCGACAGCAGGTACAGGACGGCGAACCGCACCCGGCCCAGCATCGGCTCCACGACCCTCCCCAGCTGCCACAGCACGACCATGTTCATCGTGAGGTGCAGGATCCCGAACGTCCCCTCGAAGGGCGAGATGTGGAGGAAGGCGCTGGTGAGCATCCGCTCCCACTCGCCGGCCACGATCCCCTCGGTACGGAAGTGCCCGAGGTACACGCCCTCGTAGACGTAGCGGCCGCCGCCCGGGTCGACGAGCCGCGCACCGACCATGGAGAAGCGGTCCACCAGCTCCGGCCGCACCGCCTCCGCCAGGTACACGAGGACGTTCAGCGCGAACAGCACGTACGTCACCACGGGCGTCGTCGAGATCCGCCCGCCGACGATCGTCCGGGCCTGCCGGGCCGACCGCGCCCCCTCCTTCACGCACTCGGGGCACTGGTGGCCCACGGGCGCCTCGCGCATGCAGTCCGGGCAGATGTGACGCTCGCAGCGGGTGCACCGGACGTGGCACTCCACCGCGGGATGGCGGTAACAGGTGGTGACGGTGGACTCGGGATCCACGCCGGCTCCTCGGGACGAAACGGACGGTGAGCCGGTGGGGACGGCGGCGAACAAAATAGCGAACGCCTGTGGACGAGCTGAGAGGCGGGGTGCACCGTGCCGTAGCCTCGGCAGCCGAGTGCCGTACGCATCGGGTGACGGGGAGTCCGCATGGCCGCGATCAGTCTCACCAAGGTCCAGGAGACGGCGCCCGCGCTGGTCGACCTGTACAAGACCGCCGGGGTGTCCCTGACCAAGCACGGGCTGGAGGGGGCCCGGGCCGCGGTCTACCTGGTCGTGGACTACTCCGGCTCCATGAAGCCGTACTACCGGGACGGCAGCGTGCAGGGCCTCGCCGACCGCGTGCTCGGACTGTCCGCGCACCTCGACGACGACGGCACCGTGCCGGTGGTCTTCTTCTCCACGGACGTCGACGCCGTCTCCCGGATCGACCTCGCCGACCACCGCGGACGCATCGACCGGATCGTGGCTGGCCTCGGACACATGGGGAAGACCAGCTACCACCTGGCCATGGACGCCGTCATCGACCACTACCTCGACAGCGGCGCCCGCCACCCCGCCCTGGTCGTCTTCCAGACCGACGGCGGACCGATCAACAAGCTCGCCGCGGAACGGTACCTGTGCAAGGCGGCGCCGTTGCCGCTGTTCTGGCAGTTCGTCGGCTTCGGCGACCCGGACAGCCGCCAGTTCGACTACCTGCGCAGACTCGACGACCTGGCGGTGCCGGAGCGGCGGGTCGTCGACAACGCCGGGTTCTTCCACGCGGGCCGCGACCCGCGGAAGGTGACCGACGCCGAGCTGTACGACCGTCTGGTGGGCGAGTTCCCCGCATGGCTCGCGGCCGCCCGCGCGCAGGGCATCGTGCGGCCGGCCTGAGACGGCGTCAGTGGGCCCAGTGGGTCAGCGGTTCAGTTCAGTGGGTCAGGGTGAAGCCCAGCACCACACCCGCCGACACCTCCACCATCCCCGGCGCCAGGTCACCGGCCGAGCCGCCGCCCCCGCCCCCATGGCCCCGGTACTGGCGGAAGGACTCGGCGTCCACGTCCTGGATGTGCACCACCGGCCCCAGCCGCACCCCCGCCGCCTCCGTGTACACCTCGGCCTTGCGGCGGGCGGCGGCCACGGCCCTGCGACGGGCCTCGTCGCGCATCGCCGGCTTGTCGTGCACGTCGAACTCGACCTCGTCGATCCGGTGCGCGCCCGCGTCCACCGCGTCCACGATGAGCTGCTGGAGCCCGTCCAGGGCCTCGGTCTGGACCGAGTAGGACGCCTGGCAGCGGTACCCGAGGAACGTCCGCTCACCGCCGTAGCCGTTGTACTCCGAACTGAGCCTGAGGCGGGAGCCCGAGACCGAGGTGTCCGGTATCCCGTGCCGGCGCAGCACCTCCCGCAGCCGTGCCACGGCCGTTCCGGCCCCCTCGAAGGCCCGGTCGGGCGCGGGCTCCAGCACGTCCACCGCCAGCTTCACCCGTACCAGCTGCGGCTCGACCCGCACACTGCCCGCACCGAACACACTGAGCCCCCAGGGCTCGTTGATCGTCTCCGTCATGCGGGCATTGAAGCACCGTGCACCTGTTCTAGGTGTCGCATTCCAGTACCGTCCGGCACAGCCCGCACCGCGCCCGCACCCGCCCCCGCACCGGCACCCTGATCCGCTGGTGACACGTCGGACAGGGGAACGACACCCGCAGCGGACCGCGCCCGCCCGACGTGAACGAGTACGGCCCCTCCTCCGCCGCGGCGACGGCGTGCGGATCCTGCGCGTGGCGGCGGTCCCGCGCGTACCGGCGGCGACCCGCCCACCCCGCCGCCGTCAACGGCGGCTGCTGCCCGTCCCGACGGGCCCGGGCCCTGCCCTCCCCGTACGCCGTGTAGGCCTGCGGACTGGTGAACCACACCGACGGGTCCTCCCCGAAGACCAGCGCCCGCTTGGCCAGGACATAGCCGAACTCCTCCGGCGTCAGATACCCCAGCTTCTGCGAGGACGCCGCGTCCTGGCGGAAGGCGTCCAGCAGCAGCCAGCCCGCACCCAGGTACGCCGCAGCCGTGTCGGTGAGGATCTCGTTGTCCCGGGTACCGGGGAAGGACAGGTCGAGGCGGTGCAGGTACACGTGCATCACCTCGTGCGCGAGGGCCGCCCCGATGTCCCGGCGATGCGTACGGAAGCGGTCGTTCAGCTCGATGAAGTACTCCGGCCCCGCCGCCAGCTCCACGCTCGCCGCGTGCGTCATCTCCCGGAAGGAGACGATCATCCGGGCGTCGGGCAGCCGGTAGTGGCGCACCAGCTCCTGAGCCACCCGCTGCGTCCCCAGATACAGGTCGTCCGTGTCGCAGAACGCCACGTCGGCCGGGGCCACGCTGGCCGAGAACGTCCGCACGGTGTCGTACGACAACCGCCTGTACAGCGCCGTGACGGCGGCCCGCACCGTCTCCAGGTGCGGGAAACCGTGCTCCACCGGTCCGCCGTTCGCCACGCCCACCCCCAAGACGCCTGAACCCTCCTCCCACTGTACGAGGGACGCCCCCGCCCGGCAGCCATGGCGCCCCTCGTACAGTGGAAGGACGGGAACGGCCCGACGCCGGCCGGACCGCGCCCAGGCCCCGCCCCCCCACGGCCCCCGCGAGGTTCTCGGGCCCTGAGACGGACTGCGACCGCCCCGCGTCCGCACGTAGGGTGGGCGCCCATGACCACCAGCAACACCGGTACCGGTGCCGTCGACCCCGCCGTCCGCGAGGAGCTGGCCCGGCTGCGGGACAGCATCGACAACATCGACGCGGCCGTCGTCCACATGCTCGCCGAGCGCTTCAAGTGCACCCAGCAGGTCGGCCACCTCAAGGCCCGGCACCAGCTCCCGCCCGCCGACCCGGCCCGGGAGGCCCAGCAGATCGCCCGGCTGCGCGCCCTCGCCGAAAGCGCCAAGCTGGACCCGGCGTTCGCCGAGAAGTTCCTGAACTTCATCATCGCCGAGGTGATCCACCACCACGAGCGCATCGCGGAGGACAACGGCAACGGCACGACCCCCGCCTCCTCCGGCTGAACCCCGCGAGCCCCCGCGCCCCCACCAGGGGGCGCACGCCGGGGAGCGCACCGGGCCGGAACGGACCGGACATACTCCGCGTAGCGATCCGCCTCTGTGCCCTGCCCACCCCATCAGGCAGCATGGCGTCATGTCCGTACTGACGCGCGACGAAGCGCAGACCCGTGCCCGGCTCCTCGACGTCCACCACTACACGATCGACCTCGATCTGACCCGTGGGGACGAGACCTTCGACTCCCGCACCGCCATCCGTTTCACCGTCCGCGGCGAGACGGGCACCACGGACACCTTCGTCGAGGTCAAGCCCGCCGAGCTGCGCACCGTCACCCTGGACGGACACCCCCTCGACCCCGCCGCCCTGACCGACAACCGGCTCGCGCTGAAGAACCTCACCCCGGGCGAGCACGAACTGCGCGTCGAGGCCGCCATGCACTACTCGCGCACCGGCGAGGGCATGCACCGCTTCACCGACCCCAGCGACGGCGAGACCTACGTCTACACGCAGCTCTTCATGGACGACGTCCAGCGCGTCTTCGCCGCCTTCGACCAGCCCGACCTGAAGGCCGTCTTCGACCTCACCGTCACCGCGCCCAAGGACTGGACCGTCCTCGCCAACGGCATCACCGAGCACACCGGGGACGGCCACTGGAAGGCCGCCGCGACCCCCCTCATCTCCACCTACCTCGTGGCCGTCGCCGCCGGCCCCTGGCACTCCCAGCGCACCGAGCACCGCGGCCTGCCCTTCGGCATCCACTGCCGCCGCTCCCTCGCCCGCCACCTGGACGCCGACGCCGACGAACTCTTCGAGATCACCCGCGGCTGTTTCGACCGCTACAACGAGAAGTTCACCGAGCCCTACCCCTTCGACTCCTACGACCAGGCGTTCGTCCCAGAGTTCAACGCCGGCGCCATGGAGAACCCCGGCCTGGTCACCTTCCGTGACGAGTTCGTCTTCCGCTCCGCCGTCACCGACACCGAGCGGCAGACCCGCGCGATGGTCATCGCCCACGAGATGGCCCACATGTGGTTCGGCGACCTCGTCACCCTCCGCTGGTGGGACGACATCTGGCTCAACGAGTCCTTCGCCGAGTACATGGGCTACCAGACCACCGCCGAGGCCACCCGCTTCACCCGGACCTGGACCGACTTCGGCGTCACCCGCAAGCCCTGGGGCTACGACGCCGACCAACGCCCCACCACCCACCCCGTCGCCCCCGAGAACGTCGAGGACACCGCCTCCGCCCTCCTCAACTTCGACGGCATCTCCTACGCCAAGGGCGCCTCCGCCCTGCGGCAACTCGTCACCTGGCTCGGCGAGAAGGACTTCCTGGCCGGCATCAACACCCACTTCGAGCGGCACAAGTTCGCCAACGCCACCCTCGCCGACTTCATCGACTCCCTCGCCGCCGCCACCGACCGCGACGTCCACGCCTGGGCCGACGCCTGGCTGCGCACCACCGGCGTCGACACCCTCACCCCGCGCCTCACCGGCGAGAACGGCAGCCGCGCCCTCACCGTGGACCACGCGGGCACCCGCCCCCACCGCATCGCCGTCGGCCTCTACGACCAGGACCTCACCGACGAGGGCCGGCTCACCCTGCGCGAACGCCTCGACCTCGACATCCCCCAGGACGAACCGAGGCCCATCGGCAAACTCCCCGCCCTGGTCGTCCTCAACGACGGCGACCTGAGCTACGCCAAGATCCGCTTCGACGCCGACTCCTTCCGGACCCTGCACGCCCGGCTCTCCGGCCTCCCCGACCCGCTCACCCGGGCCGTCGTCTGGAACGCCCTGCGCGACGCCGTCCGCGACGGCGACCTCACCACCGGCGCCTACCTGGACATCGCCCGCACCCACCTCCCCCACGAGACCGACCTCGCCCTCGTCGACGGCGTCCTCGCCTTCGCCTCCGCCCAGGTCGCCGACCGCTACGCCACCCCCGAACAGCGGCCCGCCGCCCTGGCCACCCTCACCGACCTCTGCCGCGACCTCATCCGCCGCACCGAGGACGGTGACCACCCCGGCCTGCGCCTCATCGCCGTACGCCACCGCATCGCCACCGCCGCCCACCCCGACGCCATCGCCGCCTGGCTCGCCGACGGCACCGTCCCCGGCGGCCCCGAACTCGACCCCGAACTGCGCTGGCGCATCCTCACCCGCCTCGCCGTCCTCGGCGCCACCGACGAGACCGCCATCGCCGCCGAACTCGCCCGCGACCCCAGCGCCACCGGCCAGGAGGGCGCCGCCCGCTGCCGCGCCGCCCTCCCCGACCCCGAGGCCAAGAACCGCGCCTGGGAGGCCATGTTCGCCTCCGACGACCTCTCCAACTACCTCTTCACCGCCACCGCCCAGGGCTTCTGGCAGCCCGAACAGGCCGACCTCGTCCAGGACTTCGTACCGCGCTACTACGCCGAAGCGGTCGCCGTCGCCGCCCGCCGCGGCCCCGCCATCGCCGAGGCCGCCGGCCGCTGGGCCTTCCCCGTCCACGCCGTCGACACCGACAACCTGCGCCTCGGCCAGGCCTGCCTCGACGACGCCGAACCGACCCCCGCCCTGCGGCGCAAGCTCGCCGACCAACTCGACGACCTCGCCCGCGCCCTGCGGGTACGGGAGGCCCGGACGCACTGAGCCGGAACGCGGCCGGGCCCCCTCCCACGGGAGACCGGCCGCACACATACCCCTTTCGGGTTGCGATCGTTGGGCTGTCCGGGCGTATCCACGCGACCCCGTGCACGCTGGAACTCCCCTCACGCCCGGAGGACAGCCCATGGGCATGCCGCCCCTCGCCTCGGGCCCGCACGGCCCCGACACCCTGCGGCCCCTGCTCGACACCGTGCTCGACGCCCTGCGCACCGGCGCCGCGGCACGCGGCGGCCCCCTCCCCGCAGGCGGCCCCGAAGCCGTCGCCACCCGCGTCGCGCAGGCAGCCGGCACCCTCCTGCCCGACCAGGGGGACCCCGAGGCCCTCCGCGCCCTGGTCACCGCCCTCGCCGCCGGCGCCGCCGACCCCGCCCACCCCCTGTGCGCCGCCCACCTGCACGGCGCGCCCCTCGCCGTCGCCGCGGCCGCCGACCTCGCCGCGAGCGTCCTCAACCCCTCCCTCGACTCCTGGGACCAGGCACCGGCCGCCTCCGCACTGGAAGCCCTCGTCACCCGCACCCTGGCCCAGGAGACCGGCGCCACCGACGCCCTCGTCACCACCGGCGGCACCGAGTCCAACCAACTCGCCGTCCTCCTAGCACGCGAAGCACACGGCCCGAACGTGCGACTGCTCCACGGCCCCGGCGTCCACCACTCGGTGCCCCGCGCCGCCTGGCTGCTGGGCCTGCCCGAACCCGTCACCGTCCCCGCCCCCGCCGGCACCCTCGACCCCGCCTCCCTCGACGAGGCGCTCACCCGCATCCCCGGACCCCACCTCGTCGTCGCCACCGCCGGCACCACCGACGCCGGCCTCATCGACCCGCTGCCCGAGATCGCCGACCGCTGCACCGCCCACGGCGCCCGCCTCCACGTCGACGCCGCCTACGGCGCGGGCCTCCTCTTCAGCGACCGGCACCGACCCCGACTCGCCGGACTGGACGCCGCCCACACCGTCACCCTCGACCTGCACAAACTCGGCTGGCAGCCCATCGCCGCCGGCCTCCTCACGGTCAAGGACGGCGACGACCTCGCCGCGCTCCACCACCGCGCCGAGTACCTCAACCCGGACGACGACACCGACGCCGGCCTCCCGGACCTCCTCGGCCGCTCACCCCGCACCAGCCGGCGCCCCGACATCCTCAAGATCGCCGTCACCCTCAAGACCCTGGGCCGCACCGGCCTCGGCGCCCTCGTCGACACCGTCTGCGCGCTCGCCGAGGAGTTCGCCGCCCTCGTCCACGACCACCCCGGGTTCGAACTGCACGCCCCGCCCACCATCAGCACGGTCCTCTTCCGGCCCGCGCACGCCACCGACGACACCGTAGCCACCGTCCGCCGCACCCTCCTCACCACCGGCGCCGCCGTCCTCGGCCGGGCCCGCACCGACGGCCGGCTCTGGCTCAAGGCCACCCTCCTCAACCCCCACACCCGGCCCGCCGACCTGGCCACCCTCCTGACCCTCGTGGAAACAGCCCTGGAAGGACCCACCCCCCGGTGAACGCCACCCCCGACCCCACGCCCGACGCCCCCCGCGACCTCGTCGGCGTCGGCATCGGCCCCTTCAACCTCTCCCTCGCCGCCCTCGCCGACCCCCTCGCCGGCCTCCACACCGTCTTCTACGACCAGCGCCCCGCCTTCCACTGGCACCCCGGCCTGCTCATCGACGGCGCACGCGTCCAAGTGCCCTTCCTCGCCGACCTGGTCACCCTCGCCGACCCGGCCAGCCCCTGGACCTTCCTCAACCACCTCAGGGCCCGCGACCGCCTCTTCCCCTTCTACTTCGCCGAACGCTTCCACATCCAGCGCGCCGAGTACGACGCCTACTGCCGCTGGGTCGCCGAAGCCCTCCCCTCCCTGCGCTTCCACCACCAGGTCGACGCCGTCCGCTGGAACCCCGAACGCGACCTCTTCGAAGTCGACTACACCCGACTCGACGCCGACGGAGAGGCCGAAGCCCTCGGCCGCACCCACACCCGCAACGTCGTCCTCGGCGTCGGCACCGAACCCCACGTCCCCGACCCCCTCAAACCCCTCGTCGACGCCCCCGGCGTCCCCGTCGTCCACGCCGCCGACTACCTCGACCACCGTGACACCCTCCTCGCCGCCGGACACGTCACCGTCATCGGCACCGGCCAGTCCGGCGCCGAGATCTTCCTCGACCTGCTCCGCCACCGCCCCGTCGGCCGCGAGAAACTGCACTGGCTCGGCCGCAGCGAGGCCTTCGCCCCCATGGAGTACTCCAAGCTCGGCCTGGAACACTTCACCCCCGACTACACCCGCTACTTCCACGCCCTCACCGAACCGGTCCGCGACCGCCTCGTCGCCGGACAATGGCAACTCCACAAGGGCATCGACGCCGACACCACCGCCGCCATCCACGACGAGCTCTACCGCCGCACCCTCGACGGCGGCTGGCCCGACACCGTCCTCACCCCCGGCGTCCACGTCCGCACCGCCGGCCGCATCGCCACCACCCAGGTCGAACTGCACCTCGAACACGAACAACAGAAGACCCGCTCCCGCCTCACCACCGACGCCGTCGTCCTCGCCACCGGCTACCGCGAACGCCCCCTCGGCCACGTCCTCGCCGGCCTCGACCCCTACATGCGCCGCGACAACCACGAACGCCCCCGCGTCGACGCACGCTTCCGCCTCGTCCTCGACCCCTCCGTCACCGGCCGCGTCTACGTCCAGAACGCCGAGACCCACACCCACGGCGTCGGCGCCCCCGACCTCGGCCTCGCCGCCTGGCGCAGCGCGACCATCCTCAACGACCTCACCGGACAGGAGCCCTACCCGCTCCCCGCCCGCACCGCCTTCACCACCTTCGGCCTGGAACGCGGACAGCCCCAGATCCCCTCCGCACGCGACCACCGGACACTGACCCCGCTGGTCGAGGGAATCTGAGGCCGCACCGCACCGCGCTCAGAACACCGGCACGCCGTCCCGCGTCAACGACCAGTCCACGGACGCGAAGTCCTTCGGATCCAGCACGCCCCTCGCCGTCACCCACTCGGCGATCCGCGTCCGGATCTCCGTCGACTCCGACCACAGCTCCCTGGCCGCCGCCACATGCGGGAAGGCACCCCCGCCGTTGGCCCGGTAGTTGTTCACCGCCAGCACGAACTGCTGAGCGTCGTCCAACGGCGCACCACCGTGGGCCAGGTTCCGGATACGCGACCCCGGCGCCTGCGCGATGTCGATCTCGTACGTCAGCCCCGACACGTAGTCGTAGTTGTAGTCCGGACGGCCGTTCGCGTTGGTCAGCTCGTCCACCTCCACCGGCGCCCCGGCCGCCGTCCGCACGTAGTACTCCGCCGAGTACTCCAGGTACGCCCGCACCTGCGCACCCGTCATCAACTTCGCGACCAGCGTGTTGTCGTACACGTACAGACTCGACAGGTCCCGGATCGTCACGTTCCCCGCCGGAATCTCGGAGGTCCGCGAGAACGGCGACGCCTGCGCGAGAACCGGCAGCGAGGCGAACTCCGTACCGGCCAGCGCCTCCCGGACCACGTCCTCCTGCACCTTCGTGATCAGGTCGATGATCGGGGCGTCCCGGTACCGCGCCTCGACCGTCGTCAGCGTCTCGGTCGCGGTGCCGACCACCTGGTTGACGTACGCCACGACCTCCGCGTGCTGCCGGCCGAGCAGCTCGGTGATCCGCGGATCGTCCTCGACCGTCCTCGCGTCGCGCAGCGACGCCCGGACCGACTCCACCTGCCACCGGCCGCGCTCGAAGACCAGGTCGAAATCGAACAGGGTGAGCCGCTCCGCGTAACACAGCGGCTCCGACAGCACGACCGTCCTCCCGGTCTTCTCGTTGACGACCTTCAGCTCCGGGATCTCCACATGCGCGTGCCCGACGAGGATCGCGTCGATACCCGGCACCTGCCGCGCCACGTTCGCCGCCGCGTTCTCCACGTACGGCAACTGGTCACCGTAGGAGGACGTGCCCGACGACCCCGAGTGCGCCGACACCACCACCACGTCGGCACCCATCGAGCGCAGCTTCGGCACCCACTTGGCGGCCTGCTCCTCCAGCCCCGGGAAGGCCAGCTTCCCCTGCACGTACGCCTTGTCCCAGATCGCGATGCCCGGATTGGTCAGCCCCAGCACCGCCACCTTCACCGGCGGCGCGCCCTTCACCCGGAACGTCTTCATGAAGTACGGCGGGAACGCCGGCTTCAGCGTCTTCGCGTCCACCGCGTTGGCGCCCAGCAGCGGGAAGTCGCACTGCTCCTCGAACTTGCGCAGCGTCTCGATGCCGTAGTTGAACTCGTGGTTGCCGAGCGCCACCGCGTCGTACCCGATCGCGTTCATCGCCTGCGCCATCGGGTGCACCGGACCGCCCTCGGCGGTGATCGGGTCCACCTTCGCGTAGTAGTACGTCAGCGGAGTGCCCTGGATGGTGTCACCCGCGTCCAGCAGCAGCGTGTTGCGGCGGCCCTTCTCCTCGCGGACCCGGTCCACCAGGGTGGAGACGCGGGCCAGCCCCTGGGCGTTGCCCGCCGCGTCCGTGTACTCGGCGTCCTTGAAGTAGTCCCAGTTGAAGACGTGCCCGTGCAGGTCGGTGGTGCCGAGCACGGTCAGCGCGTACCGCTTGGGCTTCCCGCGGCCCCCGCGCCCGGTGGCCGCCCCGGCCGCCGGAGCCGCCGCCGCACCGGCCAACGCCACCCCCGCCCCCGTCACGGCGGACCTGCTCAGGAACTTCCGGCGGTTCAACGGCATGGCTGGCTCTCCTCGGCGACGACGCGTCACAACAACGCGCGTAGATTCCTTCCTGATCACACCGCGTGTCAACAGGTGATCGCTCACATGCCCGAAAAGGGAAAGAAGGGCCATCCGGAATGCTCATCGGAGCATCCCGGTGCACAATTCAACACTTGTCAATAACCCTTCACCCAGCCGTGGTTGGACAGCCATGCGCGGCCAATTCGCTACCGGCCGGTAAGTCATAGGCTCGACCCATGCGCCGAGCAAAGATCGTCTGTACCCTGGGGCCCGCCACCGATTCGTACGACCAGATCAAAGACCTGGTCGACGCCGGAATGGACATCGCCCGCTTCAATTTCAGCCACGGCACCCACGCCGAACACGAAGAGCGGTACCACCGCGTCCGAAAGGCCTCCGACGAGACCGGCCGCAGCGTCGGCACCCTCGCCGACCTTCAAGGGCCGAAGATCCGGCTCGGCACCTTCGCCGAAGGCCCCGTACTCCTTGAACGCGACGACACCTTCACCCTCACCGTCGAAGAAGGCGCCCAAGGCGACCGTCACGGCTGCGGCACCACCTACGCAGGCCTCGCCGCCGACGTCACCCCCGGCGAACGCGTCCTCGTCGACGACGGCAAGGTCTGCCTGGAGGTCACCGGCGTCGACGGCCCCAGGATCCGCACCACCGTCGTCGAGGGCGGCATGGTCTCCGACCACAAAGGCCTCAACCTCCCCGGCGTCGCCGTCTCCGTCCCCGCCCTCTCCAAGAAGGACGAGGACGACCTCCGCTGGGCCCTGCGCAACGGATTCGACGTCATCGCCCTCTCCTTCGTCCGCAGCGGACGCGACGTCCTCGACGTCCGCCGCATCATGGACGAGGAGGGCCGCCGCCTCCCCGTCATCGCCAAGGTCGAGAAGCCGCAGGCCGTCGAGAACATCGAGGACATCGTCGCCGCCTTCGACGGCATCATGGTCGCGCGGGGCGACCTCGGCGTCGAAATGCCCCTCGAGCAGGTCCCGATCTTCCAAAAGCGCGCCATCAAGCTCGCCAAGCGCAACGCCAAACCCGTCATCGTCGCCACCCAGATGCTCGACTCGATGATCGACAACGCCCGCCCGACCCGCGCCGAGGCCTCCGACGTCGCCAACGCCGTCATCGACGGCACCGACGCGGTGATGCTCTCCGGCGAGACCAGCGTCGGCAAACACCCCATCGACACGGTCCGCACGATGGCCCGGATCGTCGAGGCGGCGGAGGAGGACATCCTCGCCAAGGGCCTGCCCCCGCTGACCGACCGCAACAAGCCCCGCACCCAGGGCGGCGCGGTCGCCCGCGCGGCGGCGGAGATCGGCGACTTCCTCGGCGCTAAGTTCCTCGTCGCCTTCACCCAGTCCGGCGACACCGTCCGCCGCCTCTCCCGCTACCGCTCACCCATCCCGCTGCTCGCCTTCACCCCCGAACCGGCCACGCGCTCCCAGCTGAGCCTCACCTGGGGCGTCGAGACCTTCATCGGCCCGCACGTGGACTCCACCGACGCGATGGTCGACCAGGTGGACGAACTGCTCACCCGCTACGGCCGCTGCGAGAAGGGCGACGTCGTGGTCATCACGGCCGGCTCCCCGCCCGGGGTGTCGGGCTCGACCAACCTGGTCCGGGTCCACCACATCGGGGAGGACGACAGCCCCAGGTAGGCAGGCCCGGGTGTCAGTACTTGGGGCCCACGTGGGCGTCCATGAGGGCTACGGAGGCTCTGCGGGCCACGGAGATGTTGTAGGCGTTGCCGTGGCGCGTGCAGTGCGTCCACTCGACGCCGAGTGCGTCGAGGGTGTCCGTGTAAAGGCGGCGGATGTCGGCCGAGACGTTGGTGAAGACGTACCGGGGATACTCGTAACGCTTGCGTTCGCCATCGACGACACGGGTCGTCCAGTTGGTGACGCGACAGCCGTCAGAGTGAATCAGCCCACGGACGAACTCCCAGGGATGGGCACCGACGATCGCCTGTTGCCAGGACTCCAGGGCGATTTTGCGCTCGTGCTTCTTGCCGGGGCCGTGCTGGGGGAACATGCAGCACCAGTGCTTGGTGTAGGACTTGACCTCGACGCACCCGGGTTTGCGGCGCTGACTCACACAGGGCAGGGGCATGACCCTGCGCATGGCCTCTTCCGCCGTGGCGATCAGACCGACCTGGGTGGCGTTGCAGAAGATCGACAGATGGTGCTGGCCGGGCTTGGAGACGATATGGCCGTCGCCGAGATAGAGACCGAGCAGATAGGCGTACGCGGTCTCGTCGAACACGCGGTCCGTGCACAGCGGGCAGCCGGTCGGCGACTCGTACGTCTCGCCGCGTGCCCTGCGGTCCTCGCTGCGCCACCAGCCGACGGTGCCTCGCGGGACGTGGAGCAGCTCGGACACCTCGCGGTTGGGGACGCCCTGCCTCATGAGGGTGACAGCAAAAGCGCGAATCGAAGGGCTGTGCTGTTCCATGAGGTCACTTTGCGCCCCTGTCCGTGATCACGGACAGTGAAGAGCGGAGGTTCACGAGAACGTGAGCCTCCGCTCGAAAAGTGCCCGGTGTGGGATTCGAACCCACATGCCCAAAGGGCACGGCATTTTGAGTGCCGCGAGTCTGACCAGTTCCTCCAACCGGGCAAGATTGGTGACCGCTGGGAAGTGTACCGGTTCACTTCGATCCGTCGCAGCTAGGTAGGCTCTTGTCAGCAGTACCGCCCGCCCCGGAACAAGGAGCGCCCACGTGACCGCCCCCGAGTCGCCCCAGCCCGCCGACGTGAACGACGACGACAAGTCGCACGTGCCTCCGCTGACGACCCGAGTCGTCATCGCCGAGGACGAGGCGCTCATCCGGCTGGACCTCAAAGAGATGCTGGAGGAGGAGGGGTACTCCGTCGTCGGTGAGGCCGGTGACGGGGAGCAGGCCGTGGAGCTGGCCCGTGAGCACCGCCCCGACCTGGTGATCCTGGACGTGAAGATGCCCAAGCTCGACGGCATCTCCGCGGCCGAGAAGATCGCCGAGGAGAGCATCGCGCCGGTGCTGATGCTGACCGCGTTCTCGCAGCGCGACCTGGTGGAGCGGGCCCGGGACGCGGGGGCCATGGCGTACCTGGTCAAGCCGTTCAGCAAGAGCGACGTGGTCCCGGCGATCGAGATGGCCGTCTCGCGGTTCACGGAGCTGAAGGAGCTGGAGAAGGAGGTCGCCGACCTCAGCCAGCGCCTGGAGACCCGCAAGCTGGTCGACCGTGCCAAGTCGGTGCTCCAGACGGAGTACGGCCTGACCGAGCCGGCCGCGTTCCGGTGGATCCAGAAGACCTCGATGGACCGGCGGATGTCGATGCAGCAGGTGGCCGAGGCGGTCATCCAGGACGCCGAGGAGAAGAAGGCGTCCAAGGGCTGAGCACGGTACGACCGAGGCCCGCGCCCCTGTCCGGGGGCGCGGGCCTCGTCGTACCGGCGCGGGGTCAGTCCTCGCCGAGGTAGGCCTTGCGGACCGACTCGTCGTGGAGGAGGTCCTGGCCGCTGCCGGACAGGACGATGTTGCCGACCTCCATGACGTGGCCGTGGTCGGCCAGCGACAGGGCCGCCTGGGCGTTCTGCTCGACGAGCAGGATCGTGGTGCCCTGGGACTTCAGCTCGGCGATCGTCGCCATGATCTTCTGCATCATGATCGGCGAGAGGCCCATGGACGGCTCGTCCAGCATGAGCAGCTTGGGCTGGGACATCAGCGCGCGTCCCATGGCGAGCATCTGCTGCTCGCCGCCGGAGAGGGTGCCCGCGGCCTGCTTCCGGCGCTCCCCGAGGATCGGGAAGAGGTCGTAGGCGCGCTGGATGTCCTTCTCGATGCCCTGCTTGTCACTGCGGAGGAAGGCGCCCAGGCGGAGGTTGTCCTCGATCGTCATGCGCGGGAAGATGTGCCGCCCCTCGGGGGAGTGGGCGAGTCCCAGGGAGACGATCTGGTGGGCGGGCACCTTCTTGAGGGACTTGCCGCCGAACCTGATCTGGCCGCCGACCGGCTTGAGGAGGCCCGAGAGGGTGCGCAGGGTGGTGGTCTTGCCGGCGCCGTTGGTGCCGATGAGGGTGACCACCTCGCCGGCGTCGACCTTGAAGGAGATGCCCTTGACGGCCTCGATCTTGCCGTAGGCGACGCGGAGGTCCTCGACCTCGAGCAGTGCGGTCATCGGTCGTTCTCCTTGCCGGCCGCGGTGTTCTTAGTGGTGTCGGCCTGGGCGGCCTCCGCGGCCTCGACCTCGGCGGCCTCCGCGGCGCCGGGGTCGTTGTCGAGGGGCTCGCCGAGGTAGGCGGCGACCACGCGTTCGTCGCCCTGCACGGTGGCGCTGTCGCCCTCGACGAGTTTCTGGCCCTGTACGAGGACGGCGACGCGGTCGCAGAGGTTGAAGATGAAGCGCATGTCGTGCTCGATGACAAGGACGGCGATGCCCTTGTCGCGGATGGCGAAGACGAGTTCCTCGGTGGCCCGTGTCTCCTGCGGGTTCATGCCTGCGGTCGGCTCGTCCAGGAGCAGCAGGCCGGGTTCGCTGGCGAGGGCGCGGGCGATCTCCAGTTTGCGCTGCTCGCCGTAGGGGAGGTTGCGCGAGAGGTGGTCGGCCTTGGCGGCCAGGCCCACGAACTCGAGCAGTTCCATGGCGCGTTCCCGGGAGGTGGCCTCCGCCTTGTGGAAGCCGGGGCCGCGCAGGACGGCCGACCAGAAGCCTTCCTTGGTACGGGTGTGGCGGCCGACGAGGACGTTCTCCAGGACCGTCATGTTGGCGAACAGGCGGATGTTCTGGAAGGTGCGGGCGATGCCCGCGGCCGTGACCTTGAAGGACTTGGCGGGCAGGACGGTGCCCTTGTAGCGGACTTCGCCCTCGGTCGGTATGTAGAGGCCGGTGAGGCAGTTGAAGAAGGTGGTCTTGCCGGCGCCGTTGGGGCCGATGAGGCCGACGATCTCGCCGCTGTTGACGGTGAGGTCGACGTTGTTGACCGCGGTGAGGCCGCCGAAGCGCATGGTGACGCCGCGCGCGTCGAGGACCGTGGTGCCGGGGGTGGGGGCGCCGGGGGCGGTGTCCTTGGTGGTGGTGTCGGTGGTCATGTGGTCAGGCCCCTGTCTTGCTCAGGGTGGTGGGCGCTTCGGCCTCTTCGTGGAATTCCAGTTTGCGGCGCCGGTTGGCGATGAGGCCTTCGGGACGGAAGCGCATGAGCAGGACGAGCGCGAGTCCGAAGGCGAAGAGCTGGTAGTCGCCGAGGAACTGGAGCTTGTTGGGGATCAGGAAGAGCAGGGAGGCGCCGATGAGCGGGCCTGCGATGGTGCCCATGCCGCCGAGGACGACCGCCGCGAGCAGGAAGGCCGAGTTGGGTGGCGTGGTGCCGGCGAAGAGGTACTGCTCGGGGGTGACGGTGTAGGTGACGTGGGCCTGCACGGTGCCGGCGAGGCCGGCGAGGGTGGCGCCGACGGCGAAGGCGATGAGCTTCACCCGGAAGCCGTTGATGCCCATGGCGAGCGCGGCGGTCTCGTCCTCGCGGATGGCGACCCAGGCGCGGCCGATGCGGGAGTCGCCGCTGCGTCGGAAGACGAGGACGACGACCGCGGTGATGATCAGCATCAGGAAGAAGTAGTTGGCGAAGCGGCCGATGGTGAAGCCGCCGATGTCGTGCTGTACGCCGAGGTCCAGACCGAGGATCTTGAGGTCGGGGATGGAGGAGACGCCGTTGGAGCCGTTGGTGAGGTCCGGCCCCGAGGTGCCGTCGAGGTTGTTGGCGGTGATGCGGAAGATCTCACCGAAGCCGAGGGTCACGATGGCGAGGTAGTCGCCGCGCAGTCGCAGGGTGGGGGCGCCGATCAGGACGCCGAAGACGAGCGAGGCGATGGCGCCGACGATGACCGCGGCCCAGAAGGGGAAGTGGACGTCGAACGGCGAGCTGGGGGAGCCGGAGACCAGGGCGGCCGCGTAGGCGCCGACGCCGAGGAAGGCGACGTAGCCGAGGTCGAGCAGGCCGGCGAGGCCGACGACGATGTTCAGTCCGAGGGCGACCGTGGCGAAGATGAGGATGTAGACGCCGAGGGTGGCGTACTGGTCGTCGGACTGGGTGAAGGGGAAGCAGGCCGCGGCGATGAAGGCGCCGCAGACGGTGATGTTCTGGTGCCGGGAGGTGATCTCGGTGGCGTGGGCGATCAGGCCGGCCTTGTGGAGGGCGGCGAAGCCGAGGCCGGCGGTGATGAGGAAGCCGACGAAGAGTTCGTCGTACTCGGTGCCGATGCCGTAGGTGAAGACGAGCAGGGCGATCGAGAGCATCGCGACGATGATCAGGATCTCGACGTAGGACGGCAGGGCCGGTACGGGGCGCGGGGTCCCGGTGGCGAAGGCCGCCCGCACGGTCTGCCAGTTGTGCGAGGTGGTGTGCTTGAACTGCTCCCAGCCGGTGTCGTCCGGGTCGAACGGGTCCGGCTCCGGGCGCTCGAAGGGCAGGGCGAGGGCGCCGAGGAGGGCGAGCAGGGTGGCACCGGCCGCGACGTAGCCGCCGGGCTCCAGGTTGACCAGGCCGCCGAGTTGGGCGCTGATCGCGATGATCGTGTACCAGGTGGTCGTGAAGGCGGCGAGAGCGGCGAACTTGAGCGCCGCGTCCGCTCCGGAGGGCGCCAGCCAGCCCAGGCCCTTGACGCCGTAGGAGGCGAGGCCGAAGAGGGTGGTGAGGGCGCCGGCGATCAGGACCAGGACCTGGAGGCCGCCCGGGTAGCCGTAGACGGTGAGGTCGCCGGGGAACTCGGAGGTCCAGGTCCAGGCGAGGAACGTGGAGACGACGGTGAGGACGCCGCCGCCGGTGGCGAGGGCGCGGCCGATGTGGGCGGGGATCCCGATGAGGCCGGAGGTGTTGCCCGCGGCGGAGGTGCCGGCGGACTTCGGTGCTGTGGTCTGTGTGGTCATCGGTGTCACGCCCTGTCCGCAACGCGTTCGCCGAGCAGGCCCTGTGGCCTGAACAGGAGTACGAGGATGAGGAGGATGAAGGCCCAGACGTCGGCCCAGGACTGGCTGCCGAGCTTCTCCAGACCGGGCACGTCGGCGATGAAGGCGGTGGCCAGGGTCTCGGCGACACCGAGGACGACGCCGCCGATCATGGCGCCGTAGATGTTGCCGATACCGCCGAGGACCGCCGCGGTGAAGGCCTTGAGACCGAGGATGAAGCCCATCCGGAAGTCGATGTCGCCGTACTTCAGACCGTTGGCGACGGCGCCGACGGCGGCGAAGAGGGCACCGAGGGCGAAGGCGACCACGATGATGCGGTCGGTGTTGACACCCATCAGCTTGGCGGTGTCCGGGTCCTGCGCGGTGGCCTGCATGCCGCGGCCGGTGCGGGTGCGCATTACGAAGAAGGCGAGGATCGCCATGCTGACCGGGGCGGCGACGAGCAGGAAGATGTCGCCGGTCTGGATGGTGACGCTGCCGATGTGGAACGGCCCGCCGTCGATCTGCGGGAAGCTGATCTTCGACTTGGCGCCGGGGTACCAGGCCCACACCGCCTGCTGGAGGGCGAGGGAGAGGCCGATGGCGGTGATGAGGGGCGCGAGGCGGGGTGCGCCGCGCAGGGGACGGTAGGCGAACCGTTCCGCCCCGACCGCCACGGTGACGGAGACCACCATGGCGCCTATGAGCATGAGCGGAAGGGCGATCAGCATGGAGGTGCCGTCGGGCAGGATGTAGAGGTAGACCGTGAGCGCGCCGAAGGCGCCGGTCATGAAGATCTCGCCGTGGGCGAAGTTGATGAGCTGGACAATGCCGTAGACCATTGTGTAGCCGATGGCGACCAGCCCGTACATGGATCCCAGTAGCAGGCCGTTGACCAGCTGCTGCGGCAGTTCGTTCACCGCATGTCCTCCGAGACTTTCGGAACTATCGACGGATGTGGCCGGATGCGAGTCCGCGCGGGGCGCCTGTGGAACAGCGCCCCGCGCGGCTCGTGATCACGTGATCAGTGGTGCGTGCGGTGGGTCAGCCGGTGTAGGTGCCGGACTTCACCGACTTCCAGGCACCGTTCTCGACGGCGTACACGGTGAGCTGCTTGTTGGTCGCGTCACCGAACTCGTCGAAGGAGACCTTGCCGGTCACACCGTCGAAGGAGACGTTCTGCATGGCGTCCACGACCTTGGCGCGGGCGTCGTCCGGAAGCTTGCCGTCGTTGTCCTCGACGACCTTCTTCACGGCCTCGATGATCGCCCAGGCGGAGTCGTAGGAGTAGCCGCCGTACGCCTCGTAGGCCTCCTTGTATCCCTCGGCCTTGTAGTTGGCGACGAACTCCTTGGCGGACGGGAGCTCCTCGACCGGGGCGCCGACGGAGGTGGCGAGGTCGCCGGTGCCGCTGGCGCCGGCGAGCTTGATGAAGTCGGCGCTGTAGATGCCGTCGCCGCCGACCACCGGGATCTTCGCGCCGGCGGCCTTGATCTGCTTGCTGAGCGGGCCGGCCTGCGGGTACTCGCCGCCGTAGTAGACGACGTCGGCGCCCGAGTTCTTGACCTTGGTGGCGACCGCGTTGAAGTCCTTGGTGTCCGGGTTGATGTGCTCGGTGCCGACGACCTGGCCGCCGAGCTTCTTGAACTCGTCGGTGAAGGTGGCGGCCAGACCGGCGCCGTAGGTCTTCTTGTCGTCGATGACGAAGACCTTCTTCTTCTTCGAGTCGTTGAAGACGTACTGCGCGGCGAACGGGCCCTGGATGGCGTCCGTGGTCGCGGTGCGGAAGTACGACTTGTACGGCCGGACCTTCTCCTTCTGCCAGTCCACGCCCTGGGTGAGGGCAGGGTTGGTGTTGGCGGGGGAGACCTCGACCAGCTTCGCGGTGTCGAAGACCTTCTGCATGGACTCGCCGACCGAGGAGTTCAGCGGGCCGACCACGCCGAGCACGTCGTCGTTGGCGACGAGTTTGGTGGCGTTCTGCTGGCCGACGGAGGGCTGGCCCTGGTCGTCGAGGGCCTGTATCTCGAACGTGACGCCGTCGACGTAGTTGTCCTTGTTGGCCGTCTTGGCGGCGAGGTCCACCGAGTTCTTGATGCCGAGGCCCAGCGCGGACAGGTCGCCGGTCAGCGGGGCGTCGACGCCGATGACGACGGTGGTGCCACCGCCGCCGCCGTTGCCGGAGTCCGAGCCGCCGTCGTCGTCGCGCGAGCCGCAGGCGGTGAGGGTGAGCGCTCCCGCCGCCAGAGCGGCGGTGATGGCGATGAGCGAACGTTGACGCACGATCAGTCCTTTCCCTGGCACAGCCGCTTCCCCGTGGAGGCGGCCGAGTCGAGCGCTGGGCCGAAGTGACAATCGGTGGCGCGGTGACTGGCCGTGACTCTAAGCGTGTGTGGGGAACGTGGAGGAGGGTCTGACACATGCTGTGACGCTCTTGTTATGACACGGGGTAATGCAGAGCGGTACTGGCTGGGAAGAAGGGCGGAATTCAGGCCGATTCGCCCTGTCCGCATGCTGAGAACCCGCAGGACTGGCCGCCACTGATCAGGCGTCTGGAGCGTTTTGGTGATTACCGGGATTCGTTGCTGCAGGCGACTTGCAGGGCGTCGGAGAGGTCCCGCGCATAGCGCGTCCCCAGGATGTAGCTGTGGGCTTGTATTGCGCGCGTATTACGCAGCGTTACAAGCAGAAAAGGGAGTGCGAGGTTCCGCGGTGCTTTTGCGCATTCCGTCACGCGCAGCGTGACGATGATCTTGCGGGCGGAATGCGCCTTTGTACGGAAAGGCGCGGCGGGCGACGCCGTCATCGCTATGCCGTCGTAGGGCTGGCCGAGCCGCGTCACGGTGACGGGCGGGCCGGCCCGCACGCTCAGCCGCACCGCGAAACGGAAGGCGCCGTGCGGGCCGGGCACCGCGTCCAGGTAGTCGACGTCGACCACCTGGGAGGGGTGCGGGGGCGGAGGAGCGGATGGCGGCTGCGGGCGGGTGGCGTACAGGTAGCCGCCCCCGGTCAGGACCGTGACGGCCGCCGTGGTCGCGAGGACCGCCAGGCGGTGACGGCCGTAGTACCGGAACGGCCGGACACGCCACCGGGGGGCCGAACGGGGGGCGTCCGGGATGGTCCGGTCGTGGGTGCCCTCGCCCGGCTCGACGGGGCCGGTGCCGCTCACTGCCACGGGCCCTCGGTCGGGCCGCCGTCGCGGTAGTGGTCGGCGCATTCCCGGGCCACCTGACGGTCGATCAGTTCGCGTGCCGGTCGCGGCCCTTGGGTCCGCTTCGTGGCCCACGCGGCGTCCACGACCTCCCGCAGGATGTCGTACTGCCGGTTGGACAGCCCCATCGACTGGTAGTCCCCGTACGGGGTGGCGCCGGCCAGCATCTCGCGTGCCCAGTAGCCGACGGCGCTCGTGCACAACTCCTCGCCGGTGAGCGGCGGTTGCGCCGTCCGGGACGCGGACGCCGGGGCGGAGGCACCGGTACCGCCCGTCTCCTCACCGGGGCCCGCGCAGCCGACCGCCGCTGCGGTGAGCGGCAGGGTCAGTGCGAGCGTGAGCAGCCCGGGTGCGAACCGGAAACGCCGAGTCGGCCACGCCCAGGAGGCCCCTCCCCGTCCCATGCTCCGAAGTTAGGACGCGCGGCGGCCCCGGAGCAATGCCGTGGCCGCCCCCGCGCCGCCCGGACGTCCGCTCAGCCCGCCGTGCCGGCCCGCTCGCCGTCGCCCGGCTTCAGGTCCCGCAGCATGCACGTCAGGCGGGCGGTGCACACCCTTCGGTCCTGCTCGTCGCTGATCACGATCTCGTACGTCGCCGTCGACCGGCCCCGGTGCACCGGCGTGGCCACGCCGGTGACGAGGCCGGAGCGGGCCCCGCGGTGATGGGTGCAGTTCAGGTCGACGCCGACGGCGATCTTGGAGCTGCCGCCGTGCAGCATCGAGCCGACCGAGCCGAGGGTCTCGGCCAGCACCGCCGAAGCGCCGCCGTGCAGCAGTCCGTACGGCTGGGTGTTGCCCTCCACCGGCATGGTGCCGACGACCCGGTCCGCCGACGCCTCCAGGATCTCGACACCCATGCGCGTGCCGAGGTGCCCGGCGGAGAAGAGGGCGGGCAGGTCGACGCCGAGCGCGGCGTACTCATCGATGACCTCCTGCGGGAACTGCACCTGCTGCTGCTCGCCCATGCCCGGCTCCGTTTCGTCGCTCCGTCTGTAAGGTCCGCCGCCCGGCCGCTGAGGGCCGCCGGCATGACTGAGCAAACGCTCAGTCGGTCGCCGATTGTTCCAGACGGACGATCACGGACTTGCTGGCCGGGGTGTTGCTGGTGTCCGCGGTGGCGTCCAGCGGCACCAGGACGTTGGTCTCCGGGTAGTAGGCCGCCGCACAGCCCCGGGCCGTCGGGTAGTGCACGACCCGGAAGCCGGGGGCGCGCCGCTCCACCCCGTCCTTCCACTCGCCGACCAGGTCGACGTACGCGCCGTCCCGGAGCTTCAGCCGGCCGGCGTCCTCCGGGTTGACCAGGACGACCCGGCGGCCGTTCCTGATCCCCCGGTAGCGGTCGTCCAGGCCGTAGATCGTGGTGTTGTACTGGTCGTGCGAACGCAGCGTCTGGAGCAGCAGCCGGCCCTCGGGCAGCTCGGGGTACTCGACCGGTGCGGCCGTGAAGTTGGCCTTGCCGGTGGCCGTCGGGAAGCGGCGCTCGTCCCGCGGGGCGTGCGGGAGGGCGAAGCCCGCGGGGTCGGCCACGCGCGCGTTGAAGTCCTCGAAGCCGGGGATCACGCGCCCGATCCGGTCCCGGATCGTCGCGTAGTCCTTCTCGAACTCCTCCCAGGGCGTGGCACTGCTCCCGCCCAGCACGCGGCGCGCCAGCCGGCACACGATCGCCGGCTCGGACAGCAGGTGCCTGCTCGCGGGCTCCAGCCGGCCGCGGGAGGCGTGCACCATGCCCATGGAGTCCTCGACGGTCACGAACTGCTCGCCGCCGCCCTGGAGGTCGCGTTCGGTGCGGCCGAGGGTCGGCAGGATCAGGGCGCGCGCACCCGTGACGGCGTGCGAGCGGTTCAGCTTCGTCGACACGTGCACGGTGAGACGGGCGCGCCGCATGGCCGCCTCGGTGACCTCCGTGTCGGGGGAGGCGGAGACGAAGTTGCCGCCCATGGCGAAGAAGACCTTCGCCTCCCCGTCGCGCAGCGCGCGGATGGCCCGTACGACGTCGTAGCCGTGGGCGCGCGGCGGTGCGAAGCCGAACTCCTTCTCCAGGGCGTCCAGGAACGCGGGCGCCGGGCGTTCGAAGATGCCCATCGTGCGGTCGCCCTGCACGTTGGAGTGGCCGCGCACCGGGCAGACGCCCGCGCCCGGACGGCCGATGTTGCCGCGCAGGAGGAGGAAGTTCACGACCTCGCGGATGGTCGGCACGGAGTGCTTGTGCTGGGTCAGTCCCATCGCCCAGCACACGATGGTGCGCTTCGACGCGAGCACCATGCGCAGCGCTTCCTCGATCTCCGCGCGCGTGAGGCCGGTCGCGGCGAGGGTCTCGTCCCAGTCGGCGGCGCGGGCGGCCTCGGCGAACTGCTCGAAGCCGTGGGTGTGTTCCTCGACGAACGCCTCGTCGACGGCGCCCCGGGTGTCGAGGATCAGCTTGTTGAGGAGCCGGAACAGGGCCTGGTCGCCGCCGATGCGGATCTGCAGGAACAGGTCGGTGAGCGCGGCGCCCGCGGTGAGTCCCCTGGGGGTCTGGGGGTTCTTGAAGCGCTCCAGGCCGGCCTCGGGCAGCGGATTGACGCTGATGATCTTCGCGCCGTTCGCCTTGGCCCGCTCCAGGGCGGAGAGCATGCGCGGGTGGTTGGTGCCCGGGTTCTGACCGGCCACGACGATCAGATCGGCCTGGTACAGGTCGTCGAGGAGGACGCTGCCCTTGCCGATGCCGATGGTCTCCGACAGGGCCGAGCCGGACGACTCGTGGCACATGTTGGAGCAGTCCGGCAGGTTGTTGGTGCCGAGCTCCCGTGCGAAGAGCTGGTAGAGGAACGCCGCCTCGTTGCTGGTGCGCCCGGACGTGTAGAAGACCGCCTCGTCGGGCGAGTCCAGCGCGGCGATCTCCTCGGCCACGATGTCGAAGGCCCGCTCCCAGGTGACCGGTTCGTAGTGCTCGCCGCCCTCCGGCAGGTACACGGGGTGGGTGAGCCGCCCCTGCTGCCCCAGCCAGTAGCCGCTGCGGGTGGCGAGGTCGGCGACGGAGTGCGCGGCGAAGAACTCCGGGGTGACCCGGCGCAGGGTGGCTTCCTCCGCCACGGCCTTGGCGCCGTTCTCGCAGAACTCCGCCTTGTGCCGGTGGTCCGGCTCCGGCCAGGCGCAGCCCGGGCAGTCGAAGCCGTCCTTCTGGTTGACGCTCAGCAGCGTCAGGGCGGTCCGCTTCACGCCCATCTGCCGCTGCGCCATCCGCAGGGTGTGGCCGATGGCCGGGATGCCCGCCGCCGCGTGCTGCGGTTCCGTGATCCGCGGCGCGTCCTGAACCGGATCGCCCTTGGGCGGTTTGGTGGCCATCGCGCGCTCCTTCGCGTACACGTGTGAGGTACGTCTCCGATCCTCGCACGGCCCACCGACAGGCAGGCCGGGCGGGCCGGGGCGCGGGGTCGCCGTGGGGCGGCGCCGGGTCCGTGCCACCGGCGAGCGCGGGGCCGAGTGTCGGTGGTCCGTGGCAGGATCGGGGACGTGGCAGAGACAGCAGCGAAGAAGACCGACAACACCTCCGGCGGCCGTCCGCGCCTGATGCTCATGGACGGGCACTCACTGGCGTACCGCGCGTTCTTCGCGCTGCCCGCGGAGAACTTCACGACCGCGACGGGCCAGCCGACCAACGCGATCTACGGCTTCGCGTCCATGCTGGCCAACACGCTGCGTGACGAGGCTCCCACGCACTTCGCGGTGGCGTTCGACGTCTCCCGCAAGACCTGGCGGTCGGAGGAGTTCACCGAGTACAAGGCGAACCGCTCCAAGACCCCGGACGAGTTCCGGGGCCAGGTCGAGCTGATCGGCGAGCTGCTCGACGCCATGCACGTGCAGCGCTTCGCCGTCGAGGGCTTCGAGGCCGACGACGTCATCGCCACGCTCGCCACCCAGGCCGAGGCCGAGGGCTTCGACGTGCTGATCGTCACCGGCGACCGGGACTCCTTCCAGCTGGTCAGCGACCGCACCACCGTCCTCTACCCGACGAAGGGCGTCTCCGAGCTGACCCGCTTCACGCCGGAGAAGGTCTTCGAGAAGTACGGCCTGACGCCCGCCCAGTACCCCGACTTCGCGGCGCTGCGCGGCGACCCGTCCGACAACCTGCCCGGCATCCCGGGCGTCGGCGAGAAGACGGCCGCGAAGTGGATCAACCAGTTCGGGTCCTTCGCCGAGCTGGTCGAGCGCGTCGACGAGGTCAAGGGCAAGGCCGGGCAGAACCTGCGCGACCACCTGGAGTCGGTCAAGCTCAACCGCCGCCTCACCGAGCTGGAGCGCCGCGTCGAGCTGCCGAAGACGGTCACCGACCTGGAGCGCACGGCGTACGACCGCAAGGGCGTCGCGATGATCCTGGACACCCTGGAGATCCGCAACCCGTCGCTGCGGGAGCGGCTCAACGCCGTCGACCCCGGCGCCGAGGAGGCCGAGGCCGCGCCGGTCGTCGCCGACGGCGTGGAGCTGGACGGCACGGTGCTGGGCACGGGCGAGGTGGCCGGCTGGCTCGCCGAGCACGGCACGGGAACCCTCGGCGTCGCGACGGTCGACACCTGGGCGCTGGGCACCGGCTCGGTCGCCGAGGTCGCGCTCGCCGCGGCCGGCGGGCCGGCCGCCTGGTTCGACCCGACCGAGCTGGACGAGGCCGACGAGACGGCGTTCACGGCCTGGCTGTCCGACGCGGACCGACCGAAGGTCCTCCACAACGCCAAGGGCGCCATGCGCGTCTTCGCCGAGCACGGCTGGACCGTCTCCGGCGTCGGCATGGACACCGCACTCGCCGCGTACCTGGTCAAGCCGGGCCGACGCTCCTTCGACCTGGACGCGCTGTCCCTGGAGTACCTGCACCGCGAGCTGGCCCCCGCCGCCGCGGCCGACGGTCAGCTGGCCTTCGGCGCGGACGACGGTGCCGAGGCCGAGGCGCTCATGGTGCAGGCCCGTGCCATCCTCGACCTGGGCGAGGCCTTCGAGGGACGCCTGGCGGACGTCGGCGCCGCGGACCTGCTGCGCGACGTGGAGCTGCCCACATCTGCACTGCTGGCCCGCATGGAGCGGCACGGAATCGCGGCCGACCGCGAGCACCTCCAGGCGATGGAGCAGATGTTCGCGGGCGCCGTGCAGCAGGCGGTGAAGGAGGCGCACGCGGCGGCCGGCCGGGAGTTCAACCTCGGCTCGCCCAAGCAGCTCCAGGAAGTCCTCTTCGGCGAGCTGAACCTGCCGAAGACCAAGAAGACCAAGACCGGCTACACCACGGACGCCGACGCCCTGGCCTGGCTGGCGGCCCAGACGGACAACGAACTGCCGGTGATCATGCTCCGCCACCGGGAGCAGGCCAAGCTGCGCGTCACGGTGGAGGGCCTGATCAAGACGATCGCCGCCGACGGCCGCATCCACACCACGTTCAACCAGACGGTCGCCGCCACCGGCCGCCTCTCGTCCACGGACCCGAACCTGCAGAACATCCCGGTCCGTACCGACGAGGGCCGCGCGATCAGGCGCGGGTTCGTCGTCGGCGAGGGCTTCGAGTCCTTGATGACGGCCGACTACAGCCAGATCGAGCTGCGGGTGATGGCCCACCTCTCCGAGGACGAGGGCCTGACCGAGGCGTTCACCTCCGGCGAGGACCTGCACACCACCGCCGCCGCACAGGTCTTCTCGGTGGAGCAGTCCGCGGTGGACGCGGAGATGCGCCGCAAGATCAAGGCCATGTCCTACGGCCTGGCGTACGGTCTGTCGGCCTTCGGCCTCTCCCAGCAGCTGAACATCGAGGCAGCCGAGGCCCGCGGCCTGATGGACGCCTACTTCGAGCGGTTCGGCGGTGTGCGGGACTATCTGCGCAGGGTCGTCGACGAGGCGCGGGCGACGGGGTACACGGCGACGCTCTTCGGCCGCCGCCGCTACCTGCCCGACCTCAACAGCGACAACCGTCAGCGCCGTGAGGCGGCCGAGCGGATGGCCCTGAACGCCCCGATCCAGGGCACGGCGGCCGACATCGTCAAGATCGCCATGCTCAACGTGGACAAGGCGCTGCGCGAGGCCGGCCTCGCCTCCCGGATGCTGCTCCAGGTCCACGACGAAATCGTCCTGGAGATCGCTCCCGGCGAGCGCGCGGCGGCGGAGGAGCTGGTCCGCCGCGAGATGGCGAACGCGGTGCGGCTGAGTGTCCCCCTGGGCGTCTCGGTGGGCTCGGGCCCGGACTGGGAATCGGCAGCGCACTAGCCTCCGGCGGTTGGGCGGTTGGGCGGTTGGGCGGTTGGGCGGTTGGGCGGTTGGCGGTTCGTGCTCGGTGCTCGGTGCTCGGTGTTCGGCGGGTGCGGGCCGGCCTGTGCGCTGCGGCAAGCGGTGCCGCACGGGATCGGTCGGCCCGGAGTGGGCGATCGGGTGGCTGCGCCCGCGTCCGGGGCCGGTCCGATCTCGGGCCGGCCCGCACGGCGCAGGGCGGCTCGGCCCGGTTCCGGTCCCGTGCCGCCCGGTCCGCCCGCCCCCGTCCGTACACCTGCCCGTCCCCGCCCGTGCCCCGCTCCGCGAGGAGCCGTCACTCAGGTGGCCCCCGCGAAAGGGCCCCCCGTCCCCGTCTCCCGTAAGGATGCGGGCATGGGTATACGCATGCTCCACCACCGGACGACACCGGCACGGGCAAGCACCGACCGACCCGCCCGCGTGCCACTCCTCCCGGTCCCGGTCTTCGCGCCGGGCGCAAGTACCGGCCGCACCCCCACCAGCCTCGCGACGGCCCTGCGCCGTACCGCGACGGACCTCCGCCGCAGGCTCACCCGCCACGTCGACCGCGACGCGCCCCCGCCCGGCCCGCTCGCCCGGCACGTGTGGGCCGACCTGGCCCGCGGCTACCTGGCGCTCGCCCTCACCCTGCTGCCGCGGACCCGGCCCGCCCGCAGCTTCACCGTGTTCGTCGCGAGCGCCGACACCCTCAGCGCGCGACCCGGCGGTCCGGCTGCCTACCGACGCCTCCCGGCCTGGTGGGAACCGGGGCCGGACGCCACACCCTGACCCCCACGGCGTAGAGCAGCAGCCCGGGGGCGAGCCCCGCGCCCGCTCCGAAGCACACCGTCGGGATCAGCTCCCAGGGTTTCGCCACGTCTCCCCAGTAGGCCCACCAGCGGACCGCCCGCTGCACCGCCCCGACCACGGCGCACCCGCCGAGCACCGCCGCGGCCCACCACCGGTCCCCGGCCGAAAGGACCGGGACGCCCAGCGGTTCGGCCCGGGGAGCCCGGCGCAGCGCCCGCACCAGGAACACGGCGATGACGACGGCGGCCACGGCGGAACCGCCGTACTGGAGGTACCAGTAGAGCGGC
The DNA here is from genome assembly GCF_055589025.1 of Streptomyces sp. NPDC041968. Classification (NCBI taxonomy): domain Bacteria; kingdom Bacillati; phylum Actinomycetota; class Actinomycetes; order Kitasatosporales; family Streptomycetaceae; genus Streptomyces; species Streptomyces sp. NPDC041968. The sequence continues at coordinate 235,855 of NZ_JBVJCB010000001.1, read as the reverse complement.
GAGCCCGCGATCTCCCGCCCGAGGACCGGGAGCACCCGCATCCCCCAGCGGTCGAGGTGCGTGAACGCGTCCCACACCACGTGGGTCAGCGCCCCCAGCACGGCCGACACGTACCACCGCAGGACGAGGGGCGCGTCCACGCGCGCGCGTGGCGTCCCGCAGCGCAACAGGGCGGCGGCACGGCCCTGCCGGGCCCGCGGCAACAGGGCCACCAGCGGTTCACGGAGCAGCAGCCACACCCTCACCAGGACCCAGGCGATGACCACGTCGACGGTGAGGACACCCGGGAAGGAGTGCGTGACGTCCCCGAACTCCATCGCCCCGGACACGAAACTCGCCGCGTAGTAGGTGATGTCGGGTGAAAAGGATCCCGCCACGAGTACGGCGGGTACCAGCCGGCCCCGGCCGGTCCCGTCGCGCCTCACCGCGGGCAGTACGGCGACCGCATGACTGAGGGTGAAGGGCAACAGAACTCCTCGTATGGCCAACTGGTGAATATCGGGCACGAATGGGTGCCCGTGCAAAGCAAGTTGTCGTAGGGTCGCCTGCGGCACCGTACTGGTCGAACAGACGGACACCGCACGGGGAAGGTTGCGGTGCAACCATCGACGCGTACCGATCGTCACAGCAGGACGGGCCGGCGTGACGGCCGAAGACCGACGGAGAGCGACGCGAGGGCGTCCACGGGAGGGGTTCACTCTATGGCGGCGCATTTCGACAGGAGGCTCCGCAAGGCGGCGGTCACCACCACCGTGGCGGCGGTCGTGGTCGCGGCCCTGTCCGCGTCCCAGGCTCCCGACGTGACGGCCGACGCACACGGCAGACAGACCACGGCCGACAAGGTGCCGACGCCCGACGCCTCCTCGGAGGAGAGCGCCACCGGCAACTCGCCGTACTACACGGACCTTCCGCCGCTCAACAGCCCGAGCCCCGCACCGACCATCGGCACCCCCGCCTCCCGCGGCCCGGCCGAGGCGGGCATTCCCGCCACCGTGCTCGACGCCTACAAGAAGGCCGAGTCGGAGCTGCGCCGGGCCAAGCCGGGCTGCAACCTGCCGTGGCAACTGCTGGCCGCCATCGGCAAGGTGGAGTCGGGGCAGGCACGCGGCGGCAAGGTCGACGCGCAGGGCAACACCCTCGGCCGCATCATCGGCCCGCAGCTCGACGGCAACGGCTTCGCGCTCATCAAGGACACCGACAACGGCGTCTACGACGGCAACAGCAGGTACGACAACGCCGTCGGCCCCATGCAGTTCATCCCCTCCACGTGGGCGTGGGCGGGACGCGACGGCAACGCCGACGGCAAGGACGACCCCAACAACATCTACGACGCCGCGCTCTCCGCCGGCCACTACCTGTGCCGCAACGGCTGGGACCTGTCCGTCCAGGCCGACCTCAACCGCGCGATCCTCAGCTACAACAACTCGCAGGACTACCTCCACACGGTCCTGTCCTGGCTGGAGCACTACCGCAAGGGCACCCACGAGATCCCCGACGGCACCGGCACCCTGCCCGTGGGACGCAGCGACGACCCCGGCCCCAGCCCGTCCCCCGGCGGCTCCGGCGCCACCACCGGCCCCAAGGCCCCCGGTGCGCCGACGACCGGCTCCACCAAGCCGAACACGCCCCCCGAGCCCGCGCCCGGCACCGGCTCGCCGAGCCCCAAGCCGCCCACGCCGCCGAAGCCGACGCCGCCCCCGCCCACGACCGAGACCCCCACGGACACGGTGCACCACCTGGAGAACGCCGGCACCACGGGGCTCACCGCGATCGCGGGCGACACCTTCGCCCAGAAGATCAGCGCCCGCGCCGAGACCAAGGCCGGCCAGTCCGTCGGCAAGGTGCGCATCCGCTTCACCGTCCTCGGCGACACCGACGCCACCTTCACCGGCGGGGAGAAGGTCGCCGCCGTCACCACCAACGCCTCCGGGGTGGCCGTCGCGCCCGCGCTGGTGGCGGGGGAGAAGACCGGCGCGTTCACCGTCCGTGCCACCGTCGTCGGCCGGAGCGTCGCCGGCCTCGACTACCGGGCCACCGTCACCGAGCGCGTCGCCGACGCCCTCGCCCGTACCAGCGACACGGCCCTGACCTGCACGCCGGGCGGCGAGTTCGCCGACCAGGTCGAGGTGAGGGCCACGCACAAGGGCGCCGCCGCGGACAAGGTCGCCGTCACCGCCACCCTCGTCAAGTCGGTGCTCGACCCCACCGAGAGCGACCAGGGCCCCCACTTCAAGGACGCCGACGGCAGGACCGTCCGCACCCTGACCGGCCTGAAGACCGATGCCAAGGGCCTGCTGAAGCTGCCGAAGCTGTACGCGGACGACACCACCGGCACCTTCATCCTCCGCCTGACCACCGCGGGCGGCGCCACGCTCAACGTCCAGCTGAAGGTGGCCGAGGCCGCGCCGGAGCCGTCGCCGGACCCGTCCACCGAGGCGCCCGGGACCTCGCCCACCCCCTCCACGGAGCCGTCGACCGCGCCGGAGGCGTAGGCACGGGTCCGACAGGCCCGGACCGAGGGGCGCCCCCACCGTCACGGCGGTGGGGGCGCACCACGTTCACCTCGCGGGCGACCCTTCGGGGCCCGCACCGCCATGCGACTCCTCGGTGCTCACTTCGCGAGGCGGCTCTTCGTGTGCCGCGTCGGCTCGGCCGTGGCCGGGTCCTCGGGCCACGGATGCTTCGGATACCGGCCACGCAGCTCCGCGCGTACGCCCCTGTAACCGTCCTTCCAGAAGGAGGCCAGGTCGGCCGTGACCGCCGCCGGCCGCCCGGCAGGGGAGAGGAGGTGGACGAGAAGCGGCACCCCGGCCACCTCCGGCGAACGCTGCAGCCCGAACATCTCCTGGAGCTTCACCGCGAGGACCGGCCGGCCGGGATCGGAGTAGTCGATCCGGACCCGGGACCCGCTGGGGACCACGATCCGCTCCGGGGCCAGCTCGTCCAGCCGCGCCGCGTCACCCGAGGACCAGGGCAGCAGCCGTGCCAGCGCCTGCCCAGCGTCGATGCGGGCCAGGTCGGCACGGCGCCGGGCCCGGCCCAGCTCCGGCTCCAGCCACTCGTCCACGCGCGCGTACAGCGCCTCGTCGGAGACGTCCGGCCATGGCGCACCGACCCGCCGCCGCAGGAAGGCGAGCCGCTGGCGGAGCACCTGCGCGTCGGCCGACCAGCGCAGCAGCCCGAGCCCCTCCTGCCGCAGCCCCTCCAGCAGCGCGTCCCGTACGAGGCCGGGGCCGGCGTCGCTGAGGGGGCGGACGGTGAGTTCCACGGCTCCCAGCCGCTCGACCCGCCGGGCCACGACGTCGCCGTCGCCCCAGTGCACCTCGTCCCGCTCCTCCAGCAGGGCCCCCGCGGCCAGCCGGGCCGTCGCCTCGTCCACGGCCGCGCCGAGCTGCACGCGCGCGTGCCCCTTGCCCACCGGCCGGTCGGCCACGGCGACGGCGATCCACGGGGCCCCGCGCAGCGCCGACGCCTCCGGCACCTCGGCCCGGGTCCCGGAGACCATCAGGTACGAACCGCCGTCCTTCCTTGCCACCCGCTCGGGAAAGGCCAGCGCGGCGACCAGCCCGGCGAGCGCGTCGTCCGCGGCGTCCCGCGCCCGCCCGCCGGCCCCCTCCACCGCCGTACGCAGCCGCCGTGCCTCGGCCCGCCACCGCGCCCCGTAGCCGTCCCCGCCACGCCGGGCGGCCCGCAGCACGGCCGTCAGATCGTCCCCGTACTCCCGCGGCGGCTCCTCGCTGAGCAGGGCCACCACCTCGGCCACGGCGTCGGACGCTCCGGAAGCGGCCGCCCCCGCGCCCCCGGCATCGAGCAGGGCCCGCCCCAACCGGGGGTGGAGCCCCAGCCGAACCAGTCGCAGACCGCGTGCGGTCGCCCGCCCCGCGCGGTCCACGGCCCCGATGGACGCGAGCACCTCCCGCGCCGCCGCCATCGCCCCGCCCGGCGGTGGATCGAGCAGCGCCAGCCCGGAGGCGTCCGGATCGCCCCAGCAGGCCGCCTGGAGCGCGAACGCCGTCAGGTCGGCCACCTTGATCTCCGGTGCCGGGAAGCGCGGCAGGCGGGTGTCCTCCGCCTCCGCCCAGCAGCGGTACACCGCGCCCGGCGCCTCACGCCCGGCCCGGCCGGCCCGCTGCCGGGCCGCCGCGCGGGAGGCGCGCACCGTCGTGAGGGCGCTCAGCCCGCGTCCGTGGTCCACCCGCGGCTCCCGCGCCAGCCCCGCGTCCACGACCACCCGCACACCCGGAACCGTCAGCGACGACTCGGCCACCGAGGTCGCCAGCACCACCCGGCGCCTCGTCCCGGGCGCCAGGACCGCGTCCTGCACCGACGCGGGCGCACGCCCGTGCACCTGGAGCACGTCGACGTCACCGAGGCCTCCCAGATGCCCGGCCACCCGGGCGATCTCCCCGACGCCGGGCAGGAAGCACAGCACGTCCCCGTCCCGCTCGGCCAGCGCCCGCCGCGTCACCGACGCCACGTGCGTGAGCAGGGCCGGATCCACCCGCATCCCATGCGGCGGCCGCACCGGCCGCACCGGCGGCGCCCACACCACCTCCACGGGATGGGACACACCCTCCGCCTCGACGACCGGCGCGCCGCCCAGCAGCCGGGCCCAGCCCGCCGCGTCGGTCGTCGCCGAAGCGGCCACCAGACGCAGCTCGGGGCGGAGCGTCTGCCGCACGTCCCACAGGAACGCCGCCGTCGTGTCCGCGTCCAGATGCCGCTCGTGGCACTCGTCGAGCACCACCACGTCCACGCCGGCCAGCTCCTGATCGCGTTGCAGCCGCTGCAACAGGACACCGGTCGTCACGACCTCCACGCGCGTGTGCCGCCCGACGACCCGCTCACCGCGCACGCTGTACCCGACGCTCGCGCCGGGCTGCTCGCCGAGCAGCCACGCCATCCGCCGGGCCGCCGCCCGCGCCGCGATCCGCCGGGGCTCGGCCACCACCACGCGCCGCGCGGGGCCCTCACCGAGCAGGCCGGCCAGTGCCAGCGGCACCAGCGTCGTCTTGCCGGTACCGGGCGGCGCGACCAGCACCGCGGTGCCGGGCCCCTCCAGGGCTTCGTGCAGCGCGGGCAGGGCACCGCGTACGGGCAGGGCGCCCAGGGCGTCGTAACGGATCACGCCCCCAGTGTCGTACGGCGGCGGAACCACACCCCACGCGCGCGGTGAACAGCGAACGCGGACTCAGTCCCGCTCACACACGAAGACGGCCGTCCCCGGGATCAGGTGCCCGCGCAGCGGCGACCAGCCGCCCCACTCGGAGGTGTTCCAGTCCGGCCACTCCGGCTCGACCAGGTCCACCAGCCGGAATCCCGACGTCACGACGTCCCGGACACGGTCGCCGAGCGTCCTGTGGTGCTCGACGTACACCGCGCGACCCTCGTCGTCCTGCTCGACGTAGGGCGTGCGGTCGAAGTAGGAGGCGGACACCGTGAGCCCCTCGGGGCCGGGTTCGTCCGGGAACGCCCAGCGCAGCGGGTGCGTGACCGAGAAGACGAAACGGCCCCCGGGACGCAGCACCCGCCGCACCTCCCTCAGCACCAGCCGGGGATCGGCGACGAAGGGCAGCGCCCCGTACGCCGAGCACGCCAGGTCGAACGAGCCGTCCGCGAAGGGCAGCGCGGCCGCGTCGGCGCAGACCAGGGGGAAGGACGAGCCGATGCGCAGCGCGTGCTGGAGCTGGCGGTGGGAGAGGTCCAGGGCCACGGGCCGGGCCCCCTGTGCGGTCAGCCAGCGTGAGCACTGGGCGGCGCCGGCGCCGATCTCCAGGACGTCCCTGCCCTTCAGCTCCTCGGGCGGGCCGAGGAGCTCGGCCTCCACCTCGTCCAGGCCCTCGGGGCACCACACGAAGCGGTCGTCACCGAGGAAGGTGCCGTGATCGGTCTGGTACTCGTCCGCGTTGCGGTCCCACCACCCACGGTTGGCGCGGGCGCTCTCCGTGACACCGGCGGCACGCCGGGTGGCCTCGGGCTCCGCCGTTTCGGCCTCGGACGTTACGGGCTCTTGGATGACCGGCTCCCTCGTACTAGTCTGCGGGCTCTTCCGTGCCGCCCGCCCCGCGTGTCGCGCGAGGGACAATCAGGGGTGCGGGTGGCCCCGGAGGCAGCTTTTGTGCCGGGTATGCGGTGATCCGCCCCGGGTGTGCGGCTTCGCGCATTGACCCTGCCCGGCTGCCCCCGTATGCTACAAGTTGCGCTGCGGGCCTGCGCACCTCAGACGTAGCAGGTCGCGCTCGCATCTGTTGTATGTCCCCTCGGTTCATGAGGTGTCACCCCTGGTTTCGGTGACGCTTCCTTGGCTGTCCGGCTTCTGCAGAGCGAAACGGGCTCCCGGCGTAAGCAGTACCTACGACTTCAATGTCCGTACCGGAGCCCTTTCCCACATGACGAGCAGCACCGAGACCACCGCCACCACCCCGCAGGTAGCGGTCAACGACATCGGTAACGAGGAAGCCTTCCTCGCCGCGATCGACGAGACGATCAAGTACTTCAACGACGGCGACATCGTCGACGGCGTCATCGTGAAGGTCGACCGGGACGAGGTCCTGCTCGACATCGGTTACAAGACCGAAGGTGTGATCCCGAGCCGCGAGCTCTCGATCAAGCACGACGTCGACCCCAACGAGGTCGTCGCCGTCGGTGACGAGATCGAGGCCCTTGTTCTCCAGAAGGAGGACAAGGAAGGCCGCCTGATCCTCTCGAAGAAGCGCGCCCAGTACGAGCGGGCCTGGGGCACCATCGAGAAGATCAAGGAAGAGGACGGGATCGTCACCGGTACCGTCATCGAGGTCGTCAAGGGTGGTCTCATCCTCGACATCGGCCTCCGTGGCTTCCTCCCGGCCTCCCTGGTCGAGATGCGCCGCGTCCGCGACCTCCAGCCCTACGTGGGCAAGGAGCTCGAGGCCAAGATCATCGAGCTGGACAAGAACCGCAACAACGTGGTCCTGTCCCGCCGTGCCTGGCTGGAGCAGACCCAGTCCGAGGTCCGCCAGACGTTCCTCACCACCCTGCAGAAGGGTCAGGTCCGTTCCGGCGTCGTCTCCTCGATCGTCAACTTCGGTGCCTTCGTGGACCTGGGTGGCGTCGACGGTCTGGTCCACGTCTCCGAGCTTTCCTGGAAGCACATCGACCACCCGTCCGAGGTTGTCGAGGTCGGCCAGGAGGTCACCGTCGAGGTTCTCGACGTGGACATGGACCGCGAGCGCGTCTCCCTGTCGCTGAAGGCGACCCAGGAAGACCCGTGGCAGCAGTTCGCCCGCACCCACCAGATCGGCCAGGTCGTGCCCGGCAAGGTCACGAAGCTGGTGCCGTTCGGTGCGTTCGTCCGCGTGGACGAGGGCATCGAGGGTCTGGTCCACATCTCCGAGCTGGCCGAGCGCCACGTGGAGATCCCGGAGCAGGTCGTCCAGGTCAACGACGAGATCTTCGTCAAGGTCATCGACATCGACCTCGAGCGCCGTCGCATCAGCCTCTCGCTGAAGCAGGCCAACGAGTCCTTCGGTGCCGACCCGTCGGCGGTCGAGTTCGACCCGACCCTGTACGGCATGGCCGCGTCCTACGACGACCAGGGCAACTACATCTACCCCGAGGGCTTCGACCCCGAGACCAACGACTGGCTCGAGGGCTACGAGACCCAGCGCGAGGCGTGGGAGACCCAGTACGCCGAGGCGCAGCAGCGCTTCGAGCAGCACCAGGCGCAGGTCATCAAGTCCCGCGAGGCGGACGAGAAGGCCGCTGCCGAGGGTGTCGACACCGCGGGTGCGGCTCCGGCCGCCTCCAGCGGTGGCGGCGGCTCGTACTCCTCCGAGGGCGGCGACAACTCCGGCGCCCTGGCGTCGGACGAGGCGCTGGCCGCGCTGCGCGAGAAGCTGGCCGGCGGCCAGAGCTGATCGCGGGCCGCTGAGGCCCAGTAGTCGACCGAGGGGCCGCACCTTTGAGGTGCGGCCCCTCGGCCGTGCCGCGACGCCGGTCCGACCCCCTGCCGTCGCCAAGATCACGGCGCTGCCCCTCCGGGAATGCCCGCCCGCGCGCGGACGTTGTGAGGTACGGACACGAGGAGGGGAGCGGACACTGTGCTTGATCCGCAGGGTTTGTACGCATGGGAGCCGAAGGGCTTGGCCGTCGTCGACATGGCACTCGCCCAGGAGTCGGCCGGACTGGTCATGCTCTACCACTTCGACGGATACATCGACGCGGGCGAGACCGGCGACCAGATCGTCGACCAGGTGCTCGACTCGTTGCCCCACCAGCTCGTCGCCCGCTTCGACCACGACCGGCTCGTGGACTACCGGGCGCGGCGCCCGCTGCTGACCTTCAAGCGGGACACCTGGACGGACTACGAGGAGCCCGCCATCGAGGTGCGGGTCGTGCAGGACGCGACCGGGGCGCCCTTCCTGCTGCTGTCCGGCCCCGAGCCGGATGTCGAGTGGGAGCGCTTCGCCGCCGCCGTCGGGCAGATCGTCGAGCGTCTCGGTGTCCGCCTCTCGGTCAACTTCCACGGCATCCCGATGGGGGTGCCGCACACCCGCCCGGTCGGCGTCACCCCGCACGGCAACCGCACCGACCTCGTGCCGGGCCACCCCAGCCCGTTCGAGGAGGCCCAGGTCCCCGGCAGCGCCGAGGCGCTCGTGGAGTACCGGCTCATGCAGGCCGGCCACGAGGTCCTGGGCGTCGCCGCGCATGTCCCGCACTACATCGCCCGCTCGCCCTACCCGGACGCCGCCCTGACCGTCCTGGAGGCCATCACGGCGGCGACGGGGCTGGTCCTGCCGGGCATCGCGCACTCCCTGCGGACCGAGGCGCACCGCACGCAGACGGAGATCGACCGGCAGGTCCAGGAGGGCGACGAGGAACTCACCGCGCTCGTCCAGGGCCTGGAGCACCAGTACGACGCCGTCGCGGGCGCCGAGACCCGGGGCAACATGCTCGCCGAGCCCGTCGACATCCCGTCGGCGGACGAGATCGGCCGCGAGTTCGAACGCTTCCTGGCGGAGCGGGAGGGCGAGGGCTGACGCCGGCCGGGCACCGCACCGGCCGCCCTGTCGCACGGCCGCCGTCGGCGGGCCCTAAGCTTCCGCACATGCTGAAGGTGGGCCTGACCGGCGGGATCGGCGCCGGCAAGAGCGAGGTGTCGCGGCTGCTCGTCGAACACGGCGCCGTACTGATCGACGCGGACCGGATCGCGCGCGAGGTCGTGGCGCCGGGGACCCCGGGGCTGGCCGCGGTCGTCGAGGCGTTCGGCCAGGACGTCCTCACCGAGGACGGCAGCCTTGACCGGCCGAAGCTCGGCTCGATCGTGTTCGCCGACCCGGTGAAGCTGGCCGCGCTGAACTCGATCGTGCACCCCCTGGTCGGCGAGCGCTCACGCGCCCTGGAAGAGGCGGCCGCCGAGGACGCCGTCGTCGTCCACGACGTCCCCCTGCTCACGGAGAACGGCCTGGCACCGCTGTACGACGTCGTGATCGTCGTCGACGCCGACCCGGCCACCCAGCTCGACCGGCTGGTCCGGCTGCGGGGCATGACCGAGCAGGACGCACGCGCGCGCATGACCGCGCAGGCGACGCGCGAGCAGCGCCGGGACATCGCGGACGTGGTCATCGACAACGACGTACCGCTGGAGGAGCTGCGAGCCCGCGTGAGCGAGGTGTGGGCCGAGCTGGCCCGCGCGGCGCACGCGTCGAGTTGAGCGCCCGGGCGCGCACGGAGCACGTCCCAGCCGCCCCTGTCGTTCCTGCAGCTCCTTCGCTCCTGTCGCTCCTGGAATAGCGGTCCCCGCGCGGGCGTTGATCCCTCGGAGAGAGGGAAGGATGCTGCCGTGCCCGAGACCAGCGGTTCGACCGGACGTACTCCGGAGACGGATGTCATCGACTTCCGTGCCGCCGAGCAACTGCTCGCGGCCCGGGACCCGCAGGGCGCGGTCAAGCTGCTCGACGGGGTCATCGGCGTGCACCCGGAGAACACGGCCGCGCGGTTGCTGCGTGCGCGTGCCTTCTTCGCGGCGGCGCAACTGAGACCGGCCGAGCTGGAGTTCACCATCGTCCTCGAGCGCGAGCCGGACAACGCCTTCGCGCACTTCGCCCTCGCCCGCACCTACGAGCGCCGGGGATGCCCCGACCAGGCCCGACGCCACTTCCGGCTGGCGGCGGCGCTGGATCCGAACCCGGAGTACCTGGAGCAGGCGCGGTTCGACTCGTGACGGGGCCGGGCGCCCGCCCGGAGCCTCGCTGACGTGACCCGACCCGAGCGGCGGGTCCGGGTCAGTCCTTCGGCGGGCGGTACGGCGGGATGTCCGGACCCGGCTGGAAGTGCGGGCCCCGCCGGATGTGCCGGACGATCACCGCGAGATCGACCGCGGCGACGAGAAAGAGCACCCCGCACGCGAGCGCCCACCCGGACCGCCCGACGATCGCGAAGGCGGCCGTCCCGAAGACGGCCCAGGTCAGCCCCCACAGGCTCAGCCAGAAGCGCGCCCGCAGGGCACTGCGCGCGGTGGTCGGTTCACTGCCGGTGCGCATCGATCATCGCTCCTGTGGAAAAGGTACTGCGGGAGACCGACGAGGGGGAAACGCGCTGTGCTACCGGACCGACCCGCGTCATCCGGGACACCGGACCGACCCGTGCTGCCGGATGTCGACGACCTGCCCGAGGTGCTGCTCGACCTGGCGGTTCCGCACGAGGACATCAACGTGCTGGTGGGACGGCGCGCTCTGGTCACCCGCGATGCCGGGGCGGGACGGCTGCTGGAGGAGTGCGTCGAGGAGCTGGTGCGGGACGTCGGGGTCGTGACGGGCGACGCGGAGGGCGCGCGGCGGTTCGGGGAGCGGCTGGCCGAGGCCCCGGAGGCGCTGGGCGGGTACTTCGCCGCCTACGTCCTCGTCGCCGCGTTGCCCTGGACCCGCGCCTACCACGGGGAGCGCGGCGTCCCGGCGGAGGTCACCCGGCACACCCTCGCCGACCTGGGGCGGAACATGGCGAGCCACCGCAGGAGGTACGGCAGCGGCGGGGTACGCGCCCCGCAGTGGCTGGTGCACCACTTCCGGGGCGAGCTCTACCAGCTGGGACGGCTGCAGTTCCAACGGACCACGGTCGGGGAGCGCACGGCGCCGGTGCTGAGGGCGGCCGGCATGGAGGCGGTGCCGGGCGAGCCCTGTCTCGCCCTCCACGTCCCGGACTTCCGCGGTCCACTGACGCCGGCCGCCTGCGACCGCTCGCTCGCGCTGGCCCAGCGGTTCTTCCGCCGGCACTTCCCCGAGGAGCCGTACCGTGCCGCTACGTGCCACTCCTGGCTCCTCGACCCGCAGCTGAAGGACCACCTGGACGCGGACTCCAACATCCGGCGCTTCCAGGAGCGCTTCCGGGTGGCTCTGCCGGACACCGAACCCGCCGACGAGGAACCCGTGCGCTTCGTCTTCGGGAACCCCTCCCTGCCGGTCGACGACCTGCCGCGGCGCACCTCGGTGGAGCGGGCGGTCGGGGACCATCTGCGGGCGGGCGGCCACTGGTACGTCAGGCACGGCTGGCTCCCGTTCTGACCTACGGCGGCTCCGCCGACGACCGGTCCTGCTCCGCCGACGGCCGGTCCTGCTCCGCCGACGCTCGGTGCCCCTCCGCAGGCAGGCGCGGGTGCTGGTGCCCGCGGTTCGGGCGCGGCCGGCCTGTTCACTCGGTCGGGTGGACCGGTCCGTGAGGGGAACGGGCGTGCGGAGGCGGTCCGTTGGACGGACATGGAGCTGAGAATGCGAGAGGGACACCAGGGGACGGGACCCGGGGCCATCACCCCGGACGGCTGCGCGGTCGAGCTCTACTCACGGCTGCCTGCCGGAGCCGAGCCGGACGTCATCGCTGCCGCCGTGCCCGAGGGGGCGCACATCCTGGAGCTGGGCAGCGGCGTGGGACGCATGACCCACCCGCTGCTGGACCGGGGGTTCGCGGTGACCGCGGTGGACGAGTCCGCCGAGATGCTGGAGCACGTGCGCGGGACGCGCACGATATGCAGCCCGATCGAGGACCTCGACCTGGGAGAGCGCTTCGACGTGGTCCTGCTGGCGTCGTTCCTCGTGCACGCCGGGGATGCCGAGGTGCGGCGAGGACTGCTGCGCACCTGCGTCCGCCATGTCGCGGAGGGCGGTTGCGTCCTGATCCAGAGGGAGGGGGCGGATTACCACACGGACCTGCCGCGCGAGCGGGTCGACCCCGGCGGATTCACCGTGCGGATCGTGTCGTCGGAGCCGGTCGGCGACGGAGTCCACTCGGTGCGCGCGGAGTACGAGTTCCCGGACGCCGTCTGGACGCAGACCTTCCGGGCCCGGCCCATGACCGGGGACCAGTTCGAGCGGGCTTTGGGCGAGGCGGGGCTCCGGGTGGACCGGCAGCTGACCGAGGACGGGACGTGGGTGAGGGCGCTGCCCCTTTCCTGAAGGGGCCGGCGGTGAGTTCCGGGCCGACGGGCGGTCCACCTCCCCGGCAGCGTTCCGGACCCCTCCCCAGGAGACCCACATGTCCCAGCCCGTCGCCCCCACCGTCTCCGCCGCTCCCGCTGTCCCTTCAAGCCCTGGTGCCTCCGCGGCCTCGGCGACGCCCGCTGCCACAAACCGCGGGCGGGGCGCCGGACCGTCCTCCGCGTGGTGCAGGTGCTCCTCGCGGTGTTCTTCGCCGTGGCGAGTGCCCTGCCCAAGCTGATCGCGCACTCCTCGGCGGCCGACAGCTTCACCGAGATGGGCTGGGCAACGCGGGCATGTTCGCCATCGGCGCGCTCGAACTGGCCGGTGCGGTCGCCTTGTTGGTCCCGGTGCTGCAGTCGGTGGCCGCGACGGCCCTCAGTGCTCTGATGGTCGGCGCGTTCGTCAGCAACGAGGAGCTTCTCCGTCGGGTGCGGCCCCGGCACGTCTGAACCGGGCAGCCCTGGCGCAGACATCGCCGCGGATGATGCCTGCGGCAGGGCCGCGAGCGGGGCGCGCGCTCTCAGGGCCTGGTCTCGGCATCCCGCCGGGCGCGACTCAGGCTTTCGAGCCCTCGCAGCCGTTCCAGTTCGCGGCGATCGCGCTTGGTGGGGCGGCCGGCGCCGCGGTCGCGGATGCCGGCGGGGGCGACGGCCTCGCGGGGCGGGGGCGGCGGGGAGTTGTCGAGGTAGCACTGGGCGGCGACCGGGGCGCCGACGCGCTTGCGGATCAGTCGCTTCACGACGACGACGCGTTCCCTGCCCTCCTGCCGCAGGCGCACCTCGTCGCCGACGCGCAGGGAGTACGCGGGCTTCACACGCTCACCGTTCACCCGGACATGGCCGCCCCGGCAGGCGGTCGCGCCGAGGGAGCGGGTCTTGACGAGACGCACGGCCCAGATCCAGCTGTCCACACGGACGGTCTCACCGTTCTTCGGCCCGGCGGCCTCGGCGGCGGCGATCGCGGCGGCGGTCTTCGGGTCCGGGGGCTGGGAGCCGCCGGTGGCCGTGTCACCCGGGCCGGGCTGCCCGGTGCCACGGCCGCCGGCCGCCTCGGACTGCTGTCCGGCGGCCCTGCCGTCGGCCACCGTCCCGGCCTTCGCCGCGATGCTGCCGTCGGCCTGGTTCTGGGCCTTCGTCGCCGCGATGTCGCCGTCGGCCGTCGTCCTGGCCTTCGTCGTGTCGACGTCCCGTGGGTCGGCCGTCCCGCCGCTCCTGCCCTCGTCATGCTCGCAAGCCATGGTTCGACCTTAACCGTCCGGCCCGACGAGGGAGACCTCTATTTACGGCGGGCCGGCACCGCCGAGGCGCCCCTGCGGCCGCAGGCCCGGTGGCCTTGTCCGCAGCGGACTTCCGGCAGCGGCCGGGCGGCGTTCTACGGTGGAGGCATGAACAGCAGCGGCCTCTCCGTACTCGACCGGCGGATCGAGGAGTGCCGGGCCTGTCCTCGGCTCGTCGACTGGCGGGAGGAGGTGGCCCGGACCAAGCGGGCGGCCTTCGCCGACTGGACCTACTGGGGGCGACCCGTGCCGGGCTTCGGTCCGCCCGACGCGCATCTGCTGATCGTCGGGCTCGCCCCCGCGGCCCACGGAGGCAATCGCACCGGCCGGATGTTCACCGGGGACCGCTCCGGAGACGTGCTGTACCAGGCGTTGTACGACGTGGGACTCGCCTCGCAGCCCACCGCCGTCTCCGCGGACGACGGTCTGGAACTCCTCGGCGTGCGCGTCACCTCGCCGGTGCACTGCGCCCCGCCCGCGAACAAACCCACCCCCGCCGAACGCGACACCTGCCGCCCCTGGCTGATCCGGGAACTGGGGCTGCTGAGGCCCACACTGCGGGCCGTGGTCGTGCTCGGCGCCTTCGGCTGGCAGGCCGCACTCCCGGCGTTCGCCGAGTCGGGCTGGACCGTGCCCCGCCCTCGCCCCGCCTTCGGGCACGGTCGCCACGTCAGGCTGGACGCCTCCGACGGTCCCGGTCTGGACCTCTTCGGCTGCTTCCACGTCAGCCAGCGCAACACGTTCACCGGCCGCCTCACCCCCGAGATGCTCCGGGACGTGCTCCGTACGGCGGCCGGCACGGCAGGGCTGCCCACGGCGTGAGTCCCGGCGCACGGAGCACGGGCCGAAAAGAGCTGAGCGGCCAGGCGCGGCGGCGCTACGGTGCACCGATGGCCCTGTATCCGGAGATCGAACCGTACGACCGCGGCATGCTCGACGTCGGTGACGGCAACCGCGTCCACTGGGAGACCTGCGGGAACCCACGGGGCAAGCCCGCGCTGGTCCTCCACGGAGGGCCGGGGTCCAGCGCCGGTCCGAACCTCCGGCGTTACTTCGACCCCGCCGCGTACCGGATCGTGCTCCTCGACCAGCGCGGCGCCGGACGCTCGGTCCCTCCGGCGAGCGACCACCACACCGACATGAGCGTCAACACGACCGCACACGTCATGGCGGACCTCGAGCGGCTCCGCGCCCACCTCGGCATCGAGCGGTGGCTCGTGTGGGGGGTGTCGTGGGGATCGGTGCTGGGGCTGCGGTATGCGCAGACACACCCGGGAGTGGTGTCCGAGCTGGTGCTGACCGGGGTGGCCACCGGCTCCGGTGCCGAGGTCGCCCTCCTGACGCGTGGGTTGGGGAAGATTTTCCCCGAGGCCCACGCACGATTCCTGGCCGAGCTGCCCGAGGACGAACGCGACGGCGATCCGGCCGCCGCGTACAGCCGCCTGCTGGAGTCGCCGGACGTCGCCGTCCGGGAGCGGGCCGCCCGCGCCTGGACCGACTGGGAGACGGCGACGATTCCCGCGCCGCCGGGCTCGGTCGCCCGGTTCGAGGACCCGGAGTTCCGCTTCGGCTTCGCGCGCACCGTCACCCACTACTGGGGCAACGACCACTTCCTCGGCGACGGCAACGACGAGGGCGTGGTTCTCCGGGACGCCCACCTGCTGAAAGGCATCCCCGGCACCCTCGTGCAGGGCAGCCTCGACTTCGGCAACCTCCTCGGTATCGTCTGGCAGCTCCACCACGCCTGGCCGGACAGCGAACTGGTGGTCGTGGACGAGGCCGGGCACGATGCCGGTTCCCTCGGCGACCAGGCACTGGTGGCGGCGACGGACAGGTACGCGCGCGGACACGGGGCGCGGGACACCTGACGCAGCCTTCACCTGAAGCCGGTGTCTGATTTCGACGCGTCCCGGTCGGAGGTCGGCGATCGGAGGTCGGCGGAAGGACGTACGCTGCCGTACCGCCTCCCTGCCCGAGTCGCCGCCTGTGGCTGCCACAGGTACCGCACGTCCGGCTCCCGCTCCTCGTTGCCTGCGCCGTCCGTCCACTCCACGGCGGTGAAACCGTGCCGCTCGTAGAAGCGGTGGGCGGGCGTGTTGACCTGGAAGGTCCACAGTGAGAGCCGTCCCGGTGCGCGTTCCTTGGCCAGCGCGACGAACCGGTCCCCGATCCCGCGCCCACGCCATTCCGGAGCGAGGTACAACTGCGACAGCTCCTCGCCCTCCAGCACCAGCACGCCGACGACCTCTTCGCGCGCCGTCTCCGCCACCCAGGTCTCACGCAGGGGCACCACCACATGGTGGAAGTACTCCCGCACCTCGTCGTCGGACCGCGGTCTGACGACCGTGGGCAGCGCCGAGGCGAAGGAACGCAACCAGACGTCGGCCGCGCCACGGGCATCGGCGGCCGTCGCCCGCCGAAGGACGACCGCTTGTCCGTCCGCTTCCCCGCTCACGGATGCTCCCGCCTCGTCACGTCGGCGTTCGGCGCGTCGGCGGGCGCGTCGTCCGGCACCACCGCCGTCGCCGTGATCTCCACCAACTGCCCGGGATATCCGAGGCAGCTCACCCCGAGCAGAGTCGAGGAATGCGGGCCCGCACTGAGCCCCGACGCCTCGACGACCTCCCAGACGGCGGCCAGGATGCCGGGCTCGGCGCTCACGACGTACACCTCGGTCGACAGGACGTGGCGCAACCCGCTCCCGACGGCGCGCACCTGCTCGGTGAGGTTCGCGATCACCTGCTCCGCCTGACGGACCGGGTCGCCCTCGCCGACCAGCCGGCCCTCCCCGTCGAGCGGAACGGATCCGGCCAGGAAGGCGAGCCTCGTCCCGGCCCCGACGACCGAGGCATGAGCGTAGGTGGGCGGCGGGAACAGGCCGGGCACGGTGATGCGCTGGATCACGTGGACTCCTGGGGCGGTGGGCGATCGGCCTCCCGATCGTCCGCTCTCCCGACTGCCTCCGCACTCGAATATCCGGCCCACTCTCCCCCCGGCCGTGCGCTGAGCCGTGCCCGCAACTCCCGCATCCGAAGCCGGCCCGCCACCCGCCCCGCGGTGGACCTGCGCGTCACGGCCGCCGCGGCGGCCCGGAAGGCGGCGCCGCGCTCCACGGCCTCCACCCGGTCCACGGCGTACAGGCGTGTCGGCGGCGCCGAGCCGAGGTACGGGTGGCTGCGCAGCAGATCGGGCTCGCCGAGCAGCCGGCGCACCATCTCCGCAGTCCAGCCCCTGGCCCGCAACCCCGCCGCCGACACGTGACCGCGCCGCGGCCCGGGCTCGCCCCCGCCGGGCTCCCGGGCCCGTACCGCGCTCTCCTTCTCTGTCGGCCCGAGGCCGCCGTCGTCCCGCCTGCCCTGCCGGCCCGGGCTTCCTTCGTCGCGCTTCCACGATGCCATCACGACACGACCTCCCCCGCCGCTACGCTCAGTGACGCTTTCCTTGATAACGCGTGCCACTGACAATCCCCTCGTGCCGCGTACCGACCGGGCGTACGCTTCGGCGTCCACCCGACCGCACCCTCCCGTCAGGAGCCCACGGCAGTGCCCTTCCTCGCGGACCAGACCTTCCTCGACACCACCGCCGACCGACTGGCCGCCCTGCCCACCGTCCGGGCCGTCACCCTCGGCGGCTCCCGGGCCCAGGGCACGCACCGGCCGGACAGCGACTGGGACCTGGCGGTCTACTACCGCGGCGCCTTCGACCCGGCCGACGTCCGTGCCCTCGGCTGGCCCGGAGAGGTCTCCGAGGTCGGCGCCTGGGGCGGCGGCGTCTTCAACGGGGGAGCGTGGCTGACCGTCGACGAACGCCGGGTGGACCTGCACTACCGCGACCTCGACGTGGTCGAGCACCAGGTGGCGGAGGCGCAGGCGGGGCGCTTCGAGGTCGAGCCGCTCATGTTCCACCTGGCAGGCATCCCGACGTACCTGGTCGTCGCCGAGCTGGCGATCAACAGGGTGCTGCGCGGCGAACTGCCCCGCCCCTCCTACCCGGAGGCCCTCCGCGCCACGGCCCCGGAGCACTGGTACGGCGCGGCAACGGCCACCCTCGCCTACGCCGGGGCGGGCCACGCCCCCAAGGGCGCCCTCACCCAGGTCGCCGGCGCGATCGCCCTCGCCACGACGCAGACGGCGCACGCGGTGATGGCGGCACGGGGGGAGTGGGTCACCAACGAGAAGGGGCTCGTCGAACGGGCAGGGCTGGGCACGATGAACGGGCTGCTGGCGACGCTGCGGCCGGATCCGCGGTCCCTGTCACGATCGGTGACCGAGGCCGAGCTGATGCTGAGCGAGGCAGTGGACGCGGGCTGACGACGACGGTAGCGGGGCCGGAGCCGCACTCGGCCCCCAGGAGCCCGACGGCTCGGCCCGGCCTGGCCCGTCAGGCCCGACTGCCTGGTCCCGGCCCGGCCCGCCCGGCCGACTTCACATCACCGAAACCCGTCCGTTTCCGGCCCCTGGAGAACCGGCCGTACGCTTGACCGTGCACCACCCGGCCCGGCCACCGTCGCCCGAAGGCTCACCCCCGCCCTCGACCGACGACAGGAGCCCCGCGCCCCG
Organism: Streptomyces sp. NPDC041968; assembly: GCF_055589025.1. NCBI lineage: Bacteria > Bacillati > Actinomycetota > Actinomycetes > Kitasatosporales > Streptomycetaceae > Streptomyces > Streptomyces sp. NPDC041968. Next base: position 217,574 of record NZ_JBVJCB010000001.1, on the reverse strand, counting down.
TGTTCCGCACCCTCCGTCGTGCCCGCCCCGTCGCCCTCACGCTTCCGCCGTGGCTCGCCCACACCCTGAGCGCCCAACGCGGTCCGGTGCCCTGGAGCGCGGTGGTCCGCGGCGCGCTGGCCGGAGGGCCGCTGCTGCTGGTCGCGATGCTCGCCGACCGGGCGCCCCTGGGGGTCGTCGCCGCCATCGCCGCCATGTTCGCCGGCATCAACGACCGGCCGGGCAGCCGCCGTACCTCCGTACGACGGATCGGCGTCCCCGCGCTCGCCGGAGCGGTCGGGCTGCTCGTGGGGACGTACTCCGGCGACCACCTCGACGCCGTACCGCTGACGCTGGTGCTGACCTGCCTCGGACTGGTCGCGGGCGGGTTCAGTGCCGTCGGAACCGTGGCTTCCGGGGCTGGCACGCAGTTGCTGGTCGCCACCGCCGTAGGGGCCGGGATGCCGCTGCCCGGCCCCGCCTGGCAGAGTGCGCCGGTCTTTCTCGCCGGCGCCGGGTGGCTGCTCGTGCTGCGGCTGGCGCTGCCGACACCCGGTTCCCTCGGCGGGGACTCCCGCCTCGCCTTCCGCTTCGACGGGGAGCGGGCCGCGGTCGCCGCCGTCTACGATGCCGTCGCGGCGCTCCTGGACGCCGCGGGCACCGAGCACGCCGCCGCCCGCAGGGCCGCGCTCACCGCCGCCCTCGACCAGGCGCAGGACGCGCTCACCGGGCCCCGGCTGCGACGCCATGCCTCGTCCGCGGCCGAGCGGCGGCTGCACGCCCAGTACGCCGCCGCGTTGCCGCTGGGCGAGGCGGCGACCGCCCTCGCGTGGGCCGAGCGGACCCTCCCGCCGCGGACCGGTGAGGGCCCCCGGCGGCTCGCCGCCGCCGTCCGTGGCAACACCCCGGCCGGTCCGCTGCCCGCGCCCAGCCGCACCGAGCCCGCCCTGCGCGCCCTGGACGACGCCCTCCTGCACGCCGCCGAGGCCTTCGACCGGGGCCGGGGCCGCGACCTGCACACCCGCAGGCGGTCGGCCGTCTCCCTGCTGCGCGCCGTGCTCGGCGCCGGCGGGCGCGAGTACGGGCTGCGCGCCGGGCTCTGCTTCGGGGCCAGTGCCGCCGTCGCCCAGGCCCTGCACCACGGGCCCTGGCACGGGGCCCACCAGCACTGGTACTGGCTGCCCGCCACCGCCGTCTTCCTCGTGAAGCCCGACCTCGGACCGCTGGCGTCCCGGGTGCTGTGCCGGGCGGCCGGGACGGTCCTCGGGGCACTGCTCTTCGCCGGGCTCGCCGCCGTGCTGCCCCGCCCGGAAGGGCTCGTGGCCCTCGTCGCCGTCTGCGGCGCCCTGGTACCGGTCGCCGCGCGGCACTTCGCCGCGCAGACGACCGTGGTCACCGTCCTCGTCCTGGCCCTGATCATGGTGGCCGGCGAACCCCAGGCCTCGGTCAGCCGCATCGGGGAGACCCTGCTGGCCTGCGCGATCGTGCTGGTCGTCGGGCACCTGCCGATGCCGGGGCAACGGGGCGGCGGGGTCCGTACCCGCATCGAGGCCGCCGACGCCGCCGCGCACGCCTACCTCGCCCACGTACTGAGCGAGTCCGGCGACCGCGGCATGCGGTGGACGCTGCGCCGCGAGGCCTACCGCACGCTGGCCGAAGCCCGTACCGCGATCGCGCTGGCCGCCGCCGAACTGCCCGCCCTCGCGCGGCACTCCGAGGGCGCGGACGACGTCGCCGCGGTCCTCGAACGGCTCGTCGACACCACCACCGCGTGCGCCGTGCACCTCGACGACACCGGCCGGCTCACGCCCCGCCACACCGCACGGCTCGCAGAGCTGAGAAGCGAACTCGCCGCGCGCCGCGGGCCCGTGGCACTGCGCGAGCCCGCACCACGTCCGGCCGAGTGAGCATCCCGTCGGACGGCTGCCACCTCACCGCCCGGGCCGTACGTTGGCGTGATGACCCCCTCCTCCCGTGAGCAGCCCACCGGCTCCCGTGCCCGGTCCACCGGCTCCCGTGCCCGGTCCACCGACAGCCACGAGCAGCCCACCGGCTCCCGTGCCCGGTCCACCGACAGCCACGAGCAGCCCACCGGCTCCCGTGCCCGGTCCACCGACAGCCACGAGCAGCCCACCGAGGTCCTCGGACCCGCCGACCTGATCGTCACCGGCTGCACCGTCCTCGTGCACGACGATCGCGAGCGGATCGGTTTCGCGCAGGACGCGGCCGTCGTCGTGCGGGACGGTCTCGTCCACTCCGTGACGACGGCCGCCGCCGTGGCGGACCTTCCCGCCGCCGACCGAATCGACGCGCGCGGCCAGGTCGCCCTCCCCGGGCTGATCAACTGCCACACGCACGCGCCGATGGTCGCCCTGCGCGGGCTGGCGGAGGACCTGCCCACCGAGGAATGGTTCAACGACGTCGTCTGGCCCGTCGAGTCCAACCTCACCGAACGCGACGTCGAGCTGGGGGCCCGGCTGGCCTGCGCCGAGATGATCCGCGCGGGCGTCACCTCCTTCGCGGACCACTACTTCGCCATGGACACCGTCGCCGCCGTGGTCGCCGAGTGCGGGATGCGGGCCCTTCTGGGCCAAGCCTACTTCTCCTCGCAGGGACCCGAGGGGCGGGAACGGTCCCTTGAGTTCGCGCTGCGGCACCGGGACACCGCCGGCGGCCGCATCACGACCGCCCTCGCACCGCACGCCCCCTACACCGTGACCGACGCCGACCTCGCCGCCACCGCCGTACTCGCCCGCGACCACCGTCTGCCCGTGCACCTGCACGCCGCGGAGAACCGCGACCAGACCGACACCAGCCTCGCCCGGCACGGCGCCACGCCGATCGAGATCCTGGAACGCACCGGGATCCTCGACACCGACGTGCTCCTCGCACACGGCACCGGCATCGTCGAGGCCGATCTGCCGCTCCTCGCGCGCGCGGGTGGACGTACGGCCGTGGCGACCGCGCCCCGCGGCTACCTCAAGTTCGCCTGGCCCACCACCACCCCCGTCCGCGCCCTGCGCGACATCGGCGTCCCGGTCGGCCTGGCCACCGACGGCGCCGCCTCCAACAACTCGCTCGACGTATGGGAGTCGATGGCCCTCACCTCCCTGATCCAGAAGGCGACCGAGGGCGACCCCCGCTGGCTCTCCGCCCGTCAGGCCCTGCACCATGCCACCGTGCAGAGCGCCCATGCGGTCGGGCTGGGGGACGTCGTCGGGCGGATCGCGCCCGGCCTCCGGGCCGACCTCGTCCTCGTCGACCTCACCGGCCCGCACACCCAGCCCGTGCACGACCTCGCCGCCACCCTGGTGCACAGCGCGCGCTCCGCCGACGTGCGCACGACGATCGTCGACGGGCGCGTCCTCATGCGGGACCGCGAACTGCTCACCCTCGACGTCCCCGCGGTGGTGCGGGAGTTGGGGGAGCGGCTGCCCGCCCTGACCGACCGGGGGCACGGCCGCCGCATCCAGGAGTACGACACCAGATCATCCAGGAGTACGACACCTGGTCCGCGCCGCCGACACGCATCCGTAGGGCGGCTCGGAAAAGAAATCCACCGAGCCGCGATGAGTTCCGCTCGTTCCGGCGGTCACCACCCTTCGACCGAACGTCGCACCGGAGGAGCCGCAGCCATGTCCCTGCCCGAGATCGTCACCCGCGCGGAGTGGCGCGCGGCGCGCGAGGCCTTACTGGACAAGGAGAAGGCGGCCACCCGTGCGCGGGACGCGCTCAACGCCGAGCGGCGCGGGCTGCCGATGGTGGAGGTCGACAAGGAGTACGTGTTCGAGGGCGGCGACGGCAAGGCCACGCTGCTCGACCTCTTCGAGGGACGCGACCAGCTCGTCGTCCACCACTTCATGTTCGCTCCGGAGTGGGACGCCGGCTGCCGCGGCTGCTCCGCGTTCCTGGACCAGACAGGGCACCTCGCGCACCTGAGGGCCCGCGGTACGTCGTTCGCGGCGGTCTCCCGGGCGCCGTACCCGAAGATCCTGCCCTTCAAGGCGCGGATGGGCTGGACCCTGCCCTGGTACTCGTCGTACGTCAGCGACTTCAACACCGACTTCGAGGTGACCCTGGAACTCGTCGAGCGACCCGGACTCAGCTGCTTCCTGCGGGACCGCGACCGGGTCTTCCACACCTACTCGACCTACGGGCGCGGCCTCGACGGACTCGGCTCGACCACCAGCCTCCTCGACCTGACCGCGCTCGGCCGGCGGGAGCCCTGGGAGAAACCCGAGGGGCGCGCGTCGGCCCTCGGTGCGCCTGCGGAAGCCGAGGCAGTCCGCTACCACGACGAGTACGAGGCCTGACACGCAGAGTGGCGAACACGGCCGAACGGCTGAGGCGCGGGTCACACTTTGCGGTGAACGAGTGTCAACTATGTCTCAGTACCATCACCGCACGAGCCGTTGGCTCCATGGTTGGCGTTTAACTCTACGAGTACAGCGCTACATGGAGGTGCGGGGTGAACGGGCGAACGGTGCTCGAACGCTTTCCCGCCGGCGGACCGCGTGGATCCTGGCCGGCCGAGGAATTCGCGAACGCGCGACGTCTGGAGGGCCTGCCCGCCGAGGTCGTCATGGATCTCGCCACGGACATGTTCCTGGTCATCGTCCGCGGCGGACACGCCGCCGGTGACGCGGCCGCCTGACGCGCCCGGTCCCCTGACGAGTCCGCCCCCTCCGAGCCGTCAGCCCGCCTCCGGTGCGTGTACCGGCGCCTTGGTGAACTGCTCGGCCTGCAACGAGTACAGCTCCGCGTAGACCCCGCCGGTGGCCAGCAGCTCGTCCGGCGTCCCGGACTCCACGAGCCGGCCCTGGTCGAGGACGTGCACCAGGTCGGCATGGCGCACGGACGCCAGGCGGTGGGTGATCAGGACGACCGTCTGCCCGCGGCCGGCCAGGGCGCGGATCTTCTCGAAGACCTCCAGCTCGGCCCGGGCGTCCAGGGCCGCCGTCGGCTCGTCCACGATGAGGATGTCACCCCGCCGGTACGCGGCGCGGGCGATCCCGACGCGCTGCCACTGGCCGCCGGACAGCTCGTGCCCGCCGCTGAAGTCCCGGGCCAGCAAGGTGTCCAGGCCGCGTGGCAGGTCCGCGACCACGTCCTGGGCTCCGGCCTCGGCGACCGCCTCGGTCAGGCGTTCCTCACCGAGCGGCATCGAGGAGCGGCCCACCGCGACGTTCACCCGCGCGGTGAACGGCCAGCGTTTGAAGTCCTGCGCCACCATGGCGATGCGTTCGGCGAGCCCGTGCCGGTCGGCCGTCGCCGCGTCGACGCCGTCCCAGGTGATCCGGCCCCCGTCCGGCGCGTACAGCCCGGCGAGCAGCTTGACCAGCGTCGTCTTGCCCGAGCCGTTCTCACCGACGAGAGCCACGATCCGGCCCAGCGGCAGCGACAGGGTCACGTCGTCGAGCGCCGGGCGGGTCGCGTCCCCCGGGTAGCGGAACGTGACGTTCTCGAAGCGGATCTCCTTCGGGTCCTCGGGCAGCGCGGCACCGCCCATCGGGATGGCGCGGGCGGCGGCCTCCGTGTGCAGCCGTTCCAGGTCACCGACGAACAGGGCCTCCTCATGGAGCGCGTTGACCTCCACGACCAGGGTGCCCAGGCTCTGCGAGCCGGTGCGGACGGCGATCACGGCCGTACCCGCCACCGACAGGGCCATCGCCCCGCCCAGCAGGAGCCCGCCGAGTGTGACGTAGGTGGCCGCCGTCGCCAGCCCCGTCCAAGCCGCCGCGATCAGCCCGGTACGGGCCGCGAGGCGGGCCAGCCGGGCCTGCTCCGCCTCGGCGGTCTCCGACATCGCGCGGAAGTGCCGCAGCAGGAAGGGCCCCACTCCGTGCACCCTGATCTCGGGGGCCGCGGCCGGTTCGATGAGCAGTCTGGCCAGGAGCCGTCCCGCCCGCTCGTGCTGGACCCAGGCGTGGAAGGACTGGTACCGGCGGCGGGCGAGGGTCAGCGCGCTCCAGGCGCTCGGCAGGGTCATCGTCACCATGAGCGGCAGCAGCGCCGGATGCAGCACGGTCAGTACGCCGGCCGCCGCGACGAGCGAGATCATCGCGTTCACCACGCGGGTGCCGATCGAGATCATGCGTCGCGCGGAGGCGGCGCCGTACTGGGCGGTGTCCAGGAGCTTGTGGAAGGCGTGGTCCTCGATGGCGGACAGTTCCACGGCCGCCGCCCGCTCCAGGTAACGCTCGGTGGCCACCCGCTCCACCTTGGGCTCCAGCCGCCCCGTCGCGTACGTCGACGCCGCCCTCAGCAGCGCCGCGACGAGCATCGCCGCGGCCACGGTGACCAGGGCCGGGACGGTCTCGCGCAGCCGTTCCTCGATCGGGCCGGCGGTCAGCAGACCGGCCAGCACACTGTTGACGGCGAGCAGACTGACCGCCTGCGCCAGACCTCGGCCGATCTCCGCCGCCAGCACCGTCCGCGCCGCCTGCGGGTCGGCCTGCCGGGCGAGCCGAAGGCTGGAGGCCAGCAGGGACGGCAGCCGGGTCAGCATCGCCCGGAAGCCCAGCTCCATGAAGGCGTCGGCGTGCTGGCTCCAGCCCATGTCGTAGCGGAGCGGGCCGCCGAAGAGCAGCCGCTCCGAATCCGACACCCCGGCTGATTCCGTGCCGCCCTTCCTGCGCACCCGTCGGCCTCCCCCCGATTGTGGACGGACGGCCACTATCGCCGGGGCGGGATGCCTGCGGGCAGGGCGCGAGCCGGGGAGGCCGGGGCGCGCGGGCGCACACGCGGCCGGAGGATGCCGGAAAGGGGCGCGCGGGATGAGGCCGGGAAGCGCGGAGGTGCGATGAGACGCGGTGGGCGGGAGGGCGTGGCGGCGCGGTGGCGCCGTGCGGCGGAGGGTGTGGTGCGGGAGGGGCGTTGCCCGGTGGGCGTGTCGGCGCAGGCGTGGTGATTCGGGCGGGCGTGGTTGTGCGGGGTGGTACGGGAGGTCGCCGTGGTCCCTACGCGGTCACCGGACGCGACCACGTCGGCGTCGTGTTCGTCAGTCGGCACAGCGCGAGGTAGAGCGGGATGGGCGGGGTGTAGGGGACGGTGCCGTCCGGGCGGTGGATGAGGCCGGGGACGCTCGGGACGTCGGGGACGACCGCGCCGGTGGCGTACCGAGCGGGCGCGGGCCACTCCAAGGCGTAGTCGGAGTCGGACGGGACGATCCACCACCAGTGCGCGGCGTCGGCGTACACGCAGCCCACGCGTGGCAGCCGGGGGAGCACCAGGGGGCCGAGGCGGGCGGGTACCGCCACCGCGTCGCAGCCCAGCGGTGCGGTCATGCCGTCCGGCACGGGCAGCCGCCGGGGTGTCCCGGGGGCGTGCAGTCCGCGCTGGAGGCGGACCAGTGTGTCCAGACCGATGGGTCGGATGCCGGACGCAGCCCTCATAGCCATTCGGTCTCCGTTCCGCGGCGCGCCTCTTGCCGGCGTCCCTCCGCCTCGCCGTCGTCGCCCGTGCCGTCGGCGGGGCCGGGCTTCGGGCGGGCGCCCCAGCCCAGGTCGTTGTGGGGCTCCGACGGGTCGCGCGGCCCGTCGGCCTTGCGCGGCAGCTCGGCCCAGACCAGCAGGCCGGGGCCGTGCTCGTGGGCGCCCCAGGCGTCGCACAGGGCGTCGACGAGGAGCAGCCCCCTGCCGTGCTCGTCCTCCGGCTGCTGATCGGCCGAGGGGCGTGGCCGGCCCGGGGCGCAGCCCTCGTCGCGCACGGCTATGCGGACCAGGTCGGCGCCGTCGTGCAGCTCGCACACTATGTGTCTGCTCGCGGTGTGCACGATCGCGTTGGTCACCAGTTCGGAGACCACCAGGGCCGCGGTGTCGCAGGTGTCCTCGCACACCGACCAGCCGTTCAGCCGAGCGCGCGTCAGGCGTCTGGCCTGCGCGGGAGAGCCCGGATGTGCGGCCAGCTCGAAGCGGAACCGGCGCGGGGCGGCGGCGGTCCCCGAGGGGCCGGCTCCCATGGCGGCACCGAGGCCCAGGGAGCCCGCGGTGGCGTCTGTTCCTAAGGGCGCGGACGGAATCACGCTTGCCACTATCGCCCCGCCGTGAACACTTGGCAAGTGTCACTCTGAAAAATGCAGAGTGCTGTGTGACGGTCTGGACGGCCGTGGCACACTGCTCGCAACAGCACGTCGAGCGGCGCCACTTCAGATCAGCGAAGGTCTGCCCGGACTTTCGAAAAGGTCTTCGAATGGCGCCGCCGGGCTGTCCGCACGTGGATTCTTCGGGACTCTTCAGGAGGTGGGCGGTGAGCGAGCCGCGGTCAGCGCCGACGGTCGGCCAGGTCGTTCTCGGCCGACGCCTGCTGGACCTGCGGGAACGCGCCGGTCTCAAGCGTGAGGAGGCCGCCCGCATCCTTCGGGTCGCCCCGGCCACCGTCCGCCGCATGGAGATGGCCGAGGTCGCCCTCAAGATCCCGTACCTCCAGCTCCTGCTGAAGGCCTACGGCATCGGTGACGAGGAGGCCGACGCCTTCGTCCGGCTGGCCGAGGACGCCAACAAGCCCGGGTGGTGGCAGCGCTTCCACGACATCCTGCCGGGCTGGTTCTCCATGTACGTGAGCCTGGAGGGTGCGGCCGCCCTGATCCGCTCCTACGAGCCCCACTTCGTCCCCGGACTGCTGCAGACCGAGGACTACGCGCGCGGAGTGCTCCGCTCGGGAGCCATCGGGCAGACCCGGCCGGACGACATCGAGCGCCATGTCGACCTGCGCATGCGACGCCAGGAACTGCTCACCCGTGACGACGCGCCCAGGCTGTGGGTCGTGATGGACGAGACCGCCCTGCGCCGCCCCGTGGGGGGCCCGGAGGTGATGCGTGCCCAGATCGACAAGCTGCTCGAGGCCACGAAGCTGCCCAATGTGACACTGCAGGTCGCCCCGTTCTCCAACGGGCCGCACCCGGGCACCTACGGGCCCTTCGTGCTGTTCCGTTTCGCCGTGCCGGAACTCCCGGACATGGTCTACAGCGAGTACATGACCGGCGCCGTCTACCTCGACGCGCGCGCCGAGGTGGCGACCCACCTCGAGGTCATGGACCGCATGGCGGCGCAGGCCGCCACGGCACATCGCACGAAGGAGATCCTCCGGGATCTCCGCAAGGAGCTGTGAATGAATCGCATCGAGCCCCAGCGCTCGCCACGGACACGCGGCGAGCAGATCTACAACGGCATGCCCGCCCGTGATCTGGGCAGCGAGGGCTGGCACAAGCCGTGGAGCGGCGGCAACGGCGGCAACTGCCTGGAAGCGATGAAGCTCTCCGACGGCCGCGTCGCGGTCCGGCAGTCCACCGACCCCGACGGTCCCGCGCTGATCTACACGTCCGCCGAGATGACGGCCTTCATCGAGGGAGCGAAGGCGGGAGAGGCGGACTTCCTGCTGTCCTGACACGCGCACTCTGTTGATGCTTCTTTTTTAACTGCTTGGCACCTGGTCAACCACCTGACCTCAGGAGGAACGAGGGACAACCGCTGGACCGCCCGGGCGGCGGGCGTGCTCAGGCCGTCATCGGCCGGTCGTACGGACCGACCGGTGACGGAAGCCGGGTAGCGCCGCCCGACAGGTGCCGGTCGACGGCCGCCGCCACCGCCCGTCCCTCCGCGATCGCCCACACGATGAGCGACTGCCCGCGAGCCGCGTCCCCGGCGGCGAAGACGCCCGGCACGTTCGTCATGAAGTCCCGGTCCCGGGCGATCGTGCCGCGGGGCTCCAGCGCCACCCCCAGCCCGTCCACGAGCCCGTCCTTTCGCCCGGGTCCCGAGAAGCCGAGGGCGAGGAGGACGAGGTCGGCGGGGAGCGATCGCTCGGTACCGGCCAGCGGGCGGCGCCCGGCGTCCACTCCGACCAGGTGCAGTGAGCGCACACGACCCTCCGCGTCGCCGGCGAAGCGGAGCGTGGACGCCGCGAACAGCCTGGCGTCCGCGTCCGCCGCCGGTGCGGACCGCAGGTCACGCGCCTCCTCGTGCGCGGCCGACAGCCGGTACAGCCTCGGATGCGTCGGCCAGGGCTCGGCCTCCTCGTCCCGCGCCGCACCCGGTTGCGCGTAGATGTCGAGCTGCGTCACGGACGCGGCCCCCTCCCGGACCGCCGTGCCGAGGCAGTCCGCGCCCGTGTCACCGCCGCCCACGATGACCACGTGCTTCCCGTCGGCGGACAGCGGGGAGCGCTCCAGATCGCCCTCGCACACCCGATTGGCCAGCGGCAGGTACTCCATCGCCTGGTGGACACCGGCCAGCTCCCGGCCGGGTACGGGCAGTTCGCGCCAGGCGGTCGCCCCGACGGCGATCACCAAGGCGTCGTACCGGGCCCGCAGCTCGTCGGCGGCCACGTCCCGTCCGACCGTCGTCGACACACGGAACCTGGTGCCCTCGGCCCGCATCTGGTCGATACGCCGCTCCAGATGGCGCTTCTCCATCTTGAATCCGGGGATGCCGTAGCGCAGCAGCCCGCCGATCCGGTCGTCCCGCTCGTAGACGGCGACGGTGTGTCCGGCGCGGGTCAGCTGCTGCGCCGCCGCCAGTCCGGCGGGTCCCGACCCGATCACCGCCACCGTCCTCCCGGACAACCGGTCCGGTGGGCGCGGCGGGGTGAAGCCCTCCGCCCAGGCCCTGTCGGCGATCGCGCACTCGACGTTCTTGATGGTGACGGCCGGCTGGTTGATGGCGAGCACACAACCCGATTCGCACGGCGCGGGGCACAACCGGCCGGTGAATTCGGGGAAGTTGTTCGTGGCGTGCAGCCGCTCGCTCGCCGCCCGCCAGTCCGACCGGGCGACCAGGTCGTTCCACTCCGGGATCAGGTTCCCGAGCGGGCAGGCCTCGTGACAGAACGGAACGCCGCAGTCCATGCAGCGGTCGGCCTGGGCGCCGACGATCGGCAGCAGCGCACCGGGGACGTACACCTCGTCCCAGTCCCGGACCCGCTCCTCGGCCGGCCTGCGGGGCCACTCCTCGCGGGGTGTGGTCAGGAAACCCTTGGGATCGGCCATGGCCGTCGTTCCTTGCTCACCGGGGTGGCTGGCCGTGCGCGCCGTCGTGCGGCGCCCTTCCGCCCCACGATACGTCCCGCCGCCCCCGGGCGCAGGCCGCCCCGAGTCCCTCCATCACGGCGCCCCCGCCCGGCGCACCCCGCTCACCTCGCGTCGGTGTCACGACCGGTGGGACGGGTGCCGTCTTGCGCCGTGGCCGGGGTCCGGTGGCGGCGCACCCCTTTCGCGGCCGGTGTTCCGGTCCGCGCGGCCCGGTGCCTCGTGCCGGCGCCGCCGGCTTCGTGGATCCCGGCCGCGTGCTCAGGTGAGGGCCAGCACGTACGCCACCGCCGCCGCCGCTGAGGCGCCCGTGCGGACGTGATTCCACGCCGTCCACTCACGCACGTAGACGGGCCACTGGCCGGCCGCCTCCGCGGTGCCGGGATCCCGCCGGAGCAGCGCGGTGTTGCGCGGCACGTTGGCGGCCGCCGTGACTCCGAACGACCCGACCAGATACAGCGTGCTGCCCAGCAGCAGCTCCACCGCGGCTCCCTCCGGCCACAGCACGAACGTCACCACGGCGATCACCGCGGCCAGCCCGGCCGTCCCCAGGAACAGCAGCATGAAGGCCGGCCGCACCGCCGCCCTGTTGACCGCGTTCATCGCGGCGACTCCCTGCGCGGGCGGCAGCGCGGCGAGCCCCCGCATGACGAAGGCGGAGAAGGCGTAGAAGGCGCCGGCCGTCATACCGGTCCCGAGCGCACCTACCACCGTCAGCACGAAGTACGGTCCCTCGGTCATGTCCTGTCAGCTCCCACCCGTCGAGTCGTTGTCCGCCCGGCACCGCCGGCCGTCGATCACCCCAGTCAACGTCCGCCCGGGCGGCGCCGGCCATGGCCGAGCGGCGCGTGCGCATGCGCGGGCGTCCAGGCGGGGGGACCGGAGGCTGACGCATCATGGGCGGGTGCGACTGGAAGCGATCACCTGGGACAGGCTCGGCGACCTGCTCGCCGAGCGCGTGCTCGACCTCGCGCCCGCCGACGGATCCGCCTGGCCGCGTGTCGCCTTCGACGGCGCGCCGGCCGCCCGCCCCGGCGACCTCGCCGAGCGGGTCTCCGAGGCGCTGCGCGTCCGCGGCCGCCCCGCCCTCGTCGTCGGCACGCAGGGCTTCCTGCGCCCCGCCTCGCTGCGCCTGGAGCACGGACGTCAGGACGTCGAGTCCTACTACAGCGGCTGGCACGACACCGGTGCCCTCTGGCGCGAGGTCTTCGACCCGCTCGGCCCCGGCGGTGACGGGCGCGTCCTGCCCGACCTGTGGGATCCGGTCACCGACCGCGCCACCCGCAGCCCTTATGCCACCCTGCCACCCGGCGGGGCGCTGCTGCTGCACGGGCCCTTCCTGCTGCACCACTGGTTCCCCCTCGACCTGAGCGTCCACGTCGTCCTCGGTCCCGGCGCCCTGCGCCGCCGCACCCCCGAGGCCGAGCAGTGGACCCTGCCCGCCTTCGAGCGCTACGACGAGGAGACCGATCCCTCCGGCACCGCCGACGTCCTGGTGCGCGCCGACGATCCACGCCATCCCGCCTGGAGCGGCTGACGCGCCCGGCCGGTACAGCCCGGCACTCCGTGCACTCCAACTCCTTTTATATGCGCGCGCATACAACTACGCTGTCGCCATGACGATCTCCTCCGGCGCTGCCGCCGATGCCACCGCTGCCCATGTCTCCACGCTCTCCTTCGACGAACCGGTCCGTGCCCTGCTGGACGGCAGGAACTTCGCCTCCGTCGCCACGCTCGGTCCCGACGGCGCCCCGCACAACTCCGTGGTGTGGATCAAACGCGAGGGGGACACCGTGCTCTTCTCCTCCGTGGACGCACGCCAGAAGGTGCGCAACCTCCGCCGCGACCCCCGGATCAGCCTGTCCGTCTACGACCTCACCGACCCGTACACCTCCGTGGAGATCCGCGGCACCGCCGAGATCGTCCCCGACGGCGAGAAGAGGCTTCCGCGCGAGCTCTCCCACAAGTACCTCGGCATCGATCCGCCCGCGGAGAAGGAGGAGGAGACTCGAGTCATCATCCGTGTCGTGCCGCGGAAGATCGTGGGCTTCTCGGTCTGAGCGGGGCCCCACCGCCCTCAGAGCCAGCCGCTGCGCCGAAAGCCCCTGTGGAGTGCCAGGCAGGCGGCGGCTATCACGCCGATGACCAGACCGTAGCCGTACCGCCAGTGCAGTTCCGGCATGTGGTCGAAGTTCATGCCGTACACACCGCACACCATGGTGGGTACCGCGACGATCGCGGCCCAGGCGGTGATCTTCCGCATGTCCTCGTTCTGCGCGACCGTCACGCGGGCGAGGTGTGCCTGGAGGATGGAGTTGAGCAGTTCGTCGAAGGCCGCGATCTGCTCGGTGGCTCGCAGCAGATGGTCGGCGACGTCCCGGAAGTAGGCCTGTATCTCCGGCTGGACCACTCGGGAGGGGCGTGCGGCCAGCTCCTCCAGCGGCCGGCCGAGCGGCACCACGGCCCGCCTCAGTTCGAGGAGTTCGCGCTTGAGCTGGTAGATCCGGCCCGGATCGACCCGCGCGCCGTGCTCCGCGAACACCTCCGTCTCGACATGGTCGACGTCCGCCTGGAACGCCTCGATGACACTGAGGAAGTCGTCCACGACATGGTCCGCGATCGCGTGCAGCACCGTGGACGGGCCCTTGGCGAGCTGTGCGGGGTCGGCCTCCAGCCCTTCCCGCAGGGGCCCGAGGGAGCCGTGCATCCCGTGCCGCACGGTAATCACGAAGTCCTCGCCGACGAAGACCATGATCTCGCCGGTGCTCACCACCTCGCTGGTGGCCGTGAGTTCCTCGTGCTCCACGTAGCAGACCGTCTTGAACACGGCGAAGAGCGTCTCCCCGTACCGCTCCACCTTGGGGCGTTGATGAGCCTCGATGGCATCCTCGACCGCCAGCGGATGCAGGTCGAAGAGCTCCGCGACGCCCGCGAACTCCTGGTCCGTCGGCTCGTGCAGCCCCAGCCAGACGAATCCGGCCCCCCGCTTGCGCATGCGCGTCACGGCCTCGACCGGATCACCGCCCTCGGGGGTGCGGACACCGTCCCGATACGTCACGCAGTTCACCACCGAGGAACCCAGCGGGGAGCGGGCGGGATGGCTCAGGTCCACACGTGGGCGACGCCGCGCCAGCCGAGCCACCTTGCGCAGACCACCGACCTTCCCCAGCCCCGTGACCTTCCGTAGATTCCCTGCCATCGTCATCCGCGTCCCCCTCGCGTCGGTCCTCCGCGCCATGCCTTCCCGCGCCTTGATGCGCCAGTTTGCCAGGCCGGCGGGAGCGGCGGACGCGCCTGTGGAAGGGGAGCGTTCCGCTTTGTTCCCGGCTGTGGACAGGCGGTTCGCACGGCGCCGGGGCCGGCCACGGCCCGGTCCGCCCGAGCCCGGCCCGGCCCCGGTCCGGGCGGGCCCGCTGACAGCCCGGAGGGACGCCGCGTCGGAGCGTCGACCGCTTCCGGCGGACCGGACAACTGGGATGATCGCCGCATGACGCGAGCCGACGGATACCTTCTCGACAACCGACAGGCCGAGGCGGCGGAGCGCTTCGACGCCTTCGCCACCCTCTTCGACCCGACGACGTTCCGGCATTTCCAGGCGCTCGGCGTCGGTCCCGGCTGGCGGTGCTGGGAGGCCGGAGCCGGCGGCACCTCGGTGGTGTCCTGGCTGGCCAAGAAGGTGGGGCCGACCGGCCGGGTCCTCGCGACCGACATCGACACCTCGAGGGTCGCTCCGGCCGGCCGGCCGCCGGTCGAGGTGCGCGTCCACGACGTGGGCGCGGAGGAACCGCCGGGGGAGGGCTTCGACCTGGTGCACGCCCGGCTCGTCCTCGTGCACGTCCCGGACCGGGAACACGCGTTGCGGTCCATGGTCGCGGCCCTTCGTCCCGGCGGCCGGCTCCTGATCGAGGACGCCGACCCCGCTCTGCAGCCCCTGCTCTGCCCCGACGAGCACGGTCCCGAGCAGCAGCTGGCCAACCGGCTGCGGCACGGCTTCCGCCACCTGCTGACCCGACGCGGCGCCGACCTCTCCTACGGCCGACGCCTCCCGCGCCTGCTCCGGGAGGCCGGGTTGCGCCGTGTGGAGGCCGACGCCTACTTCCCGGTCACCTCGCCCGCGTGCGCCGCCCTCGAATCGGCGACGATCCGTCAGGTCCGCGACCAACTGGTCGGCGCCGGGGTGGCCACGCACGAGGACATCGACCGTCACCTCGCGAACGTCGCCTCCGGCACCATGGACCTCGCGACGGCGCCGATGGTCTCCGCGTGGGGACGCAAGGCGTAGGCGCACACGGCCCCGGGCCCACCGTCCCCGGCCGACGTGGAGGGAAGCACCGAGGACCGGCCGGTTCCGGGCGCGGAGCCCTCCGGCCGACCGCCACCGTGCCCACGGGGGAGGAGGTGCCGACGGCACACCGCCCTCACCCCGCACCCCCGCCTCCCGGCGTGCACAGGCCGTCACTCCGACGACCGCGGAGGCCTGGCACCCACCCGTGCGACCGCCTCGGCTCCCGCCCGGCACCCCGCGGCGGCAGCCTCCTCGGCCCCCGCACCGGCGATCAGGGCCGCGAGCAAGGCGCCGGTGAACGCGTCGCCGGCGCCGGTACTGTCCCGCGGCGACGCGGGCGCGGCGGGGACGCGCGCACACACGACGCCGGACCGGGCCACCAAGGCCCCCTCCGCGCCCTGCTTGACGATCACCGACGGCACGTGCCGACTGAGCTTCGCCGCCGCGTCGGCCGCGCCCGGCTCCCCGGTGAGCAGGCACGCCTCGTCGCGGCTGGGCAGCAGCACCTCCACGCCCTCGACCAGGCCGAGGAAGCGGTCGACGCCCAGCGTGGAGAGGAATCCCGCCGACGCCGGATCCAGGCTGACCGGCACCCCCCGCGCGCGTGCCGCGGTCAGGGCGACCGACACCAGGGCGCGGCCCGACTCGGAGAACAGGAGATAACCCGACAGGTGCAGCCGGGTCACGCCGTCGAGCAGCGCGTCCGACCAGTCGTCGGGGCCGATCCGCAGCGACGCCCCGCTGTCCGTGAGGAACGTCCGCTCGGCCGCGGCGCCCAGGTCGACGAGACAGATCACCGTGCTCGTCGGCGCCGCCGCGTCGACGACGAGGAGGGGCCGCACCCCCCGGGCCACCAGTTCCCGCTCGTGCCAGACCGCCGCGTCGATGCCCACCCGCCCCAGCAGCCGTACGTCCCCGCAGCCTCCGTACGCGGCCCAGCACGCCACATTGGCACCCGCGCCACCGGGCAGCCGGTGGATCGAGGCGGCCGTGTCCGTGCCGACGGCCAGCGGCCCCCGGTGCCGGGCGACGACATCGGTGACGACGTCGCCGACGACCAGCAGAGCGCCGCCGTGCCCCGCGGTCACGCTCCTGCCCACGCTGCCGCGATGCGTGCCGCCAGGCGTACGTTTCCGCGTACCGCCGCCAGGTTGGCGTTCAGCGAGGCGCCGTCCGTGTGCCGTACCAGGTGGTCGAGGAGGAAGGGGGTCACCGCCTGGCCCGTGACCCCCTCCCGCTCGCACGCGTCCAGCGCTTCGGCCAGCACCCGCGCGTGCAGCACGGGGTCGAGCTGCGCCTCCTCGGGGACGGGGTTGGAGACCACGAGCGCGGACGGCGGCCCGCCGAGCGCGTCCTGTGCCCGCATGACCGCCGCCACCTGCTCCGGGTCGTCCAGCGTCCAGTCCACCGGATGCCCCGAGTCGGACAGGTAGAAGCCGGGGAAGCGGTCGGTGCCGTACCCGGCCACCGCGACCCCCAGCGTCTCCAGCCGCTGCAGGGTCGCCGGTACGTCCAGAATGGACTTCACGCCCGCGCAGACCACCGTGATCCGGGTACGGGCCAGCAGACCCAGATCTGCCGACTCGTCCTGCGTCGCCGTCCACTGGCGGTGAACGCCGCCGAGCCCACCGGTCGCGAAGACCCGCACGCCCGCCAGCGCGGCCAGCAGGGCGGTCGCCGACACGGTGGTCGCCCCGCTCGCGCCGACCGCCACCGCCAGGGGCAGATCACGGTGGCCGAGCTTGCGGATGCCGTCCTCGTTCGCGACGCGCTCCAGCTGCTCCTTGTCGAGGCCCACGTGCGCGCGTCCGTCCAGCACGGCGATGGTCGCCGGTATGGCGCCCTCCCGGCGTACCGCCTCCTCCAGCTCCCGTGCCACCAGCAGATTGCGCGGGCGCGGCAGCCCGTGCGCGATGATCGTGGACTCCAGGGCCACCACGGGACGACGCGCGTCGATCGCCGCCCGCACCTCCTCCGACACCACCAGCACCACGTGTCCGCCTCCTGTCCGTCGGTTTCCTCTCATCCCTGGCGGGCCGGGGACCGGGCCAAACCCCTCGCGGACCCCGGGCGAGCCCTTGCGGCCCTCACGCAGGAGCACCAGCCTGGACACCATGACGGACCACACGACACGTCTCGACCATGTCGTCCTCTGGGTGCGCGACCCGATCGCCGCGGCCGGCTTCTACGAGAAGACCCTCGGCACGCAGCCGCTGCGCGTCACCGAGTACGCCGCGGGGACCGTGAGCTTCCCCTCCGTGCGCCTCAACGACGAGACCATCCTCGATCTGGCGCCGCACTCACTGGCGGATCGCATGAGGATGGTCCCCGGTGCCGAAAGCAGCGCGGGCCATCCCGTCAACCACGTCTGCCTGGCACTGTCACCCCACGACTTCGAGGCACTGCGCGCCCGCCTGGAGGAGCAGGCGGTTCCGGTCTCGGAACTCTCCTACGACTCCTACGGCGCGCGCGGCCCGGCCCGGCGCAGCTTCTACTTCGGGGACCCGGACGGCAACATCATCGAGGCACGCCACTACGAGTGAACCACCCGACGCCCCTTGCGGCCGGAGCTCAGAACAGCGGCTCGGGCAGCACGCCCTCCAGGGCGAGAAGCTGCCGCTTGGTGTCCACACCGCCCCCGAACCCGCCGATGCGGCCACCGCTCTCGACGACCCGGTGGCACGGCACCACGACCGGCAGCGGATTGGCTCCCATGGCCATGCCCACCGCCTGGGCGGCAGCCGGCTGCCCCACCCGGCTCGCCAGATCGCCGTATCCGACGACCGAGCCGTAGGGCACGCCGGAGGCCAGCTCGCGCAGCACCTCCCGGTTGAAGCCCGAGATCAACGACCAGTCCAGCGGCAGGTCGAAGTCACGTCGCGTGCCCGCGAGGTACGCCGTCATCTGTCGTATCGCCTCGGCCAGCAGTGGGGAACCGGGCGCCTCGACGGGGTCCGCGCCCAGGCGCGCCGCGAGCCGTTCGAGCGCCCGCTCACGAGTGGTCCCGGTGGCGTGGAAGGCGACGTTGACCAGACCTTCGGGGGTGGCGGCCAGCAGCAGCGGACCGATGCCGGTGTCGACGACCGTCCACACGACCTGCTGCGCGTACTGCCCATGGCTGTCCATGCGCCCACCGTACGGCCGGCCACTGACAGAGCCCGGAGCCTCGGGGACGAGAACGCCCCGAGGCCCCGGGCCGGGCGGGGTCACCGGAGGACGGAGGCCTCCGCCTCGCCCACGGCCTCCCGCACCACGTCGGGCCTGTTCGTGATGATGCCGTCGACGCCGTACCCCGCGACCAGCCGAGCGGTGTCCGCGGCGTCGACCGTCCAGGTGAGGACCTCCATCGGCCGGCCGTGCGGCCCCGTGAACGCGTGGACGGACGAGACGTAGCTCATGGACAGCGAGCCGTAGGACGGGTTGATCTGGTCGGTGAACTCCGCGTACTCGGGCAGGTCCGACACGGGAGGTGTGCCGAGGAACCCGGTCTTCACGGTGGGCTTGAGGTCGTGGACGGTGCGGATGCTGTCGGCGTCGAAGCTCTGCACGACCAGGCGCCCGGCCACGTGGTGCCGGTCGAGCCAGCCCTCGTTGGCGAGCACCTTGAGCGTCTGCTGCTCGATGCCCGGATACAGGTCCGGGCTCTTCAGCTCCAGCAGCAGCTTCTGGTGGTGGTGCTCCAGGCGGTCCACGAACTGCTCCAGGGTCGGCACCCGCGCCCCCGCGTACTCGGGGCCGAACCAGCTGCCCGCGTCCAGTCGCGCGATCTCGGCGGCGGTGAAGTCCCTCACGTTCCAGGGGGCCCGGTCGGGGAACACCTCCTCCACGTCGGTCGTACGCCGCAGGCTGTTGTCGTGGAGGACGACGAGCCGGCCGTCCTTGGTGCGCTGGACGTCGTTCTCCACCCAGCGGATGCCCAGTTCGGCCGCCTTGTCGACGGCGGCCAGGGTGTTCTCCGGCGCATACCCGGAGGCGCCCCTGTGGGCGATCACCGAGGGCCCGTCGGCGTCATCACTGTGGGTGGCTCGGGCGTGAGAGAGGGGGGCGATCAGGGCGACCCCCAGGAGCGCGGTGGTCGTGACGGCAACTGCGCGCGCGTGCATGCGTACTCCTCGCGTCGAGCGATCACGGACAGCATCACTGTGACACCGGAGCGTCAACGGGAGAGGGGTGCAGAATGGCCACAGGCTGAATGGAGTCGCTCAACTCCGCTCACCGGGACCGCACAAGTGAGGCAGGCCCGTGATTCTTTGCCGGAGAATCGTTCGACCATTCCGGTGGGAGTCATACTCTCTGCACTCGACCCTGATCGTTCGCGCGGTCCCGGGAGGGGCGCACATCAGGACATCCGGGGCATGACCCCGGGGCGTAAGAAGGCGGAAGGGCAGCCGCACATGCAAGGCACGGTCGACGGATTCAACTACGGACTCGTCACACCGCTGGTGGCCTACCTCATGGCCTGCCTCGGCGGTGCCCTCGGGCTGCGCTGCACCACGAGGTCCATGAGGGTCACCCGGTCCTGGCGCCCCGGGTGGCTCGCGCTCGGCTCGGCGGCGATCGGCTCCGGCATCTGGACGATGCACTTCATCGCGATGATGGGGTTCACGATCGACCGCACGCCGATCCGCTACGACTGGCTGATGACCTTCGCCAGCCTGGCCGTCGCCATCGTCATGGTGGGCATCGGGATCTTCATCGTCGGGTACCGGGGGGCGCGCGGGACGGCCCTGTTCACCGGCGGCACCATCACGGGCCTGGGCATCGCCTCGATGCACTACCTGGGAATGGCCGGCATGCGCCTGGACGGGCAGCTGACGTACAACACCTTCACCGTCGCCGTGTCCGTCGCCATAGCCATGGCCGCCGCCACGGCCGCCCTGTGGGCGGCCGGACAGGTCCGGGGGTTCCTGTGGAGTGTGGGGGCCAGCCTGGTCATGGGGCTGGCCGTCACCGGCATGCACTACACCGGCATGGCCGCCCTGGAGGTCCACGTCCACGGCACGACCGATCCGGCCTCCGGCGGATCGCCGGCCGAACTGCTGGCCCCCATGCTGATCGGGCCCCTCGCCTTCCTCCTCCTCGCCGGCGTCGTGGTGATGTTCGACCCGCTGATGGTCACGGGGCAGCCCGCCGACGTCCCGCTGGACCGGAAGCCGGGCGTCCCCGCCCACACCGAGCCGCCGCACAGGACCCGTCACCCCGCGGTCCACCACACCCCGCACCACACCCGCCGCACCCTCGTCCACCGACGCTCCCGCACCCCGCAGAACCGCTGATCCCGACCCGTTGTCAGTGCGGGGTCGTACGGTGGAACCCATGCGGCCCGTCTCTCACATCGAACGCACGGTGGCGCCCTTCGAGGTCGTCAGCCCCTACCAGCCGAACGGCGACCAGCCGGCGGCCATCGCCGAGCTGGCCCGGCGTGTCCAGGCCGGCGAGAAGGACGTCGTCCTGCTCGGCGCCACCGGTACCGGAAAGTCCGCCACCACCGCGTGGATGATCGAGAAGCTCCAGCGCCCGACCCTGGTGATGGCGCCGAACAAGACGCTGGCCGCCCAGCTGGCGAACGAGTTCCGCGAGCTCCTGCCGAACAACGCCGTCGAGTACTTCGTCTCGTACTACGACTACTACCAGCCCGAGGCCTACGTCCCGCAGTCGGACACCTACATCGAGAAGGACTCCTCGATCAACGAGGAGGTCGAGCGGCTGCGCCATTCCGCGACCAACTCGCTGCTCACCCGCCGTGACGTCGTCGTGGTCGCCTCCGTCTCCTGCATCTACGGTCTGGGCACGCCGCAGGAGTACGTGGACCGCATGGTCCCGCTCCGGGTCGGAGAGGAGCACGACCGGGACGAGCTGCTGCGCCGCTTCGTGGACATCCAGTACACGCGCAACGACATGGCCTTCACCCGGGGCACCTTCCGGGTGCGCGGCGACACCATCGAGATCTTCCCGGTCTACGAGGAGCTCGCCGTCCGTATCGAGATGTTCGGAGACGAGATCGAGGCCCTCTCCACGCTCCACCCGGTCACCGGGGAGATCATCAGCGACGACCAGCACCTGTACGTCTTCCCGGCCTCCCACTACGTCGCGGGCCCCGAGCGCCTGGAGCGGGCCGTCAACGACATCGAGAAGGAGCTCACGGAGCGTCTGACCGAGCTGGAGCAGCAGGGCAAGCTCCTGGAGGCCCAGCGCCTGCGCATGCGGACCACGTACGACATCGAGATGCTCCGCCAGATCGGCTCCTGCTCCGGCGTCGAGAACTACTCGATGCACTTCGACGGCCGCCTGCCCGGCTCCCCGCCGAACACCCTGCTGGACTACTTCCCGGACGACTTCCTGCTCGTCATCGACGAGTCGCATGTCACCGTCCCGCAGATCGGCGCCATGTACGAGGGCGACGCCTCCCGCAAGCGGACCCTGGTCGACCACGGCTTCCGGCTGCCCTCCGCCCTCGACAACCGGCCGCTGAAGTGGGAGGAGTTCCAGGGGCGCGTCGGGCAGACCGTCTACCTGTCGGCCACCCCGGGCACCTACGAGCTCTCCCGTTCGGACGGCGCCGTCGAGCAGATCATCCGGCCCACCGGCCTCGTCGACCCGCAGGTCGTCGTCAAGCCCACCGAGGGTCAGATCGACGACCTCGTGCACGAGATCCGCCGGCGGACCGAGAAGGACGAGCGCGTCCTGGTCACCACGCTCACCAAGAAGATGGCCGAGGACCTCACCGACTACTTCCTGGAGCTCGGCATCCAGGTCCGCTATCTGCACAGTGACGTCGACACGCTGCGCCGCGTGGAACTGCTGCGCGAGCTGCGCGCCGGCGAGTACGACGTCCTGGTCGGCATCAACCTCCTGCGGGAGGGCCTCGACCTGCCCGAGGTTTCCCTGGTGGCGATCCTCGACGCCGACAAGGAGGGCTTCCTGCGCTCCGGCACGTCCCTGATCCAGACCATCGGCCGCGCGGCGCGCAATGTGTCCGGCCAGGTCCACATGTACGCCGACAAGATCACGCCGGCGATGGAGAGGGCCATCGACGAGACCAATCGCCGCCGCGAGAAGCAGATCGCGTTCAACAAGGCGAACGGCATCGACCCGCAGCCGCTCCGCAAGAAGATCAACGACATCGTCGCGCAGATCGCCCGGGAGGACATCGACACCGAGCAACTGCTCGGCTCGGGCTACCGCCAGTCGAAGGACGGCAAGGGTGCCAAGGCACCCGTCCCCGCCCTCGGTGGCCAGGCGGTGGCCGCTACCAAGGCCAAGGGCAAGGGCAGGAGCAAGGAGACGGCGGTGACCGATCGCCCCGCGGCGGAGCTCGCCGGGCAGATCGAGGACCTCACGACCCGTATGCGGGCGGCCGCCGCGGACCTCCAGTTCGAGATCGCGGCCCGCCTGCGCGACGAGGTCTCCGAGATGAAGAAGGAACTGCGTCAGATGAAGGAGGCCGGTCTGGCCTGACGGCAGGCCGACACGCACTGTGTTGCAAGACCGACACAAAGTGCGTTCGCGGGTGGGGCACTGTCAGTGCCCCTGCGTAGGCTTCTGGCCAACCGCGGGCGCCGCGGCAACAGGGGACAGTCCGAGAGGGGATCAGCGCGTGACCGTCAATATGACCAAGGGTCAGGCCATCAGTCTGCAGAAGAACGACGGCGGCAGCCTGACGTCGGTGCGCATGGGTCTCGGCTGGCAGGCGGCTCCCCGGCGCGGCCTGTTCGGCTCCCGCACCAGGGAGATCGACCTGGACGCCTCCGCCATCCTGTTCGCCGACAAGCAGCCCGTCGACGTCGTCTTCTTCCGCCACCTGGTGAGCGACGACGGCTCCGTGCGGCACACCGGGGACAACCTCGTCGGAGGCGTAGGCCAGGGCGGGGACGACGAGGCGATCCTCGTCGACCTCCAGCGTGTCCCGGTCCACATCGACCAGATCGTCTTCACCGTGAACAGCTTCACCGGCCAGACCTTCCAGGAAGTGCAGAACGCCTTCTGCCGCCTGGTCGACGAGACCAACGGCCAGGAGCTCGCCCGCTACACGCTGGCCGGCGGCGGCGCCTACACGGCCCAGATCATGGCCAAGGTGCACCGGGCGGGCCAGGGCTGGGCGATGACCGCCATCGGTTCCCCGGCCAACGGCCGCACCTTCCAGGACCTGATGCCGGCCGTCCTGCCGGTTCTCTAGCAGCCGACACGGACCGGCGGGCCCGGCGGGTGGGGCGGGCGAACGCCGGACGACATCACGAGTGACGCACGAGTGACACAGGGGGACAGGCGATGACGGCCGAGCTGACGCGGGGACAGAACCACCCGCTTCCCCGGGCCAGGCTGGAGATCCGGGTCTCGGCCGGCACGCCGGTCGTGGTCGGCGCCACGCTCGGCGACGAGAACGGCAGGGTCCGCGGTGCGGAGTGGGTGGCCCACCCGGGTGCACCCGCCCTGCCCGGCCTGGAGGTCTCCCGGCAGGCGGCCGTCGATCACCGTCTCGCGGTGGATCTGGGCGCCGTGCCGGGCGCCGTCCACCGGATCAGCGTGCTGCTCGCCCTGCCCGCCGCCGGGACCGGTCCGGCCCGTTTCGGAGCCGTCGCCGCCCCCTTCGTCTCCGTCACGGATCTCGACGGTGGCGAGGTCGCCACTTACACCCTCACCGGTCTGGAGGCGGAGTCCGCCGTCGTCGCGGTGGAGCTCTACCGGCGGCAGGGCGCCTGGAAGGTGCGGGCCGTCGGCCAGGGCTACGCGGGAGGCCTCGCCGAGCTCCTCGCCGACCAGCACCTGCCCCAGGCCCACCAGCTCGCCGGAAGCATCCAGGAGGCGGTGGCCGGCGGCCAGGCCCGTTCCGTGCCGACACCCCCGGCGCGTACCGCCGACGGCGACCGTTCCAGGCAGACCGCCGCACCGGCGCAGGGGCCGGACCTCGGCGCCGCCGCACCCCAGGGCGCCCCGGGCCCCGTACCACCGGCCTCTCCGTACGACTCCGAGCGCACCCCCGGCGCGCGGGCAGCCGGAGTCCCACCGCAGCAGGGGATGCAGCAGCCGTACCCCGGCGGACCGGGGGACTCCTCCACGGCCCCCCGGCCGCCCACGCCCGCGGGTGGTGGCCCCGTCGACTACAGCCACCCCCGCCGGCAGAACGCCGCTCCACCCCCACCACCGCCGACCGCGCCCCCGGCCGCACCGGGGCAGCCCGCGCCGCCCGTAGCGGGCGACGCCACGGGATGGTCCATGGAGGAGCGGCTCTACAACCAGGTGTGGGGCATGTTCGAGGACCTGGCCCGCTCCACGGCCGCGTACCGCAGCGCGGTGGACTTCGCCGACTCCCGGATGGAGAAGGAGCTCGACCAGGTCCTGTCCGACCCGCGCAGCCGCATCGGGGGCCAGGGAGACGCCGTCCGCGAGGCGGCCCGCGCGCGGCACGGTCAGCTCGTGTCCCAGGCCCAGGAGGCCCTCGACCGGGACGTGGCTCAGCTCGCCGCCGAGGCGGAGGTCGTCGAGCCCGCCCTGCCGACGGCCTACGCGAGCTGGGACAGCCCCGTCTGGCACGCCTACCGCGTACCGATGGAGATCCCCATGGCCCTGCGGCTGGGCGACCTCCGCCTGCCCGAGGCCGAGCGCATACGCATCCCGATGCTGGTCCGGCTGCCGCTGGAGCGCGGGCTGTGGATCGACAGCGGGCGCAGCGCCTCGTTCGACGGTTCGTTCGCCGACTCCCACGAGATGCGGCGCCTGGGTCTGGAGACGGCGGTCGCCCACGCGGCGCGGCTGCTCGCCGTGTACCCGGCGGGCGAGTTCACCGTGCACGTCATCGATCCGGCAGGATCGGGGACGCAGGCACTGGCACCCCTGACGCAGAGCGGGGTGCTCGCCGCCCCGCCCGCCCTGGGGGCCGCCGGCACGGCGGACGTGCTCGCGCGCCTCACCCAGCGCGTCGACCTGGTGCAGATGGCGCTGCGCGGCGGCGCCCCCGACGCGCTCCCGCCCGGGCTCGACACCTCCCAGCAGCTCCTGATCGTCAACGACTTCCCGCACGGCTTCGACGACCGGGCGGTGACCCAGCTGCGTTACCTCGCGGACGAGGGGCCCGCCGTCGGGGTCCACCTGATGATGGTCGCCGCCCGCGAGGACTCGTCCGGGTACGGACCGCTGCTCGACCCGCTGTGGCGCTCGCTGCTCCGGCTGACGCCGGTGGCCGACGACCACCTCGCCGACCCCTGGGTGGGGCATGCGTGGACGTACGAGCCCCCGCTCGTGCCGCCCGGCAGTCAGGTGCTCCGGCAGGTGCTCTCACAGGTCGCCGCCGCCCGCCGTTCGTGGAATCGGTGACCACGTCCCACCTGGCCTTTTGAGCGTAATTTGCAAATCTCTTTACCTTCCCTTGGGGAATGGGGTACTGTCGTCCGTACGGAGGGGAGTACTCCCTGTCTGTGCGGCGTACCCGTCAATACGGATCAGGCCAGATCCCGGGGCGTCGGCCCGTGGGTTCCGAACGCGTCTAGCGTCCCGGACCCGGGTGGAAGAGACCTCCGGCAGCGACGACGCTGACATCTGCCGTGTGACGTACTGCCGGAGGCGTAGTAGTGGAAGTTTCCATGACCCTGTGGGTCCTGACTGTCGTGGGCCTCGCCGTCCTGATCGGGGCCGACTTCTTCATCGGCCGCAAGCCGCACGACGTATCGATCAAGGAAGCCGGGATCTGGACGGCCGTCTGGATCGCCTTGGCGGGCCTCTTCGGTGTCGGTCTGCTCGTTTTCGGCGGCGGCCAGCCCGCCGGCGAGTTCTTCGCGGGCTTCATCACCGAGAAGTCCCTGAGTGTGGACAACCTCTTCGTCTTCATCCTGATCATGGCGAAGTTCGCGGTGCCCTCGCAGTACCAGCAGCGAGTGCTCCTCATCGGTGTCCTCATCGCCCTGGTCCTCCGGGCGATCTTCATCGCGGCGGGTGCCGCGATCATCGCCAACTTCGCCTGGGTCTTCTACATCTTCGGCGCCTTCCTCATCTACACGGCCTGGAAGCTCATCCAGGAGGCCCGTGCCGACGAGGAGGACGAGGAGTTCGAGGAGAACAAGCTGCTCAAGGCGGCCGAGCGTCGCTTCGGTGTCGCCGACCGCTACCACGGCACCAAGCTGTGGATCGAGCAGAACGGCAAGCGGGTCATGACCCCGATGCTGGTCGTGATGCTCGCGATCGGCACCACCGACGTGCTCTTCGCGCTCGACTCCATCCCGGCGATCTTCGGCCTGACCCAGGACCCGTACATCGTGTTCACGGCCAACGCGTTCGCCCTGATGGGTCTGCGACAGCTGTACTTCCTCCTGGGCGGCCTGCTGAGGAAGCTGGTGCACCTCTCCTACGGTCTGTCGGTCATCCTGGGCTTCATCGGCGTCAAGCTGGTCCTGCACGCCCTGCACGAGTCCGGGGTCCACGTCCCCGAGATCAGCATTCCGGTCTCGCTCGGCGTGATCTGCTCCGTCCTGGTCGTCACCACGATCACCAGCCTCCGCGCCTCCAAGAAGCAGGCCGAGGCGGAAGCCGCGGCCGCCGGGAGCGACGAGGCTCCGAAGGACAGCATCGAGGCATGACCGCGCACGTCCCTGACCGGGCGTAGCGAGCACCACCGGAAGCGGCGGGCGGCGAGGTGCCGTTCGCCGCTTTCGCGTGGGCCGAGGACGGCGACCGTCCAGGGAGAGCACCGGCGGGTGAGGCGTGCGACGGGCGAGCGGACGCGCCCCGCACCCCGCGTGACAGCGAGTGCGAGGGAAGTGACCCTCTGCGACGATCGCCGCATGGTCGCCAGTCCCCGGGAGCTGCTCGCACAGTGGACGACCGTCGTGCCCGTGGCCGCGGTCGTGCTGCTGGCCTTCACCTGGGGCCGGGATCTGCCCGGCGGGCTCGTCGCACTCCTGACGGTGGTGCTCGCGGTGGCCGTGCTGGCCGCCGTGCACCACGCGGAGGTGGTCGCGCACCGCGTGGGAGAGCCCTTCGGGTCCCTGGTCCTCGCGGTCGCCGTCACGGTCATCGAAGTCGCGCTGATCGTGACCCTCATGGCGGACGGCGGTGAGAAGGGCGCGACCCTGGCCAGGGACACGGTTTTCGCGGCCGTCATGATCACCTGTAACGGCGTGGTCGGCCTCAGTCTCCTGGTCAACTCACTGCGCCACGGCATCGCGGTGTTCAACCCGGAGGGCACCGGCGCCGCCCTCGCGACGGTCGCGACCCTGGCCACGCTCAGCCTGGTGCTGCCGACCTTCACCACCAGCGCGCCCGGACCGGAGTTCTCCACGGTGCAGCTGGCGTTCGCCGCGATCTCCTCGCTGATCCTCTACGGCCTGTTCATCGCGACCCTCACGGTGCGGCACCGTGACTACTTCCTGCCGATCACCCGGCAGGGCGAGGTGATCACCTTCGAGGAGCACGCCGACGCCCCGTCCGCCCGGACCGCCCTGCTCAGCCTGGGGTTGCTGGGCCTGGCCCTGATCGGCGTCGTCGGCCTGGCGAAGGGGGTCTCGCCGACCATCGAGGAGGGCGTGGCGGCCGCGGGACTGCACCACGCCGTCGTCGGCGTCATCATCGCCCTGCTGGTGCTGCTCCCCGAGACCATCGCCGCGGTGCGGTCCGCCCGCCGCGACCGGGTGCAGACCAGTCTGAACCTGGCCCTCGGCTCGGCGATGGCCAGCATCGGCCTGACCATCCCGGCGGTCGCCCTCGCGTCCGTGTGGCTGTCCGGGCCGCTGGTGCTCGGCCTGGGAGCCACCCACATGGTGCTGCTCGCCCTGACCGTCGTGGTGGCCTCGCTGACCGTCGTGCCGGGCCGTGCGACGCCCTTGCAGGGAGGCGTCCACCTGGTGCTGTTCGCGGCGTATCTGGAGCTGGCGATCAACCCCTAGGCGCGCGGGCCCAGGACGAGGGGGGAGAGGCGGGGCGGTCGGCGGTTCAGCAGGCGACGGTGCTGCGCCGGCCCGGGTCCGTCGGCCGGTAGATCCCGCCGTCCGGGAGAACCCCCTGCGCGGGTCGGTACTCGACCGGTTCCAGCCCGTGCTCCGCGCGCGGCCGCTCCAGGCTCCACTCGTAGGGGAGCCAGTCGTGGGGGAGCGGGAAGAGTCCCGGCAGCCCGCAGGAAGGGACATCCCCGCGACGCGGTCGCCGGACGAGGACTCGGGCGGGTACGCGATCGGCGTCGTGCGGGGAGGGTACGGGCGGCCGGGTCGCCGGTGCACCGTGATAGACCGGGGACCGAGCGGCGGTCGCGCAAGGGCTGCCGCACCCCGAACGGACCGGAGGAACCGTGCCCCGCACCCTGGCCAACGCCCCGATCATGATCCTCAACGGCCCCAACCTGAACCTGCTGGGTCAGCGTCAGCCGGAGATCTACGGCTCCGACACCCTCGCCGACGTGGAGGCCCTGTGCGCGAAGGCGGCGGCGGTGCACGGCGGGACCGTGGACTTCCGGCAGTCCAACCACGAGGGCGAACTGGTCGACTGGATCCACGAGGCCCGGACGAACCACTGCGGGATCGTGATCAACCCCGCCGCCTACTCGCACACGTCCGTCGCGATCCTGGATGCGCTCAACACCTGTGACGGCCTGCCGGTGGTGGAGGTCCACATTTCCAACATCCACCAGCGCGAGTCGTTCCGGCACCACTCCTACGTCTCCCAGCGCGCCGAAGGGGTGATCGCGGGGTGCGGCGTCCAGGGTTACGTGTTCGGCGTGGAGCGGATCGCGGCGCTGGCCGGGGAGGGGCGGGCCCGGACCTGAGACGCCGGGCCGCCGCCCGGAGTCGGAGCCCGGCGGCGCGCACCCCGCAGGCGGGGGACGGGGAACGCGCGGGGCTCACCAGCCTCGGGCGTGCCACTCCGGCAGCTGGGGTCGTTCGGCGCCGAGGGAGGTGTCCTTGCCGTGTCCGGGGTAGATCCAGGTCTCGTCCGGGAGCGCGTCGAAGATCTTGGTCTCCACGTCGTGGATCAGGCTGGCGAACGCCTTCGCGTCCTTGTGGGTGTTGCCCACACCGCCCGGGAAGAGGCAGTCCCCCGTGAACACATGGGGGTGCCCGTGCGGGTCGTCGTACACCAGGGCGATGGACCCCGGCGTGTGCCCGACCAGGTGGCGCGCGGTGAGCTCCACCTGCCCTACCCGGATCGTGTCCCCGTCGTCGACCAGGACGTCGGTCGGCACGGGAATGCCGTCGGCGTCGTGGCGGCCGGCGTGGGTGCGGGCGCCGGTGGCCGCGACGACCTCGGCCAGCGCCTGCCAGTGGTCCCCGTGCCGGTGCGTGGTGACGACGGACGCGATGCCGTCGGCACCGATCGTCCCCAGCAGGGTGTGCGCGTCGTTGGCCGCGTCGATCAGCAGTTGCTCGTCGGTGGCCCGGCAGCGCAGCAGATAGGCGTTGTTGTTCATCGGGCCGACCGCGACCTTGGTGATCATCAGGTCCTTGAGCTCGTGCACGTCGGCGGGTCCGCCGACCCTCACCTCTCCGCTGTACGTCATGAGCGCCAGCCTAGCGCCGGGAGGCGGTCCGAAGACCGCCTCCCGGGAGCTACAGGGGAGGCAGCGACGGCAGGGGGCCCCCTTCGACCGTCAGCGCGGCCCCCTCGCGACGTCCCGCCAGCCAGCCGAGCAGGTCGGCCGGGCGCCCGGTGACGGTCACCTCCGGGGCGCCCGCCTCGCGACCCGTGCTCCACGCGCGCGTGCCGTCCGTGAGCCGGGTGGGCGGCACGTCCGGGTGCCCGGCGAACCGGTCGGCGAGGAACGCGGTCTCCCGCTCGGTGAACTCCGCCGGGAGATCCTCCAGCTCGTACCCGATGCCCAGGTCCACGTGGTGCAGCTCCACCTCGATCCACCGCCGGAACGGGATCCGGGACGCCGAGTCGGTGACCCCGTTGCGCAGCGCCACGGTGCGCGACCAGTCGGCGGGCACGGCCCCTGCCGCCTGGAAGCGGGCCCCGCTCTCGCGCACGTCGGCGAGCTGCACGTCGAGGGGGCGCGGGGCGTCGCGCTCGATGTCGGCGTCCCGGGCCTCGGCGGAGGCGTACATGGGGCGTCCTTCGAAGACGTTGACGAGGGCGTCCGCGTTCCGCGCTAGGTGGGCGAGGACGTGGCCGCGGGTCCAGCCCGGCAGCCGTGACGACTCCGTCACGGACGCGTTGTCCAGTTTCCCGACCGCGGTGAGCAGCCGCTCGGTAGCGTCACGTACAGACGCCAGGTCATGCGCGTGATCAATCATGGTGCTGACCCTAGACCGCGCCACACCTTCGGGTGAAGGTGACGGACGACGCCCGCTAATCGAATGCACGTGCTATATGGTCGGATGTGGCGTCGGGCATGCTGGACAGTCGGGGTTTGTTGACGACTGGTGAATCGACCGGCGTTGTCAGTGGCTCCCCCTAGTCTGAGAAGGACGGGGGCCCCGCCCCTGTCACTTCTCTCAAGAAAGGTGCGGACCGGCGTGGCCGACCGTCTCATCGTCCGTGGCGCGCGCGAGCACAACCTGAAGAACGTCTCGCTCGACCTGCCTCGCGACTCGCTCATCGTCTTCACGGGCCTGTCCGGGTCGGGCAAGTCCTCCCTGGCCTTCGACACCATCTTCGCCGAGGGCCAGCGGCGCTACGTGGAGTCGCTCTCCTCCTACGCCCGGCAGTTCCTCGGCCAGATGGACAAGCCCGACGTCGACTTCATCGAGGGCCTCTCCCCGGCGGTCTCCATCGACCAGAAGTCGACCTCCCGGAACCCGCGCTCCACGGTCGGCACCATCACCGAGGTCTACGACTACCTGCGCCTGCTCTTCGCCCGCATCGGCAAGCCGCACTGCCCGCAGTGCAGCCGGCCGATCTCGCGCCAGTCGCCGCAGGCCATCGTCGACAGGGTCCTGGAGCTGCCGGAGGGCAGCCGCTTCCAGGTGCTGTCGCCGCTGGTGCGCGAGCGCAAGGGCGAGTTCGTCGACCTCTTCGCCGACCTCCAGACCAAGGGCTACTCCCGCGCGCGGGTGGACGGCGAGACCGTCCAGCTCTCCAGCCCGCCGACGCTCAAGAAGCAGGAGAAGCACACCATCGAGGTGGTCGTCGACCGCCTCACGGTGAAGGACTCCGCCAAGCGCCGCCTCACCGACTCCGTGGAGACCGCCCTCGGCCTGTCCGGCGGCATGGTCGTGCTCGACTTCGTCGACCTCCCCGAGGACGACCCCGAGCGCGAGCGCATGTACTCCGAGCACCTGTACTGCCCGTACGACGACCTGTCCTTCGAGGAGCTGGAGCCCCGCTCCTTCTCCTTCAACTCGCCCTTCGGCGCCTGCCCCGACTGCTCCGGCATCGGTACGCGCATGGAGGTCGACGCCGAGCTGATCGTCCCGGACGAGGACAAGTCGCTCGACGAGGGCGCCATCCACCCCTGGTCGCACGGGCACACCAAGGAATACTTCGGTCGCCTCATCGGCGCCCTCGCGGACGCGCTGGGCTTCCGGACGGACATCCCCTTCGCGGGTCTCCCGCTGCGCGCCCGCAAGGCCCTGCTCAACGGCCACAAGACCCAGGTCGAGGTGCGCTACCGCAACCGGTACGGCCGCGAGCGCCGCTACACCACGGCTTTCGAGGGCGCGATCCCCTTCGTCAAGCGCCGGCACAGCGAGGCCGAGAGCGACGCCAGCCGCGAGCGCTTCGAGGGCTACATGCGCGAGGTGCCCTGCCCCACCTGCGAGGGCACGCGCCTGAAGCCCCTCGTCCTCGCGGTCACCGTGATGGGCAAGTCGATCGCCGAGGTCTCGGCGATGTCCATCAGCGACTGCGCGGACTTCCTGGGCGAGCTGAAGCTCAGCGCCCGCGACAAGAAGATCGCCGAGCGCGTGCTGAAGGAGGTCAACGAACGGCTGCGCTTCCTGGTCGACGTCGGCCTGGACTACCTCTCGCTGAACCGCGCTGCGGGCACCCTCTCCGGCGGCGAGGCCCAGCGCATCCGCCTGGCCACGCAGATCGGCTCCGGCCTCGTCGGCGTGCTCTACGTCCTCGACGAGCCGTCCATCGGCCTGCACCAGCGCGACAACCACCGGCTGATCGAGACCCTCGTCCGGCTGCGCGACATGGGCAACACGCTCATCGTCGTCGAGCACGACGAGGACACCATCAAGGTCGCCGACTGGATCGTCGACATCGGCCCCGGGGCCGGTGAGCACGGCGGCAAGGTGGTGCACAGCGGCTCCGTCAAGGAACTGCTCGACAACACCGAGTCGCAGACCGGCGCCTACCTGTCCGGCAGGAAGGCCATCCCGCTGCCCGAGATCCGGCGCCCGCTCGACCCGTCCCGGCGCCTGACCGTGCACGGCGCCCGGGAGAACAACCTCCAGGACATCGACGTGTCCTTCCCGCTCGGCGTGTTCACGGCGGTCACCGGTGTCTCCGGCTCCGGCAAGTCGACCCTGGTCAACGACATCCTGTACACGCACCTGGCCCGCGAGCTGAACGGGGCACGGAGCGTCCCCGGCCGGCACACGCGCGTGGACGGCGACGACCTCGTCGACAAGGTCGTCCACGTCGACCAGTCGCCCATCGGCCGCACCCCGCGGTCCAACCCGGCGACGTACACCGGCGTCTTCGACCACGTCCGCAAGCTGTTCGCCGAGACGACCGAGGCCAAGGTCCGCGGCTACCTGCCGGGCCGGTTCTCGTTCAACGTCAAGGGCGGCCGCTGCGAGAACTGCGCGGGCGACGGCACGATCAAGATCGAGATGAACTTCCTCCCGGACGTCTACGTCCCGTGCGAGGTCTGCCACGGCGCCCGGTACAACCGGGAGACCCTGGAGGTCCACTACAAGGGCAAGTCCATCGCCGACGTCCTGAACATGCCGATCGAGGAAGCGACCGACTTCTTCGAGGCGGTTCCCGCGATCTCCCGGCACATGAAGACGCTCAAGGACGTCGGGCTCGGGTACGTCCGGCTCGGCCAGTCCGCGACCACCCTGTCCGGCGGCGAGGCGCAGCGCGTCAAGCTCGCCAGCGAGCTGCAGCGCCGTTCCACCGGGCGCACGGTCTACGTCCTGGACGAGCCGACCACGGGCCTGCACTTCGAGGACATCAGCAAGCTGCTGACCGTCCTGTCGGGCCTGGTGGACAAGGGCAACACGGTCATCGTCATCGAGCACAACCTCGACGTGATCAAGACCGCGGACTGGGTCGTCGACATGGGTCCCGAGGGCGGCGCCGGTGGCGGTCTGGTGGTCGCCGAAGGGACGCCCGAGCAGGTCGCGGGCGTCCCCGCCAGCCACACCGGCAAGTTCCTGCGGGACATCCTCGACGCCGACCGGATCAGCGACGCCCCCGTGAAGACGCCGCGCAAGGCGGCGGCGAAGACGGTGGCCGCGAAGGCCACCGCGAAGAAGACTGCCACCAAGGCGGTCACGGGTACGGGTACGGCGGCGAAGAAGACCGCCACCAAGACGGCCAAGAAGGCCACGACCCAGGCCGGCAAGCCCGCCGCGAAGAAGACGACGCGGACGAGCAAGGCCTGACCCGGGCCGATCCGGGTGCGCGAAGTGCGCCCGGCCCTCCGGTACAGCGACGCGCCGGGTCCCACGGACGATTCCGCGGGGCCCGGCGCGTCGCTCGCGCGGCCTTCCGCTCAGGCGCCCACCGGCTCCACGAACTGCATGTCGAGCTGGATCTTCACCACCTCGCCGAGCAGACCCGGAGCGAAGTCCAGGCCGAACTCGCTGCGCCGGATCTCACCCGTCGCCTCGAACCCGGCGTGCCGTCCGTCGCCGCCGGGCAGGGCTCCCAGCCCGCCGAACTCCACGGCGAACGTCACCGGACGGGTCACGTCACCGATGGTCAGCTCGCCCTCCATGGTCCAGTCCTCGCCCTCGCCCGACACCCGGGACGAGCGGAAGGTCATCGTCGGCCGCTTCTCCACGTCGAGCAGGTCGGAGGCGCGCACGTGCGCGTCCCGGTCGGTGTTCCCGGTGTCGATGGTGGCCAGGTCGATCGTCGCGGACACCCGGACGTCCTCGACCCGCTCGCCCACGAACAGTTCGGCCCGCACACCGGTGAAACGCCCCCGCACCTTGGCGATGCCGAGGTGGCGGATGGTGAAGTTCACGGCGGAGTGGAACGGGTCCAGGGCCCACTGACCGGCGACGAGGGGCAGGGGAGAGGCGACGGTACGGGCGGTGGCGGTCGTGTCATTCGTCATGCCCTCCACCCTGGGCGCACCGCGCCTTCGCAGGGAGACCGGCCCGAGCGTGGTAGTCGCAGGGCCACCCTCCGAGCCCCGCCGCTTGGTACGTTCCAGACGTGAGCGACAACGAGTTGGGCACGTTCCTGCGGACCTGGCGCGAGTCCGTCACCCCGGTCGAGGTGGGGCTGCCGGCGGGCCCGCGCCGCCGTACTCCCGGCCTGCGCCGCGCCGAACTGGCCACGCTGGCCGGCGTCAGCGTCGAGTACCTCACGCGGCTGGAACAGGGACGGGACCGCAACCCGTCCGCCCAGGTGCTGGGCGCCCTCGCCGACGCCTTGCAGCTGCCGCTGCGGGACCGGATGCTGCTGCGCCGGCTGACCAAGGAGGCCGACGGAGGCGACCCGCTGCTGTGTGCCGCGGCCCCCTCGCTCGGCCGGACCGCGCGCCCCACCGTGCGGGCGGTTCTGGACCGTCTGGAGCCCACCCCCGCCGTGGTCCTCAACTGGATCGGCGACGTTCTCGCCCACACCGGCGGCTACGCGCGGCTGGTCGGCCCGATCGGGCTGCTCGACGTGGAACGCCCCAACCTGCTCCGGTACCTGTTCACCGACGAGCGCGCCCGCGCCGCCTACCCGGACTGGGACCGCATGGCCGACGACCTGGTCGCCCAGCTCCGGCACGAGGCCCCGCTGCGGGACCCGTACGTCACCGAACTGGCCGAGGAGCTGACCGTGACGGTGGGGGCGCCCTTCACCGACCGGTTCGCCGACCTGGGCGCTGCGCCTCGGCGGGCCGGGACGCAGCACGTCGAGCACCCGGAGGCCGGGCCGCTGCGGTTGCTGCACGAGACGCTCGCGCTGCCCGAGGAGGGCCAGCGGATCGTCGTACACCTGCCCGCGGACGACGCCACGGCCGCCGCCCTGGACCGGCTCAACGGCCGCCGCCCCGGCGCCCTGCGGGCGGTACGACCGGCGGGCTGAACCGGGCCTCTCGTCCGGATCGCTCATCCATCCGACCGGACCCGAAACCGACACCGCCCCTGCGACCGGACACGGAACCCACCTCGCACATGGGACCCGCCCCCGGACCCGACCCCGTCCACGCGACCGGCCCCGACCGGCCCCGCCCCCGCCGTCACCGTGCCACTTCGTGGGCGTACGGAGGCTCGGCGCCCGCCCGGGAGCAGGTGACCGCGGCCGCACGGGCGGCGAAGCCCAGCAACTCGGCCCAGCCGTCCGCCCCCAAGGCGGCCACGGCGTCGCCGTCGAGGGCGTCCCGCGCCGCGAGGCCGTGCAGCAGCGCCGCGTTCACCGTGTCGCCCGCGCCGATCGTGTCCACCACATCGACCCGCCGACCCGGCACCGCGTGTTCCCCCCCGTCGCGGGTGAACGCCGTCAGCCCCGCCCCGCCCCGGGTCACCACGACGGCTGCCGGGCCCGCGGCCAGCCACTCCCGCGGGGTGCCACCGAGCCACTCGGCGTCCTCGGCGGACAGCTTCAGCAGGGACACCCACGGCAACCAGCTCCGGAACCGGGCCCGGTAAGCGTCCGGGTCAGGGATCAGGCCGGCCCGGATGTTCGGGTCCAGCGCGGTGAAGACGCCCCGCTCGGCCGTCTCGCGCATCAGCTCCTCGTACGCGCTCGCCCCGGGCTCCAGTACCAGCGAACAGGTGCCGAACGACACCGCGCGAGTGCCGTCCGGCAGCGCGCCGGGCTTGGTGAACAGCCGGTCGGCCGACCCCTCCACGTAGAACGAGTACGCGGCCGAACCGTCCGGGTCCACCGAGGCCACGGCGAGTGTCGTCGGCTCGGGGCCGCGCTGTACCGGCGAGACGTCCACACCGGTCGCGCGCAGCCGGTCCAGCAGCGCCTCGCCGAAGGCGTCGTCCGACACCCGGGAGCAGAAGGCGGTGGGGGAGCCGAGGCGGCCCAGCGCGACGGCCGTGTTGTACGGCCCACCGCCGAGCGCCGGCCGTAGCGCGGCGAGGGCGCCCGTGCCCTGCGGTACCAGGTCGATCAGTGCCTCACCGGCGACGACGATCACTGCGAGTTCCTCTCATGGGCCCCGGTGGGGGACTGCTCGGTGGGTTCGGACTGCTCGGTGGGTGTGGAGCGTTCGGGACACCCGCACGAGGTGCGGTGTACGAAGGCGCAGGGCAGCCGGACGGTCCGCGCGGGCCGCTCCGGTGCGGCGAGGCGCTCCAGCAGCAACCTGACGGCCCGTGCACCGATCTCCCTGCTGGGCTGCGCCACGGCGGTGAGCCGGGGGGAGAAGAGGTCCGCCCAGGCGAAGTCGTCGAAACAGCACAGGGCGAGGTCACCGGGGACGGCCAGGCCGCGCTCCCGCAGGGCACGCAGCGCGCCGATGGTCATCGCGTTGTTGGCGGTGACCAGGGCGGTGGGCGGCACCGCAAGGGACAACAGGGCCGCCGCGGCCCGTTCGCCGCCGGCCGCCTCGGAGTCGCCGTGGACCAGGAGCCGTTCGTCGTAGGGCAGCCCGGCGGCGGCGAGGCCGTGCCGGTACCCGGTGATCCGCTCGCGCGTCGTGCTGAGTCCCGGCCGACCCGCGACCAGGCCGATCCGACGGTGGCCGAGCCCCGCGAGATGGGTGACCAACCGGGTCGTGGGCTCGGCGCTCTCCGCGCAGACCTGGTCGAAGAGCGCCGCGCCGGCGCCCTCGGGGGTGCCGATGATCCGGTCGAGGAACACGCTGGGCACGCGGTGGCGGCCCAGGTAGGCGATGAGGTCGCGCGGGTCGGCGGAGGGCGCGACGATCATGCCGTCCACGCGCCGCTCGTGCAGCAGCTGCACGACCTTGCGCTCGTGCGCCGGGTCGTCGTGCGGATCGGCGATGAGGAGGCTGTAACCGTGCTCCAGCGCGGCGGCCTCGACGCCCTGGAGTATCTCCGTGAAGTACGGGTTGCTGATCGCCGACACGGCGAGCCCGATCGAGCGGGTGCGGGAGGTGACCAGGGAGCGGGCGAGGGTGTTGGGCGTGTAGCCGAGCTCCTCGATGGCGTCCAGGACCGCCTGGCGGGTGTGCGGCCGCACCGGGCGGGTGTCATTGAGCACGTGCGAGACGGTCGCCACGGAGACCCCCGCGCTCCGTGCGACGTCGGTCATGGTCGCCATCGGCGGGTCCTCTCCGTGTTCCGCCCGGTTCCTCCCGGCGCGCTCCGCCCGGTGCCTCCCGGCGTGTTCTCCCGGCGCGCTGCTGGGACCGTATCCCATCTGGCGCAAGTGCGTAAACGTTTACGCAAGCGTTTACGCGGCTTTGCCGTCACGCGTACGTCCCGACGACCCACCCGGCGGGCGGGAGCCCGGCGCCGGATATCGTCGGCCTGCACATCCCCCGACCAGTGGAGACCCCCCATGCCCGGCCGTCCCGCCCCGAGCCGCCGTACCGTCCTGCGCTCGGCGGCCGCCACACCCGTCGCCGGTCTCGGTCTCGCCGCCTGCTCGCCGGGCGACGACGGCGCGGCGCCCGCCAGGCCGACCGCGCCCGTCGACCTCGGTGCGGAGGGGGCGGTCGCCGCGGGGGAAGCCAAGCTCTACCGGGACGAGAACGTGGTCGTCAGCCGGGGCGGCGACGGCGCCCTGAAGGCGTTCAGCACGGTCTGCACGCACGCGGGGTGCCCCATCAAGAAGCTGGAGGGGGCGAAACTCGTCTGCCCCTGCCACGGCAGCGAGTTCGACGCCCGGTCCGGCGAGGTGCTGCACGCCCCGGCGACGGTCGCGCTCATCGAGCTGCCGGTCGAGGTGGAACAGGGCCGGATCGTCGTGAGCCCGGGAACCTGACCGACCAGGTCCGTCCGGACCCCGGCCCGCCTGGCACGACCCACCTGGCATGACCCGGCCCGCCCCGCGTGACCCGCCTCGTCCGGCCCGCCCCGCTGCCCACGCGGGTGCCGTCCCCTCAGTCCCACTCCCACTCGATCCCCAGCAGCCCCGACCGCACCCGCGGCTCCACGAGGTGCACGGAGTGGTGGGGGCGGCTGAGGCGCAGTTCCTGTCGGCCGCCCCGCGGAGCCGCCGGCGAGTGCTGCGTGAACCGGTGGCAGCGGGCCGGCAGAGCCGCGGCGTCGAACCGCACCTGCAACGCGTACTGCCCGCCGACCGAGCCGAACCCCCGGACGTACTCGCGCGACACTCCCGCCGTGCCGTCCTCGACCCCGTAGCGGAAGAGGTAGGTGTCCCCGGCCCGCAGACGCGTGTCGAAGAGCAGTTCCGTCACGAGCACACCGGTGTCGTGGTGGGTGCGGACACGTCCCGTGCGGCAGTTCTCCAGCGCGTGGACGGTCATCCGTGCGGGGGCGCACCCCGGGTCACCGTGGTGGACGGCGACGAATCGGTCGACACCGTCGCGGTGGGCGCGGACGATGTGGTGCGACTCGCGGCCGGCGAGCTCGCGCCGCGACCCCACCCGGATGCGCTCGTGGTGCCCGAGGCTGTGCACGCCGCCGTCCGACCGCTGGTGGTCCAGCTCGGCCAGCAGCCCGTCCAGGACGCAGGAGGCCTCCAGGTGGGCCCGGTAGGAGCGGGCCGCGGGCCGCCGCGCGAGGGTGTCCTCGTCCGTCTCGGCGAGCAGACGTATCAGCGACTCCTCGGGCAGCTCGAGTATCTCCTCCAGTGCCCGCACGGCCCGCAGCGACTCCGGGCGCTGCGGGCGCCGGGCACCCTGCTGCCAGTAGCTCAGGCTCGTGACGCCCACCTTCACCCCGCGGCGCGACAGATGGTGCTGCACGCGCTGCAGGGGCAGACCGCGAGCGGCGATCGCGGCGCGCAGGGCCACGTGGAAGGGGCCACCGCGCAGGACCGAGTCCAGGTCCGCGGTGGCGACGTCCAAGGGCTGGGTGGCGTGCGGCATGCGGGGGCCTTCCTGTGAAGTTCACGACGGCTGGTCAGACCGTTCGGCGCGGATCGACCGGGGCCGCCCCCCGGTCGCGGCGCAGAGGTCTTCACATCCGCACGCCGCGCATCGAGGCCCCGAGTCCCCCCGCATTGAAGCGTGTTGACCTAGTCCCGACAACACCTGACGCCCCACCCCGACGTGCTCCTGGCCGAGAACGCACCGGCCCGGCTCCCCGGGGGCACACGGTGTGACCGACCGGCCCCGGACCGTCTTCCTCCGGGTCCGGACCGTCTTCCCCCCGGCCCGGACCGTCTTCCCTCGACTCCGTGGCCGGTCGTGCGCAGAGGTCCCTCCCGTTCGTCCACAGGGCCTCGCGCCGTCGTCCACAGCCCCGCCGGAGTGTCGGCCCCCGCCAGTAGGGTGTGAGTCATGGCCGACCCCTCCAGCTACCGCCCCAAACCGGGAGAGATCCCGGACACCCCGGGGGTGTACAGGTTCCGTGACGAGCACCGCCGGGTGATCTACGTCGGAAAGGCGAAGAGCCTGCGCCAGCGCCTGGCGAGCTACTTCCAGGACCTGGCGAACCTCCACCCCCGCACCCGCACCATGGTCACCACCGCCGCGTCCGTGGAATGGACGGTCGTGTCCACGGAGGTCGAGGCGCTGCAGCTGGAGTACTCCTGGATCAAGGAGTACGACCCCCGGTTCAACGTGAAGTACCGCGACGACAAGAGCTACCCGTACCTCGCGGTGACCATGAACGAGGAGTTCCCGCGCGTGCAGGTGATGCGCGGCCACAAGAAGAAGGGCGTGCGCTACTTCGGCCCGTACGGGCACGCCTGGGCGATCCGCGACACGGTCGACCTCCTGCTGCGCGTCTTCCCGGTGCGCACCTGCTCCGCGGGGGTCTTCAAGAACGCCGCCCGTACCGGCCGCCCCTGCCTCCTCGGCTACATCGGCAAGTGCTCGGCGCCGTGCGTCGACCGGATCTCCCCGGACGACCACTGGGACCTGGCCGACGAGTTCTGCGACTTCATGGCCGGCCGCACAGGCACCTACCTGCGCCGTCTGGAGCGGCAGATGGCCGACGCGGCCGAGGAGATGGAGTACGAGCGGGCGGCGCGTCTGCGGGACGACATCGGGGCCCTGAGGAAGGCGATGGAGAAGAGCGCGGTCGTGCTGGCCGACGCGACCGACGCCGACCTGATCGCGGTCGCCGAGGACGAGCTGGAGGCGGCCGTCCAGATCTTCCACGTGCGCGGCGGACGCGTGCGCGGCCAGCGCGGCTGGGTCACGGACAAGGTGGAGGAGGTCACCACCGGCGCCCTCGTCGAGCACGCCCTCCAGCAGCTGTACGGCGAGGAGACCGGGGACGCCGTCCCCAAGGAGGTCCTGGTCCCCGCGCTGCCCGACCCGGTGGAGCCGGTCCAGCAGTGGCTGACCGACCGCCGGGGGTCCGGCGTGTCCCTGCGCATCCCGCAGCGCGGCGACAAGAAGGCGCTCATGGAGACCGTCCAGCGCAACGCCCAGCAGGCGCTCGTCCTGCACAAGACCAAGCGCGCCTCCGACCTGACGACCCGCTCGCGCGCGCTGGAGGAGATCGCCGAGGCCCTGGACCTGGACAGCGCCCCGCTGCGCATCGAGTGCTACGACATCTCGCACCTCCAGGGCGACGACGTGGTGGCCTCCATGGTCGTCTTCGAGGACGGTCTGGCACGCAAGAGCGAATACCGGCGCTTCCAGATCAAGGGGCGGGCCGGAGACACGCAGCTGTGGCACGGCAACGGTCAGGACGACGTCCGCTCCATGCACGAGGTCGTCACCCGCCGCTTCCGCCGCTACCTCGCCGACAAGGAGAGGACCGGCGAGTGGGCGGACGAGAGCGGGACCGACGGAGGGGAAGCGGGCAGCGACGCGCCGCCGACGGACGGCCCGGCCCTGAAGGACGAGGACGGCCGCCCCAAGCGTTTCGCCTACCCGCCCCAGCTCATCGTCGTCGACGGTGGCCGGCCGCAGGTCGCGGCGGCCCAGCGGGCCCTGGACGAGCTGGGCATCGACGACATCGCCGTCTGCGGCCTCGCCAAGCGACTGGAGGAGGTGTGGCTGCCCCGCGAGGACGACCCGGTCGTCCTGCCCCGCACCA
Organism: Streptomyces sp. NPDC041968; assembly: GCF_055589025.1. NCBI lineage: Bacteria > Bacillati > Actinomycetota > Actinomycetes > Kitasatosporales > Streptomycetaceae > Streptomyces > Streptomyces sp. NPDC041968. The sequence goes on along the minus strand of NZ_JBVJCB010000001.1, from coordinate 176,146 downwards.
GCGAGGGTCTGTACCTCCTGCAGCGCGTCCGAGACGAGGCCCACCGTTTCGCGATCACCTACCAGCGCGCCAAGCGCGCCAAGCGCTTCCGCTCCAGCCCGCTGGACGACGTGCCGGGCCTCGGGGAGACCCGCAAGCAGGCGTTGATCAAGCACTTCGGTTCGGTGAAGAAGCTGCGGTCGGCGACGATCGACCAGATCTGCGAGGTGCCCGGCATAGGCCGCAAGACGGCCGAGACCGTCGCCGTGGCCCTGGCCGCGGCCACCCCGGCCGCTCCCGCCGTGAACACGGCGACGGGAGAGATCATTGATGACGAGGACGGGGCACCCGAGACGACCGCGGATGCCCCTGGGGAGCCCGTGACCGCGGGCACCCCGGACGAACGACGGGGGCAGGAGAGATGACCGAGCACGAGGCACAGCCCACAGCGGGACGAGAACAGGCCCACCGCACGACCGGTGAGGATCCGGGCCCGCAGACGCCCGGTTCCGAACCGGGCCAGGACGACGGAGCACAGGTGAGTACGGGCAAGGAAGCAGCCGGGGCGCACGAGGCGGCCATCCCCGAGCTGGTGATCATCTCCGGCATGTCCGGGGCCGGCCGCTCGACGGCCGCCAAGTGTCTGGAGGACCTCGGCTGGTTCGTCGTCGACAACCTCCCGCCCGCGCTGATCCCCACGATGGTGGAGCTCGGCGCCCGCTCGCAGGGCAACGTGGCGCGGATCGCGGTCGTCGTCGACGTCCGCGGCCGGCGCTTCTTCGACAATCTCCGCGAGTCCCTCGCGGACCTGGACGCCCGCGCTGTCACCCGCAGGATCGTCTTCCTGGAGTCGTCCGACGAGGCCCTGGTGCGCCGCTTCGAGTCGGTGCGCCGCCCGCACCCCCTCCAGGGCGACGGCCGCATCGTCGACGGCATCGCCGCCGAGCGGGAGCTGCTGCGCGAGCTGCGCGGCGACGCCGACCTGGTGATCGACACCTCCAGCCTGAACGTGCACGAGCTGCGCGCCAAGATGGACGCACAGTTCGCCGGCGACGAGGAGCCCGAGCTGCGGGCCACCGTCATGTCCTTCGGCTTCAAGTACGGCCTCCCGGTCGACGCCGACCTGGTCGTGGACATGCGCTTCCTGCCCAATCCGCACTGGGTCCCCGAGCTGCGCCCGTTCACCGGCCTGAACGAGGAGGTGTCCTCCTACGTCCTGAACCAGCCCGGGGCCAAGGAGTTCCTCGACCGCTACACCGAGCTGCTCCAGATGATCGCCACGGGTTACCGTCGGGAGGGCAAGCGCTATGTGACCGTCGCCGTCGGCTGTACCGGCGGCAAGCACCGGTCCGTGGCCATGTCGGAGAAGCTCGCCGCCCGGCTCGCCGCGGAGGGCGTGGAGACGGTGGTCGTCCACCGGGACATGGGACGGGAATGACAGGACGTACTCCGCGGCTGAGCAGGCTGCGCCGGGTGGTGCCCGAGGGACGCGGCGGCCGGCCCGCCGAGACCCGCGCCGCCCGGCCCGAACAGGCACGCGGTGGCAAGCCGCGCCGCCGGGGCGCCCAGCCCAAGGTCGTCGCCCTCGGCGGCGGCATGGGCCTGTCCGCCTCGCTCGCCGCACTGCGCCGGATCACCGGCGACCTCACGGCCGTCGTCACCGTGGCCGACGACGGGGGCTCCAGCGGGCGCCTCCGGGACGAGCTGGGCGTCCTGCCGCCCGGCGACCTGCGCAAGGCGCTGGCCGCGCTGTGCGGCGACGACGACTGGGGCCAGACCTGGGCCCGCGTCATCCAGCACCGCTTCCAGTCCCAGGGCGACCTGCACGAGCACGCGGTCGGCAATCTGCTGATCGTCGCCCTGTGGGAGCAGCTCGGCGACCACGTCCAGGCGCTGGACCTGGTCGGCAAGCTGCTCGGCGCGCACGGGCGGGTGCTGCCCATGTCGGCGGTGCCGCTGGAGCTCCAGGCCCTGGTCCGGGGGCACGACCCGGAGCGGCCCGACGAGGTGGACACCGTGCGCGGGCAGGCGACCGTGGCGCTCACGCCCGGCGAGGTGCAGTCCGTCCACCTGGTGCCGAACGACCCGCCGGCCGTCCCCGAGGCGGTCGACGCCGTCCTGGACGCCGACTGGGTGGTGCTCGGCCCGGGCTCCTGGTTCTCCTCGGTCATTCCGCACCTGCTCGTGCCCGATCTGCTCGACGCGCTCGCCCAGACCAAGGCGCGCCGGGTGCTCTCCCTGAACCTCGCGCCCCAGCCCGGAGAAACCGAGGGCTTCTCTCCGCAGCGTCATTTGGAGGTTTTGGGACGACACGCCCCTAAACTCGCCCTGGACGTGGTGCTGGCCGACGAGGCCGCCGTGCCCGACCGTGACTCGCTCACCGACGCCGCGAAACGGTTCGGCGCCGCGGTCGAACTGGCTCCGGTCGCCCGGACCGACGGGACCCCGAGGCACGACCCGGAGCTGCTGGCCGCCGCGTACGACCGTATTTTTCGGATGCATGGAAGGATCGGCCCATGGCGATGACGGCAGCGGTGAAGGATGAGATCTCCCGGCTCCCCGTCACCCGTACCTGCTGCAGGAAGGCGGAGGTCTCCGCCGTTCTGCGGTTCGCCGGCGGCCTTCACCTGGTGAGCGGGCGCATCGTGATCGAGGCCGAGCTGGACACCGCGAGAGCGGCCCGCCGGCTCAAGCAGGACATCCTGGAGATCTTCGGGCACAGCTCGGAGCTGATCGTGATGGCTCCGGGCGGACTGCGCCGGGGCTCGCGTTACGTCGTTCGGGTGGTTGCGGGCGGTGACCAGCTGGCCCGTCAGACCGGCTTGGTGGACGGCCGGGGACGGCCGATCAGGGGCCTGCCGCCGCAGGTGGTGTCGGGGGCCACGTGCGACGCCGAGGCCGCCTGGCGCGGTGCCTTCCTGGCGCACGGCTCGCTGACGGAGCCCGGCCGGTCCTCCTCCCTGGAGGTGACCTGCCCGGGGCCCGAGGCGGCACTCGCCCTGGTCGGCGCCGCCCGCCGACTGTCGATCCCCGCCAAGGCCCGCGAGGTGCGCGGCGTGGACCGGGTGGTCGTCCGCGACGGTGACGCGATCGGCGCCCTGCTCACCCGGCTCGGTGCCCACGACTCGGTGCTTGCCTGGGAGGAGCGGCGGCTGCGGCGCGAGGTCCGCGCCACCGCCAACCGCCTCGCCAACTTCGACGACGCCAACCTGCGCCGCTCGGCGCGTGCCGCCGTCGCCGCCGGCGCCCGGGTGCAGCGCGCCCTGGAGATCCTCGCCGACGACGTGCCCGAGCACCTCGCCGCCGCGGGCCGGCTCCGGATGGAGCACAAGCAGGCCTCCCTGGAGGAGCTGGGCGCCCTCGCCGATCCGCCGCTGACGAAGGACGCCGTCGCCGGCCGCATCCGCCGTCTGCTGGCGATGGCCGACAAGCGGGCCTCGGACCTGGGCATCCCCGGAACGGACGCCAACCTCGGCGAGGAGGAGCTGGCGGACAACCTCGTCGGCTGACCCGAACGCCCCGAGCCACCGACGTTCGCGTCCCTCCACGCACGCACGCCGACCGCCCGCCGGGCGGCCAACAAGCCGGTGCCGGAGCCCACTTGGGTGACCGGCACCGGCTTCGGCGTGTCCTTGCCGCCCTCTTGACTCGATCATGAGCTGTCATGAGCCTGGCATCTGTTCGCTGCTGTGGCGGACTCAAGCCTGTCGGACAGGCTTCAGCTAGGGGGGTTCATGAGACGAAGAGCGAGATCGATCCTCGCCGTCGGCGCGCTCCTGATCGGCGGAGCGGGCTTCGCACCCATCGCCCAGGCACAACCCGCGGACCCGGCGACCCCGGACGCGGAGGAGGTGAAGGTCTTCCGCGCCGAGGTCACGCAGGAGCAGGTGCCCCTGCTGCTGGCCGCCGGACAGGACGGCCACGAACTCAGCGAGCGGGTCCCCGACAAGGGGACGGCCACCGTCGAGGTCTACCTGACCGACGGGCAGGCCGAGAAGCTGGAGAAGCAGGGCGTCGGCCTCGCCGAGCACACCCTCTCCGCCCGGGCCGAGAGGCGCGTGGAGGCCGCCGCCGACGGCGTCTTCCGCCCGTACAGCGGCAGCGGCGGCCTGCGGGAGGAGATCCTGCGGACCGCGCAGGAGAACCCCGGCCTCACCAAGGTCGTCTCCATCGGCAAGACCGTGAAGGGCCAGGACATCCTGGCCCTCAAGCTCACCAAGAACGCGAAGAAGTCGAAGGACGGCTCCAAGCCCTCCGTCCTCTACATGTCCAACCAGCACGCCCGTGAGTGGATCACCCCGGAGATGACCCGCCGGCTGATGCACCACTACCTGGACAAGTACGACCAGGACCGCCGGATCAAGAAGCTCGTCGACTCGACCGAGATGTGGTTCCTCCTGTCGGCCAACCCCGACGGCTACGACTACACGTTCGAGGACACCGACAACCGCCTGTGGCGCAAGAACCTGCGCGACAACAACGGCGACGGCACCATCGGCACCGGCGACGGCGTCGACCTCAACCGCAACTTCGCCTACAAGTGGGGCTACGACGACGAGGGCTCGTCCCCGAACCCCACCAGCCAGACCTACCGCGGTGACGGCCCGAACTCCGAGCCCGAGACCCAGGCCCTGGACGCCTTCCAGAAGCGGATCGGCTTCACCTACGGCATCAACTACCACTCCGCCGCCGAACTCCTCCTCTACGGGGTCGGCTGGCAGGTGGCCACGAACACCCCGGACGACGTCCTCTACAAGGCGCTCGCCGGCACGCCGGACAACTCCGCGATCCCCGGCTACCACCCGCAGGTCTCCTCGGAGCTGTACACCACCAACGGCGAGGCGGACGGCCACGCGGCCAACGTCAACGGCACGGCGATGTTCACCCCCGAGATGTCCACCTGCCAGACCATCTCCGAGCAGGACCCCGACGACGAGTGGAACGCGGGCGACTGCCAGTCGGGCTTCAACTTCCCCGACGACGAGGAACTGATCCAGCAGGAGTTCGCGAAGAACATCCCCTTCGCCCTCTCCGTCGCCGAGAGCGCCGCGCACCCCGACCGGCCTGCCTCCGCGGTCGGCCTGGAGGCCGCCGACTTCACCCCGGCCCCCTTCACCACGTCCTACTCGCGCGGCGCCGACCAGGAGGTCTCGGTCGTCGTCCGCAAGTCCGTACGCGACAAGGAGCTGAAGTACCGCGTCAACGGCGGACGCGTCCACGACATGGCCCTCAAGCCGTGGCGGGGAGGCGAGCGGTACGGCGGCGAGGACAACCTCTACTTCGACGAGTACCGAGCCAAGGTCAAGGACGGCGACCGCGGCGACAAGGTCGAGGTCTGGTTCGCCGGCGAGACCCGGAGCGGCAAGCGGACCGAGAGCGAGCACTTCACCTACACGATCGCCGAGCGCCCCCGCGCGGACGTCCTCGTCGTCGCCGAGGAGGGCGCGAAGGCCACGCAGGCGCAGACCTACGTGGACGCGCTCAGGGCCAACGGCAGGCGGGCGGCCGTCTGGGACGTCGCCACCCAGGGCGCGCCCGACGCGCTCGGCGTCCTCGCCCACTTCGACACCGTCGTCCACCACACCGGCGCCGCGGTGCCCGGCAACGCCACCCAGCTCCAGCTGCGCGCCTTCCTCAACGAGGGCGGCCGGCTGATCGAGGCGGGGGAGCGGGCCGGCGGCAGCGTCGACCTCGGCGGCGGCACCCTGTCCGACGACTTCAGCCAGTACTACCTGGGCGCCTACACCCGCACCTCGACCCCCGGAGCAACCGGATTCACCGGCTCCGGCAAGCTCGGCGGCACCACCGGCACGCTCGGCGGCGCCCCCGGCAACCCGCTCGACGCGGCCGGCACCTACAGCGTGACCTCGGACCAGCTGCCCGTCGACACCTACCCCCAGTTCGCGAGCGCGGGCGCCGGGAAGTTCGCCGGGACGGTCAACCCGTACGGGCCCTACGCCGGCGAGTGGATGGCGGCCGCCGTCCACACGGACGACGCCTACAAGCGCCTCACCCGCACCGTCGACCTCACCGGTGTCACCGCCTCCGAGCGCCCCACGCTCCGCACCCAGCTGCTGTGGGACACCGAGCGCGGCTACGACCACGCCCTGGTCGAGGCGCACACCACCGGCGCCGACGACTGGACCACGCTGCCCGAGGCCGGCGGCGCCACCGGCACGGCCGTGCCGGCGGAGTGCTCGGCCGGGTTCTACGTGAGCGAGCACCCCTGGCTGGAGCACTACCTGACCCTGTCCGACGACGGTTGCACCGCGGCCGGCACCACCGGGCAGTGGAACAGCCTCACCGGATCGTCCGGGGGCTGGCGGCAGGTCGAGTTCGACCTGAGCGCCTACGCCGGGAAGTCCGTCGAGCTGTCGATCGCCTACGTCACCGACCCCGGCAGTGGCGGCCGCGGCGTCCTCGCCGACGAGGCCTCCCTCGTCGTCGGCTCCACGGCCACGACCGAGGGCTTCGAGACCTCTCTCGGCGCCTGGCGGGTGGCCGGGCCGCCCGCCGGCAGCCCCGCCGTCCTGAAGGACTGGGCCCGCACCGGCACCCTGTTCCAGACGTACGGCGCGGTCACCACGGACGACACCGTGCTGCTGGGCTTCGGCCTGGAGCACCTCACGGAGCCGACCGCCCGGGCGGCCCTGCTCCGCCAGGCGCTGCGTGCCCTGGATGAGTGAATTCCGGTTCGCTGGGGACTGACACGGTGTAGCGAAATCGGGTGATCGGTCCCCACGCCCCAGGGCGGTCCGTACCCCTACTGGCGGGTACGGACCGCCCTGCCGGGTATGGGGCGTCTCGATGTCACCCCCGAGGCCCCGGAGAGGTAGGGTCGGTGGTGGTCGGGGACATCCCAAATACAGCTCGCCGGCACATCGGGCCGGCGTACCAACGAGGAGATCGGTTCGTGACGATCCGCGTAGGCATCAACGGCTTTGGCCGCATCGGTCGTAACTACTTCCGCGCGCTGCTGGAGCAGGGTGCAGACATCGAGATCGTGGCTGTCAACGACCTGGGTGACACCGCGACCACCGCCCACCTGCTCAAGTACGACACCATCCTCGGGCGCCTCCCGTACGAGGTCTCGCACACCGAGGACACCATCACCGTCGGTGACAAGACCGTGAAGGTCCTCGCCGAGCGCAACCCCGCGGACATCCCCTGGGGCGACCTGGGTGTCGACATCGTCATCGAGTCGACCGGCATCTTCACGAAGAAGGCCGACGCCGAGAAGCACATCGCGGGCGGCGCGAAGAAGGTCCTCATCTCGGCCCCGGCCAAGGACGAGGACGTCACCATCGTGATGGGCGTCAACCAGGACAAGTACGACCCGGCGAACCACCACGTCATCTCCAACGCCTCCTGCACCACCAACTGTGTGGCGCCGATGGCCAAGGTCCTCGACGAGAACTTCGGCATCGTCAAGGGCCTGATGACGACGGTGCACGCGTACACGAACGACCAGCGGATCCTGGACTTCCCGCACAAGGACCTGCGCCGCGCCCGTGCCGCCGCGGAGAACATCATCCCGACCACCACGGGTGCCGCCAAGGCCACCGCGCTGGTCCTCCCGCAGCTCAAGGGCAAGCTGGACGGCATCGCCATGCGCGTCCCGGTCCCGACCGGCTCGGTCACCGACCTCGTCCTGGAGCTCGGCCGCGAGGTCACCAAGGAAGAGGTCAACGCCGCCTTCCAGAAGGCCGCCGAGGGCGAGCTCAAGGGCATCCTGGAGTACACCGAGGACCCGATCGTCTCCTCGGACATCGTCAACGCCCCGGCGTCCTGCACCTTCGACTCGTCCCTGACCATGGTCCAGGACGGCAAGAACGTGAAGGTCATCGGCTGGTACGACAACGAGTGGGGCTACTCCAACCGCCTCGTCGACCTCACGGTCTTCGTCGGCAACCAGCTCTGATCCAGCCGGATTCAGCAGGCACCTCGATGCGACAGCAGGGCTCGGGCAGCGCAAGGATGCGCTGTCCGGGCCCTGCGTCGCGTCCGCAGCGACCAGCCCTCGTAGGATCACGAGCGATCCGAGAACCCAGGAGCACTCTTGAAGACGATCGACGAACTGCTCTCCGGAGGCGTCGCGGGCAAGCGCGTCTTCGTCCGCGCCGACCTGAACGTGCCGCTGGACGGCACCACCATCACCGACGACGGCCGCATCCGCGCCGTGGTGCCCACCGTCAAGGCCCTCGCCGACGCGGGCGCGCGCGTGATCGTCGCCTCGCACCTGGGCCGCCCCAAGGGCGCCCCGGACCCGGTCTTCTCCCTCGCCCCGGCCGCCGCCCGCCTCGGTGAGATCCTCGGCGCCGACGTCGCCTTCGCCGAGGACACGGTCGGCGAGTCCGCCGAGTCCACGGTGTCCGGCCTCTCCGACGGCCAGGTGGCCGTCATCGAGAACCTGCGCTTCAACGCCGGTGAGACCAGCAAGGACGACGCCGAGCGCGCCGCCTTCGCCGACAAGCTGGCAGGCCTCGCGGACGTCTACGTAGGCGACGGCTTCGGCGCGGTGCACCGCAAGCACGCCTCCGTCTTCGACCTGCCGAAGCGGCTGCCGCACTACGCCGGGTACCTCATCGCCACCGAGGTCGGCGTCCTGAAGAAGCTCACCGACGACGTGCGGCGGCCGTACGTGGTCGCCCTCGGCGGTGCCAAGGTCTCCGACAAGCTCGCCGTCATCGACCAGCTGCTCGGCAAGGCCGACCGGCTCCTCATCGGCGGCGGCATGGCGTACACCTTCCTCAAGGCCCAGGGCCACGAGGTCGGCATCTCCCTCCTTCAGGAGGACCAGGTCCCGGTCGTCAAGGAGTACATCGAGCGCGCCGAGAAGAACGGCGTCGAGCTGGTCCTCCCCGTCGACGTCCTGGTCGCGACCGAGTTCCCGGACCTGAAGACGAAGACCCCGGCGCACCCGGCCACCGTCGCCGCGGACGCCATCCCGGCCGACCAGGAGGGTCTGGACATCGGTCCCGAGACCCGCAAGCTGTACGCCTCGAAGCTCGCCGACGCCGCCACCGTCTTCTGGAACGGCCCCATGGGCGTCTTCGAGCACCCCGACTACGCCGAGGGCACCAAAGCGGTCGCCCAGGCCCTCGTCGACGCCCCGGGCTTCACCGTGGTCGGCGGCGGCGACTCCGCCGCGGCCGTCCGTACGCTCGGCTTCGACGAGAACGCATTCGGCCACATCTCGACCGGCGGCGGCGCCTCCCTCGAATACCTCGAGGGCAAGACGCTCCCCGGCCTCGCCGCACTGGAGGACTGACCTCAATGAGCACCCGCACGCCGCTGATGGCGGGCAACTGGAAGATGAACCTCAACCACCTCGAGGCCATCGCCCACGTCCAGAAGCTCGCCTTCGCCCTCGCGGACAAGGACTACGACGCCGTCGAGGTCGCCGTCCTCGTCCCCTTCACCGACCTGCGCTCGGTGCAGACCCTGGTCGAGCACGACAAGCTGAAGATCAAGTACGGCGCCCAGGACGTCTCCGCCCACGACGGCGGCGCCTACACCGGCGAGATCTCCGGCCCGATGCTGGCCAAGCTCCGCTGCACCTACGTCGCGATCGGCCACTCCGAGCGCCGGCAGTACCACGCCGAGACCGACGAGCTGGTCAACGCCAAGGTCAAGGCCGCCTACAAGCACGGCCTGACCCCGATCCTGTGCGTCGGCGAGGAGCTGGAGGTCCGCGAGGCGGGCAACCACGTCGCCCACACCCTCGCCCAGGTCGAGGGCGGCCTGAAGGACCTCACCGCCGAGCAGGCCGAGACGATCGTGATCGCCTACGAGCCGGTGTGGGCCATCGGCACCGGCAAGGTCTGCGGCGCCGAGGACGCCCAGGAGGTCTGCGCGGCCGTCCGCGGCAAGGTCGCCGAGCTGTACTCGCAGGAGCTGGCCGACAAGGTCCGCATCCAGTACGGCGGCTCCGTCAAGGGCGGCAACGTCGCCGAGATCATGGCGCAGGCCGACATCGACGGCGCCCTGGTCGGCGGTGCCTCGCTGGACTCGGACGAGTTCGTCAAGATCGTCCGCTTCCGCGACCAGTAGACCGCCCGGTCGGTCGGCCGGTGGCCCGGCGGATCGACCGGTGAGTAGGCGGTAGCGGCGATACGTCGTACCCTTGCGGGGGCATGGTGGCCTGCGTCATCGTGCCCCCGTCGTTCATCCGAAGCCGAGGAAGTTGGTCCAGCCGTGGTTATGGGGTTCTCGATCGCCCTGATCGTCTTCAGCCTGCTGCTGATGCTGCTGGTGCTGATGCACAAGGGAAAGGGCGGCGGCCTCTCCGACATGTTCGGTGGCGGCATGCAGTCGTCCGTCGGCGGCTCCTCGGTCGCCGAGCGCAACCTCGACCGGATCACCGTGGTGGTCGGTCTCCTGTGGTTCGCGTGCATCATGGTGCTCGGCCTGCTGATGAAGGCGAACAGCTGACCCATCACGCACTTCCGCACGTAAAGCCCCATGTTCGGTACGCGCTTCACGGCGCCGCCTATCATGGGGCTTGCGTCTGTGTGCGCTTGGGCTTGTCACTCGAATCACTGGACGCGCGTTGGGCCTTACGTAGACTGAGGCGCTCGCAGCGAGGCGAAACGCCGACTCGCTTCGCGGCACCATCACGCAGGGAGTTACGACCGTGGCAAGTGGCAACGCGATCCGGGGAAGCCGGGTCGGGGCGGGGCCGATGGGCGAGGCCGAGCGCGGCGAGTCCGCGCCGCGCCTGCGCATCTCCTTCTGGTGCTCCAACGGACACGAGACGCAGCCGAGCTTCGCGAGCGACGCGCAGGTCCCCGAGACCTGGGACTGCCCGCGCTGCGGATTCCCCGCCGGACAGGACCGGGACAACCCCCCGGACCCGCCCCGCACCGAGCCCTACAAGACCCACCTCGCCTATGTGCGCGAGCGGCGCAGCGACGCGGACGGGGAGGCGATTCTCGCCGAGGCGCTCGCCAAACTCCGCGGTGAGATCTAGCCCGACGACATCGCGGCTTTCTCCCGCGGTCACTTCGGTCCGGTTCAGTCTTCTTGACCGTTGATCAATTAGGTTGGAACAGCCGGGACAGCTGGGACACCTAGGGAAGAAGGCTGAAGTCCGAACATGAACGCAGACGGCCGTACCAGGCTCAACCAGACGCCTGAATGGAACGCGCTGGCCAAACACCGCGACGAACTGGGCGAGGTCCGGCTGCGCGAGTTGTTCGCCGCCGACCCCGGGCGGGGCACCGACCACACGCTCCGGGTGGGAGACCTGTACGTCGACCACTCCAAGCACCTCGTGACCGACGAGACCCTGCGGCTGCTGCGGGAACTGGCCGCCGCGACGGACGTCTTCGGCCTGCGGGACGCCATGTTCCGTGGCGAGCGGATCAACACCACCGAGGACCGGGCGGTGCTGCACACCGCGCTGCGGGCCCCGCGGGACGCGGTGATCGAGGTCGACGGCGAGAACGTCGTGCCCAAGGTGCACGCCGTCCTGGACAAGATGGCGGACTTCGCCGACCGGGTCCGTTCCGGCGCGTGGACGGGCCACACCGGCAAGCGCATCCGGAACATCGTCAACGTCGGCATCGGCGGCTCCGACCTGGGCCCCGCCATGGCCTACGAGGTCCTGCGCGCCTTCACCGACCGCGCGTTGACGGTCCGGTTCGTCTCCAACGTCGACGGTGCCGACCTGCACGAGGCGACGCGGGACCTGGACCCGGCCGAGACGCTGTTCGTCATCGCCTCCAAGACCTTCACCACCATCGAGACGGTCACCAACGCGACCTCCGCCCGGGCCTGGCTGCTGAAGGAGCTGGGCGACGAGAAGGCGGTCGCCCGGCACTTCGTCGCGCTGTCCACGAACGCGGAGAAGGTCGCCGAGTTCGGCATCGACACGGCCAACATGTTCGAGTTCTGGGACTGGGTCGGCGGCCGCTACTCGTACGACTCGGCGATCGGGCTCTCCCTCATGATCGCCATCGGCCCGGACCGCTTCCGGGAGATGCTCGACGGCTTCCACCTCGTCGACGAGCACTTCCGCACCGCTCCGGCCGAGTCCAACGTGCCGCTGCTGATGGGCCTGTTGGGCATCTGGTACGGCAACTTCATGGGTGCCCAGTCGCACGCGGTCCTGCCGTACTCGCACTACCTGTCGAAGTTCACGGCCTACCTCCAGCAGCTGGACATGGAGTCCAACGGCAAGTACGTCGGCCGGGACGGGCGCGAGGTGGAGTGGGAGACCGGACCGGTCGTGTGGGGCACGCCGGGCACCAACGGGCAGCACGCCTACTACCAGTTGGTCCACCAGGGCACCAAGCTGATCCCGGCGGACTTCATCGGGTTCGCCGAGCCGGTGCCCGGACTGAGCGACGAGCTGAAGGACCAGCACGACCTGCTGATGGCCAACTTCTTCGCGCAGACCCAGGCACTCGCCTTCGGCAAGACACCGGACGAGGTGCGGGCCGAGGGCGTGCCGGAGGAGCTGGTCCCGCACAAGACCTTCCGGGGCGACCACCCGACGACCACGATCCTCGCCCGGGAGCTGACCCCCTCGGTCCTCGGCCAGCTCGTCGCCCTCTACGAGCACAAGGTGTTCGTCCAGGGCGCCATCTGGGACATCGACTCCTTCGACCAGTGGGGCGTCGAACTGGGCAAGGTGCTGGCCAGGCGCGTCGAACCCGCCCTCACGGAAGGCGCCGAGGTACCCGGTCTGGACGCCTCCACCACGGCGCTGGTCGCCGCCTACCGGGAGCTGCGCGGACGGGCATGAGCCGGACCGCGGTGGCCCGGCGGTTCCGTCAGGCCACCGCGCCCAGCGTGTCGGCGAGGCGCCGCCGGGCCGCCCGGGACGCCGGCAGCGAGGCCAGGGCGGCGGCCCCGAGCACCGCACCCGTCCCCAGCAGCGCGAGGAGACCGGGGGAGGGCGCCCGGGCGATGCCCGCGCCGATCCCGCTGGAGGCGCCCTGCGCGTCGATCAGCCAGTGCGCGAGCGGCAGCCCCAGCGCGAGGGCGAGCAGCACCGCCGCCAGGGCGGTGCAGGCGGTTGCCGTGACGGTGATGCCGGTGATCTGGCGGGGCGACAGGCCGATCGCCTTGAGCGCGAGCAGGTCCCGTTCGCTCTCGCGGACGGTGCCTCCGATCGCGGTGAGCAGCTCGACCAGCCCGATCAGGGCGAGCACGGCGATCAGCCCGAGAACGACCCCGCGCAAGGGGGAGAGCCCGTCGGCCGGGTTCGCCACGGGATGCACGTCGAGCCGGCCCTCCCCGGCCCCGGCGAGCCGCCCGGCGACCTCGTCCGGGTCGGCGCCGGCGTGCAGACGCAGCTGGTAGAGGGTCGGACTCAACCGCGGGTCGTTCTCCCGCAGCGTGTCCAGGGACGTGGAGATGACCCGGCCCGCGTTCTCCGTCTCGATGCTGCGGCCCACGATGTGCAGGATCTGCGGCCGGTCGCCGACGGTCATCCGGACCCAGTCGCCGACCCGTACGTCCAGCAGGTCGAGCAGACCCTGCCCGGCCACCGCCTCGTCCGCCCCGCGCGCGCGGCGCCCCTCGGCCAGGGCGTAGGGGTACGGGTCCTCCTGGGTGCCGAGACCGCGCAGCGCTATGGTCGCGGTCTGCCCCGGCACCAGTGCGGCCACCTCCACGCCCGGGTAGGCGGCGGCGACCTGGGGGTCGCGCTCCAGCAGGGCACGGGTGCCCCGGTCGCCGGGACCGGCGTCGGCACGCACGCTGAGGGCGGCGGGCAGACCGATCTGCTCGGGCCGGCTCTGGAAGCGGTCGATGGTGGTCCAGGCGCTCATCGCCACCACGATCAGCAGCAGCGGCAGCGTGAGCCGGGCGACCGTGGCGAGTGAGCGCGGTCGGCGCGTGAACGCCTTGTGCCAGCCCAGGACGAGCGCGGGCGGCACACGGATCTCCCGCTCCCGTCCGCCGGACCACCCCTCGGCACGCTCCTCACCGGCCGCTCCGCCACGCTCCGCGACGCCTGACCCGTGCCCCTGTCCCCGGCCCCGAAGCCGTGGCACCCGGAGCCCCCGCAGCCCCAGCGCCCGCCGGCCCGCGGCGGACAGCCCCCCGCCTCGCGCGGCCGCCGGACGAGGCACCGGTACCGGTGGCACCCGCCCCGCCCGCCAGGCCGCGAGGCCGGTGGTGGCGGCGATGAACAGCACCGCGCCCGCCGGTACGGCGAACAGCGCGACGGCGTGGCCGGGCAGCCCCTGCCAGACACCGACCGCGTCCCCGAGCCGCCCGGGCACACGGCTGCCGAGGGCCTGGGTGAGCGCGGCTGCGGCCACCGCGCCGAGCAGCGCGTAGGCGAGGTGCTGGAGCAGGAAGACCCGGACGACCTGTCCCGGTGTGAAGCCGATCGCCTTCAGCACGGAGATGTCCCGCAGATGACCGCGGATCCGGGTGCCGATCGCCCCGTGCACCGCCAGCCCGGCGGCGAGCAGCGCCCCCAGTCCGAACAGGCCGAGGACCTGGCCGAGCAGCCGGTTGTCGCCCTGTGCCTCGGCGCGGGCCTGCTGCCAGGTGGAGACCTGGCCGATGGCGCCGGCGCCGAGCACGGTCACCGCGCGCTGCACGACGTAGTCCGTGTCGGCGGGGTCGGTCAGCCGCAGGCCGGTCACCTGACCGCCCGGACGGCTCACCGCGGCCGGCGGTGCCCACACCAGGCCCGGCCGCTCGCCCGGGCGGTAGCGGCGTTCGGGGCTGTCCGCGATGCCGAGCACCGTCAGGGTCCGTGCCGTGCCCGGCAGGGCGAGGGTGTCGCCGGGCTGGGCCAGCAGGGCGCGGGCGAGCCGGCTCTCCAGGACCACCCCGTCGGGATCCGCCGGGTCGAGCCAGTGCCCGGCGGTGAGCAGCGGGCGCCCCACGGAGGGCTCCCCGGTGGTGCCGCGCAGCTCCACGGAGGCGCGGGTGCCGCGTACGGAGACGGTGGCGGGGGCGGTGGGGTAGGGACCGGCGACGGAGCCCACGCCGTCCAGGCCGGCCAGCTCGGCCGGGTCGGCCGAGGCGTCGGTGTGCAGCCAGACGTGGGCCCCGCGGGACTGGGTGAAGACGCGCTGCCAGGGGTTGGTCGCGTACCCGAACAGGGCGGTGGCCAGCAGCAGCGAGGCGACCACGCCCGCGGTGGCCAGGATGAGGAACAGCGCCTCGCCCCGATGGGTGCGCAGATCGGAGTGGGCCCAGCGCAGGGTGGCTCGCACCGGCCTCAGCGCTCCGGGGCGCGGTGCGCGCGGTGGTCGTGCGTCGGCATGCCGGTCATCGGGGTCGGTCCCCGAGTTCCAGCACGGCGGAGGTGCCGGGCCGGCGGCGCGGCGGGGTGCCGGCGTCCAGTGCGGCGTCGTCGGCTATGCGCCCGTCGAAGAAGCTGATCACCCGGTCGGCGGCGCTCGCGAGCCGGGCGTCGTGGGTGACCAGCAGGATCGTCTGGCCGCGCTGGTGGAAGCGGGTGAGCAGCCGCATCACCTCGCGGGTGCCCTTGCTGTCCAGGCTGCCCGCGGGCTCGTCGGCCAGCAGCAGCGGTGGATGGTTGACCAGGGCCCGGGCGAGGGCCACCCGCTGCTGCTCACCGCCGGACAGCTCCCCGGGCATGCTGCGCTCCTTGCC
The DNA here is from genome assembly GCF_055589025.1 of Streptomyces sp. NPDC041968. NCBI lineage: Bacteria > Bacillati > Actinomycetota > Actinomycetes > Kitasatosporales > Streptomycetaceae > Streptomyces > Streptomyces sp. NPDC041968. The sequence continues at coordinate 160,576 of NZ_JBVJCB010000001.1, read as the reverse complement.
CGTCAGGCCCAGCTCGGCCAGCAGCTCCGCACGCTCGGCGCGCGCACGCTTCGGCGGCAGTCCGGCGAGCAGGGCGGGCAGCTCGACGTTGTCGGCGACGGACAGGTCGGAGACCAGGTTGAAGAACTGGAAGACGATGCCGATGCGCTTCCTGCGCTCGACGGCCCAGCGCGCCTCGCTGTACGCGTCCGTGCACGCGCCGTCCAGCCAGAGACTGCCGGCGTCCGGCCGCTGGAGCCCGCCGAGGAGGTGCAACAGCGTCGACTTGCCGGCGCCGGACGGCCCGGTGATCGCCACGAACTCGCCCCGCCGCACACACAGGTCGACCCCGCGCACGGCGTGCGCCGGAGCGCCCTCGCCGTGGTGCGTCCTGACCAGGCCCTCGGCGCGCAGCACCGGAGCCGGGCCCGTGCCCGCCGCGGAGTCGGCCCCAGCGCTCACTCCAGCTCCTCCAGCTCTTCCTGGCACCTCTCCAGCCAGTCGAGGTCGGCCTGCAGGTGCAGCATCGCGCCCTCGATGAGGAGGTGGGCGACGCGGTTGTCGCGGTCTTCGGCGGCGGCCAGCTTCGACAGCTGCCGCATGGTGTTCAGGTACTGCCGCCGCTGTTTGTTGATGAGGGCGACCTGGTCGGCGAGCCCGGTCTGCGGGGCGAGGGCGAGCTTCATGAAGAAGTCGTCCCGCACCCGCGGCTCGTCCGCCGTCTCCTCGTACCAGGCCCGCAGCTCGTCGCGCCCGGCGTCGGTGAGGTGGTAGACCTTCTTGTTGGGCCGGCTCGACTGCTCGATGGCCTCGCCCTCGATCAGTCCCGTCTTCTCGAGGCGGCCGAGGGTGACGTAGATCTGGCCGACGTTCGGCTGAGGGTACGCGGAGCCCAGCAGTTGCTCAAGGTCCTGCTTCAGCTCGTAGCCGTGGGCGGGACCGCGGGCCAGGAGAGCCAGGAGGTGCAGGCGCACTCAGCCGTCCTCCCGCCTCTGGTCATGTCCCCGGATGTGCTCCAGGCCCTAGTATCGCGCATACCTAACAGGTATACATGGCCTCTGGTCCGGGCGAGGGCGCCCGGTGCCGGCCCGCGGGGTGCGCACGTACCGGCCGGTGAGCGAGGTCGTACAGGGAGGAACCTATGCGGTGGATCCACGCCGCCGGTAGGGGCCTCCTCGTCCTCGTCGTGATCCTGACCGGATACGCCGCCTCCGGCGCCCGCGCCGACGGGGGCGCGACGGGCGGGCGCGGTCCGCTCACCCTGGCCACCGCCGGTGACCTCACCGGGTACCTGGGTCCGCTGCTGGCGGGCTGGAACCGCGCGCACCCCGCCGAGAAGGTCACCCTCGTCGAACTGCCCGACTCCGCGGACGAGACCCGCGCGCAGATGGCCACCGACCTGCGGGACGGCGGCCGGCACCGCTTCGACGTCCTCAATATCGACGTCAACTGGACCACCGAGTTCGCCGCCGCCGGCTGGATACGTCCGCTGCCGCGCGACCGGTTCCCGCTCGGCGCCCTGCTGCCGCCGGTCGTCGACACGGCGACCTACGACGGGCGGCTGTACGCCGTCCCGTACGTCACGAACGCGGGTCTCCTGCTGTACCGCAAGGACGTCCTGGCCGCCGAGGGCGTCCCCGCGCCGCGCACCTGGGACGAGCTGGAGCGGTACGCCGAGACCATCGCCCCCAAGCACGGACTCGACGGGTACGCGGGCCAGTTCCTGCCCTACGAGGGCCTCACGGTCAACGCGGCCGAGGCCGTCTACTCGGCGGGCGGGAGCATCCTCGGCGACGAGGGCGAGCGGGTCACCGTGGACTCGGCGGCGGCCCGCGAGGGCGTCGGTTTCCTGGCGCGCGGTGTGCGCGAGGGCTGGATACCGAGGGACGCGCTGGCCTACAAGGAGGAGGAGTCCAAGCGGGCCTTCCAGGACGGCCGGCTGCTCTTCCTGCGCAACTGGCCCTACGCCTACGTCGGCGCGTCCGCCGCGGGCTCGAAGGTCGCCGGGAAGGTCGGCGCGGTACCCCTTCCCGGGCCGGACGGCCCCGGCACCAGCGTCCTCGGCGGGTCCAACCTGGCCGTCGGCGCCCATGCCCGGCATCCCGACTCGGCCGCGCGCCTCATCGCGTACCTCACCAGCGAGCGCGTGCAGCGCCAGGTCCTCACCCGCGGCGCGCTGCCACCGGTGCGGGCCGACCTCTACGAGGACCCGGAACTCGTCGCCGCGTTCCCCTACCTGCCGACCCTGCGCGAGAGCGTGCTGACCGCGGCACCGCGCCCCAAGAGTCCGCGCTACGACCAGGTCAGCCTGGCCGTGCAGGCGGTCGTGCACGACGCGATGGCCGGGCGGCAGACGCCCGAGGCCGCCGTGCGGCGGCTGGCCCGCGAGCTGGCCGCACTCTCACGCCGCTGACCCCGTCACCTAGTTACATGTTAGGTAACGCCGACGTCTCATCTGCGCCTGTAGTGCGGCGAAAAGTACGGATATGAGACCCCGTTCGCTCCGGCGTACCTGTTCTCTCCGTTGACATCCCCGCGACACCGCTACCTAACATGCATGCATAACGGCTGCTCCCAACAGACGGGTTCTCGGGGTGAACAGGCACCAGTGGTGGCGTGACGCGGTGATCTACCAGGTCTACGTCCGCAGCTTCCTCGACAGCACCGGCGACGGCGTCGGCGACCTCGCCGGCGTCCGGGCCGGTCTGCCCTACCTGCGTAAACTCGGCGTGGACGGGATCTGGCTGAGCCCCTTCTACCCCTCGCCGCAGCACGACCACGGTTACGACGTCGCCGACTACCGCGGCGTCGACCCGCTCTTCGGCGACCTCGACGAGTTCGACGCGCTGGTCACGGCGGCCCGGCGCCTCGGCATCCGGGTGCTGCTGGACATCGTCCCCAACCACTGCTCCAGCGAGCACCCCTGGTTCCGCGAGGCGCTGGCCTCCCCGCCCGGCAGCCCGGCCCGCGCGCGCTTCCACTTCGCCGACGGCCGGGGCCCGGACGGTGCCGAGCCGCCCAACAACTGGCACGCCATGTTCGGCGGACCGGCCTGGACCCGGGTGACCGAGGCCGACGGCCGGCCCGGCCAGTGGTACCTGCACATGTTCACGCCCGAGCAGCCGGACTGGAACTGGCGCGAGCCGCGGGTCGCCGCCGAGTTCGACCGGATACTCCGCTTCTGGCTGGACCGGGGTGTCGACGGCTTCCGCATCGACGTCGCCGCCGGCCTCTTCAAACACCCGGAGCTGCCCGACTCCCCGGACCCGGAGGCCGACGCCCGCACCCGCGACTCGGTCAACCCGCTCGCCTGGAACCAGCCCGAGGTGCACGAGGTGTGGCGGCACTGGCGCGCGGTCTGCGAGGAGTACGCCGGCCGCGACGGCCGCGAACGCCTCCTGGTCGGCGAGGTGTCGGTCCCCAGTGCCCGCGAACACGCGCGCTACGTCCGCCCCGACGAGCTCCATCAGGCCTTCTTCTTCGACCTCCTCGGCGCCCCCTGGGACCCGGACGCCTTCCGCAAGGTCATCTCCGAGGCCATGCAGGACATCGCCGGCACCGGCTCCACGGTCACCTGGGTCCTCAACAACCACGACCAGGTCCGCACCGTCACCCGCTATGGCGAACCCGCCACCGGCGGCAGCGGCCTCGGCGCCGCCCGCGCCCGCGCCGCGGCCCTGCTGATGCTGGCGCTGCCCGGCGCCGCGTACATCTACCAGGGCGAGGAACTGGGCCTGCCCGAGGTCGTCGACCTGCCCGACGACGTGCTCACCGACCCGATCTTCCACCGCACCGGCAGCCGCGCCCGCATCCGCGACGGCTGCCGGGTGCCGCTGCCCTGGTCGGGACAGGCCTCCCCGTTCGGCTTCACCACCGGCGACGGGGGCGCCAAGCCCTGGCTGCCCCAGCCGGAGTACTTCGCCGAGTACGCCACCGACCGCGCCCTCGCCGACACCCGCTCCTTCTGGCACCTGTACCGCGACGGGCTGCAACTCCGCTCCGAGCTGCCCCAGTTGGGCGAGGGCACCCTGCGCTGGCTGGACACCCCGCCCGGCGTCCTGGCCTTCGTCCGCGGCGACGGCCTGGTCTGCGCCGTCAACTTCGGCACCGCCCCCACGCCCGCGCCCGTCCCCGGCGCCCCGCTGCTCTCCAGCGACGGCCCCTGCCCGCCCGGCGTACTGCCCGGCGCCACCGCCGCCTGGTGGATCGCCGACCTCTGACCCGTGCTTCGCCCACCCCTCGAAGGGACATCGACGATGATGCGACGACGTACCACCCTGCTCACCGGCTGCACGACCCTCACCCTCGCCCTGGCCGCGACCGCCTGCGGAGGCTCCGGCCCCGTCACGGCCGGCGGCGGCGACAAGGCGCTCGGCGGCCAGACCGTCACCGTCGCCGGTGTCTGGTCCGGCACCGAACAGGAGAACTTCCAGAAGGTGCTGGACGCCTTCACCGAGAAGACCGGCGCCAAGACCTCCTTCGTCTCCACCGGCGACAACGTCTCCACCGTCGTCGGCAGCAAGATCGAGGGCGGCAACGCCCCCGACGTCGTGATGGTCCCGCAGGTCGGCGTGCTCAAGCAGTTCGCCGGCCAGGGCTGGCTGGAGCCGCTGTCCCCGGCGGCCCGGAAGTCCGTGGACACCCACTTCGCGGACGTCTGGAAGACGTACGGCACCGTCGACGGCAGCCTCTACGGCCTCTACTTCAAGGCCGCCCACAAGTCGACCGTCTGGTACAGCCCCGAGGCCCTCACCCAGGCCGGGGTCGAGCCGCCGACGACGTACGACGAGATGCTGGAGGCCGGGCGGACCGTCTCCGACTCCGGGCTGGCCGCCTTCTCGGTCGCCGGGCAGGACGGCTGGACGCTCACCGACTGGTTCGAGAACGTCTACCTCTCCCAGGCCGGCCCCGAGAAGTACGACGCCCTCGCCGCCCACGAACTCAAGTGGACCGACCCGAGCGTGGTCGAGGCGCTCACCACCCTCGGCAAGCTCTTCAAGGACAAGCAGTTGATCCAGGGCGGCCGGAAGGGCGCCCTGAACACCGACTTCCCCGGCTCCGTGGAAAAGGTCTTCGGCCCGAGGCCCGAGGCCGGCATGGTCTACGAGGGCGACTTCGTCGCCGGGGTCGCCAAGGACCAGTTCGGCAGGGAGATCGGCAAGGACGCGAACTTCTTCCCGTTCCCCGCGGTCGGCGGCGGCAAGGCGCCGGTGGTCAGCGGCGGCGACGCGGCCGTCGTCCTGAAGGACGGCAAGAACGCGAAGGCCGGCATGGCGCTCGTGGAGTACCTCGCCACACCGGAGGCGGCGGCCGTGTGGGCCGAGGCGGGCGGCTTCCTCTCCCCGAACAAGAACCTCGACCCCGCCTCGTACGGCGACGACGTCAGCCGCGCCACCGCCGAGTCCCTCGTCGGCGCCGGGGACGCGGTCCGCTTCGACATGTCCGACCAGGCACCGGCGGCCTTCGGCGGCACCAAGGGCACCGGCGAGTGGAAGCTCCTCCAGGACTTCCTGCGTGACCCCTCCGACCCGAAGGCGACCGCGGCGAAGCTGGAGGCCGCGGCGGCCAAGGCCTACAAGGGCTGACCGGACATGACCTCCACCCTGGTGAAAGAGGCGAGCCCGCCCACCGCCCCCGGTCCGGCGCCCCTACGGCGCCCCCGGCGGCGCCGGGCGGCCGTCGCCCTGCTCTTCGTCCTCCCCGCGCTGCTCCTGCTGGGCGCGCTCGTCGTCTACCCCGTGCTGTTCTCCGTCGGGCGCAGCTTCTTCGACGCCTCGGGCAGCCGCTTCGTGGGCGGCGACAACTACACCGAGATGTTCCGCGACCCGGCCACCCTCAAGGCCGTCCGCAACACGGCCCTCTGGGTCGTCGTCGCCCCCACCCTGCTGACCGGGCTCGGCCTGATCCTCGCCGTGCTGGTCGAGAAGGTCCGCTGGGCCACCGCCTTCAAGCTGCTGCTCTTCATGCCGATGGCGGTCTCCTTCCTCGCCGCGGGCATCATCTTCCGGCTCGCCTACGACCACGACCCGGACAAAGGCGTCCTCAACGCCGCCGTCACCGGGGTCCACGACGCCTTCGCCGGCACCTCCTCCTACCCGACGGCGCGGGCGCGCGAGGGGCAGGACGGCGCCCTGGTCAAGGCGGCGGACGGTGCGTACCGGACCGGTGCGGGCGTGTCCCCCGGCGACACGGTGGCGCTCGGGCTGGTCGGGGTGCTGCCCGACGACCTGCCCTCCGGCGCGGAGCCCGCGTACGGGGCGGCGGGGCGCGAGACGCCGGCCGGTGAGGTGCGCGGCGTCGTGTACCTGGACTTCACGCCCGGCGGGGGAGGGGAGCAGGGCCGGGTGGACCGCCGCGAGAGCGGGCTGCCCGGGATGACGGTCGAGGCGGTGCGCGACGGCCGCACGGTGGCGACCGCGACCACCGGGGACGACGGCTCCTTCCGCTTCGACTCGCTGGAGCCGGGCTCGTACGCCGTGCGGCTCCCCGCCTCGAACTTCGCCCCGCCCTACGAGGGCGTCTCCTGGCTCGGGCCCGCGCTGGTCACGCCCGCGATCATCGGGGCGTACCTCTGGATCTGGACCGGCTTCGCGATGGTGCTGATCGGCGCCGGACTGTCCTCGCTGCCGCGCGACGCGCTGGAGGCGGCGCGGATGGACGGCGCGAACGAGTGGCAGATCTTCCGGCGGATCACCGTACCGCTGCTGGCACCGGTGCTGACGGTCGTCTTCATCACCCTCGTGATCAACGTGATGAAGGTCTTCGACCTCGTCTACATCATCGCGCCCGGGCCCGTGCAGGAGGACGCGACGGTACTGGCGACGCAGATGTGGCTGGTGTCGTTCGGCGGCGGCAACAACCAGGGCCTCGGCAGCGCGCTCGGTGTGCTGCTCCTGCTGCTCGTCGTCCCGGCCATGGTCTTCAACGTCCGCCGCTTCAAGAGGAGTCAGCGATGAGGAGTCAGCGATGAACGCCGTGCGGCGGTATCTGGGCAACGGGATCGTCCAGGCCTTCCTGGTACTCGTCGGCCTGGTCTGGATGACTCCGCTCGCCGGTCTCTTCCTCTCCTCGCTGCGCTCCGCCGAGGACACGGCGGAGGGCGGCTGGTGGACGGCGCTCGCGAGTCCCGGGCAGCTGTCCCTCGACAACTACTCGGCCCTGCTCGGCAACTCGGGCATCACCCAGGCCTTCTGGAACACGGTGCTGATCTCGGTGCCGACGACCGTGCTGGTCGTGGTCGTCGGGGCGCTCGCCGGGTACGCCTTCGCGTGGCTGGACTTCCCGGGGCGTGAGGCGATCTTCCTGGGGGTCGTGGCGCTGCTGGTGGTACCCGTGCAGATCGGGCTGCTGCCGGTCGCCAAGCTCTTCGGGCAGCTCGGGCTCTTCGGGACCATCCCGGGCGTGGTGCTGTTCCACGTGGCGTACGGGCTGCCGTTCGCGGTGTTCCTGCTGCGGAACTACTTCGCCGAGATGCCCAAGGAGATGCTGGAGGCCGCCCGCATGGACGGCGGCAACGAGTGGCGGATCTTCACGCGGCTGGTGCTGCCGGTGGGGAAGCCGGCCATCGCCAGCCTCGCCATCTTCCAGTTCCTGTGGGTGTGGAACGACATGCTGGTGGCGCTGCTCTTCGCGGACAGTTCGGCGCAGCCGCTGACGGTGGAACTCCAGTCGCAGATACGGCAGTTCGGCAGCAACATCGACGTGCTGGCACCGGGGGCGTTCCTGTCGCTGGTGGTGCCGGTGGTGGTCTTCTTCGCCTTCCAGCGGCACTTCGTGCAGGGGGTCATGGCGGGGTCGGTGAAGTGAGCGAGGTGCGGTACGGGACGGGGGCGGCGGGGCTGGTGGCCCCGCCGCCCCCGTCCCGTACCCCGGGGCGGCTACGCCGACGCCGGCGGGTACAGCGACCTCGGCAGCCGGGAGGCCGCCGCCGTGTCCAGCAGCCACAGGGTGCGGGAGCGGCCCCGCGCGCCGGCCGCCGGGGCCTGGATCTCGCCCGCGCCCGAGAGGGCCATCGCGACCGCGTTCGCCTTGTCCTCGCCCGCCGCCAGCAGCCACACCTCACGGGCCGTGCGGATGGCCGGCAGGGTCAGCGAGACGCGGGTGGGCGGCGGCTTGGGGGAGCCGTGGACGCCGACCACCGTGCGCTCCGTCTCCCGGACGCCCGGGTGCTCCGGGAAGAGCGACGCCACGTGCGTGTCCGGGCCGACGCCCAGGAGGAGGACGTCGAAGGACGGGACCGCCGCGTGGTTCTCGGGGACTGACGCCTCGGCCAGTTCCCGCGCGTACGCGGCCGCCGCCGCCTCCACGTCCGAGCCGTACGGACCGTCGGACGCCGGCATCGCGTGCACCCGCTCCGGGTCCAGCGGCACCGAGTCCAGCAGGGCCTCCCGGGCCTGGGTGATGTTGCGCTCCGGGTCGCCCTCCGGCAGGAAGCGCTCGTCGCCCCACCACAGGTCCAGGCGACCCCAGTCGACGGCGTCCCGGGCCGCGGAGCCCGCGAGCGCGGCCAGCAGGCCGTTGCCGTTGCGGCCGCCGGTGAGGACCACGGACGCGCTGCCCCGGGAGGCCTGCGCGTCCACGATCCGCGTGAGCAGCCGCGCCGCCGCGGCCTCGGCCATCAGCTCCTTGTCACGGTGCACGACCAGCTGGGGAGTGCTCACTTCGCCGCCGCCTTCTTCACCGGTGCCTTCTCCTGCGCCGCGTCCTTCGCCCGGGCTTTCGCGACCGTTTCGACGGGAGCGGCGACCGCGACGGCCCCGTCCCCGTCACCGCCCGAGTCCCCTTTGCGCGGAGCGCTCAGCCGGTCCACCCCGAAGCGCAGCGCCGAGGCGTACGTGTCGTCCGGGTCGAGGCGCCGCAGCTCCTCCGCGATCAGCTCGGCCGTCTCGCGGCGCTTGAGCGCCACCGCACGGGCCGGCTGACCCTGGATGGACAGGTTGGCCAGCGAGCCGTCGGCCCGGTCCAGGACGACCGGACCGCAGTCGGTGTCCATGCGGACCGCGGTCAGACCGGGCCCGGCGGACGCGGTGCGCTCGACCGGGACGTCCAGCCGGTCGGCCAGCCACATCGCCAGCAGTTCGCAGCTCGGGTTGTCCTCCTCGCCCTCCACCTCGACCGACTGCACCTTGCAGTCGACCTGGTCCAGGGCCGCCGCCAGCATCGAGCGCCACGGCGTGATGCGGGTCCAGGACAGGTCGGTGTCACCCGGCGTGTAGGCGTCGGCCCGGGCGGCCAGCTCCCGTACCGGCTCCTCGCAGGCGTAGGTGTCGGTGACCCGGCGCTGGGCCAGCGCGCCCAGCGGGTCCCCGGCCGGGTCCAGCGGCGCGTTCACCGGCCACCACACCACGACCGGCGCGTCCGGCAGCAGCAGCGGCAGGACCACCGACTGGGCGTGGTCGACGACGTCGCCGTACAGGCGCAGCACGATCGTCTCGCCGGTACCGGCGTCGGCGCCCAGCCGCACCTCGGCGTCCAGCCGGGACTTCGTGCGGTCCCGGGGTGAACGCGAGACCCGCTTGATGACCACCAGCGTGCGCGAGGGGTGCTCGTGCGCGGCGTCACTCGCGGCCTTCAGCGCGTCGTAGGCGTTCTCCTCGTCGGTGACGATGACCAGCGTGAGCACCATGCCGATGGCGGGCGTGCCGATGGCCCGGCGCCCCAGCACCAGCGCCTTGTTGATCTTGCTGGCCGTGGTGTCCGTGAGGTCTGTCTTCATGGCCGGCGCCAGCTCCGTCCGTCTCGCTCGAGCATTTCGTCCGCCTCGACGGGGCCCCAGGTGCCGGCCGGGTACTGCGCCGGGGTGCCGTGCTGGTCCCAGTACTGCTCGATCGGGTCGAGGATCTTCCAGGACAGCTCGACCTCCTCGGTGCGCGGGAAGAGGTTCGCGTCGCCGAGCAGCACGTCGAGGATGAGGCGTTCGTACGCCTCGGGGCTGGACTCCGTGAAGGACTCGCCGTACGCGAAGTCCATGGAGACGTCCCGGATCTCCATCGAGGTGCCCGGCACCTTGGAGCCGAAGCGGACGGTGACGCCCTCGTCGGGCTGGACGCGGATGACGATCGCGTTCGACCCGAGTTCCTCGGTGGCCGTGGTGTCGAAGGGGGAGTGCGGGGCCCGCTGGAAGACCACCGCGATCTCGGTGACCCGGCGGCCCAGCCGCTTGCCGGTGCGCAGGTAGAAGGGGACGCCCGCCCAGCGGCGGTTGTCGATGCCGACCTTGATCGCGGCGTAGGTGTCGGTCTTCGACTTCGCGTCGATGCCCTCCTCCTCCAGGTAGCCGACGGCCTTCGCGCCGCCCTGCCACCCGGCCGCGTACTGGCCGCGCACCGTGTCCCGGCCCAGGTCCCTGGGGAGGCGGACCGCGCCGAGCACCTTCGTCTTCTCGGCGGCCAGCGCGTCGGCGTCGAAGGAGGCGGGCTCCTCCATCGCGGTCAGCGCGAGCAGCTGGAGCAGGTGGTTCTGGATGACGTCGCGGGCGGCACCGATGCCGTCGTAGTAGCCGGCCCGGCCGCCGATGCCGATGTCCTCGGCCATGGTGATCTGCACGTGGTCCACGTAGGACCGGTTCCAGATCGGTTCGAACATCGTGTTGGCGAAGCGCAGCGCCAGGATGTTCTGGACGGTCTCCTTGCCCAGGTAGTGGTCGATGCGGAAGACCTGGTCGGAGCCGAAGACCTCGTGGACGATCGCGTTGAGTTCCTCGGCCGACCTCAGGTCGTGGCCGAAGGGCTTCTCGATCACCGCGCGGCGCCAGGAGCCGTCCGTCTGGTCGGCCAGCTGGTGCTTCTTCAGCTGCTGGATGACGACCGGGAAGGACTTCGGCGGCACCGACAGGTAGAAGGCGAAGTTGCCTCCCGTGCCCTGCGCCTTGTCCAGGTCCTCGATGGTGGCGCGCAGCCGCTCGAAGGCGTCGTCGTCGTCGAAGGTGCCCTGGACGAAGCGCATCCCCTGGATGAGCTGCTGCCAGACCTCCTCGCGGAACGGCGTACGGGAGTGCTCCTTGACGGCGTCGTGCACGACCTGGGCGAAGTCCTCGTGCTCCCAGTCGCGGCGGGCGAAACCGACGAGCGAGAAGCCCGGCGGCAGCAGACCACGGTTGGCGAGGTCGTACACGGCGGGCATGAGCTTCTTGCGGGACAGATCACCGGTGACGCCGAAGATGACCAGACCCGACGGCCCCGCGATACGCGGGAGCCGTCGGTCTGCGGGGTCACGCAGCGGATTGCTGCTTGACAATTTTTAGCCCTCCGAGGGAGCGAGGCGCTTGAGCTCGGCCTCGGTCGACTTCAGCAGGTCGTTCCAGGAGTCCTCGAACTTGTCGACGCCCTCCTTCTCCAGCAGCTGGACCACCTCGTCGTAGCCGATCCCGAGCTTCTCGACGGCGTCGAGGTCGGCGCGGGCCTGCTCGTAGGTGCCGGCGACGGTGTTCCCGGTGATCTCGCCGTGGTCCTCGGTGGCCAGCAGCGTGGCCTCCGGCATGGTGTTCACCGTGTTGGGCGCCACCAGGTCGGTGACGTACATGGTGTCGCTGTACGCCTTGTCCTTCACACCGGTCGACGCCCACAGCGGACGCTGCTTGTTGGCGCCGGCCTTCTCCAGGGCGCTCCAGCGGTCCGTCGAGAAGACCTCCTCGTACGCCTGGTAGGCGAGACGGGCGTTGGCGACGGCGGCCTTGCCGCGGGCGGCCTTGGCCTCGTCGGTGCCGAGCGCGTCGAGGCGCTTGTCGATCTCGGTGTCCACGCGGGACACGAAGAAGGACGCCACGGAGTGGATCTGCGAGAGGTCCAGGCCGCGCTCCTTGGCCTTCTCCAGGCCGGTCAGGAAGGCGTCCATGACCAGGCGGTAGCGCTCCAGCGAGAAGATCAGCGTGACGTTGACGCTGATGCCCAGGCCGATGACCTCGGCGATCGCCGGGATGCCGGCCTCGGTCGCCGGGATCTTGATGAGCGTGTTGGGCCGGTCCACCAGCCAGGCGAGCTGCTTGGCCTCGGCGACCGTCGCCTTGGTGTTGTGCGCGAGGCGCGGGTCGACCTCGATGGAGACCCGGCCGTCCTTGCCGCCGGTGGCGTCGAAGACGGGGCGCAGGATGTCGGCGGCGTCGCGGACGTCCGCCGTGGTGATCATGCGGATCGCCTCTTCGACCGTGACCTTGCGGAAGGCCAGGTCGGAGAGCTGCTGGTCGTAGCCGTCGCCCTGCGAGATCGCCTTCTGGAAGATCGACGGGTTGGTGGTGACGCCCACGACGTGCTGCTGGTCGATCAGCTCGGCGAGGTTGCCGGACGTGATCCGCTTGCGCGACAGGTCGTCCAGCCAGATCGCGACGCCTTCATCGGAGAGGCGCTTGAGTGCGTCTGTCATGGAAAATGCATCTCCTACGTGTCGTGTACGGGCGTCAGCGCTGGGCCGCGGCGATCGATTCCCTCGCCTGGGCGGCGACGTTCTCGGCGGTGAAGCCGAACTCCTTGAAGAGCAGCTTGCCGTCGGCCGAAGCACCGAAGTGCTCCAGGGAGACGATCCGGCCGGCGTCCCCGACGTACTTGTGCCAGGTGAGGCCGATGCCGGCCTCCACCGCGACGCGGGCCCTCACGGACGGAGGCAGGACGCTGTCCCGGTACCCCTGGTCCTGCTGCTCGAACCACTCCACGCACGGCATGGAGACCACGCGCGTCGGCACGCCGTCGGCCTGGAGCGCCTCACGGGCCTCCACGGCCACGTGCACCTCGGAACCGGTGGCAATGAGGACGACCTCGGGCGCGGCGCTCTGCCCTTCGGGCCCTTCCGCCTCGAAGAGGACGTAGCCGCCCTTGGCCGCGTCCTCGTTCGCCTCGTACGTCGGCACGCCCTGGCGGGTCAGCGCCAGACCGTGCGGCTGGCCCTTGCCGAACTCCTTGGTCCAGCGGCGCAGGATCTCGCGCCAGGCGATGGCGGTCTCGTTGGCGTCGGCCGGACGGACCACGTTGAGGCCCGGGATGGCGCGCAGCGAGGCGAGGTGCTCGACCGGCTGGTGGGTCGGACCGTCCTCACCGAGGCCGATGGAGTCGTGCGTCCACACGTACGTCACCGGCAGGTGCATCAGCGCGGACAGCCGCACCGCGTTGCGCATGTAGTCGGAGAACACCAGGAAGGTGCCGCCGTAGATGCGGGTGTTGCCGTGCAGCGCGATGCCGTTCATCTCCGCGGCCATCGCGTGCTCGCGGATGCCGAAGTGGATGGTGCGGCCGTACGGGTCCGCCTCGGGCAGCGGGTTGCCCGCCGGGAGGAAGGACGACGTCTTGTCGATCGTCGTGTTGTTCGAGCCGGCCAGGTCGGCCGAGCCGCCCCACAGCTCGGGGATGACCGCGCCGAGCGCCTGGAGGATCTTGCCGGAGGCGGCACGCGTGGCCACACCCTTGCCGGTCTCGAAGACCGGGATCTTCTCCTCCCAGCCCTTGGGCAGCTCGCCCTTGGCGACGCGGTCGTACTCGGCGGCGCGCTCGGGGCTGTTGTCCCGCCACTGCTGGTAGGCCTTCTCCCACACCGCGCGGGCCGCCCGGCCCTTCTCCAGCGCCTTGCGGGTGTGGCCGATGACCTCGTCGGAGACCTCGAAGGTCTTCTCCGGGTCGAAGCCCAGCACGCGCTTGGTCGCGGCGACCTCGTCGTCGCCGAGCGCCGAGCCGTGCGCGGCCTCGGTGTTCTGCGCGTTCGGCGCGGGCCAGGCGATGATCGAGCGCATCGCGATGAAGGAGGGGCGGTCGGTGACCTTCTTCGCCGCCTCGATCGCGTCGTAGAGCGCGTTCGGGTCCAGGTCGCCGTCCGGCTTCGGGGCGACGCGCTGCACGTGCCAGCCGTACGCCTCGTACCGCTTGCAGGTGTCCTCGGAGACGGCGGTCTCGGTGTCGCCCTCGATCGAGATGTGGTTGTCGTCCCACAGCAGGACCAGGTTGCCGAGCTTCTGGTGGCCGGCGAGGGAGGAGGCCTCGGCGGAGATGCCCTCCTGGAGGCAGCCGTCACCGGCGATGCAGTAGACGAAGTGGTCGAACGGGGAGGTGCCCTCGGCGGCCTCCGGGTCGAACAGGCCGCGCTCGTAGCGGGCGGCCATCGCCATGCCCACCGCGTTGGCGACGCCCTGGCCGAGCGGGCCGGTCGTCGTCTCCACGCCGGTGGTGTGGCCGTACTCCGGGTGGCCGGGGGTCTTGGAACCCCAGGTCCGGAAGGACTCCAGGTCCTCCAGCTCCAGGCCGAAGCCGGCCAGGTACAGCTGCGTGTAGAGGGTCAGGGACGAGTGGCCGGCGGACAGCACGAAACGGTCGCGCCCGACCCAGTCCGCGTCGGCCGGGTCGTGCCGCATCACCTTCTGGAAGAGGGTGTAGGCGGCGGGCGCCAGGCTCATCGCCGTACCGGGATGGCCGTTGCCAACCTTCTGTACGGCATCGGCGGCCAGGACGCGGGCGGTGTCCACCGCCCGCTGGTCCAGTTCGGTCCACTCGAGGTCTGTGGTGGTCGGCTTGGTGCTCACCCTGGGTCAGGGCTCCTCTCCACATGTCGGATGCCGGTGCACGGGTGCACCGGCTGCCGGCGCGTCCGTGAGTCGGCCGGCCGTTGTCGAGCCTACCCCCGTGAGTACGTGCGTTTTTCCGCTGGAAACCAGACTGCCGGGACTCTTCGCGATCCGCCTGTCGACTGGGTGAAACCGCATTCGGCAAGTGAATACGGAGCCGCTCATCTGACCGCTCAATCGACTCTCCGAACGCACGTCGGAGCGCCCCGGCCAACACGACCCCACCCCCGCGAAGGCCGAGGTACGGGCAACGTCTAAAGTGGCGTGGTACGCGCGAGCCTTTACCGCCGCTTCACATGGCGGGGCTCGCTGGGATGTCTCTGTCAGGGGTGTGCGTGACGGCCGTTGAATCCCGTCCTGCGGGGGTTATCGGGACGAGCCAGAGCCCGAGTCACCGGCCGTTCGGGGCCCGTGTCAAGGCGTTCGTGGCGCTGACCAAGCCGCGGATCATCGAGCTTCTGCTGATCACCACCGTTCCGGTGATGTTCCTGGCCGAGCAGGGTGTTCCGGACCTGGGGCTGGTGTTGCTGACCTGCGTCGGCGGCTACCTGTCCGCGGGCGGCGCCAACGCGCTGAACATGTACATCGACCGCGACATCGACGCGCTGATGGACCGCACCTCGCAGCGTCCGCTGGTGACCGGCATGGTCAGTCCGCGCGAGTGCCTCGCCTTCGGCATCTCCCTGGCCGTCGTCTCCACCCTGTTGTTCGGTCTCACCGTCAACTGGCTGTCGGCCTGGCTCTCGCTCGGCGCGCTCCTCTTCTACGTGGTCGTCTACACGATGATCCTCAAGCGCCGCACCTCGCAGAACATCGTCTGGGGCGGTATCGCCGGCTGCCTGCCGGTGCTCATCGGCTGGTCGGCCGTGACCAACTCGATGTCCTGGGCGCCGATCATCCTCTTCGGCGTGATGTTCTTCTGGACGCCCCCGCACTACTGGCCGCTGTCCATGAAGGTCAAGGACGACTACGCGCGCGTCGGCGTGCCGATGCTCCCGGTCGTGGCCTCCAACAAGGTCGTCGCCCGGCAGATCGTCCTCTACAGCTGGGTCATGGTCGGCGTGTCCCTGCTGCTGACGCCGCTCGGCTACACCGGCTGGTTCTACACGGCGGTGGCCCTGCTGGCCGGCGGCATGTGGCTGTGGGAGGCCCACGGGCTGCAGAACCGCGCCAAGGCCGAGGTGACGGGCGGCAAGCTCAAGGAGATGCGGCTGTTCCACTGGTCCATCACCTACGTCTCGGTGCTGTTCCTGGCGATCGCGGTGGACCCCTTCCTGCGCTGAACACCTGTTCCCGGGAACGTCCGACGGGCGGGGTGCGTGGCCAAGGCCACGCACCCCGCCCGTCGCCGATCGATCTACCCGTCGGTAGCATCCTGGTCATGGCAGACACGCAGCAGGTTGACGCGAAGGCCGAGCGCGAGGCGGCCCGACTCGCCCGGCGGATCGACTCCTTCTCCAAGGCGCACGGCGGCGCCGAGGGCCAGGTGGCCTACCTCGGTGAGCGCGGCGCCCGGATCGTGCTCGTCGGCGCGGACGGCGCCTGGGGCGACGTCGTCGCGCGCTCCCACGAGACGGCCCGCAAGGCCGTGGAGAAGTCGGGCATCACCGTCCACGAGGACTTCGACGGCGAGTTCGCGGCCAAGGTGGAGACCGGCCCCTACGAGTGGTCGCGCATGGCGGGCATCCAGGTGGGCGGGCCGAGCAACACCTGAGACCGGGTTCACCCGTTAGGACCGTGAGAGCCGCAGGGCGTACGCGCCGCGCGGCGCACGGTCCCAGCACGGGGAGCCCGGATGATCGAAACGCCGTCCCTGGTGGACCAGTACTGCCACGGCGTCCTGAGAACGGAGCTGGGCCTCGGCACCTTCGAGGCCCAGCTGGCCCGTACCGAGGGACCGCCCGCGCCGGGCACCACCCTCTTCGACACCCAGACCGGCTTCGCGGTACGCCGCTGGTGCCCGCCCCTGCTCGGCCTGGAACCGCACTGCCCGCCCGCCCGCTATCTGGCCCGGCGCCGCGAGCTGGGCGTCCTGGAGGCGGACCGCCGCCTGCTGCGCGGCAGCGGCATCACGACCTACCTCGTCGACGCGGGGCTGCCCGGTGACCTCACGGGCCCCGCGGAGATGGCCCGTGCCGCGGACGCCGACACGCACGAGATCGTGCGCCTGGAGCTGCTGGCCGAGCAGGTCGCCGACACCTCCGGCACCGTCGACTCCTTCCTCGCCAACCTCGCCGAGGCGGTGCACGGCGCCGCCGCCGACGCGGTCGCCTTCACCTCGGTCGCCGGGGTACGGCACGGTCTGGCGCTCGCGCCCGAACCCCCGGGGCCGGGCGAGGTGCGCGGCGCCGCCGCCCACTGGCTGACCGGACGCGAGGTCGGCGGCGAGCTGAGCGACCCCGTCCTGCTGCGCCACCTGCTGTGGATCGCCGTCGCCTCGGGGCTGCCGCTCCAGCTGCACGCCGGCCTCGGCGAACCGGGCCTGCGCATCGACCGCACCGACCCGGTGCTGCTCACCGACTTCGTGCGGGCCACCGCGGGCCTCGGCACCGACCTGGTCCTGCTGCACGGCTACCCGTACCACCGCCAGGCCGCGCACCTGGCCGGCGTCTTCCCGCACGTCTACGCCGACTCCGGCGCCGCCCTGGTGCGCACCGGCGCCCGCGCGGCGACGGTGCTCGCGGAGATTCTGGAACTGGCGCCCTTCGGCAAGATCCTGTTCTCCAGCGGAGCCCAGGGCCTGCCCGAGCTGCACGTGGTCGCCGCCCGCCTGTTCCGCGACGCCCTGGGCCGGGTGCTGGGCACCTGGGTGGCCGAGGGTGCGTGGTCGCTCGGGGACGCGCAGCGGGTGGCGGGCATGATCGCCTCGGGGAACGCCGAGCGGGTGTACGGACTGGGGTGACCCGGGGGCCGGGCCGGGGCTAGCGGGGGCCGGCCAGCGACGCGTGCGCCGCCCCGACCTCCTGGGCCGGCAGTCCGGGCCCGTCCTCCGGCGTCCGCTCGCGCAGCGCCAGCAGCACCCGCAGCGTCGCGATCCACACCAGGCAGGAGCCGAACATGTGCAGTCCGACCAGGACCTCGGGGAGGTCGGTGAAGTACTGCACGTACCCGATGACGCCCTGGGCGAGCAGCACCAGGAACAGGTCGCGGGTGCGGGCCAGGGGGCCCTTGGGCGCGTCGACCGCCTTCAGGACGAACCACAGGGCGAAGGTCAGCGTCACCACGATCCAGGCCAGCACGGCGTGCGCCTTGCTCACCGTCTCCCAGTCGATCGGCATCCGCTCGACCTCGCTGGAGTCGCCCGCGTGCGGGCCCGCACCGGTGACCACCGTGCCCACCGCGATCAGCAGGGCGGAGACGACGATCATCACCCACACCAGCTGGCGCACGGAGCCGCCGACCAGCGGGCGCGGCGCCCCGTCCCCCTCCCGGGTGCGCTGCCACATCACGGTCGCGACCGCGATGAGGGCCGTCGACAGCAGGAAGTGCGCCGCGACGGTGTACGGGTTCAGGCCGACGAGGACCACGATGCCGCCGAGGATCGCGTTGCCCATCACGATCCAGAACTGCGTCCAGCCCAGCCGCGTCAGGCTGCGCCGGTACGGCTTCTGCGACCGCGCGGCGATGATCGCCCAGCCGACCGCGGCGCACAGCACGTAGGTCAGCAGGCGGTTGCCGAACTCGATGATGCCGTGGAAGCCCATCTCGCTGGTGGTGGTCAACGAGTCGTCGGTGCACTTGGGCCAGGTCGGGCAGCCGAGGCCCGAGCCGGTCAGGCGCACCGCGCCGCCGGTGATCACGATGACCACCGACATGGCGAGCGCGACGAGGGCCGCCCGCTGAACCGTCCGGGGGTCCGGGGTCCAGCGCGCGGCGATGAAGGCGAGCGGGTTGCGCACGGCGGCTGCGGCGTCGGCACGGGTCACGTTTGGCACGCGGTCCATCGTAGGCGCCCGCTTGTGCACGCTTTCACGAGGGGGCCGTCCACCGGGCGCCCGCCTACTCCCAGCGGAAGAACTTTCCGGCCGCCGCGAGCCCCGCGACCGCCCACCCGGCGAGGATCCCGACGTCGCCCCACGGCATCCCGGCCCCGTGCTGGAGCACGTCCCGCAGTCCGTCCGACAGGGCGGAGATCGGCAGCAGCCCCAGCACGCTCCGCGCCGCGTCCGGGAACTCGTCCAGCGGCACGATCACGCCGCCGCCCACGAGCAGCAGCAGGAACACCAGGTTGGCCGCGGCCAGCGTCGCCTCGGCCTTCAGCGTGCCCGCCATGAGCAGCCCGAGCCCCGAGAAGGCGGCCGTGCCGAGGACCAGGAGCAGCAGCACGGCGAACGGGCTGCCGTGCGGCGACCAGCCCAGCGCGAAGGCGATCACGGTGAGCAGGACGATCTGGAGCACCTCGGTGACCAGGACGGACACCGTCTTGGCGGTCATCAGGCCCCAGCGCGGCAGCGGCGAGGCGGCCAGCCGCTTCAGCACCCCGTACCGGCGTTCGAAGCCGGTGGCGATGGCCTGCCCGGTGAACGCCGTCGACAGCACGGCGAGCGCCAGGACGCCGGGGGCGAGGAAGTCGACGGCCTCGCCGGCGCCGGTGTCGATGATGTCGACCGTGCTGAACAGGACGAGCAGCAGCGTCGGGATGACCACCGTCAGCAGCAGCTGCTCGCCGTTGCGCAGCAGCATCTTCGTCTCCAGCACAACCTGCGCGGCGATCATGCGGCCGAGCGGCGCGGCACCGGGCCTCGGCGTGTAGGTGCCGGTGGTCGTCGTCATGAGCGCAGTTCCTTGCCGGTCAGTTCCAGGAAGACGTCCTCCAGGGTGTGCCGCTCCACGGAGATCCGGTCCGGCATCACCCCGTGCTGGGCGCACCAGGAGGTCACCGTCGCCAGCAGCTGGGGGTCGATCTTGCCGTTGACACGGTAGGAGCCCGGGGTCAGCTCGGCCGCCGTGGAGTCCGCGGGCAGCGCCTTGAGCAGCGAGGCGACGTCCAGTCCGGGCCGGCCGGAGAACCGCAGGGTGTTCTCGGCGCCGCCGCGGCACAGCTCCTCCGGGGAGCCCTGGGCCACGACCCGGCCGGCGTCGATGATGGCGACGTCGTCGGCGAGCTGCTCGGCCTCGTCCATGTGGTGGGTGGTGAGGATCACCGCGACGCCGTCGCCGCGCAGGTCCCGCACGAGGTCCCAGGTGGCGCGGCGGGCCTGCGGGTCCAGGCCGGCCGTCGGCTCGTCCAGGAAGACCAGCTCCGGGCGGCCGACCACGGCCATCGCGAGGGCGAGCCGCTGCTGCTGGCCGCCGGAGAGCCTGCGGTACGTGGTCCGGCCGCACGAGCCGAGCCCGAGCCGCTCGATCAGCGCGTCCACGTCCAGCGGGTGGGCGTGCAGCTTCGCGACGTGGCGGAGCATCTCGTCGGCGCGGGCGCCGGAGTAGACGCCGCCGGACTGGAGCATCACGCCGATGCGGGGGCGCAGCTCGGCGCCCTGCCGCACCGGGTCCAGGCCGAGGACGCGCACGGTGCCGGAATCCGGCTTCCGGTATCCCTCGCAGATCTCCACCGTGGTCGTCTTGCCCGCCCCGTTGGGGCCGAGCACGGCGGTGACACCCGCCCGGGCCACCAGGTCGAGGCCGTCCACCGCGGTCTTCGTGCCGTACCGCTTCACCAGGGCCTGGACCTGGACCACGGGCTCGCTTCGCATGGGTCACGAGTCTAGGTACGCGGCCGGGGTACCGGGCGCGGGGGTGCGGGATCTCCTCCGCCGGGGGCGGCGCACCGCCCGCCGGGGGCGCACGCGGGGGCGTCCGCCGGCGCGGAACGGAGGGGGCGGCCGGGGTGTCGTACCCGAGCGTCCTCTTACGCGCCCGGAGCGCAGGGCGGCGGCCGGCGTACGCGGCCGGGGCGGACACCGCACCGTCGCCCGCCGGGCCGCGCCCCTACACCCGTGGCCGGTGCACCGGCAGCCAGCGCTCCGCGTAGGCGACCGCGTCGGCCAGCGGGAACAGCCGGGCGACGGCGGCACCGACCCGTCCGCGCCCCACCGGCCGGTCCCGTTCGAAGTCGTGCCCCAGTTCGTCGAACCGCTCCGAGGTGATCGACACCTCGGTCACCCGCTCCCAGCCCACCGGGCCCGGCCGCCCCACCTCCACCACCGGCGAGGCGATCCGGTACTCGGCGAGGTGGAAGGCGGTGCACGCCTCGTAGCCGGCGCCCATGAGCAGCACCCGGGCGCCCAGCCGCTCCAGGGTCGCCAGCGGACTGCGCTCGCCGAGCCGGCAGTCGGTCGCGTGCCCGGCGACCACCTCGGCGGCGCGCGGGCCGAGGGCCGCGAACGACGTCTGCGGGTGCGCGCTGCGCAGGGCGCCCGGCCAGGTGCGCACGGTCTCGGGGACCACCCCGACGCCGCGGGAGGGCGTGATCAGGGGATCGTAGGGAGGCATCGCCCGGCGGACGGTGTCCCACCACTCCTCGGGTACCGGCGGGCTCTTCCACAGGGCCGGGTCCGAGAGGTCGCCGGTCTGCGTGGGAACCACCAGCGTGCCGTCCGGTCCGAGCGCGTCGAGCAGTCCCTGGACGACCGCGACGGGCCCGCCGCAGACCCATCCGAGGGAGCTGAGGGAGGAGTGCACGAGGAGCGTGTCGTCGCTCCGCACACCCATCTCGCGCAGTCCGGCGGCGATCGTGCCCCGGGTGACGAGTGGGCCGGTGGGAGGGGGTGTGGGCATGCCGCGGAGTGTCCCGCAGACCCGTCCGGGGCGCCACCGGATTGATCGATCAAAGATCGTTTCCGCAGGTCAGATTAGGTATACCTAAGTGACGCAGGGCACCGTCCGATGATCGCGACGCGGCTTGCCCGCCCCGGAGGAATTACGCAACAATGGCGTTGTGAAAAACGTTGGCGAGGCTCCGCAGGAGGAACTCGCGACCGGTGAGCGGTCCACCCGCAACCGCGTCGCGCGCTCCATCCTGGACCACGGGCCGTCGACCGTCGCCGCGCTCGCCGGGCGTCTGGGCCTGACCCAGGCGGCCGTCCGGCGCCATCTCGACGCGCTGGTCGCCGACGACGTGGTCGAACCCCGCGAACAGCGGGTCTACGGCACGCGCACGCGCGGGCGACCCGCCAAGGTCTTCGCGCTCACCGACTGCGGCCGGGACGCCTTCGACCAGTCGTACGACAAGCTGGCCGCGGACGCCCTGCGCTGGATCGCCGAGCAGGAGGGCGGGGAGCAGGCGATCGCCGCCTTCGCCCGGGCCCGGATCGCCGGGCAGGCCGGCGCGTACCGCAAGGCGGTCGAGGCGGCCGCCCCCGAACGGCGCACGGAAGCGCTGGCCAAGGCCCTGAGCGCGGACGGGTACGCTGCTACCGCGCGGAGCGCGCCCCACCCCCAGCAGGGCGAGCAGCTGTGCCAGCACCACTGCCCGGTCGCGCACGTCGCCGAGCAGTTCCCGCAGCTGTGCGAGGCGGAGACGGAATTTTTCGCCGAGCTGCTCGGTACGCATGTACAGCGGCTCGCGACCATCGCGCACGGCGACGGGGTCTGCACCACGTTCATTCCGAAGACTTCGCACGCGCCGCCCCCCGCGGCGCAGGCGCCCACGAACACCGCTAACGCATCTGCAAGCACGGCCGGGAGGAACCCCGCATGACTCTCCCCACGGAGACTGCTCACCCTGAGCTCGAGGGCCTGGGCAAGTACGAATACGGCTGGGCCGACTCCGACACGGCCGGCGCCTCTGCCAAGCGCGGCATCAACGAGGACGTCGTCCGCGACATCTCGGCCAAGAAGAACGAGCCGGAGTGGATGACCAAGCTCCGCCTCAAGGGCCTGCGCCTCTTCGAGAAGAAGCCCATGCCGAACTGGGGCTCGGACCTGTCGGGCATCGACTTCGACAACATCAAGTACTTCGTGCGCTCCACGGAGAAGCAGGCGGAGTCCTGGGAGGACCTGCCCGAGGACATCAAGAACACGTACGACAAGCTCGGCATCCCCGAGGCGGAGAAGCAGCGCCTCGTCGCCGGTGTCGCCGCCCAGTACGAGTCCGAGGTCGTCTACCACCAGATCCGCGAGGACCTGGAGGAGCAGGGCGTCATCTTCCTCGACACCGACACGGCGCTGAAGGAGCACCCGGAGCTCTTCAAGGAGTACTTCGGGACCGTCATCCCCGTCGGTGACAACAAGTTCGCCTCGCTGAACAGCGCGGTGTGGTCCGGCGGCTCCTTCATCTACGTGCCGAAGGGCGTGCACGTCGAGATCCCGCTCCAGGCCTACTTCCGTATCAACACGGAGAACATGGGCCAGTTCGAGCGGACCCTGATCATCGTCGACGAGGGTGCCTACGTGCACTACGTCGAGGGCTGCACGGCTCCGATCTACAAGTCGGACTCCCTGCACTCCGCCGTGGTCGAGATCATCGTCAAGAAGAACGCCCGCTGCCGCTACACGACCATCCAGAACTGGTCGAACAACGTCTACAACCTGGTCACCAAGCGCGCCGTGGCGTACGAGGGCGCGACCATGGAGTGGATCGACGGCAACATCGGCTCCAAGGTGACGATGAAGTACCCGGCCGTCTACCTGATGGGCGAGCACGCCAAGGGCGAGACCCTCTCCATCGCCTTCGCGGGCGAGGGCCAGCACCAGGACGCCGGCTCCAAGATGGTCCACATGGCGCCGAACACGTCCTCCAACATCGTCTCGAAGTCCGTGGCGCGCGGCGGCGGCCGCACCTCCTACCGCGGTCTCGTCGAGATCGGCGAGGGCGCCCACGGCTCCAAGTCGAACGTGCTGTGCGACGCGCTCCTCGTCGACACGATCTCGCGCTCCGACACCTACCCGTACGTCGACGTCCGCGAGGACGACGTGTCCATGGGCCACGAGGCGACCGTCTCCAAGGTCTCCGAGGACCAGCTCTTCTACCTGATGAGCCGTGGTCTGAGCGAGTTCGAGGCGATGGCGATGATCGTGCGCGGCTTCGTCGAGCCGATCGCCAAGGAGCTGCCCATGGAGTACGCCCTGGAGCTCAACCGGCTGATCGAGCTGCAGATGGAAGGCGCGGTCGGTTAAGACCCGCCCCGAAGCAGTCGCCAGATTTCTGACGTAGGAAGAGAGCAGACCGACAGCCATGGCTGAGGCTCAGAACATCCCCGTGGGGTCCACCACCGCGGGCACGATCGCGGTGGCCGCCGAGTCGACCGTCGCCACGCGCATGAGCGCGCCCGCGTCCTTCGACGTGGCGGACTTCCCGGTCCCGCACGGCCGCGAGGAGGAGTGGCGGTTCACCCCGCTGGAGCGGCTGCGCGGGCTGCACGACGGCACCGCGGTCGCCACCGGCGACGGCGTGAAGGTCGACGTCGAGGCGCCCGAGGCGGTCGTCGTCGAGACCGTCGGCCGCGACGACGCGCGCATCGGGCGGGCCGGCACCCCGGTGGACCGGGTCGCCGCCCAGGCCTACTCGGCGTTCGAGAAGGCCGGCGTGATCACCGTCCCCAAGGAGACGGTCCTCACCGAGCCGATCCGCATCAGGGTGCACGGCGAGGGCGGCACCGCCTACGCACACCAGGTCGTCGAGCTGGGTGCCTTCGCCGAGGCCGTCGTGGTCATCGACCACACCGGTGACGCGGTCCTCGCGGCCAACGTCGACTACGTCCTCGGCGACGGCGCCAAGCTGACCGTCGTCTCCGTCCAGGACTGGGACGACAAGGCCGTGCACGTCGGCCAGCACAACGCGCTGATCGGCCGGGACGCGACCTTCAAGTCCTTCGTGGTCACCTTCGGCGGCGACCTGGTCCGGCTGCACCCCCGGGTCGCGTACGCCGGTCCGGGCGGCGAGGCCGAGCTGTTCGGCCTGTACTTCACCGACCGGGGCCAGCACCAGGAGCACCGCCTCCTGGTCGACCACAACGTCCCGCACTGCAAGTCCAACGTCGTCTACAAGGGCGCGCTCCAGGGCGACGACGCGCACGCCGTCTGGATCGGCGACGTGCTCATCGAGGCCGCGGCCGAGGGCACCGACACCTACGAGATGAACCGCAACCTCGTCCTCACGGACGGCGCGCGGGTCGACTCGGTGCCGAACCTGGAGATCGAGACCGGCGAGATCGTCGGCGCCGGCCACGCCTCCGCGACCGGCCGCTTCGACGACGAGCAGCTCTTCTACCTGATGGCGCGCGGCATCCCCGAGATCGACGCCCGCCGCCTGGTGGTCCGCGGCTTCTTCGCCGAACTGGTCCAGCAGATCGGTGTCCCGGACATCGAGGAGCGTCTGCTCGTCAAGATCGAAGAGGAGCTGGAGGCGTCGGTCGCATGACCTTCGTACGCGTCTGCGGAGCGGACGAGCTGGAGGAGGACACCCCGAAGCGGGTGGAACTCGACGGCACGCCGATCTCCGTCGTGCGGACCGAGGGCGAGATCTTCGCGATCAACGACATCTGCTCGCACGCGAACGTCTCGCTCGCCGAGGGCGAGGTCGACGACTGCCACATCGAGTGCTGGCTGCACGGCTCGCGCTTCGACCTCCGGTCCGGCAAGCCCGACAGTCTTCCGGCGACGCGCCCCGTCCCCGTTTACCCCGTAAAGATCGAAGGGGACGACGTGCTCGTCTCCCTCACCCAGGAGTCCTGAGGCACCCATGGCAACGCTTGAAATCCGAGACCTGCACGTCACCGTCGAGGCCGACAACGCCACGAAGGAGATCCTCAAGGGCGTCGACCTCACCGTGAAGCAGGGCGAGACGCACGCCATCATGGGCCCGAACGGCTCCGGCAAGTCGACTCTCGCCTACTCGCTCGCGGGTCACCCCAAGTACACGATCACCGCGGGCACCGTCACCCTCGACGGCGAGGACGTCCTGGAGATGTCCGTCGACGAGCGCGCCCGCGCCGGCCTCTTCCTCGCCATGCAGTACCCGGTCGAGGTCCCCGGCGTCTCGGTCTCCAACTTCCTGCGCACCTCCGCCACCGCCGTCCGCGGCGAGGCCCCCAAGCTGCGCACCTGGGTGAAGGAGGTCAAGGAGGCCATGGAGCGCCTCAACATGGACCCCGCCTTCGCCGAGCGCAACGTCAACGAGGGCTTCTCCGGCGGTGAGAAGAAGCGGCACGAGATCCTCCAGCTGGAGCTGCTCAAGCCGAAGGTCGCGATCCTCGACGAGACCGACTCCGGCCTCGACGTCGACGCCCTGCGCGTCGTCTCCGAGGGCGTCAACCGCATCCGCGAGACCGGTGAGGTCGGCACCCTGCTGATCACGCACTACACGCGCATCCTGCGCTACATCAAGCCCGACCACGTCCACGTCTTCGCGAACGGCCGCATCGCCGAGTCGGGCGGCCCCGAGCTGGCCGACAAGCTGGAGGCCGAGGGCTACGAGGCATACACGAAGGGTGGCGTATCCGCGTGAC
Organism: Streptomyces sp. NPDC041968; assembly: GCF_055589025.1. NCBI lineage: Bacteria > Bacillati > Actinomycetota > Actinomycetes > Kitasatosporales > Streptomycetaceae > Streptomyces > Streptomyces sp. NPDC041968. The sequence continues at coordinate 134,674 of NZ_JBVJCB010000001.1, read as the reverse complement.
ACAGCTGCCGGGCCTCCTCGACACCGAGGCGATCCGCAAGGACTTTCCCATCCTGGACCGCCAGATCCACGACGGGCGCAAGCTCGTGTACCTGGACAACGCGGCGACCAGCCAGAAGCCGCGGCAGGTGCTGGACGCGCTCAGTGAGTACTACGAGCGCTACAACGCCAACGTCCACCGTGGCGTGCACGTCCTCGCCGAGGAGGCCACGGCGCTGTACGAGGGCGCACGCGACAAGGTCGCGGAGTTCATCAACGCGCCCTCCCGCGACGAGGTGATCTTCACCAAGAACGCCTCGGAGTCCCTCAACCTCGTGGCCAACATGCTGGGCTGGGCCGACGAGCCCTACCGCGTGGACCACGAGACCGAGATCGTCATCACGGAGATGGAGCACCACTCCAACATCGTGCCGTGGCAGCTGCTCGCGCAGCGCACCGGCGCGAAGCTCCGCTGGTTCGGCCTGACCGACGACGGCCGCCTCGACCTCTCGAACATAGAGGAGGTCATTACCGAGAAGACGAAGATCGTCTCCTTCGTGCTGGTCTCCAACATCCTGGGCACCCAGAACCCGGTCGAGGCGATCGTGCGCCGCGCCCAGGAGGTCGGCGCGCTCGTCTGCGTCGACGCCTCCCAGGCCGCGCCGCACATGCCGCTGGACGTCCAGGCCCTCCAGGCCGACTTCGTGGCCTTCACCGGCCACAAGATGTGCGGCCCGACCGGCATCGGCGTGCTGTGGGGCCGCCAGGAGCTGCTGGAGGACCTCCCGCCGTTCCTGGGCGGTGGCGAGATGATCGAGACGGTCTCGATGCACTCCTCGACGTACGCCCCGGCGCCCCACAAGTTCGAGGCGGGCACGCCGCCGATCGCGCAGGCGGTCGGGCTGGGCGCGGCCATCGACTACCTGCAGTCGATCGGCATGGACAAGATCTTCGCCCACGAGCACGCGCTCACCGAGTACGCGGTGAAGCGGTTGGCGGACGTCCCCGACCTGCGCATCATCGGCCCCACCACGGCCGAGGAACGCGGCGCGGCGATCAGCTTCACGCTCGGTGACATCCACCCGCACGACGTGGGCCAGGTCCTCGACGAGCAGGGCATCGCGGTCCGGGTCGGCCACCACTGCGCCCGCCCCGTGTGCCTGCGCTACGGAATTCCTGCGACCACGCGAGCGTCGTTCTATCTGTACTCCACGCCGGCCGAGATCGACGCACTGGTCGACGGCCTGGAGCACGTACGGAACTTCTTCGGCTGACGGGACGAGCGACGAGCATGAAGCTGGACTCCATGTACCAGGAAGTGATCCTGGACCACTACAAGAACCCGCACGGGCGGGGCTTGCGGGAGGGCGACGCCGAGGTCCACCACGTCAACCCGACGTGCGGCGACGAGATCACGCTGCGTGTGAAGTACGACGGCACGACGATCAGCGACGTGTCGTACGAGGGCCAGGGCTGCTCCATCAGCCAGGCGAGCGCCTCCGTGCTGAACGAGCTGCTGGTCGGCAAGGACCTCGGTGAGGCGCGGCGGATCCAGGAGACCTTCCTGGAGCTGATGCAGTCCAAGGGCAGGATCGAGCCCGACGACGCGATGGAGGAGGTCCTGGAGGACGCGGTCGCGTTCGCCGGGGTCTCGAAGTACCCGGCCCGGGTCAAGTGCGCCCTGCTGAGCTGGATGGCCTGGAAGGACGCGACGGCCCAGGCACTGGACGGCGCCGACGCCGAGAAGGAGACGACGGCATGACTGAGACCGTGGAAATGAAGCCGGCCTCCGAGGAGGAGGTCCGCGAGGCCCTGCTGGACGTCGTGGACCCCGAGCTGGGCATCGACGTCGTCAACCTGGGCCTGATCTACGGCGTCCACATCGACGACGCCAACATCGCGACCATCGACATGACCCTGACGTCGGCGGCCTGTCCGCTCACCGACGTGATCGAGGACCAGGCCAAGTCCGCCACGGACGGCCTCGTCAGCGAGCTGCGCATCAACTGGGTCTGGATGCCGCCGTGGGGCCCGGACAAGATCACGGACGACGGCCGCGAGCAGCTGCGCGCGCTCGGCTTCAACGTCTGAGACGCACCGGCACGGCGACGGCGGCACCCTTTCGGGTGCCGCCGTTCTCGCGTCCGCGGACGGTGTCGTTATGTACGATCGTACACATGGGATACCTGCTCCTGGCCGGAGCCATCGCCGCCGAGGTCGCCGGCACCACCGCCATGAAGTACAGCGAGGGCTTCACCAGGCTCGTCCCGTCCCTCCTGACGGCCCTCGCCTATGTCCTCTCCTTCACGCTGCTCGCCCAGACCCTCAAGACCCTCGCCGTCGGCACCGCATACGCCATCTGGGCGGGCGTCGGCACGGCGGCCATCGCCGCCATCGGCGTGGTGTTCCTGGGGGAGGGGATGACCGCGGCCAAGGCCGCCGGCATCGCGCTGATCATCGTCGGCGTGGTCGTGCTGAACCTGGGCGGCGCGCACTGATGACCCGGCGCCACGACCCGGAGCGGCGCCGCCGGATCATCGACGCGGCGATCCGGGTGGTGGAGCGCAAGGGCATCGCCGGCCTGAGCCACCGTTCCGTGGCCGCCGAGGCGGACGTCCCGCTGGGCTCCACGACCTATCACTTCGCCACGCTGGACGAACTCCTCGTCGCCGCCCTCCGCCAGGCAGGCGAAGGCTTCGCCAAGGTGGTCGCCGCACACCCGGCCCTGTCCGATCCGGACGCCGACCTGCCCGGGGAGCTGGCCCGGGTCCTCGGCGCGTGGCTGGCGGGCGACCGCACGGGCGTGGAGCTGGAGTACGAGCTGTACCTGGCGGCCCTGCGCCGTCCCGCGCTGCGCCCGGTCGCGGCCGAGTGGGCGCAGGGCGTCGGCGCCCTCCTCGCCGACCGCACGGACCCCGTCACGGCGCGGGCCCTGGTCGCCGTGCTGGACGGCATCTGCCTCCAGGTGCTGCTGACGGACACGCCGTACGACGAGGAGTACGCGAGGGAGGTTCTGGCACGGGTCGTCCGCCCCGGCCGGTGACCCGCAGGCCGGCGCCCGCACGCCCCGCGCCGCCCGGCACGCGAGACGGCCACGGGGTCGGCTCGCTTCCGCGGGCGGCGGCCGGTTAGGTTGCCCTCATGACCGACACGACTGCTCCCCGCACCACCGGCGCCGTGGCCGCCGGCCTCGCCACGATCGCCGCCGACGGCACCGTTCTCGACACCTGGTACCCGGCCCCCGAACTGTCCGCGCAGCCCGGACCGTCCGGCACCGAGCGCCTCACCGCCGAACAGGCCGCAGAGCTGCTCGGCGGCGGCGCCACCGCCGCGGTCGGTCCGGACGCCCGCCGGGGCGTCGAGGTGGTCGCGGTCCGCACGGTCATCTCCTCGCTGGACGAGAAGCCGGTCGACACGCACGACGTCTACCTGCGTCTGCACCTGCTCTCCCACCGCCTGGTCCAGCCGCACGGCCAGAACCTGGACGGCGTCTTCGCCCACCTCGCCAACGTCGCCTGGACCTCGCTCGGCCCGGTCGCCGTCGCCGACGTCGAGAAGGTCCGCCTCAACGCCCGCGCCGAGGGCCTGCACCTCCAGGTGACCTCGATCGACAAGTTCCCCCGCATGACGGACTACGTGGCCCCCAAGGGCGTCCGCATCGCCGACGCCGACCGCGTCCGCCTCGGCGCGCACCTCTCCGAGGGCACCACGGTCATGCACGAGGGCTTCGTCAACTTCAACGCCGGCACGCTCGGCACCTCGATGGTCGAGGGCCGCATCTCCGCCGGCGTCGTCGTGGGCGACGGCTCCGACATCGGCGGCGGCGCCTCCACGATGGGCACCCTCTCCGGCGGCGGCAACGTGCGCATCACCATCGGCGAGCGCTGTCTGGTCGGCGCCGAGGCGGGCGTCGGCATCGCGCTGGGCGACGAGTGCGTGGTCGAGGCCGGCCTCTACGTCACCGCGGGCACCCGGGTGACCATGCCCGACGGCCAGGTCGTCAAGGCCCGCGAACTGTCCGGCGCCTCCAACATCCTCTTCCGCCGCAACTCGGTCACCGGCACGGTCGAGGCCCGCCCGAACAACGCGGTGTGGGGCGGCCTGAACGACATCCTGCACAGCCACAACTGACCGGTCACGGCCGGTCCGTGACGGTCGAGTCGCCCCCGTGGCGGTGCCCTGCCGGGCCCGCCGCGGGGGCGTTCAGCGTTTCGGGGCCCGGGAGCGCTCGAGCAGCGCGGTGACGTGGGCCCGGCCGGCCGGGACCGGTGAGGCGGTGGGGCACGGACCTGGCCGGGTGGTGTCCCGGCAGCGGAACAGGAGCGCGTGCTTCGAGCGCCCCCCGCACGTACGGATGATCTCCCGTGTCCTCGGGGCGGTGTCGGCGGATGAACGGGTGGACGCAGGGTCCGATCAGAAGCCGATCCGACGAAACGAGGGCCTGGTATGACGAACGAGCGGTCGAGGACCGTGGCGCGCCTGCTGGCCGGGGCGGGCGCCGCGGTGCTGGTGTGCTGGGGGGCGGCGGGGGCCGCCCACGCCGACGAGACCACCACGGGCTCGCACAACGGGCCCCGGGTCGGCCTTCTCAACGTGCACGTGGGCCAGATCGACGACCCGGCGGAGGACGTGCTGGAGCACACGCTGCTGCTCGGGGACGGTTACACCTGGAGCTGACCGGTGGTGCCGACCAGCTCCTCGTAGACGGCGAGGAGCCGGTCGGTGGTCGGCCGGTCCGCGGGTCGCAGCGGGGCGCGGACCGGCCCCGCGGGCAGGCCGAGCGCGTCGAGGAGGGCCTTGGCGGTGACCGTGCCGGGCAGGCCCGCCGCCATGACGGACTCGACGAGAGGGATCGCCCGCCGCTGGAGCTGGGCGGCCCGCCCGGTGTCCCCCGCGTCGAAGGCGTCGAGGACGGCCCGGAACAGTTCGGGTACGACGTTCGCGACCGTGCTGACGTACCCTCTCGCCCCGATCGCGTACAGGGCGAGGACCTGCTCGTCGCACCCCGCGTAGTACGCCAGGTCGGTGCGGGACAGGACGCTCTGGGTGCCGAGGAGGTCGTAGGAGCAGTCCTTGACGGCGACGATCCGGGGGTGCCCGGCCAGGCGCACGAGGGTGTCGGGCTCGATGCGGGTGCCGGTGCGGCCCGGGATGTCGTAGAGCGCGAGCGGCAGCCCGCAGGAGTCCGCGACCTCCCGGAAGTGCTCCTCCAGGGCGTCCTGCGGGGGCCTGCTGTAGTACGGCGCCACCACCAGCAGGCCGTCCGCGCCCGCCTTCTCGGCGGCCCGGGCCAGCTCCACCGTGTGCCGGGTGTCCGCCGTGCCCACCCCGGCGACGAGCGCCGCGCGGTCCCCGACGGCCTCCCGCACCGCCGTGATCAGCGCCGTCTTCTCGGCGTCCGTGGTGGTCGGCGACTCGCCGGTGGTGCCGGACAGCACCAGTCCGTCGCAGCCCCGCGCCACCAGCCGGTCGGCGAGCCGTCGGGCGCCGTCGAGGTCGAGGGCGCCCGCCTCGGTGAAGGGGGTGACCATGGCGCACAGGCTGCGGCCGAAGGGGGGCGGGGCGGGGCGGTCGGCTGTCGTCATGGCAGTAGTCTCGGCGCGCGGATCGTGTAGCTCCACTTAATTCTGCTACGAGGTATCTCTAAGGAGCACTGCGCGGTCGGGCGGTCGAGAGGGAGAGGGTAGCGACGATCGGCGGGGGTACCCGGGTGGCTCCGAACCGAGAGGAGGCGGAACCGTGACCGGGACCATGCACACCAGGCCAGTGCACGACGAACACCACTCCGTGGGCGAACTCGTCGGTCAGGCCACCGAACAGCTCTCCCGGCTCGTGCGCCAGGAAGTGGCCCTCGCCAAGATGGAGCTGGCCGAGAAGGGCAAACGCGTCGGGCGTGGCGGCGGGATGCTGGGTGCCGCGGGCGCCATCGCGTACGTCGGTCTGATCGCCCTCGCCGGAACGGGTGTCGCCGCGCTCTCGCTGGTGCTGCCCGTCTGGGCCGCGGCGCTCATCGTGACGGCGGTGCTCTTCGTGATCGCGGGCGTGCTGGCCATGACCGGCCGCTCCCAGCTGCGCCGCGCCGCGCCGCCCAAGCCCGAGAAGACCCTCGGCAGCGTCAGGACCGACGTGGATGTGATCAGGGAAAGGGCGCATCGATGACCGACGCGACGAGCGGGGACGGCACCAGGGCCGGTTCCACCGCGCAGCCGACCGGCGGGGCCAAGGGGCCCGACGAACTGCGGAGGCAGATCGAGCAGACCCGCAGCGCACTCGGCGACACCGTGGAGGAGCTGGCGGGCAGGGCGGACGTGAAGGGCCGTGCCAAGGCCCGGGCCGCCGACCTCCGGGACAAGGCCGGCGCCATGACCGTTCAGCTGCGCAGTTCCGCCGCGCAGGCCGGGCACACCGTGCAGCACAAGGCGGGCCGCGCCGGCCACCGGGTGCAGCACAAGGCGAGCCGGGCCGGACACACGGCGCAGGAGAAGGCCGGGCAGGCCGGACAGGTCGTCCAGGACAAGGCGGGCCAGGCAGGGCACGCCGCGCAGCAGCGGGTGCCGGAACGGGCGCGCGGTGCCGTCCGGGCCGGGCTCGGACATCCCCGTGCGGTGCTGGTCGCCGGGGCGGCGGCCGGCGCGGTGGTCGTGGCGGGCGTACTGCGGCGCCGGCGTCGCGGGCACTGCTGACGGGCGTCACGGGGCACCGCTGCCGGCGTCACGACGAGGGGCCTCCCGGCCGGAGGCCCCTCGCGCATGTCGGCACCGGGAGGCGCTTGACCTCAACCTTGGTCGAGGTCGGAGGGTGGTGCCCGCACCCGGTGCGCACGCATCCGGGGCCCACCGACCACCGGAGACCGGCCATGACCCGCCGTACCGACGCCCACCCCGAACTCCTCCGGACCGACGTCCGGGCGCCCTTCTTCAGCACCTGGCGCGTGCGCACCCCTGAACGGCAGCGGCAGACCGTGGAGGCCATCGCCCGTACCTGGGAGAACCGCCCCTGGCCCGCCGAGGAACTGCGGGGTTACCACGTCTACACCGGTCACGACGGCAGCACCCTGCTGCACCACTCGCAGTGGACGAGCGAGGGGGCCTACGAGTCCTTCGTGAAGACCCACCGGCAGGAACGCGTCGACGAGATCGACACCGCCGTCCCGGGCATCGAGCGGCTGGGGCTCGGCCGGTACCGGCGGTACCGCAGCCTCACGCGGGACGGGGGCGCGGCGGCCGTCCCGGGCTGCGTCGTCATCGTCGACGTCGAGTTCGAGGGTCCCGACCCGAAGCGGCAGCGCGCCTGGGTCGACGCGGTCCTCGACGCCCTGGCGAGCGAGCCGGAGCCGCACCCCGGGGGCATCTCCGCCCACTTCCACCTCAGCACCGACGGCACCCGCGTCCTCAACTACGCGGAGTGGGAGAGCGCCCGGGCCCACATCGACGCCCTCGCCGCTCCCGGCGACGGCGTCGGCTCGGCGACCGCGCGGTGGGAGCGGGTGCAGCGCTGGCCGGGCCTCAGGAGCAGCACGGTCAACCGCTACGACCACGCCCTCGGCCTCGTGCCCCGCTGACCCGCCCCCACCGCAGGCCGGTCACGGACGGAAGCGCAGCACCTGCGGGTCGTGGTCGCTCACCTGGTCGTGGAACTCGGCGTTGACGTGCACGCTGTCGTACGACAGCCGCCCGGCCCACCGGACGGACGGGCTGACCAGGATCTGGTCCAGGACCTGGCTGTTGCCCTGGTAGACGTACGAGTAACGCTCGCCCGGCGGCAGCGACTTGACCGCCGACCACAGGGCGCCGCCGTCCTCCAGGATGCGGGTGGTCCGCGAGAACTCGAAGTCGTTGATGTCGCCGAGGGCGATGACGTCCGCGTTCTTCTGGACGGCGAGGACCTCCTTGACGAAGGTGTTCACGGCCGCCGCCTGGAGGTGGCGCTGGGTCTCCGAACCGCGGGACGGCGGCTGGTACTGGGCGGTCAGCCCCTGGTCGCCGCCCTTGGAGTTGAAGTGGTTGGCGACGACCACGACCGTCCGGCCGCGGAAGGCGAACTCGCCGGCCAGCGGCTTGCGGCTGTTCGCCCAGGCCGGGTTCGCCGGGTCGACGCGGCCGGGGGAGTGGGTGAGCGCCGCCCTGCCGCGCACCTTCGTCACCCCGGTCGGGGTGGTCGCGTCGCCGGCCCCACGGTCGGTGAAGGAGACCCGCTCCGGGTTGAACAGGAACGCCTGGCGGATGTTGCCGCCGGGCTCGCCGCCGTCCGCCTTGTCGACCGGGTCGATCCCGCGCCAGTCGTAGCGCGGGCCGCCGGCCGCGGCGATGGCGTCGATCAGCTTGCCGACCGTCGCGCCGGCGGTCACCGTGCCGTCGTCCGTGGCGCCGTTGTCGTCCTGGATCTCCTCCAGGGACACGATGTCCGGCGACTTCAGGTGCCGCACGATCGCTTCGGCGTGCGCGGCGAAGGTGTCGTCGGACGGGTCCAGGTTCTCGACGTTGTACGTCGCCACCGCCAGTTCGCGGCTGCTCTGCGCACGGGTCGACTCGCGCTCCAGACCCCCGCTCTCCAGGGCGCCGAGCTCGTTCGCGACCAGCGTGTAGCCGCCGTACTGGTTGTAGTCCAGCGGGCCCGCGGTGGTGCCGGCCAGGGTGTCGCCCACGTTGGCGTCGGGGAAGTCGGCCGGCTTGCCCAGCGACTGGATCTGGATCCGGCCGGTGTTCTGCGCGTCGTAGGAGCCGTACACCGTGCCGCCGCGGCGGTTGGCGTTCTCCCAGGGCTTCACCGTGACCCACAGCTCGGTGTACGGGTCGGTGGCGCCGACCACACGGGCGTCCGAGACCCGGACGGTCATGCCCTCCAGGGACTCGTACAGGTCCAGGGCGTACTTCGCCGGCCGCAGGGTCAGCCCGCCCACCGAGCCGCCCGCGTCCGCGTCGCCCTCGGGGGCGTACGCGCGCGGTACGGACCGGGCGGACACGGTCGTCGCGGCCGGGACCGGGTTGCCGCTGGAGACGACGGTGAACGTCGGGCGGGTGATCTCGGTCAGCGACTGGTTGCCGGAGGACGTGCCGCCGGGCACGTACTCCGTGACCGTGCCGGAGACCGTGACCGCGTCACCGACGGCGACCTTCGGGACGGAGTTGGTGAAGACGAAGACGCCCTCGCTGGTGGCCGGGTCGGCGTCCGGACTCGGATCCTGGATCCAGAAGCCCCGGGAACCGTAGCCGCGTACGCCGGTGACGATTCCGGCCACGTCCGTGACCTGCTTGCCCGCGTACGGCGACTGGCGGGTGCTGCCCTGGATGTCGTGGACGCGGACGGAGTCGGCGTGCGCGGGCGAGGTGAGTACGACGGTGGACGTCACCGAGCAGACGGCGGCTACGGTGAGCGCGGCGAGGCGCGCCGAGGACTTGCTGGCCAACGGAATCCCTCCGGGGACGTGACAGAGCGCCGGGACGAGGGTGGGACGTGGGGCGCGAGGGGTCACAGGGCACACGTGGGCCTGAGTGAACACTTGTCCCCCCGCCTTCTACGCGCGTCAATCTCCTGCCTGGCCAAGCCGGTTGTCAAGGTTTCGGCCATGTACTGCACCCGTCGGGGAGATGAACCGGGCGGCATGGGGCGAAACCCGTCTAGGCTGAGCGGCTGAGCCGTACGGCGCCCGGATGGCCGTACGGCCGTCGAGGCGCGGCCGCACGGCCGTCCAGGCGCGCGAGGAGAAAACAGGCGATGTCAGACAGCTCCACCCTGCCGCCCGCACGGTTGCGTCCCGAAGCCGAGCTGGCGGGCGACGCGCTGTCCACGCCGGTGCTCGCCCGGGCCGCGCGGCTGGCCCGTTGGGCCGGCCCGGACACCCGTGTCGACGCCGGGGGCGGGCTCGTCGAGGAGCAGTTGCCGGCGGCGGCCGAGGAACTGGGGCTGACCGGGGACGACGCCGCGGCCCACGCGAGCGAGGCCTGGCGGACCGCCGTGGACACCGGGCTCGTCGAGATCACCGACGAGGAGGCGGGCACCGTCACCCAGGGCGAGGACCTCGCCCTGCTCACCTCGGGCTCCCCGCAGGACGTGCTCGGGGTGTGGCTCACCGCCCTGGAGGGGGTGCTCGCCGACGCGAGCGTGCCCGACCTCGACGACCTGGTCGACGCGATGTCCGAGGGCGGCGAGGTCGACCTGTCGTCCCTCGACTGGGATCCGGAGGCCGAGGCCGAGTTCCTCGACGGGGTGCTCGGCAACCTCTACCTGCTCGCCGTCGGCGAGGACGGCCCGGGTGACACGCCGGTGCCGCTGCCCGCGCTGGCCGCCTCCGTCATCGTGCCCAGCGACATGGGTGAGCCCACCAACGACGTGCTGGAGCAAGTGTCCGACGCCATGATGCGGCTGGACGACCGGTTCCGGCTGCTGGAGCCCGTCGGCCTCGTCGCGTACCGGCCGGTCGACGAGGCGCTGATGGCCGACGCGGACGAGGAGCCCGCGGCGCCCGTCGACGACACCGACGTAGCCCGCTACGGCATGGTCCGGCTCACCCCGCTCGGACTGTACGGACTGCGCACCCGGCTGCTGGAGGCCGGCTTCGACGCGCCCGCCGTCGGCGACCTCTCCGACAAGGGCGCCGACGCGCTGCTCGACGGCACGGCCTCCTTCCCGCCGGCCGCGGCGCACGCCGAGACCGAGCTGTGGCTGGCCGGCCGCGGCCCGCTCACCGCGGCCCGTGAACTCCTCGCGGCGGCCCGGGGCTCCGACCCCGGCGCGCCCCTGCGCCGACTGCGCTGCCAGCAGGCGCTCGCGCTGGTCGGCACCGAGGCGGAGCCCGCGCTGCGGGAGGTCCTCGACGACGCCGAACTGGGTGGCCTGGCCCGGGTCTGGCTGACCGAGCACGGCGCCCGGGACGTGCCGGCCCCGCCGCCGGAGATGGTCTTCTGGCTGACCATCGACACCGTGGCCGCACAGCTCGCGGCCGAGGGCAACTCCGAGGAACTGCGCGCCCTGGTGGAGGGTCTGGCGCGGCAGCACAGCGGCTTCTTCGACACCGTCTGGCGGGTGGACCACCCGGCCACGCCGGACGTCCTGGAGGCGATGGGGCGGCTGCACCCCGACAAGAAGATCGCCAAGGAGGCCCGCAAGGCCGCCTTCAAGGCACGTTCCCAGCACGGCGGCTGACCGCGCGGGGTCCTGACGGAGAACTGCCCGCACAGGGCGGGCACCTCGGCACCGTGCGCGCCCTCCCGCTCCCGGCGGGTCATCTCCGGGCGGCCGCCCTGGCGCACTCCGGTGGGGTGTTCGCCGGGCACCGCGCGTTCCGGCGGCCGGCACCGGGAGAGGTCGCCCCCAGTTCAACTCTCGTTCAGGCACGGGCGGGCTCCCCGTTCAGGCGGAGGCGCGACCGTGACGCCGAACCGAGGTCCGCCACCCTCCACGGCACGTCCACCGTCACAGGAGACACCATGTCGCTCACCCGCAGGGACTTCGCCGGCCGATCCGCGCTCACCGGCGCCGGGGTCGTGCTGGCGGGCAGCGTCGGCGCCCTCGCCACCGCCCCGAACGCCCTCGCGTCCACCGACACCGAGCGCGCGGGGGAGGAGCACGGCGAAGGACACGGGCACGACAACGGCGTCGGCTACGGACCGCTGGTCCCCGACCCGGACGGCATCCTCGCCCTGCCCGAGGGCTTCCGCTACGAGATCGTCACCTACTGCGGCCGGACCAAGCTGGAGTCGGGCGAGTTCACGCCCTCCAACCATGACGGCACCGCCACCTTCGAGGGCCCGCGCGGCACCACCCTCCTCGTCAACAACCACGAACTCGGCGGACACCGCGACGACTGGCCGCACCCCGTCCCGCTCACCGAGGGCCTCGTCTACGACCCGGCCGCCGCCGGCGGCTGCACGGTCGTCGAGGTCCGCCGCGGCGGGCACGTCGCCGAATGGGTCGGCATCGCCGGCACGGCCACCAACTGCGCGGGCGGCAGCACCCCGTGGGGCACCTGGCTGACCTGCGAGGAGACCGAGGACAAGGCCGGCGAGGAGGGGATGACCAAGGACCACGGCTACGTCTTCGAGGTCGACCCCGAGGACCGCCGCGCCAACCGGGACCCGAAGCCGATCAAGGCGCTGGGCCGCTACGCCCACGAGGCCGTCGTCGTCGACCCCAGGCGCGGTCACCTCTACCTCACCGAGGACGCCTCCGGACCCAACGGCCTCCTCTACCGCTGGGCGCCGCCGGAGGGCTTCCGGCACGGCCGCGGCCGGCTGCGCACCCTCGCCGACGACGCCGGGGTCCTCCAGGCCTTCAAGTGCTTCGACTCCGGAGGCAAGTTCGTCGACGACCTCTCCCGCGCGACGAGGACCGGCACGGTCTACGGCGTCGACTGGGTCGACGTCCCCGACCGCGACGCCAGGACCACCTCCGTGCGCAAGCAGTTCACCGCCGGACAGGTCACCCGCGCCCGCAAACTGGAGGGCATGTGGTGGGCGGACGGCGGCGCCTACATCGTCTCCTCCTACGCCCGTGACGAGAGCCCCGGCCGACCGCACGACGGCCAGGTCTGGTTCTACGACCCCAAGCGCCGCACCCTCACCCTCAAGGTCCTCCTCGGCGTCAACGCCGACCCGTCGGCCGACGGCGCCTTCGACGGGCCGGACAACATCACCGTCTCCCCGTACGGCGGCCTCGTCATCGCCGAGGACGGCGACGGCGTCCAGCACCTGTTCGGTGCCACCGACAGCGGCCGCACGTACCCCATCGCGCGCAACGACCTCAACGTCGGATCGGAGGAGGAGCCCGAGTACAGCGAATTCACCGGCGTCACCTTCTCGCCCGACGGCAGGACCCTTTACGCCAACATCCAGGACCCGGGCATCATGCTGGCCATCACCGGGCCGTGGAAGCGGCAGAAGCGCCGTTAGTTAATTCGCTCGCCCGAGCGGTGGCCGCCCTTTTAGAGTGATGCACGTCCAGGTGCGAAGGCAGGACCTACTTCCACTGATAATGGGGCGGCCACGGGTTCGAGTCCCGTCACCGGCACCACGCGCCGGTGTAGCTCAGGGGTTGGAGCACCTTGTCGGTTCCGCCGACCTGAACTCTGGACACCCAGAACTTCCCGCACCTCCCGGTGCGCGGGCCGCGGCTACTTCGTTCTCATCGAAAAAGACGCCGCGGCCGAACAGATCTCGGGAGGCGCGACAGACGGTGGTGCCCGGTGCGCAGGCGGCGGATACTTCAGGATCGGATCCCGAAAGGGGTGCGGGTTCGAATCCCGTCGTCGGCTCCGGGCCGACGTGGTGGAAACGGAAGACACGTCCGACTTTCTCCGCCGCCGACCTCGACCTCGGGCACCCTCCTTCTGTCGCGCCTTCCACCGAAAAGAATTCGGGGGAATTCACGATGGCGCGTTTCAACACCAGGGCGGCGAAGGCGCAGCCCGCCTCGCGGGTGACGTCGACGGGGCGCGTACTGCGCACCTACGAGGGCGGCCGGGGCCGCGAGCGCGACCCGCGCTCGGAACTCTTCCTCCTGGCGGTCACCAACTTCGTGACCCAGCAGACGTTCTACGAGGCCGGTGCCGCCCGCGACGACCGCTTCACCGCGCTCGTGCGCGACCTCGCCGTCACCGACCCGTCCTGGACGGCCGGCCTGCTCGGCTGGCTGCGCGGCGAGGGCAACCTGCGCACCGCCTCGATCGTCGGAGCCGCCGAGTACGTCAAGGCACGCCTCGACGCCGGCGCCACCGACGGCCCCACGGGCCGGCAGGTCGTCGCCTCCGTCCTCCAGCGGCCCGACGAGCCCGGCGAGCTGCTCGCCTACTGGACGTCGAGGTACGGCCGTGCCGTGCCCAAGCCGGTCAAGCGGGGGATCGCCGACGCCGTACGGCGGCTCTACCACGGCAGGTCGCTGCTCAAGTACGACACCGCGTCCAGGGGTTACCGCTTCGGCGACGTCCTCAACCTGGTGCACGCGGCGCCGGACCCGGACAAGCCGTGGCAGGGCGAGCTGTTCCGGTACGCGCTGGACCGCCGGCACCACCCGGAGACCGCGGTGCCGCCCGCCTCGGACCACCTGCTGACCGCGCACCGCGAGCTGATGGCGCTGCCCGTCGGCCGGCGGCGAGCGCTCCTCACGGCGCCGGGCGGTGCCGAGCGGCTCGCGGCGGCGGGCATCACCTGGGAGATGCTGGCGGGCTGGCTCCAGGGGCCGATGGACAAGGCGGCCTGGGAGGCCGTGATCCCGTCCATGGGGGCGATGGCCTTGACCCGTAACCTGCGCAATTTCGACGAGGCCGGGGTCTCGGACGAGGTCGCGGCCCGGGTGGCGGCGCGGATCAGCGACCCGGAGCAGGTGGCGCGCTCGCGGCAGTTCCCGTTCCGCTACCTCGCCGCGTACCGGCACGCGCCCTCGCTGCGCTGGTCCTACCCGCTGGAGCAGGCGCTCGGCCACTCGCTGGCCAACGTGCCCGCGCTGCCCGGCCGGACGCTGGTCCTCGTGGACCGCTCGGGCTCGATGTTCTTCTCGCGGCTGTCGGACCGCTCGGAGCTCAACCGGGCCGACGCGGCGGCGGTCTTCGGTACGGCGCTCGCGCTGCGGGCGGCCGACGCGGACCTCGTCGAGTTCGGTACGTCGAGCAACCGCGTGGGGTACCGCAGGGGCGAGTCGGTGCTGAGGATTCTGGAGCGCTTCGGCGACCTGGGCGGCACCGACACGACCGAGGCGGTCCGGCGGCACTACCGGAAGCACGACCGGGTGCTGATCGTCACCGACGAGCAGTACGCGTACAACCGGCACGGCGACCCGACCGAGCAGGTTCCGGAGCGCGTCCCGGTCTACACCTGGAACCTCGCCGGACACCGGGCGGGCCACGGCCCGTCTGGCAGGGACAACCGGCACACCTTCGGCGGTCTGTCGGACGCCGCCTTCCGGATGGTTCCCCTGCTGGAGGCGGCCCGGGACGCCGACTGGCCCTGGGCGGCCTGAGCCGGCCGCGGACGCCGCGCGGTAGGGTGCGCCAAAGGTTGCCTGGTGGGCGGGGAGTGGCGGTATGGCGCAGGTCAGGCCCATGCGTGCGGACGCCCGGCGCAACCGTGAGCGACTGCTCGTGGTGGCGGCTCAGGCCTTCGCCGAGCACGGCGAGGGCGCCTCGCTGGACGACATCGCCCGGCGGGCCGGGGTCGGCGTCGGCACGCTGTACCGGCACTTCCCGACCCGGCGGGCGTTGCTGGAGGCCGCGTGCCTGGAGCGCATCGAGGCGATCGCGGCGCGTGCGGACGTGATCGCGGGAGAACTGCCGCCGGGCGAGGCGCTGGTCGCGTGGCTCGAGGAACTCGCCGCCGGGATGCTCCAGGTCCGGGGGCTCGGGGCGCTGCTGGGCACGGCCGTCGCGGAGGGCGGTCCGGCGGCGGACCGGGCCTGCGGCGACTGCCTGCGGGGCGCGGTGGCGCGGCTGGTCCGGGCGGCCCGGGACGAGGGCACGCTACGGGCGGACGTCGAGCCGATCGAGGTGCTGCGGCTGGTGCACGGGGTGGTGACGGCCGCCGAGTCGGCGGAGGCGGAGGGCGGGTCCGTGCGCCGGTACCTGTCGTTGGTGTGGGGCGGTCTCGGGGCGTAGGGGGCTCCCCGTGCCGGAAGCCTCCTACGCCCCGGTGACTCACAGGGCCTTGGCGGCCGGCTTGACCATGCCCCGGACGGTGCGGGACTTCACGAACTCGCCGATGGCGGTCATCTCCCACTCGCCGGAGTACTGGCGGATCAGCTTCGCCATCATCACGCCGGTCTGCGGCTCGGCGCCGGTGAGGTCGAAGCGGACCAGTTCCTCGCCGCTCGCGGCGTCGATGAGGCGGCAGTACGCCTTGGCGACCTCCGTGAACTTCTGGCCGGAGAACGAGTTGACCGTGAAGACCAGGCCGCTGACCTCCTGCGGCAGCCGGCCGAGGTCGACGACGATGACCTCGTCGTCACCGCCGCCCTCACCGGTCAGGTTGTCACCGGAGTGCTTGATCGCCCCGTTCACGATCGAGAGCTTCCCGAAGTAGCAGCTGTCGATGTGGTTGCGCTGCGGGCCGTAGGCGATGACCGACGCGTCCAGGTCGATGTCCTTGCCGCGGAACGCGGGCTCCCAGCCGAGGCCCATCTTGACCTGGCTGAGCACCGGGCGGCCGCCCTTGACGAGGGAGACGGTCTGGTTCTTCTGGAGGCTGACCCGGCCCTTGTCGAGGTTGATCTTGCCGGTGCCCGGGGCGGGGGCCGACGGTGCGGCCGGTGCCGCGGGCGGCGCGGCGGGCATCGTGGGCGCGGCGGCGGGCGGGGGCGGGGGAGTGGCCGCCTGCGACCGCGCCGGCTGGGCGGGTGCGGCGGGCTGGGCCGGGGCGGCCGGCTCCTCCACCGTCACACCGAAGTCGGTGGCGATGCCGGCCAGGCCGTTCGCGTAGCCCTGGCCGACCGCGCGGGCCTTCCAGGCGCCGTTGCGCAGGTAGACCTCCACGATCACCAGGGCGGTCTCGGTGCCGAGCTGCGGGGGCGTGAAGGTGGCGAGGACGGAGTTGTCGTCCGCGTTGCGGATGGTGGCGGTGGGCTCGATGCCCTGGAAGGACTGGCCGGCGGCGTCCGGGCTGGCGGTGACGACGATCTTCTCGATGCCCGGCGGGACGGCGGCCGTGTCGACCACGATCGCGTCCGGGGCGGAGCCGCCACCGGAGCGGTAGGTCACGCCCTGGCCGGTGGGCTGGTTGTAGAAGATGAAGTCGTCGTCGGAGCGCACCTTGCCGTCGGCGGTGAGCAGCAGGCCCGATACGTCGAGCCGCACGGGCGCGGCGACGTCCACCGTCACGCGGGCGGCGGAGAGGGGGATGTTCGAGCCGGGGGTCATAGCTGTCATGCCGGGTGAACGAGCGAGGGCGTTTTACCGTTCCCTTACCCGGGGGCCAATCGGGTGTGAGGGTGGTGGCGGGGTGGCTGTGGTGGGTGATGCGAACGGTGCCGGTTGATGTGGTGGTGTAGGCGAAGCCGTTCGGTCGGGGCGTGCGCGGATCGCTGAGAGGGGTGGGCGGGGTGCCCGGGGGTTTTCGCCCCCGCCGCCCCTTCCCTTCCCGTCCCCGGGGGCTGCCGCCCCCGGACCCCCGCTTCGGCCTGGACGGCCTCGTCCCTCGAACGCCGGACGGGCTGGGAGGGCCGGGCGGGGCGAGAACGTCTTACGGCACCACCACGATCTTCCTGCCCACCCCCGCCGCGAACTGCTCCAGGGCCTCGGGGTAGCGGTCCAGCGGGACACGGTCGCTGATGAAGACGTCGGGGTCCAGGACGCCGCCCGCGAAGAGTTCCGCCGCGCGTTCGTAGCTGTGCAGGACTGCCATCGAGCCGGTGATGGTGATCTCCTGGTTGTAGATCCGGTACGGGTCGATCCGCACCCGCGTCGCGTAGTCGGCGACGCCGAACTGGAGGAAGGTGCCGGCCTTGGCGACCCGGTCCAGGCCGTCCTGGATGGCCGCCGCGTTGCCGGTCGCGTCGATGACCAGGTCCCAGCCCTGGGGCCGGTCCAGTTCGTCGGGGGTCGCGGCGCTGCCCGAGACGCCGAGGCCGCGGGCGGTCTCCAGGCGGGCCGGGTTGAGGTCCACGACGTCCACGCTCGCCGCGCCGGTGCGTTTGGCCAGCTCCAGCATCATCAGGCCCATCGTGCCCGAGCCGTAGATCAGGACGTGGGCGCCGAGGCGGGACCGGAGGACATCGTAGCCGCGGACGGCGCAGGACAGGGGCTCGATCAGGGCGGCGTCCTGGGTGCGGACGTGCTCGGGGAGCTTCACGCAGTTCGCCACGGGGGCCACGGCGTACTGCGCCGCGCCGCCCGCCGTGGTGACACCGATGGCGGCCCAGCGTTCGCAGAGGTTGTTGTGGCCGGTGCGGCAGTAGCGGCACTCGTGGCAGTAGAGGGAGGGGTCGACCGCCACCCGGTCGCCGACCGCCACCTCGGTGACCTGGGTGCCGACGCCGACCACCTCGCCGGCGAACTCGTGACCCGGCACGATCGGGAGCTTGGGCGCGAACTCGCCCTGGAGGATGTGCAGGTCGGTGCCGCACAGGCCGCAGGCGGCGACCTCCACGACGACCTCGCGCGGCCCTGGCGTCGGGTCGGGGACCTCGGTGACGACGGCGCGGCCCACGGACTCGATGACGGCGGCCTTCATTTCACGGCTCCAAGCGACAGGCCCTGGACCAGTTTGTCCTGGGCGGCGAACCCCGCGGCGAGCACCGGCAGGGAGATGACGAGCGACGCGGCGCACACCTTGGCCAGGAAGAGGCCCTGGCTGGTGATGAAGCCGGTCAGGAAGACGGGGGCGGTCTCGGCGACCACGCCCGTCAGCACCCGGGCGAAGAGCAGTTCGTTCCAGCTGAAGATGAAGCAGATCAGCGAGGTCGCGGCGATGCCGGGCAGGGCGATCGGGGCGACCACCCTGGCCAGGATCGTCGGCAGTCTCGCGCCGTCCACCCGGGCCGCCTCGATGATCGCGACCGGGACCTCGGCCAGGAAGGACTGCATCATCCAGACCGCGATCGGCAGGTTCATGGAGGTGTAGAGGACGACCAGCAGCCAGATGTTGTCCAGCAGGCCGGTGTTCTTGGCGAACAGGTAGATCGGCAGCAGGCCGGCCACCACCGGCAGCATCTTGGTGGAGAGGAAGAAGAACAGGACGTCCGTCCACTTCTTCACCGGACGGATGGAGAGGGCGTACGCGGCGGGCAGGGCCAGGACCAGGACCAGGAGGGTCGAGGCGATCGACGCCACGGCCGAGTTGGCCAGCGCCGGCCAGGGGCTCGCGCCGCCGCCCGCGCCGAAGAACTCGCGGTAGCCGTCCAGGGTCAGGGAGGCGGCGAAGGACGGCGGGTTGGTGGCGGCGTCCTGCTCCGAGTGGAAGGAGGTGAGCGCCATCCACGCGATGGGCAGGAAGAAGACGATCCCGGCCAGCCAGGCCACCAGGCCCAGCCCGGCACCGGCCTTGCGGCGGGTCCGTCCGGTCCCGGTGCGTACGGCGGCGGGTCGTGCGACGGTGGCGCTCATGAGCGGCCGGCCTCCTCGCGGAACAGGGACGACACCACGCGCAGCGCGAAGGTCGCGATGATGATCGAGCCGATGACGACCAGGACGCCGGCGGCCGACGCGAGGCCGTTCTCGTGGGCCTGGTAGAAGCTCTGGTAGACGGTGTAGGGCAGGTTGGCCGTGCCCAGGCCGCCGGAGGTGAGGGTGAAGACCGCGTCGAAGTTCTGGACGATGTAGATCGAGCCGAGCAGGGCGCCCAGTTCCAGGTAGCGCCGCAGGTGAGGGAGGGTGAGGTGGACGAAGATCTGCCAGTCGCTCGCGCCGTCCACCCGGGCGGCCTCGATCTGCTGCTGGTCCCGGCTCTGCAGCCCGGCCAGCAGGATCAGCATCATGAAGGGCGTCCACTGCCACACCAGCGCGGCCTCGACGGCGAGCAGCGGGGTGTTGGAGATCCAGTCCGGCTGCGGGCCGCCGACGTAGTGCAACAGGCCGTTCAGCAGGCCGTACTCGGGGTTGTAGAGGACGTGCTTCCACAGCAGGGCCGCCGCCACCGGGACCACCAGGAACGGGGCGATGAGCAGGGTGCGGACCACGCCGCGGCCCTTGAACCTGCGGTCCAGCAGCAGGGCGAGGGCGAGGCCCAGGACCAGGCTGGCCAGGACCACCGCCACCGTCAGCAGGATCGTCGTCCACACCGACCCGCGCAGGTCGGCGTCGCCGAGGACGTCGCCGTAGTTGGCGAGGCCGGTGAAGCGGCGGGCGTCCGGGTAGAGGGAGTTCCAGTCGAAGAAGGAGATCACCAGGGTCGCCACGAAGGGCAGCTGGGTGACCGCGATCATGAAGATCAGGGCGGGCAGGAGCGGCGCGCGGGTGGCCCAGGCCCTCAGCCGTGGGGACGGCCGGCGGACGGGGGTGCGGACCTGGTCGGGTGCGGCCGAGGGGGCCGTGGTCGTGGCGGTCATCGTCCCTCGTACTCCTCGGAGATCTTCTCGGCGAGCTGCTGGGACTTCTCCAGGGCCTCCTCGACGGACTGCCGTCCGGCGATGGCCGCGCTGATCTCCTGGGAGACCTTGGTGCCGAGGTCGGTGAACTCGGGGATGCCGACGAACTGGATGCCGGGCGCGGGGCGCGGCTGGACCCCGGGGTCCCTGGGCTTCGCGCCCTCGATGGCCTCCCGGGTCATCTCCTGGAAGGCGGCGGCCTCCTTGCGGTAGGCCGGGTTCTCGTACGTCGAGGCGCGTTTGCCGGCCGGCACGTTGGACCAGCCGACCTCGTCGCCGACGAGCTGCTCGTACTCCTTGCTCGACGCCCAGGAGACGAACTTCCAGGCCTTGTCGGTGTTGCGGGAGGCCTTCTGGATGCCCCACGCCCAGGTGTAGAGCCAGCCGGAGGTGTCGGTCTTCTCCACGGGGGCCGGGGCGTAGCCGACCTTGCCCTTGACCGGCGATTCGGCGGCGTCCAGGGAGCCGGCGGCGGAGGTGGCGTCGTACCACATGGCGACCTTGCCCTGGGTCATGTTGTTGAGGCACTCGGCGAAGCCGGACTGGGCGGCGCCCGACTGGCCGTGCTCGCGGACGAGGTCGACGTAGAACTTCGTCGCCTTCTCCCATTCGGGCGAGTCGAGCCGCGCCTGCCAGTCCTGGTCGAACCAGGTGCCGCCGAAGGTGTTCACGACCGTCGTCAGGGGCGCCATCAGCTCGCCCCAGCCGGGCAGGCCGCGCAGGCAGATGCCCTTCATGCCGGGCTCGGAGCCGTCGAGTTGCTCGGCGAAGGAGGCCACCTGGGTCCAGGTGGGGTGCTCGGGCATGGTCAGGCCCGCCTCGGCGAACAGGTCCTTGCGGTACATCAGGAAGGACGACTCGCCGTAGAAGGGCTGGCCGTAGAGCTTGCCGTCGTCGCCGGTGAGGGACTCGCGCATCGGCCCGAGGACGTCCTTCTCGTCGTACGCCGGGTCCTTGGCGACGTAGGAGTCCATCTCGTGCAGCCAGTCGTTGCGGGCGTAGATGGGTATCTCGTAGTTGGAGAGGGTGGCGGCGTCGTACTGGCCGGCCTGGTTGGCGAAGTCCTGGCTGATCTTGTCGCGGACGTCGTTCTCCGGCAGGACGGTGAAGTTCACCTTGATGCCGGTCTCCGCGGTGAAGTGGTCCGCGGTGAGCTTCTGCAACTCGACCATCTGCGGGTTGTTGACCATCAGGACGTTGATGGCGTCGCCGCCCGATCCCGCCCCGCCCGCTCCGACCCAGCAGCCGGAGAGCAGCGGGGCGAGCAGCGTCCCTGCGGCGGCCGTGGCGAGCGTGGCTCGCGGCCTCCGTCGGCTCTGGGTTCGCATGGATCGCTCCTGAACATATGGGGAGGTATGGGGCAGAGGGGAGGGTGTGGGTGCCCGGTGGGGACGAGGGCGGACGGATCCGGTCGTCAGACGCGGACGACCTGCGGCCCGAGCAGTGAGTAGCGGTGGGCCTCGGCCGTGGGGAGCAGGGTGCTGGTGACGATCGCGTCCAGGGCGCCGACGTCCGCGAAGCGGCAGAAGCTGACCGCCCCGAACTTGGTGTGCGTGCCCGCGAACACGGTGCGGCGGGCGGCGCGGATCGCCTGTGCCTTGACCTCGCTGACCGCCGGGTCGGGGGTGGTGAGGCCGTGTTCGCGGGAGATGCCGTTGGCGCCGATGTACGCCAGGTCGATGACGAAGCCGGCCAGCATCTTCGTCGTCCAGTGGTCGACGGTGGCCAGCGTGCCCGGGCGGACCCGCCCGCCGAGCAGCAGGACGGAGGTGTCGCCGGCCTCGGCGAGGGCGCCGGCGACCGGCAGGGACGCGGTGACCACGGTCAGCGGCCGGTCCCGGGGCAGGGCCTCGGCGATGAGCTGCGGGGTGAAGCCCTCGTCGACGAAGACCGTCTCCGCGTCGCCGAGCAGCTCGGCCGCGGCGGCGGCCACCCGGCGCTTCTCGGGCACGTGGCTGGTGGCGCGGAAGGCGAGCGTGGTCTCGAAGCCGGCGCTCTCCACGGGGTAGGCGCCGCCGTGGGTGCGGCGGACCAGGCCGTGGTCCTCCAGGGCGCGCAGGTCCCGTCGTACGGTCTCCTTCGCGACGCCCAGGTCGGCCGCGAGCGCAGTGACGTCGACCGAGCCGGTGGCGCGGGCGATCCGCACGATCTCGCGCTGGCGTTCCTCCGCCGTCCTCGTGCCCATGCCGAACACCTGCCTCACCGCCTCGTCACCGTGTTCCTGCCCGTTCGGGCCCGTCGGACCCATGGGGGAATTTCTACAGCGGCGGTGCGGCACTGACCAGGCCTGTTGCGGGCCCGATGCTGCCCGATCGTGCCCGCTTCGGTCATCGGGTGCCCGCCGCGGACCTGGCACGCGACGGCTCGGGGAGTGGGAACGGGCGGCGTCGATGCCCGTATGCGGAGGCGGGCGGGCCCGTTCGGTGCCCGCCCGCCTCGTGATCGACCGGTTCCGGTCAGTGCGGCCAGATCGGGGGGTCGGTCACGAAGTGGCCGCCCAGGCGGGCGTGCGCCGGCTCGTCCGGGTCGAGATCCCCCTGCTCGGCGATGAGCTTGGCGGCGAACGGCTCGGAGTCGTCCTGCGGCGCGTAGCCGAGCGCCCGCGCGGAGGTGAGGTCCCACCACAGGCGGGTGTTGGCCGACGAGCCGTACACGACGCTGTGCCCGACGCCCTCGGCGGTCAGGGCGGCGTGGAAGAGGCGGGCGCCGTCGCCGGGGCTCATCCACACCGAGAGCATGCGCACACTGGTCGGCTCGGGGAAGCAGGAGCCGATGCGGACGGAGACGGTCTCGATCCCGTG
Organism: Streptomyces sp. NPDC041968; assembly: GCF_055589025.1. Lineage (NCBI taxonomy): Bacteria > Bacillati > Actinomycetota > Actinomycetes > Kitasatosporales > Streptomycetaceae > Streptomyces > Streptomyces sp. NPDC041968. The sequence goes on along the minus strand of NZ_JBVJCB010000001.1, from coordinate 111,894 downwards.
CTTGTCCCAGTAGAACTGGGCGAGGTCCTCGCCGAAGGACTTGGACAGGCCGTAGAAGGTGTCCGGGCGGCGCGGGGTCTCGACGGGGATGAGCGGGTCGTCCCCGCGGGGGCGCGGGGTGTAGCCGACGGCGTGGTTGGAGGAGGCGAAGACGATGCGGTCGACGCCCTCCTCGCGGGCGGCCTCGTAGAGGTGGTGGGTGCCCTCGATGTTGGCCTTCAGGATCTTCTCGAAGGGGGCTTCCAGGGAGATGCCCGCGAGGTGGATGATCGCGTCGACGCCCCGGACCGCCTCCCGCAGGGCCGCCCGGTCGGCGAGATCGGCGACGATCGCGTCCGGCTCGCCCTCGATCGGGCGCAGGTCGAGCAGGCGCAGCTCGTAGCCGAAGGCGGGGAGCAGGTTCCGCATCAGGGTGCCGAGGCCGCCGGCGGCGCCGGTGAGCAGAACGGTGCGGGGAGCGGGCATCCTCGGGGCTCCTAGGTCTCCTGTGGTGCTCCTGGACCGTCGGCCGTACGCATGAGCGGCAGACGTTCATATGCGTGGACACGCTAAGGAACCCGTGGTCAGCCGTCAAGGGCTGGCCTCCTTGACGCTGTTGGTGAGGCGGCTTAGCGTGGGCGCGTTCAGAAATATGGACGCAGATCATGAATATGACGCAGATTTTGAATGGGGAGCGCCCGTGACCTCAGCCCCTCTCGCCACCCGGCTCACCGCCCCGGGCGGACCGCTGTTCTTTCCCGTCACGGCGTACGGACCCGGCGGCGAGGTCGACCTCGACGTCTTCCGCACGCACGTGCGCCGCGGGGTCGAGGCCGGGGCGTCGGCCGTCTTCGCCTGCTGCGGCACCGGGGAGTTCCACGCGCTGACGCCCGAGGAGTTCCAGGCCTGCGTCCGGGCGGCCGTCGAGGAGACCGCGGGGCGGGTGCCGGTCCTCGCGGGCGCGGGCTACGGCACCGCCCTCGCCGTGCGCTGGGCCCGCCTCGCCGAGGAGGCGGGCGCCGACGGGCTGCTCGCCATGCCGCCGTACCTGGTGCTCGCCGGGCAAGAGGGGCTGCTGCGGCACTACCGCGAGGTGGCCGCGGCGACCTCCCTGCCGGTGATCGTCTACCAGCGCGACAACGCCGTCTTCACCCCCGGGAGCGTGGTCGAACTGGCCCGCACGGAGGGGATCGTCGGCCTCAAGGACGGCCTCGGCGACCTCGACCTCATGCAGCGGGTGGTCAGCGCCGTGCGCACCGAGGTGCCCGGCGACTTCCTCTACTTCAACGGGCTGCCGACCGCCGAGCAGACCCAGCTCGCCTACCGCGCGCTCGGCGTCACCCTCTACTCGTCCGCCGTGTTCTGCTTCGCCCCCGAGATCGCCCTCGCCTTCCACCGGGCGCTCGGCTCGGGCGACGAGGCCCTCGCGCACCGCCTGCTGGACGGCTTCTACCGGCCGTTCGTCGAACTCCGCGCCCAGGGCCGCGGGTACGCCGTCGCGCTGGTCAAGGCCGGCGTCCGGCTGCGCGGCCTGGACGTGGGGGAGGTGCGGCCGCCCCTCCAGGCACCGGCCGAGGACCACCTGAAACAGCTCGCCGCGGTGATCGAGCGGGGCTACGCGCTGCTCGACGGCGAGGAGACCCGGTGAAGACGTCGGCCTTCCTCTACCCCTGGGACGTCAACGGCGACCCGGACGCCGCCGCGCGCGTCGCGGGGACCGGCGTGGCACAGGCGACGCTCGCCGCCGCCTACCACTCCACCCGCGCCCTCACCCCCCGCCACCCGCGCCACCGCGTCGTCACCGCCGAGTACGCCGCCGTCCTCTACCCGCCGGACACCGCCCGCTGGGAGGGCCGCGAACCGCGCCCCTACGAGGCCGGCGACTGGGCGCCCGGCGACGCGTACGGCGAGGCCGCCGCCGCGCTCGCGGACGCGGGTCTGGAGGTGCACACCTGGGTCGTCCTCGCCCACAACTCCCGCCTCGGCGCCGAGCGGCCGCACACCTCGGTCGTCAACGCCTACGGCGACCGCTACCCGTGGGCGCCCTGCATCGCGCAGCCCGCCACGCGTGCGTACCTCACCGACCTGGCCGCCGAGGCCGCGGTACGGCCGGGAGCGCGGGGGACCGAACTGGAGTCCCTCGGCTGGTACGGGCTCGCCCACCTGCACGCCCACGACAAGACCGGCGGGGTCGGCCTCGGGGACGCCGGGCAGTACCTGATGTCGCTGTGCTTCTGCCCGCACTGCCGGGAGGGGTACGGGGACCAGGGCGTCGACGCCGACACGCTGGCCGCCGGGGTGCGGGCCGCGCTGGAGCCGGTGTGGCGGGGGACGGCGCCGTCGGACGGCGGCTGGGCGGGCGTGGAGAAGCTCCTCGGCGAGGCACCGGCGAACGCCACGCGCGCGTGGCGGGACGGGACCGCCCGCACCCTCCAGGAGGCCGCGGTCACGGCCGTGCGCGCCACCGCGCCCGACGACTTCCAGGTCCTGCTGCACGCCGACCCGGTGTCGTACCACTGCGGCGCCAACGCCGGCGTCGACCCCGCGCACATCCTCTCCGTGGCGGACGGGGTCGTCGTGCCCTGCACGGGCGGCGCGGGCCTGCTGACGCCGTTCGCCGAGCAGGGCCGCGCCGGAGCCGTCCTCGCCGCCAACCTCACCGTCGTCTCCGGTATGGGCGGCCGCCCGGACACCCTCGCCGAGGACGCGGCACGCGCGCGCGAACGGGGCGCGACGGAGCTGCGGCTGTACCACGCGGGGCTGGCGTCGGACGCGGATCTGGAGGCGGTGCGGTCGGGACTGGCGGGGCTGGCGGGGCGGTGAGCGGGGCGCCGGGCGGCGCGGGCCGGCCCCGACGGGGCGACGCGGGCGGAGGCGGCCGTGCCCTTCCGCGGGGCGGGACGGGGTGCACCGGGCGCAAGGGTGCGGCGGTGAGTGGACGGCGTCCGTTCGGGTCGAGGTCGGTGACCGTGCTCTGCCGCACGGCGTTGTGCGGCTCAGGTGGGCTCGGTGGCCGGGGGTGACCCGGGGGCGTCGGTGGGGGCCGGTCGTCGGGCGAGCGGCAGCGCCGCCGCCGGGAGCGCCGCTCCGAGGACGAGGAGCAGCACGGGAAGGTCGACCAGCTCCACCAGCACCGCCCCCGCCGCCAGTCCGAACACGTTGGGCACGAAGATCAGGGAGTTGGCCGTGGCCGTGACCCGGCCCATCAGCTCCCCCGGCGTCGCGCGCTGCACCGCGGTCAGGGCGGCGATGAGCACGGCCGGCATCCCCGCCCCGGCCGCGGCGCAGGACGCCATGGCCACCGCGTCGTACGGCACCGCCCGCACCGCCAGCGCCACCGCCAGCAGCGCGATCCCGGCCGCCGCGAACCGCCGTTCGCCCAGACGCCGCAGCGCCGGCCCCGCCACCACCCCGATCAGCAGCGAGCCGGCGCCCTGGGCGGCGTACAGCACACCGGCGTAGGCGGGGGAGTGGCCCAGGGCGTCGACCACGGCGTACACCGTCGGTCCGCCGACGCCCGCGCAGAGCATCATGGCGCCGCCCGCGAGGACGAGCGGGCGCAGCCGCGGGTGGCCCCACAGGTACCGGGCGCCCTCCGCCGTCCGCCGCCGCCAGTCGGTCGCGGGCCGCCGAGGTCTCCCCTCCTCGACCCGCAGGGCCGCGCACACGCCCGCGGCCAGCACGAACGTCAGCGCGTCCAGCGCCACCACGCCCGTGCCGCCGAGCGCCGCGTACACGGCCGCCCCCACCGGTGGCGCCACGAGCTTCATCCCCTCGCCCGCGGTCATGCGCAGCCCGTTGAAGTCGCCGAGCAGACGCCGGTCGACGGCCGTGGCGACGAGCGCCGACTCGGCCGCGTCGTGGACGACGCCGACCGCGCCGTAGACGAACAGCACCGCGAACAGCAGCCACACCGCGTCCGGCGAGTCCACGGCGAACAGGGCGGGCAGAAGGGCGGCCATCAGCAGGTTCAGGGTGATCAGCAGGGGCTTGTGGCGGACGCGGTCGGCAAGCGTGCCCAGCGCCAGTCCCGCCAGGGTCGGCGCCCACATCGCGAGCATGCACAGCGCCGCCAGTCCGTCCGAGCCGGTGAGGTCCTTGACCCAGACACCGGACACCAGCCACAGCGCGGAGGTGCCGAAGCCGGACACCACCAGCCCGGTGAGGTACAGGCCCGCGTTGCGGTCGCGCAGGACGCGGACCACGGGCCAGGTCCCGGGCGTCGTCTTCCTCTTGCGTGTCGTCCTTGCCGTCATGCCTGGTCATCGTGGTCCTGAGGGGCGGGCCCGGACATCGGGCACATGACCTGGGACGAGCCCCGGGAGCCGATGAGTTTCGCGGCCGGGATCGGTCTGTCTCCTCAGAGGGCCGCCCGGAGACGGCCCGCGTCCCCGAGGAGCAGCAGATGACCGACGGCACCCCCACCCTCGACCTCACCCCGCAGACCCTGGTGCTCGCCCGCCTCGCCGAGGGCGTGTCCGAGGGGCGGCTCGACGGCCCGACCCCGTGCCCGGACCTGGCGGTCCGCCACCTGCTCGGCCACCTGACCGGTCTGGCCACCGCCTTCCGCGACGCCGCGCGCAAGGACCTGGGCGGCACCACCGACACCGACCCCGGAGCGGCCGTGGCGGAGATCGGCCCCGGCTGGCGCGAGGAACTGGGCAAGGCGCTCGCCGAACTCGCCGAGGCGTGGCGCGCACCGGACGCCTGGACCGGCATGACCCGGGCCGGCGGCATCGACCTGCCCGGCGAGGTCGCCGGCGCGGTGGCCGCCGACGAGCTGGTGATCCACGGCTGGGACCTGGCCCGCGCGACCGGCCAGGAGTACCGGCCCGACCCGGCCGCCCTCCAGGCGTCGTACGGCCTGCTCGCGGCCGCGGCCGAGGAGGCCGGCCGGGACACCGGCATGTTCGGCCCCGTCGTCCCCGTCCCCGCCGACGCCCCGCTCCTGGACCGGGCGGTGGGGCTCAGCGGGCGCGACCCGGGCTGGACGCGGCCCGCCTGACGACGACGTACCGCCCTCGCCCCCCGACGACGTACCGCCCCCAACTTCCTTTGTCAGAAGCATTGACGTGGCTCCGCGCCCCTCTTACCTTCAACGCGTCGTACTCCGTACGTCATATATGAGACGCGATACGCGAGATCAGATACGCGAGGGCTCCCACGGGACCCGGCACGCGGCATCCGGCCCGCGCATCCGACGCGAGACTCCGAGAGGCGCGCATGACCTCTGTGCCCACGCCGATCCCCTCCCGCACGCAGTACGTGCTGGAGGAGATCAAACGCCGCATCCTCACCGGCCGGCTCACCCCCGGCCAGGCCCTGGTCGAGACCGACCTCGCCGCGCAGTTCGGGGTGTCCAAGACACCGGTGCGCGAGGCGCTCAAGACGCTGGCCGGCACCGGGCTGGTCGTGATGAGCCAGTACAAGGGCGTCACGGTGCGCATGGTGGACGCGGACATGGCGCGCGAGGTCTACGACGTGCGGCTGCTCCTGGAGCCCGAGGCGCTGCGGCGCGCCGTGCGCCGCGGGGCCTCCCTGGAGGCCGCGACGGACGCGCTGACCCGCGCCGACCGGGCCACGGACACGGCCGAACGCTCCCTCGCCAACCGGGAGTTCCACCGCGCCCTGTACGTGCCGTGCGGCAACCCGCTGCTCGGCCGGATGCTCGACGAGGTCCGCGACCAGGCGGCCCTCGTCTCCGCCGTCGCCTGGGCCGCCGACCCCTCCTGGGAGCGGGAGGCCTGCGAGCACCAGGAGATCCTGCGCCTCGCCCTCGCCGGTGACGCGGAGGGCGCGGCCCGCGCCCTCCACGCCCACATCGCGTCCTTCGTCGAGCGGGCCTTCCCCTCAGCGGGAGCCCAGGCCCAGGAAGAGGACGGTCAGGCATGACAGCGACGTTCGAGACCCAGCGGGCGGCCCTGGCCGACGTGGTGGCGATCCCGGTGACCCCGTTCGCCGAGGACGGCACCGTCGACCCCGCCACCTACCGGGCCCTGCTGCGTCGTCTCCTCGACGGTGGCATCACGACCCTCACCCCGGGCGGCAACACCGGCGAGTTCTACGCCCTGACCCCGGCCGAGCGGAGCCTGGTGGCCGAGCTGACCGTGGAGGAGGCCGGCGACCGCGCCGCGATCCTGGTCGGCGTCGGCCACGACGTGCCCACCGCGGTCGCCTCCGCACGGCACGCCCGGGACCTGGGCGCCACCATGGTGATGGTCCACCAGCCCGTCCACCCCTACGTCGCCCAGAGCGGCTGGGTCGACTACCACCGCGCCATCGCCGAGGCCGTGCCCGCACTGGGCGTCGTGCCCTACATCCGCAACGCCCGGCTCCCCGGCGCCCGGCTCGCCGAACTCGCCGACGCCTGCCCCAACGTCATCGGCGTGAAGTACGCGGTGCCGGACGCCGCCCGGTTCGCCGCCTTCGCCCGCGACGCCGGCCTCGACCGCTTCGTGTGGATCGCGGGACTGGCCGAGCCGTACGCGCCCTCGTACTTCTCCGCCGGCGCCACCGGCTTCACCTCGGGGCTGGTGAACGTCGCCCCGGCCGTCTCGCTCAACATGCTCGAGGCGCTCCGGGCCGGTGACTACGCGGCCGCCATGAAGGTCTGGGAGCAGATCCGCCGCTTCGAGGAACTGCGCGCCGCCGACGGCTCCGCCAACAACGTCACCGTGGTCAAGGAGGCCCTCGCCTCGCTGGGCCTGTGCCGCCGGGAGGTCCGCCCGCCGAGCAGGCCGCTGCCCGAGGACGAGCGCGCCGAGGTCGCCCTGATCGTCGCGGGGTGGTCGGCGTGAGGCCCCCGGAGCAGCTCCGCAGCCACCAGTGGTACGGCACCGACGGCCTGCGCTCCTTCAGCCACCGCGCCCGCACCCGCCAGCTCGGCTACCTGCCCGAGGAGCACCTCGGCAAGCCGGTCATCGCCATCCTCAACACCTGGTCCGACATCAACCCCTGCCACGTCCACCTGCGCGACCGCGCCCAGGCGGTCAAGCGGGGGGTCTGGCAGGCGGGCGGCTTCCCGCTGGAGTTCCCGGTCTCCACGCTCAGCGAGACCTTCCAGAAGCCGACCCCCATGCTCTACCGCAACCTCCTCGCCATGGAGACCGAGGAGCTGCTGCGCTCCTACCCGGTCGACGGCGCCGTCCTGATGGGCGGCTGCGACAAGTCCACCCCCGCCCTGCTCATGGGCGCCGCCTCGGTGGACCTGCCCGCGGTCTTCGTGCCCGCCGGGCCCATGCTCCCGGGGCACTGGCGCGGCGAGACCCTCGGCTCCGGCACCGACATGTGGAAGTACTGGGACGACAAGCGGGCCGGCCTGATCGGCGACTGCGAGATGCAGGAACTGGAGAGCGGCCTGGCACGCTCGCCCGGCCACTGCATGACCATGGGCACGGCGTCCACGCTGACCGCCGCCGCCGAAGCCCTCGGCGTCACGGTCCCGGGCGCCTCCAGCATCCCGGCCGTCGACTCCGGCCACGACCGGATGGCCGCCGCCGCGGGACTGCGCGTCGTCGAACTCGTCCACAAGGACCGCAGGCTCAGCGACATCCTCACGGCCGACGCCTTCGAGGACGCCGTCACCACCGTCCTCGGCCTCGGCGGCTCCACCAACGCCGTGATCCACCTGATCGCCATGGCGGGCCGCGCGGGCGTCACCCTCACCCTGGACGACTTCGACCGCGTCGCCCGCACGGTCCCGGTCCTCGCCAACGTCCGCCCCGGCGGACAGACGTACCTGATGGAGGACTTCCACTTCGCCGGCGGCCTGCCCGGCTTCCTCTCCCGCATCCCGGACCTGCTCCACCTGGACCGGCCCACCGTCTCGCACGACACGATGCGGGAACAGCTGGAAGGCGCCCGCGTCCACAACGACGACGTCATCCGCCTCCGGGACAACCCCGTCGCGCACGAGGGCGGGGTGGCCGTCCTGCGCGGCAACCTCTGCCCCGACGGCGCCGTCATCAAGCACATCTCCGCCGAACCGCACCTGCTCAAGCACACCGGCCCGGCGGTCGTCTTCGACGACTACAGGACGATGCAGCGGACCATCAACGACCCGTCCCTGAACATCACCGCGGACAGCGTGCTCGTCCTGCGCAACGCCGGCCCCAAGGGCGGCCCGGGCATGCCCGAGTACGGGATGCTGCCCCTCCCCGACCACCTGCTCAAGCAGGGCGTGCGCGACATGGTCCGGATCTCCGACGCCCGCATGAGCGGCACGAGTTACGGCGCGTGCGTGCTGCACGTGGCACCCGAGTCGTACGTCGGCGGACCGCTGGCCCTGGTGCGCAACGGCGACCCCATCACCCTCGACGTCGAGGCGCGCACCCTCCACCTGGGCGTGGACGACGCGGAGCTGGAGCGCCGCAGGGCCGAGTGGACACCGCCGCCCGCCCGCTACGAGCGGGGCTACGGCGCCCTCTACAACGAACAGATCACCCAGGCCGACACCGGCTGCGACTTCGAGTTCCTGGCCCGCCCCGGCAAGGTGCGGGACCCGTACGCCGGCTGACCCCCCCCGGTGCGGAGGAAGACCTCCGCACACCCCTGCGCCCGCAGAAAGCGCTTCCTGCACGACCCGCGCACGACGTACCAGAACGGAGATCTGTCATGGCCCAAGCCGCAGCCGTGGCGAAAGAGCCCGCGCCACCAAGGCGGCGCCGTGCCTCCGCCACCCCGCGCAGGCTCCCGTACCTGCTGATCGCACCGGCCGCCCTGCTGATGCTGGGCTTCATCGCCTACCCGGTCATCAGCGTCTTCTACTACAGCCTGCAGGAGTACAACCCCACCAAACCGTGGCGCAACGGCTTCGCGGGCCTCGACAACTTCACCAAGATCTTCACCGACGACCCGGTGTTCTGGGACACCCTGGTCTTCAGCGCCAAGTGGGTCTTCGTCGAGGTCGGACTGCAACTGCTCTTCGGCCTGGCCCTGGCGCTCATCGTCAACCAGACCTTCGTCGGCCGGGGCATCGGCCGCGCCCTGGTCTTCTCCCCGTGGGCCGTCTCCGGCGTGCTGACCTCCGCGATCTGGGTGCTGCTCTACAACTCCCAGACCGGCATCACCCGTTACCTCGCCGACATGGGCATCGGCGAGTACGGCACCAGCTGGCTGTCGGACACCTCGACCGTCTTCTCCGCGGCGGTCGTCGCCGACCTCTGGCGAGGCGTCCCCTTCTTCGCGATCCTCATCCTCGCCGACCTCCAGTCCGTGTCGAAGGACCTGTACGAGGCCGCCGAGGTCGACGGGGCGAGCCGGCTCAAGCAGTTCTGGCACATCACGCTGCCGCACCTGAAGGACGCCATCATCCTGTCCACGCTGCTGCGCGCGGTGTGGGAGTTCAACAACGTGGACCTGCTCTACACCCTGACCGGCGGCGGACCCGCGGGAGTGACCACGACACTGCCGCTGTACATCGCCAACACCAGCGTCGACGCCCACGACTTCGGCTACGCGTCGGCCCTCACCACGGTCGCGTTCGTGATCCTGCTCTTCTGCTCGATCGTCTACCTGCGGCTGAGCAAGTTCGGAGGCGACAACAAATGATCACCGAAGCGGCCACCGCGCCCGCCCCCGCGCCCGCACGGGCCGACCACGAACCGCCGCGCCCGGCGAAGAAGCGCCGTCCCGCCTGGGACGAGGTCCCCCGCTGGCAGATCTACCTGCCGCTCGGCGTCTACCTCGTCTTCACCCTGATCCCGTTCTACTGGATCCTGCTCTTCGCGCTGCGCCCGGCGGGGTCCACCTCGCTCGTGCCCTGGCCGGTCACCTTCGAGCACTTCGAGAAGGTGTGGACCGACCGGAGCTTCGGCACCTTCTTCCAGAACAGCGTGTACGTCGGTCTCGCCACCCTCGTGATGACCACGCTGGTCGCGCTGGCCGGCGGCTACGCCCTCGCCCGGTTCGACTTCAAGATCAAGCGGGCCTTCATGCTCGCCCTGCTCTGCTCGCAGTTCGTGCCCGGCGCGCTGCTGCTGGTCCCGCTCTTCGAGATCTTCGCCGGGCTCCAGATGATCAACTCGCTCGGCAGCGTCATCATCGCCGAGACGGTCTTCCAGCTGCCGCTGTCGATGATCCTGATCAGCAACTTCATCAAGAACGTGCCGTACTCCCTGGAGGAGGCGGCCTGGGTCGACGGCTGCGGGCGCTTCCGGGCCTTCCGGGTCGTGGTGCTGCCGCTGCTGCGGCCGGGACTGATCGCCGTCGGCTCCTTCGCCTTCGTGCACTCCTGGAACCACTTCCTGTTCGCCCTGATGTTCCTCAACAACCAGGAGAAGCAGACCATCCCGGTCGGCCTCAACACCCTGATGAGCGCGGACAGCGTCGACCTCGGCGCGCTCGCGGCCGGCGGCATCATCGCGGCCGTGCCGGTGGTGCTCGTCTTCGCCTTCATCCAGAAGTGGCTGATCACCGGCTTCAGCGCGGGGGCGGTGAAGGGATGAGCCGGATACCCGTCGTCCTCGCGGGCGCCCGCGGCCACGGCCGCTGGCACCTCGCCAACATCCGCCGCCTGGAGCGGGCGGGGCTCGTCCGGCTGGCCGGCGTCTGCGAGCTGACCCCGCTGACCGAGCAGGAGGCCGGCGGGGAATTGCCCGAGCAGTCCGCCGACTTCGGCGCCCTCCTCGACTCCACGGGCGCCCGGATCGCCGTCGTCTGCACGCCGATCCCCACCCACACCGGCCTCGCCCTGACCGCGGCCCGCAAAGGCGTGCACCTGCTGCTGGAGAAGCCCCCGGCACCCTCGTACGCCGAGTTCCGGCGCATGGCCGACGGGGTCGCCGAGGCCGGCGTCGTCTGCCAGGTCGGCTTCCAGTCGCTGGGCTCGCACGCCGTGACGGCGGTCCGCGCGCTGATCGCCGAGGGTGCGATCGGCGAGGTGCGGGGCATCGGCGGGGCCGGGGCGTGGGTGCGCGACGAGGCCTACTTCCGCCGGGCGCCCTGGTCGGGACGGCGGCGGCTGGACGGCGCCGACGTGATCGACGGGGCGCTGACCAACCCCCTCGCGCACGCCGTCGCCACCGCCCTCGCGCTCGGCGGCAGCACCCGCGCCGAGGACGTCGACGGCATCGAGACCGAGCTGAGCCACGCCAACGACATCGAGGCCGACGACACCTCCTGCGTACGGATCACCACCGCGCAGGGGCACCCCGTGACCGTCGCCGCCACCCTGTGCGCCGAGCGGGCCGGCGAGCCCTACGTGCTGGTGCACGGCAGCCGCGGCCGCGTCACCTTCTGGTACAAGCAGGACCGCGTCCTGCTCCAGCGGGGCGGCCACGGCCCCGAGGAGTTCGAGTACGGCCGCACCGACCTGCTGGAGAACCTGGTCGACCACCTCACCACCGGCGCGGGCCTGCTGGTCCCGCCGGAGGGGACCGGCGCCTTCATGAAGGTCGTCGAGGCGATCCGCCGGGCCCCCGACCCCGAGCCGCTGCCCGACTCCGCCTGGCACCGCGTCCCCGGCGAGTCGCGCCGCGTGGTCCCCGGCATCGACGCGCTCGTGGCCGCCGCCGCCGACACCCTGTCCCTCTACTCCGAACTGGGCGCGCCCTGGGCGCCGCGCACCGAGCGCCCGCTGATCGAGGTGAGCACCCGATGACCGGCAACGACTCCCCGGTACTGCGCGTGGCGGGCCGCCCCGTCGGCCGGTACCTGGTCCGGCCCGAGCTGCCCGCCCGGCTCTCCCCGCGCCCCCACCTGCACCCCGTCACCACCCTGGCCGGCACGGCCGTGACCGAGTCCCGCCCCGCCGACCACCTCCACCACCTCGGCGTCGGTGTCGCCGTTCCCGACGTCGAGGGGCACAACTTCTGGGGCGGGCGCACCTACGTCCGGGACCGGGGGCCGACCGAGCTGGACAACCACGGCGCGCAGCGGCACACCGCCTTCCAGCTCCGCGACCCCGACGGGTTCGTCGAGGAGCTGCGGTGGGTCGCCGCCGGCGTCGAACTGCTGCGCGAGCGGCGCACGGTCGCGGCCACCGGACTCACCCCCACCGCCTGGGCGCTGGACTTCACCTTCTCCCTCACCAACGTCACCCAGGGCGCGCTCACCCTCGGCAGCCCCGCCACCAACGGGCGCCCCGGCGCCGCCTACGGGGGCTTCTTCTGGCGCGCCCGCAAGGAGAGCGCCGCCCCCCGGGTCTTCACCGCCGAGCACGAGGGCGAACGGGAGGTGCACGGCCACCGCGCCGACTGGCTCGCCCTGACCGGCGACACCTGGTCGCTGGTGTTCGCCGGGGCCACCGAGCGGACCCGGCGCGACCCGTGGTTCGTGCGCACCGAGGAGTACCCGGGCGTCGGTTCCTCCCTCGCCCACGACGAGCGCCGGGCGATCGCCCCCGGAGACACCCTCGTCCGCAGGATCGTCACCGTCGTCGCCGACGGCCCGCTCGACCCCGACGGCGCCGCGACCCTCGTACGGAAGGCGGTGGGCCCGTGACCCCCGAGACCGCCCGGACCTACACCAACCCCGTCCTGAACGCCGACTGGTCCGACCCGGACGTCGTCCGCGTCGGCGACGACTTCTACCTGACCGCCTCCAGCTTCGGCCGCGCCCCCGGACTGCCGCTCCTGCACTCCCGCGACCTGGTCAACTGGACGCTGGTGGGGCACGCGCTGGCCCGGCTGGAGCCGCCGAGGGCCTTCGCCGTGCCGCGGCACGACTGCGGCGTGTGGGCCCCGTCCCTGCGCCACCACGCCGGCCGCTTCTGGATCTTCTGGGGCGACCCCGACACGGGAGTGTTCCAGGTCAACGCCCCCGACATCCGCGGGCCGTGGACCACACCACATTTGCTCAAGGCGGGCAAGGGACTGATCGACGCCTGCCCCCTGTGGGACGAGGAGACCGGCGAGGCCTACCTCGTGCACGCCTGGGCCAGATCCCGTTCCGGCATCAAGAACCGCCTCACCGGCCACCGCATGAGCCCCGACGGCACCGCCCTCCTCGACGAGGGCGAGGTGATCGTCGACGGTGACCGCCTCCCCGGCTGGTTCACCCTGGAGGGCCCCAAGCTCTACCGGCACGACGGCTGGTTCTGGATCCTGGCGCCCGCCGGGGGAGTGGAGACCGGCTGGCAGGGCGCCTTCCGCTCCCGGGACTTCTTCGGGCCCTACGAGGAGCGGATCGTCCTGGAGCAGAAGGACACCGACGTCAACGGCCCCCACCAGGGCGGCTGGGTGCGCACCGGGTCCGGCGAGGACTGGTTCCTGCACTTCCAGCAGCGCGGGGCGTACGGGCGGGTGGTCCACCTCCAGCCGATGACCTGGGGTCCGGACGGCTGGCCCGTGCTGGGCGACGCGGGTGCCCCGGTCGCCGGGCACCCGCGTCCCGCCCTGCCGCCGCAGCCGGCCGCCCGGCCCGCGACCGACGACGACTTCCCCGGCGGACGCTTCGGCCGCCAGTGGTCGTGGACGGCCAACCCCCGCGACGGCTGGGCCTCCCAGCACTCCGGGGACGGCCTGCGGCTCGCCTGTGTCCGCTCGGCCGACGCGCACGACCTGCGCAGGCTGGGGAACGTGCTCACGCAGCGGCTGCCCGGAGACCCCTCGGTCGTCGAGGTGGAGCTGTGCCTGGACGACGGCGAGCCGGGTGCCCGGGCCGGGCTCGCGGTGCTCGGCGACGCCTACCGCTGGATCGGGCTCCAGCGGGCCGAGGACGGGACCGTGCACCTGGTGCACCGGTTCGCCGAGTCGGTGGCGGAGGCCGAGCGGGACGCCGACCACCCCCGCCCGGCGCCCGAGGGGCGGGTACGGCTCAGGATCGAGGCCGGTCCGGACGCGCGCTGCCGGTTCCTCTACGACCTGGGAGACGGCCCGCACCCCACCGGCCAGGTCTTCGCCGCCACCCCCTGGCGCTGGGTCGGCGCCCTGCTGGGCCTGTTCGCCCTCGCGCCCGACGGCGAGGGACACGCCGGCACGGCCACCTTCACCCGGTTCCGGATCACCCCCCTCTGACCGTCCCCGCACACCGGCCTGCGACCTCCCCCCACGTGCTCAGCCCGTTCACCGCTTTCGTGCACCGCTTCGTTCATCCTCCGTTGGATCCAGAAGAAGAGAGCCGACCAATGAAGATCAGCATGCGCAGCAGCAGAAGCACCGCCGGGCGCCGGGCGTCCGCCGCCGTGGCCCTCGGAGCCGTGCTCGCGCTGACCGCCACCGCCTGCGGTGACGACGGCAGCGGGGGCGGCGGCGACAAGGGCGCCGAGGGCAGCGGCAAGGGGAAGGTCGTCTTCTGGGACAACAACGGCGGTATCCGCACGGCGGTCTGGAAGGAGATCATCGCCGACTTCGAGAAGGCGAACCCGGACATCGACGTGGAGTACGTCGGGATCGCCGCGACCGAGTACCAGTCCAAGGTCGACACCGCCATCCAGGGCGGCGGCCTGCCGGACGTCGGCGGTGTCGGCGCGGCGATGCTCGCCGGGTTCTCGGCCCAGGACGCGCTGGAGCCGCTGGACGACCGTCTGACGGGGTCCTCCCTGAACGGCAAGCTCAACAAGGACATGGTCGAGTCCCTGAAGGCGGCCGGCGGGGGCGACGGCACGCTGTACTCGGTGCCGACCTCCGCGAACAACGGCGTCCTCTACTACCGCACCGACCTCTTCGACAAGGCGGGCCTGGAGGCGCCGACGACCTGGGACGCCTTCTACACGGCCGCCGAGAAGCTCACGAACGCGGGCAAGAACGAGTTCGGCTACACCATCCGCGGCGGCTCCGGCTCCATCGCCCAGGCGCTCGACGCGATGTACGGCCAGTCCGGCATCACCTCGTTCTGGGACGCCGGCAAGAAGAAGACGACCGTCAACGACCCGAAGAACGTCGAGGCGCTGGAGAAGTACGCGGCCCTCTACAAGAAGGCCACGCCGGCCGCCGACGTCAACAACGACTTCGCCAAGATGGTCGCGCAGTGGGACTCCGGCACCATCGGCATGCTCAACCACAACCTGGGCTCCTACCAGGACCACGTGAAGGCGCTCGGCGTCGAGAAGTTCCGGGGCATCCCGCAGCCGGTGGGCGCCTCCGGCAAGCGGGTCCAGGTCTCCAACCCGGTCGACGGCCTCGGCATCTTCAAGAGCTCCAAGAACAAGGACGCCGCCTGGAAGTTCATCGAGTTCGCCACCTCCCCGGAGCAGAACTCGAAGTTCAACGAGTCGGCCGGGCAGGTGCCGTCGAACACCGACGCGGCGAAGGACGACTGGATCCAGAAGGCCGAGCCGACGAAGCTCGCGGCGGACGCGCTGAACGACGGGTCCACGACCATCGTCCAGCTGCCGTACTACCTGCCGGACTGGAACACGGTCTCCAAGGCGGACAACGAGCCGAACCTCCAGAAGGTCCTGCTCGGCAAGATGAGCGCGAAGTCGTTCCTCGACACGATGGCGGAGGAGCTGAACGAGGCGCAGGCCGAGTGGACCGAGCAGATGGGGTAGCCGTTCCCGGGTTTCGCCGCGGGGCGGTCCGTGACGCGCGGACCGCGGGCCGCCCCCGGCCGGCCGCGCGCCTCCCCGCTCCGCGCCCCCGCGGGGAACCGTCCCCCTCCTCACCCGACTCCTGAAAGGCACTCCGGCGTGTCACTCACCCGAAGACAAGTCGCCGCGGCCGCCGCGGCCTCCCTTCCCCTGGCGTTCGCCGCCGCCGGGACCGCTCGGGCCGGCGGGCACCGCCACCGCACCCTCCACATCGCCGGCGACTCCACCGCCGCGCCGAAGTACGCCGACGCCGCGCCCGAGACCGGGTGGGGCATGGCGTTGCCGTTCTTCCTCCGCGGGGACCGGCCCGTCGCCAACCACGCCGTGAACGGGCGCAGTTCCAAGAGCTTCGTGGACGAGGGCCGGCTCGACGCCGTCCTCGCCCTGATCCGGCCCGGTGATCTCCTGCTCGTCCAGTTCGCCCACAACGACGAGAAGACCGAGGACCCCAGCCGCCACACCGAGCCCTGGACGACGTACCAGGACCACCTGCGGCTGTACGTCGACGGCGCGCGGGCCCGCGGGGCGCGGCCGGTGCTAGCCACGCCCGTGGAGCGGCGGCGGTTCGACGCGGCCGGCACCGCACAGCCGAGCCACGGGGAGTACCCGGCGGCGATGCGGGCCCTCGCGCGGCAGGAGGGCGTGGCGCTCCTCGACGTGCAGGCGCTGTCCCTCGCACTGTGGCAGCGGCTCGGTGCCGAGACGACCAAGACGTACTTCAACTGGACCGCCACCGAGCAGGACAACACCCATTTCAACCCGCCCGGCGCGATCGAGGTCGCCCGGCTCGTCGTACGGGAGCTGCTGCGCACGCGGGTGCTGGCGCACCGGGACGTGCGCCGGCTGGACGAGGAGATCCCCACGTCCTGGATCGACTGGCCCCCGCCCGTCACCGCCTGACCCGCTCGCGCCCCGTCCCCGGAAACCGCACACGAACAGGAGCCGCACCATGAACACGTTCGCATGGCATGGGCATGCCACCCGAGGAGCCGTCGCGCTGGCCGGCTGCACCGCCCTGGTGCTGACCCTGACCGCCGCCACCGCACAGGCGCGCCCCGGCCACCACCACCCGCGCGACACCGCCCGCCAGACCCTGCCGGCCAACGACGGCTGGGCCTCCCACGGCACCGGTACCACCGGTGGGTCCGACGCCGCCCCGGAGCGCGTGTACACCGTCACCACCTGGGCCGCCTTCAAGGCCGCCCTCGCCGTCGAAGGCACCGCGCCGAGGATCATCAAGGTGAAGGGCGCGGTCGACGCGGTCTCCGAGGGCTGCGACGCCTTCGCCGCGCCCGGCTACGACTTCGACGCCTACCTGGAGAAGTACGCCCCCGAGACGTGGGGCCTGGACACCGACCTCAGCGCCGAGCCCGACGACAGCCCCGAGGGCCTGCGCCGCGCCTCCGCCGCCCGGCAGGACCAGGCGATCAAGGCGAACGTCCCCGCCAACACCACGATCATCGGCGTCGGCCGCGACGCCGGCATCAAGGGCGCCAGCCTCCAGATCAAGGGCGTGGACAACGTCATCGTCCGCAACCTCACCTTCGAGAGCCCCGTCGACTGCTTCCCGCAGTGGGACCCCACCGACGGCGACAAGGGCAACTGGAACTCCGAGTACGACAGCGCCGTCGTGTACGGCTCCACCCACGTCTGGCTGGACCACAACACCTTCACCGACGGCGAGCATCCCGACAGCGCGGCGCCCACCCACTTCGGCATGCTGTACCAGCAGCACGACGGCCAGCTGGACATCGTGCGCGGCGCCGACCACGTCACCGCCTCGTGGAACGTCTTCACCGAGCACGACAAGACGATCCTGATCGGCAACAGCGACAGCGAGTCCACCGCCGTAGGTGACCGCGGGCACCTGAAGACGACCTTCCACCACAACCTGTTCAAGGGCTTGGTGGAGCGCGCGCCGCGGGTCCGCTTCGGCCAGGTCGACGTCTACAACAACCACTTCGTGGCCGGCGAGGACTACGCCTACAGCTTCGGCATCGGCAAGGAGTCCCAGCTCGTCGCCGAGCACAACGCCTTCACCCTGCCGGAGGGCGTCAGCCCGGCGAAGGTGCTGAAGAAGTGGAGCGAGGCGCCGGTCACCGCGGCGCACAACCGCGTCAACGGCCGCGGCGTCGACCTGATCGCCGTGCACAACGCGGAGATCCCCGCCGAGACCCTCCGGTCCGGCGCGGGCTGGACGCCCACCCTGCGCACCAAGGTCCTCCCGGCCTGGGCGGTCCCCCTCGTCGTCGACCACGGAGCGGGCGCGGGCCGCCTGCGCTGACGCGGCCCGCCCGCGCCGACGCGCCCCCGAACCGGGCCGGGGCGCCCGCACCGCCCCGGCCCTCTCCCCCCCCGCACCGCGAGGAGCACCGCATGCACCGAGCCGCCCCGTCCCGCAGAGGCTTCCTCCTGACCACCGCCGGCGCGGTCGCCGCCCTGGGCGCCACGGCCGCCCCCGCCGCCGCCGGCACCCGGCCGGGCCCGCGTCCCTTCGGCCGGTACGGCTCCCCGGCCGCCCGCCGCACCCCGCGGACCCTGTACGTCGACCCGCACGGCCGCGGCGACTTCACCTCCGTACAGGCCGCCGTGAACGCGGCCCGGGGCGACGGCTGGACGCTGGTCCTCGCCCCCGGCACCTACCGCGAGACGGTCTCCGTGGACGCCGACCGCACCGGGGCGACCTGGATCGGCGCCTCGCGGGACGCGCGGGACGTCGTCATCGTCTTCGACAACGCCGCCGGCACCCCCAAACCGGACGGCTCCGGCACCTACGGCACCAGCGGTTCGGCCACCACCACCGTGCGGGCCGACGGCTTCACCGCCCGCTGGATCACCTTCGCCAACGACTGGCTGCGCGCCGACCACCCCGGCTGGACCGGCACCCAGGCGGTCGCCCTCAAGGCCATGGGCGACCGCACCGCCTTCCACCACTGCCGCTTCCTCGGCCACCAGGACACCCTCTACGCCGACAGCCGCGACCTCGGCCACTTCGCCCGCCAGTACTACGCCCACTGCCACGTCGAGGGTGACGTCGACTTCGTCTTCGGGCGGGCCACGGCCGTGTTCGAGGACTGCCACTTCCGCACCCTGCTCCGCACCGACCTGCCCGGCGCCCCGCACGGCTTCGTGTTCGCGCCGTCCACGGCGGGCGCCAA
This sequence comes from Streptomyces sp. NPDC041968, assembly GCF_055589025.1. Taxonomy (NCBI): domain Bacteria; kingdom Bacillati; phylum Actinomycetota; class Actinomycetes; order Kitasatosporales; family Streptomycetaceae; genus Streptomyces; species Streptomyces sp. NPDC041968. The sequence continues at coordinate 93,288 of NZ_JBVJCB010000001.1, read as the reverse complement.
CCCGCGCGGCTACCTGGTGACGCACAGCCGCGTCAGCAGCGAGGCACCCGACGGCTACTACAAGCTGGCCCGCCCCTGGGTGCCCAGCTCCGACGTCACCGCCCGGCCGATGCTCACCGTGCGCGAGACCCGCCTCGGCGCGGGCATCGACGCGGTCGCGCCCTACGCCGACATGCGGGAGACGTACCCCTGGCAGCAGCAGCGGTTCCGCGAGTACCGCAACACCGGCCCCGGCGCCGCGGTGACCGTCCCGGAGAACCGGCCCCAGCTCACCCGCGCCGAGGCCGCCTCGCACACCCGGGAGGCGTACCTCGGCGACTGGCGGCCGTACGCCCGGCACCGCTGACCCGTCCGACGGGGTTCCGGAGGCGCCCGCGCCCAGGGGAACGCCTCCGCCGGTCGTCACCGGCGGAGGCGTTCGGCGGCCGGCCGAGCAGGGGCTCGGACGGCACGCAACCGGCCCGGGGGGCGGGCCGGCGGACCAGGGGCGCTCGGACGGTCGGTCCGCGCGGGCGAGGTCGTCGTGCTTCCTGGTCGCCACCGGGGAGGGAGAAGGTTGCCGTGCCGCGCGAGGATTTTCCGCGAGTCGCCGCCCGCCGTCCTCCGCCCGTCGCCACCCGCCGCTGCCGTCGCCCGTCGCCGTCAGGAGCCGCCGTCGCCGGTCGCGAAGTCGCCGTCCACCGAGAGCCCTTCGGAGCCGGCGGTGGCCGTCACGGTGTAGCGGTCGCCGCGCGCGTCCCGGCCGCCGCGCTCGTGGTGGTACTGCCCGGCGAACATCCACTCGCCCGCCGGGACCGTCCGGCCCCGCTCGAGCGTCCACCGGTGGACGAGGAAACCGTCCCGCTCGTCGACCGTGAAGGTGAAGTCCTCCTCCGGCAGCGTCCGCCAGGCGCCGGTGGAGGCCACCCCGCCGGTCTGCGCGACCCGCAGCTCGACGGTGAGCGCGGTCAGGGGCACGTCCGTCCTCAGGGTGAGGTTGCTCTGCGCCCAGAAGTCGTTGCTGTGCGGGTCCACCGAACCGTCCGACCACAGCGGTCCGTCCTCGGCGGCGGACGCGGGCGGGCGGGCCGTCGCCGTCGCCGTCGCGGTGGCGGCCGGCGGCCGCGGGGACGCGGGGGAGTCCGGGGTCCTCGGCCCGGAGGGGCCGCTCGGCGTCGGACCGGTGGGCGGGACGGGCGCGTCGCTCGCGGTGGCGTCCGGCGACGGGGCGGGCGCCGGCGTCGGCGAGGTGGCCACCGAGCGCTGCGGCGGAGCGTCGTCCTTCGCCGCCGACGCGACCGCGTACCCGCCGACCGCGAGGACCCCGGCCACCGCGGCCGTCGCACCGGCCACCCGCGCCCAGCCCGGCAGTGGCGGACGCGTCGCCCGGTGGGGGCCGGGACGCTCCCCGCCCGCCATGCCGCGCTCGACCCGGGCCAGGACGCGCGCCCGGTCGGGCCGGTGCGCCCCGGCCGCCTCGCGCAGCCGGGAGCGCAACTCCTCGTCCACGTCCCGCCGCCCGGTCATCGGTCCCTCCCCGCGGCCCCACCGCTGCGCGCGAACGCCGCGGGCACCTGCCCCGGAGCCGCCCGCGGGCCGAGCAACCGCTGCAGCTCGGCCACGCCCTTCGACGTCTGGCTCTTCACCGTACCCACCGAGACCCCCAGGGCCAGTGCCGTCTCCTTCTCGGAGAGGTCGAAGGCGTGCCGCAGCACCACGCACGCCCGCTTGCGGAACGGCAGCCGGCGCAGCGCCTCCTGCACGTCCACCACGCCTGCGACGTCCGGGTTCTCGGTCCGCTCCTCGCGCTGCGCCCAGAAGAGCGCGACGCGTCTGCGCTCGCGCACGGCGGTGCGGATGCGGGTGCGGGCGAGGTTGGCGACGACCCCGCGCGCGTACGCCACCGGGTGGTCGGCCGCGCGGACCCGGTCCCAGCGGTGCCACAGGGCGAGGAGGGCGTCCGCCGCGAGGTCGTCCGCGGCGTCCGGCTCGCCCGTCAGCAGGTGGGCGAGCCGGGACAGCTCGGCGTAGTGGCGTTCGAAGAAGGCGTGGAACTCCGCGGAGGCGGCGTCGTCGACGACTGTGCCCACGGGCGGACCCCCCTCGCAGCGGCTACCCCGGCGTCGAACAGCCGTGCGCCGGGCCGGAGTCCGGACTGTAGCAGCGCTCGACGCACCGTATGGTCGGTGCGTCGAACGCCGTGTGAGGGGCCGAACCGAACCCGCCGCGCGGTGCTAGTTCCTGAGCGCCGCCTCCATCATCGCCTTGGCCACCGGGGCCGCCAGGCCGTTGCCGCTGACCTCGGAGCGGGCCGCGTCGGACTGCTCGACGACGACCGCCACGGCGACCTCCTCGTCCGAGGAGTCGGACCTGGCGTACGAGGTGAACCAGGCGTACGGCGTCTTGCTGTTCTTCTCGCCGTGCTGGGCGGTACCCGTCTTGCCGCCGACCGTCGCTCCGGGGATCCGCGCGTTCGATCCCGTGCCCTCCTCGACGACGGTCCGCATGGCCGACTGGAGCTGTTCGGCGGTGCCCGTGCCGACGATCCGCCGGGAGTCCGCGTCGGAGTGGTCCTCCAGGACGTCGCCGCCGCTGTCGGTGACCTGCGACACCATGTGCGGGGAGACCAGCTCGCCGCCGTTGGCGAGGGCCGCGGAGACCATCGCCATCTGGAGCGGGGTCGCCGTCACGTCGAACTGGCCGATGCCGGTCAGGGCGGTCGACGAGCTGTTCATGTCCTTCGGGAACACGCTGGTGTACGCCCGGACCGGCACGTCCTGCGACGTGTCGTTGAACCCGAACTTCTCCGCCATGGCCCGCACCTCGTCCTGGCCGAGGTCGACGGCCATCTTCGCGAAGACGTTGTTGCAGGAGTACTGCAACGCGGTGCGGATCGTGGCGTTCTCGCAGGGAGCGTCCGGGTTCTCGTTCGTCAGATCGGTCGTGGTGCCCGGCAGCCGGTAGGGGTCCGGGCTGTCGGTCCTGGCGTCCACCGACCCGTACAGCCCGTTCTCCAGTGCGGCGGCCGCCACGACGAGCTTGAACGTCGACCCGGGCGGCAGCGGCTGGCGCAGCGCGCGGTTGGTCAGCGGCTTGTCCGGGTCGCCGGTGAGCTGCTCCCAGGCCTCGCCGGCGGTGTTGGCGTCGGTGAGCGACGACGGGTCGTACGACGGGGTCGACACGACGGAGAGGATCCTGCCCGTCTTCGGGTCGATCGCGACGGCCGCGCCCTTCGTCTCGCCCAGCGCCTCGAACCCGGCCTTCTGCACGTCCGGGTCGATGGTCGTGACCACGTTGCCCGGCTCGGCGCGCTTGCCCGTGACCGTGTCCGTCACGGTCCTCAACCGCGGGTCGGTGCCGTTGAGCACGTCCTGGTAGATCCCCTCCAACTGCGTCGGCGCGTACGCCTGCGAGGCGTAGCCCGTCACCGCCGCGTAGAGCCTTCCGTCCTCGTACGTGCGCTTGTACGCGAGGTCGCTCCCCTCCGTCGGCGCCGAGCCGGTGACGGACCGGCCGGCCACGATGATGTTCCCCAGCGGCTCCGCGTACGTCTCGATCGCGTTGCGCCGGTTGTCCTTGCTGTCCGCGAGCGCCCGGCCGTCGTAGAACTGCACCCAGGTCGCCCTGACCAGCAGAGCGAACACCAGGAGCAGCGTGAAGACCGAGGCGCGCCTGATCGTCTTGTTCATCCCGCCAGCAGGACGAGCGGGCCGGGGGGAAACGTTCCCGTGCGCCCGGTTTCTCATCGTCCGTTCATGAACCCGGCCTCACCGGCGCCGGGTCACTCCGCGAGGTGCAGCACGACCTCGTCGATCACCTCGCCGCGCGCCGGGGCGAACCCGCGGGCCCGGACGCTCGTCTCGAAGCCGCACTTCTCCAGCACGCGCCGCGACCCGGTGTTGTCGGCCGCCGCCCGCGCGTACAGCGGGCGGTCCCGCACCTCCGCGAGGAGGGCCCGCAGCGCCGCCGTGGCCACCCCCCGCCCCCAGTACGCCCGGTCGATCCAGTAGGTCACCTCGCGCTCGCCCGGCTCGCCGTACACCGCGGCGCTGCCGACGACGTCCCCGTCGCCCAGGATGGTCCGCACGATGTCGGACGAGGCCCTGATCTTGCGCCAGTGCTCGTCGAAGGCGTCCCGGTCGGCCGGGTCGGCGGGGGTGAAGGCCGCCATGCGCAGGGCCTCCGGGTCGTTCATCTGCCGGAAGAAGACGGGCAGATCACTGTCGTGGACCGCGCGCAGTGCGATGTGCATGGCTCAGAGCCTACGCGTGGCCAGCGTCAGCCGGTCCCGTGCGTCGAACAGCGCGTCCTTGACCATCTGTTCGTGCGCGGGCGTCAGCCTCGCCACCGGCACCGAGCAGCTGATCGCGTCCCGCGCGGGGGTCCGGTAGGGGACCGCGACGCCGAAGCAGCGCAGCCCCAGCGTGTTCTCCTCGCGGTCCACGGCGAAGCCCTGCTCCCGCACCTGGTGCAGCTCCTCGATGAGCTTCTCCCGGTCGGTGATGGTGTGCTCGGTCAGCGCGGGCAGCGTCTCGGGCAGCATCTTGCGGACCTGCTCGTCGCCGTAGGTGCTCAGCAGGGCCTTGCCGAGGGAGGTCGAGTGCGCGGGCAGCCGGCGGCCGACCCGGGTGAACGGCCGCAGGTAGTGCTGCGACTGGCGGGTGGCCAGGTAGACGACGTTCGTGCCGTCGAGGCGCGCGAGGTGGATGGTCTCCGTCGTGTCGTCGGAGAGCCGGTCCAGCGTCGGCCGCGCCGCCGCCACCACCTCGTCGCCGTCGATGTACGACGTGCCGACCAGCAGCGCCCGCACACCGATGCCGTACCGCGTGCCCGTCGCGTCCGTCTCCACCCAGCCCAGCTCCACGAGCGTGCGCAGCAGCATGTAGAGGCTGGACTTGGGATACCCGACGGCCTCCTGGACCGACGCGAGGGAGTGCATGCCGGGGCGTCCGGCGAAGTACTCGAGCAGTTCAACCGTCCGCACGGCGGACTTGACCTGCGCTCCGCCCCCCGTCTCGCCAGCCGACATCGCCCTTGACCCCTTCGTTCGGCGGGAAATAGTCTCCAACAGCATATTCATCATCAGAGACAGCGTTCAGCATATCGAACGAGTCCGTTGCAGAGCACGTGGAGGGACCCTCGGTGGCAGCAGCACCAGTCTGGAGTGTCGACCCCCGTACCGGGAAGCAGCGTGAACAGGTCGCGGTGGAGGCCACGGCCCAGGAGGTGGACTCCACCGTCCGCGCCGCCCACGCGGCGCGCGCGGCCCTCGCCGACCGCACCGTCCGCGCGGCCTTCCTGCGCACCGCCGCCGACGAGCTGAAGGCGGCCGAGAGCACCCTCGTCGAGGTGGCCGACGCCGAGACCGCGCTCGGCCCGGTCCGGCTCACCGGCGAACTCGCCCGCACCTGCTACCAGCTGCGGGCCTTCGCCGACATCGTCGACGAGGGCGAGTTCCTCGGTGTCGTCGTCAACCACCCCGACGACACGGCCACCCCGCCCATCCCGGACCTGCGTCGCTACAAGGTGCCCCTCGGCGTCGTCGCCGTCTACTCGGCCTCCAACTTCCCCTTCGCCTTCTCCGTCCCCGGCGGCGACACCGCGAGCGCGCTCGCCGCGGGCTGCCCGGTCGTCGTCAAGGCCCACCCGGACCACCCGGCCCTGTCCGAGCTGGTCGCCAGGGTGCTGCGCGGGGCCGCGGCCCGGCACGGCATCCCCGCGGGCGTCGTCGGCCTGGTGCACGGCTTCGAGGCCGGCATCGAGCTGATCAAGCACCCGCTGGTCGCCGGTGCGGGCTTCACCGGGTCCATCCGGGGCGGCCGCGCGCTGTTCGACGCGGCGGCGGCGCGTCCGGTCCCGATCCCCTTCCACGGCGAGCTGGGTTCGCTGAACCCGGTCGTGGTCACGGAGGCGGCGGCGGCCGAGCGGGCGGAGGCGATCGGCGCGGGGCTGGCCGGCTCGATGACGCTGGGCGTCGGCCAGTTCTGCGTGAAGCCCGGCCTGGTCCTGGTACCGGCGGGCGCCGCCGGTGACGGCCTGGTCAAGTCGCTCACGGACGCCGTCAGCGACACCGACGCCGGTGTGCTGCTCGACCACCGCATGCGGGACAACTTCGTCGCCGGGGTCGCCGAGCGCGCCGCGCTGCCCGACGTGGACTCCCCGGTGACGCCGGGCGCGGGCGGCGAGCACACCGTCAGCGCCGGGTTCCTGACCGTGCCGGCCGGGCGGCTGACCGAGGAGGGCGCGCACGACCTGCTGCTGGAGGAGTGCTTCGGGCCGGTCACCGTGGTGGTGCGCTACGAGGACGAGACCGAGGTGCGGGGCGTGCTGTCCCGGCTGCCGGGCAACCTCACGGCGACCGTGCAGCTCTCCGCCGAGGAGGCGGCGGGCGAGGGCCGGGGGGCCGAGCTGCTCGCCGAGGTGACGCCGCTCGCGGGGCGGGTGCTGGTGAACGGCTGGCCCACGGGTGTCGCCGTGGCGGCGGCCCAGCACCACGGGGGCCCGTACCCGGCCACGACGTCGACCTCCACGTCGGTGGGCGGGACCGCGATCGAGCGGTGGTTGCGGCCGGTCGCCTACCAGGGGACGCCCGAGGCGCTGCTGCCGCCCGAACTGCGGGACGACAACCCGCTGGGGCTCCCCCGCAGGTTCAACGGCGTGCTGGAGCGGTAGACACCACGCGGTCGCGCCCCGTGCGGGCGCGGCCGCTCGCCGTCGCAGCCCGCGCCCGGGGCGCGTCCCCGGGCCTGAGAGGATCGCACCATGCTTCTCGAACTCCCCGAACTGCCCTTCCCGCTGCGTCCGTACGGCCCCGACGGCGCCTGGTCCTACGAGGACGGTGTCCTCACCGGGAGGGCCGGGGCGAGGCAGGACCGCTTCGTGCCGCCGACCGGTGAGGGGCTGGAGCCCGCCTCCGACGCACCCCGGCTGCTCGGCGCTCCCGACGGCGACTTCCAGCTGATCGCCCGCGTCACCGTCGGCTTCCGGGGCGCCTTCGACGCCGGGGTGCTCTACGTCCACGTCGGTGAGCGGGCCTGGGCCAAGCTGTGCCTGGAGTACTCCCCGGACGTGCCCACCGTCTGCACGGTGGTCACCCGCGGGCACTCCGACGACTGCAACTCCTTCCCGGTGGACGGGAACACGGTGTGGCTGCGGGTCAGCCGGTCCGGGCGGGCCTTCGCCTTCCACGCCTCCGTCGACGGCGAGCGCTGGACGTTCGTCCGGCTGTTCACGCTGGGGGACGAGGAGGAGACGGGCGCGGCCCTGGTCGGCTTCCTCGCCCAGGCGCCGACGGGGGAGGGGTGCGTGGTGACGTACGACCGTCTGGAACTGCGCCCGGGGTGGCCGGCCGACCTGCGCGACGGCAGCTGAGGCAACCGGAGGGCGCGGCTTCCACGTCCTCCCGTGCATGATCGACGAACATCTGTCCGCCGGCCCGGTGATCCGCACCGTCCTCTCCGTCGAGGCCGAGACCGTGGCCGCCCTGCACGCCCGGGCCCGGGCGACGTACTGCCCGGACGGGCTCCCCGATGACGGGACCGACTGGGTCGCCGCCTGGCGCGGAGCCGCCCTGCGGGCCGACGGGCAGGTGCTGGGCGCCGTGGCGGGGGGCGGCCTCGTCGGCATCGCCTCCTTCCGGGTGCCGGCGGACGGACCGGCGGACACGGTGAGGCTGTTCCAGTTCCACGTCGACCCCGGCCACTGGCGGTCGGGCATCGGCACCGCCCTGCACACCGCCTGCGTGGAGCAGTGGCGCGTCGACGGCAGGCGGACGGCCGTCCTGGACGTGCACGTCGGCAACCGGCGCGCCCGGGCCTTCTACGGCCGCCAGGGCTGGGTCCCCGACCCGGACAGGCCCCCGGGTGACGGCGACCACCACCTGTTCCTGCGCTTCGACGTGGACGGGGAATGAGGTCCGCTGCTTGAACGTTCACGTACATGGCGGAGAGCGCCTCCGCACCCGTACGACCTGGAGAAGAGCCGAGACATGCGCGTCGAGATCTGGAGCGACATCGCCTGCCCGTGGTGCTACGTGGGCAAGGCCCGCTTCGAGAAGGCGCTCGCGGCCTTCCCGCACCGCGACGGGGTCGAGGTGGTGCACCGGTCGTTCGAGCTGGACCCCGGGCGGGCCAAGGACGACGTCCAGCCGGTGCTGACGATGCTCACCGCCAAGTACGGCATGAGCGAGGCGCAGGCGCGGGCCGGTGAGGACAACCTCGGCGCGCAGGCCGCCGCCGAGGGCCTGGACTACCGCACCCGGGGCCGCGACCACGGCAGCACCTTCGACATGCACCGGCTGCTGCACCTGGCCAGGGAGCACGGGCGCCAGGAGGCGCTGCTGGACGCGCTCTACCGCGCCAACTTCGCCGAGGAGCGGTCCGTCTTCGCCGACGACGAGCGGCTGGTGGAGCTGGCCGTCGCCGTCGGACTGGACGCGGACGCCGCCCGCGCGGTGCTCGCCGACCCCGCCGCCTACGCCGAGGAGGTGCGCGCCGACGAGCGCGAGGCCGCGCGGTTGGGCGCCACCGGCGTGCCGTTCTTCGTGCTCGACCGGGCGTACGGCGTCTCCGGCGCCCAGCCGGCGGAGGTCTTCGCCCGGGCGCTGACGCAGGCGTGGGGCGAGCGCACGTCCCTGGAGCCGATCGGCGACGGTGACGCCGAGGCGTGCGGTCCGGACGGGTGCGCGGTCCCCCGGAACTGAAAAGGCGCAGGTGAGAGCCCGTCCATAAGCGCTCCTTGGGGGAACCGCGTAGGAATACGCAATGGACGGGGAGGTCCCGTGGCCGCACAGTGGTGCCATGGAGAGCGTCGAGAACCGCTTCGAGAACCTCGTCCGTGCCGAGTTCGACCCCAGGACCACGTATCTGAACACCGCCAGCACCGGTCTGCTCCCCGCCCGGGCCCTCGCCGCGATGAGTGACGCGGCGGTGTCCGCGGCCCAGGGGCGGCCGCTCGACATGTTCGCCGACGTCGAGGCGTCCCGGTCCGTCTTCGCCCGCCTCGTGGGGGTGCCCGCGAGGCGGGTCGCGGCCGGGGCGTCGGTCGCCACGTTCAGCGGGCTCGTCGCCGCCTCGCTGCCCGCGGGCGCCGAGGTCCTCACCGCGGAGGGCGACTTCAGCTCCCTGGTCAACCCCTTCCACGTGCGCGGGGACCTGAAGGTGCGCGGTGTGCCGCTGGAGCGGATCGCCGAGTCGGTGGGGCCGGACACCGCGCTCGTGGCGGTCAGCTCCGTCCAGTCGGCCGACGGCCGGATCGCCGACCTCGCGGCGTTGCGGGACGCCGCCCGGGCGCACGGGGCGCGGACCCTGATCGACGCCTCGCAGTCCAGCGGGTGGCTGCCGCAGGCCGCGGGGGAGTTCGACTTCGTGACCGGGGTCGCCTTCAAGTGGCTGCTCTGCCCGCGCGGCGTCACCTTCCTCGTCGTACCCGAGGACCTGGGCGAGGCCGCCGGGCTGACGCCGCTGTTCGCCGGGTGGGCGTCCGGGGAGCACCCCTGGGACAGCTGCTACGGCCCCGTCGGGGAACTCGCGCACTCCGCACGGCGCTTCGACGAGAGTCCCGCCCTCTTCTCGTACGCGGGTGCCCGGCACTCACTGGCCCTGATCGAGGAACTCGGCGTGGACGCCGTGCACGCCCACGACACGGCCCTCGCCGACCGGTTCCGCGCGGGGCTGGCCTCCCTGGGCCACGCGCCGGTGCCCGCGCCCGGTTCCGCGATCGTGTCCGTGCCCGGACTCGGCCATCGACAGGGCGAGTTGGGCCGGGCGGGGGTCCAGGTCTCGGACCGGGCGGGCCATCTGCGGGCCGCCTTCCACGTGTACAACACGCCGGCGGACGTCGACCGGCTGCTCGACGTACTGGCGGACTGAGACAGCGGGGCCGGAAGCGCCGGATCGGGAGACCAGGGCCGGGTCTCGCGCGACCGGGCTGCCGGCCCGGGACACGCATCGGGCAGGGGCCTCCCGTCCCACACGAAGAGGCCCCTGCCCGGGATCAGATGCGGGTCACCTCACCGGAGTGAAGTCCCGCGCGCCGATGAAGTCCGGGCGCCGGATGGGCGCCGCGAACGGCTCGACGGCCGTGTTCTCCACGCTGTTGAACACGATGAACACGTTGCTGCGCGGGAAGGGCGTGATGTTGTCGCCCGAACCGTGCATGCAGTTGCAGTCGAACCAGGTCGCCGAGCCGGCCTTGCCGGTGAACAGCTTGATGCCGTACTCCGACGCCATCTTGGTCAGCGCCTCGTCGGACGGCGTCCCCGCGTCCTGCATCTGCAGGGACTTCTTGTAGTTGTCCTTCGGCGTGGCCCCCGCGCACCCGAGGAACGTCTTGTGCGACCCCGGCATGATCATGAGACCGCCGTTGGTGTCGTAGTTCTCGGTGAGCGCGATCGAGACCGAGATCGTCCGCATGTTCGGCAGGCCGTCCTCGGCGTGCCAGGTCTCGAAGTCCGAGTGCCAGTAGAAACCGCTGGCCCCGAAGCCCGGCTTGACGTTGATCCGGGACTGGTGGACGTAGACGTCCGAGCCGAGGATCTGCCGGGCCCGCCCGACCACGCGCTCGTCGCGCACCAGCTCGGCGAAGACCTCGCTGATCCTGTGCACCTCGAAGACGGACCGGATCTCCTTGGACTGCGGCTCCACGATGGAGCGCTCGTCCGCGCGGATGGCCGGGTCGGAGGTGAGCCGCTCCAGCTCCCGCGCGTACCTGGCTACCTCGTCCGGCCCGATGAGCTGGTCGACGGCGAGGAAGCCGTCGCGGTCCAGGGACTGGAGCTCACCGGCCGAGACGGGACCGGGCGTGTCCGGGGAGCCCCAGACGACCGGGTCCTTGCGGGGGGTGGCCACCTCGGTGGCGCCGCGGGTGGGGTAGAGATCGGTGATGTTCGTGGTCGTGATGGTCACGATGACTCACACCTCCTCGGTGAGCAGCGGGTAGACGCCGTTCTCGTCGTGGTCCTCCCGTCCGGTCACGGGCGGGTTGAAGACACAGATGCAGTGGAAGTCCTCCTTGACCTTGAGCGTGTGCCGCTCGTGGCCGTCGAGGAGGTACATCGTGCCCGGGGTGATGTGGTACGTCTTCCCCGTCTCGCGGTCGGTCAACTCGGCGTCGCCCTGGGTGCAGACGACGGCCTCGATGTGGTTCGCGTACCACATCGACGTCTCCGTACCCGCGTACAGAATCGTCTCGTGCACGGAGAAGCCGACCTTCTCCTTGGCGAGGACGATGCGCTTGCTCTCCCAGGTGCCGGACGCCGACTTCACGTGCCGGTCGGTGCCTTCGATCTCCTTGAACGAACGGACGATCACGGTGTTGCGATGCCTCCTAGGTGAAGGGTGTGCAGGGTCCCCGGCGCCTTCGGCCGCGCGGTCGAAGGCGCCGGAAGGTGGGGTGTCAGGCGGTCTCGCGCACCGCGCGGGCGAGGGTCTTCATGCCCTCGTCCAGCTCGTCGGGCGTGATGGTGAGCGCCGGCAGCAGTTTGACGACCTCGCTCTCGGGGCCGGACGTCTCGATGAGCAGCCCGAGCTCGAAGGCGCGCTTGGCGATCTTCCCCGCGCGGTCCTTGTCGTGGAACTCCAGGCCCCAGACCAGGCCGCGGCCGCGGTACTCCTTGACGTCGGCGAGGTTCTCCTCGGTGATGGCGATCATGTGCTGCTCGACCTGCTCACCGCGGGTGCGGGTCTGCTTCTCCATCGCCGACCCGTCGGCCCAGTACGCCTCCAGGGTGGCGGTCGCCGTCACGAAGGCCGGGTTGTTGCCGCGGAAGGTGCCGTTGTGCTCGCCCGGCTCCCAGACGTCCAGTTCCGGCTTGAACAGGCAGAGCGACATGGGCAGGCCGTAGCCGCTGATCGACTTGGAGACGGTGACGATGTCCGGCGTGATGCCCGCCTCCTCGAAGGAGAAGAAGGCGCCGGTACGTCCGCAGCCCATCTGGATATCGTCCACGATGAGCAGCATGTCCTGGCGCTCGCACAGCTCGGACAGGGCGCGCAGCCACTCGGGCCGGGCGACGTTGATGCCGCCCTCGCCCTGCACGGTCTCCACGATCACGGCGGCCGGCTTGTTGAGCCCGGAGCCCTGGTCCTCCAGGAGCCGCTCGAACCACAGGAAGTCCTCGACGGTGCCGTCGAAGTAGTTGTCGAACGGCATCGGCGTGCCGTGCACCAGCGGGATGCCGGCGCCGGCCCGCTTGAAGGCGTTGCCGGTCACCGCGAGCGAGCCGAGCGACATGCCGTGGAAGGCGTTGGTGAAGGACACGATCGACTCGCGCCCCTTCACCTTGCGCGCCAGCTTCAGCGCGGACTCCACGGCGTTGGTGCCCGTCGGGCCCGGGAACATGACCTTGTACGGCAGGTCGCGCGGGCGCAGGATCGTGTTCTGGAACGTCTCCAGGAAGCGGCGCTTGGCCGTCGTCGACATGTCGAGACCGTGCGTGACGCCGTCCCGCTCCAGGTAGTCGATGAGCGCGCGTTTCAGTACGGCGTTGTTGTGCCCGTAGTTGAGCGAGCCCGCTCCGGCGAAGAAGTCCAGGTACTCGTGGCCGTCCTCGTCGTACATGCGGCTGCCGACCGCACGGTCGAAGATGGTGGGCCAGCCGCGGCAGTAGCTGCGCACCTCGGACTCGACGGTCTCGAAGACACTGAGGTCGGGCTGGGTGATGGTCACGACGAATCGCTCCTCGTGGGGTGAGGGTGGGAGAGGAAGGTCGTACGGATCCGGTGGACCGGCGCGGTCCGGGCCGGGAAGTCTGGGGGCCGGGCGGCGAAGGCGCCCGCCGGGCGGTCAGCCGCGGGCCGGGCCGCCGAGGGGGCCTATGCGGTACAGGACCTCGGGCTCGTGCGGCCCGTCGGGGAACTCGTCCGTGTCGAAGAGGACTTCGCGCTCCAGCGGGGCGCCGTGGCGCTCGGCGAACGAGGTGAACAGCCGCTGGGAAGCGGTGTTGTCGGGGGAGATGGTGGTCTCCACGGTCGTCGTCCCGCACTCCGCGAGGGTCCGGGCGGCAAGCCCGTCGAGCATCGAAGCCGCCAGCTTCCGACCACGGTACGCCTCGTCCACCGCCACCTGCCACACGAGCAGCGTGTCCGGCTGGTCGGGCCGCACGTAGCCGGTCACGAAGCCGACCGGCACGCCGTGCCCGTCGCGGGCGACGGCCGAGGTTGCCGCGAAGTCACGGCACCAGAGCAGATAGCTGTAGGACGAGTTCACGTCGAGGACCTTCGAGTCCTTGGCTATCCGCCACAGGGCGGCGCCGTCGGCCACTCTCGGACGATCGATTTGCAGGTCTGCTTGCGCGGCAGTCATGCAAATGAAATTACCCAGCGAAAATCGAAATTGCATCGCCGGACGGGGTTACGTATGAACGTGTCGTGTGATATCACGCGGGCGCGTGCCACTGCGCGAACCGACGACACTTTGGGATGATTTGACCTGGAGGAACGGCGCGAATCGGTCAGCATGTGTAACGGGTCACAATCATGTAACCTGTGCGACGCGTGTCCGAAATGCCGGTCTCGAACTTATCGAAATCTTAGAGTTTAGGCTCGGGGAAAGCGGGCAGAAGAACACCGATGGCTGCACTCCGAAGAATTGCCGAATTCGCTTTTGATGGCTTCGGCAAATTCCAAGAATTCACGCCCCGGAAAGGCCTGTGCCGCTCTGCGCCTCCCAGGCGGACTCGGCGGCGCGCCGGGCCGCCCCCAGGTCCGTCCCGACCCCGCCCTCGGCCAGCGCGGCACCCAGTGCCGCCAGGCAGCCCTGTACGGCCCCGGGCGTCGCGTCCGGGCCGTAGTGGTTGACCCGGAGCATCTCCTTCGCCAGCGCGCCCCCGCCCGCGGCCAGCGGCAGCGTGGGGTCGGAGGCCAGGGCGCGGGCCACCAGCTCCGACGCGTCGGTGCCCGCCGGCACCCGCAGCGTCGTCGCGACCGGCGCCGCGTCCCTCACCTCGTGCACGTACGGCTCCAGGCCGCCGCCCAGCGCGAGCGCACCGGCGCGGGTGGCCGCCGCGGCCGAGGCGTGCCGCGCCATCACCGTCTCCGGGCCCTCCGCCTCGATGCGCTCCACACACGCCTCCAGCGCGAGCATCTCCAACTGCGCCGGAGCGTGCAGCAGCGCCTTGCGCCCGCCGTCGATCCAGCGCTCCTTCCAGTCCAGCAGGGAGAGGTACGACCGGCGCGGGGCGTGCGGGTTCGCCGCCATCCGCGCCCAGGCCCGCTCGCTCACCGACACCGCCGACACGCCGGCCGGACCGCCCATCGCCTTCTGTGCGCCGATCACGCACAGGTCCACGCCCCACGCGTCCGGCAGCACCGGCTCGGCGCCCACCGAGGCCACGGCGTCCAGGTAGAACAGTGCGCCCTGCTCCCGCACCGCCTCGCCGATCTCCGCGACCGGGTTGGTGTTCCCGGTCGCCGCCTCCGCGTGCACCAGGGACACGAAGTCGATCCCCGGGTGCTCGGCGAAGGCCCGGCGGACCTGTTCGGCGGAGACGGCGGTGTGGAACGGCACGGCGAGGTCGTGCACGGTCGCGCCGCAGTCCCGCAGCCAGTTCCCGAAGGTCTGCCCGTACGGCCCCGTGATGATGTTCAGCGCGACGGTGCCCGGCCCGGCGGCGGCGCGGATCGCGCCCTCCAGCGGCAGCAGCGCCTCGCCCTGCATGATCACGACGTCCTGTCCGGTGCCGAGCAGGCGCGCCACCCGGTCCTCGATCGCGGCGAAACGGCCGGCGCTCAGCGGGGCGAGGTCCAGGAAGGGGTGGGTCACGGCGGTGCTCTCTTCAGTAACGGGCAGGTGTACGGCGCGTACGGAGTCGAGAGTAACCATGGCCCGCGTCGCCACTCGCGCGGAGGGTTTCCGTTGCGACACCCTCACGCCCGGAATTGTGGCTTCCGCCACAGCCGGAACGATCGTCGGCCTGATGAACTCGGCCTCGTGTCCGTTCTGTTGCTGCTCGTGGCCATCGCCGTGGTGACGGCTGTCGTCCTCGGCCGAAACGCCGACACGTTCGGGCGCCGCCCCTACCCCGCGGCCCGTCCCGCGGCTCCCGGGCGGCCCAGGGCGGGCGCGCCCTGGCGGGCCGTCGCCGGGGCCGCCGGCGCGGGTGCCGTCCTGCTGTACGCCTGGGGCGCGCTGTGTGTGGGCTTCGCGGTGATGGAGGCGGAGGACGGGGGAACGGGCTCCTCGCCGATGGGGCCCTGCCGCACCGGTGTGTCCCAGGAGCTGTCCGAGCGGGTGATCGACTACGACGCCTCCCTGCTGCCCCTGCGCTTCCGCTGCGAGACCACGGACGGCGGCGGCTACGACTCCGCCGACGTCCCCGGCTACGCCAGCCCCGGGGCCGCCGTGCTCGCCCTGACCGCCGTCGCGGGCGCGGTCGCCGCCCGGCGGGCGGCCGGGCGGCAGGCCCGCGCGGCCGCCCGGTGACCGGCCTTCGAACACCCCGCCGCACCGGTCTAGGGTGCGGGACATGAGCGATCGCACGGTGCTGCACGTGAAGGGTCGGGTGCTGGTCGGAGCGGAGGAGGTCCGCGACGAGGTGTGGGTGGTCGACGGCCGGATCTCCTACGACCGTCCCGCGGGTGCGGCCGACGTCCGCACCGTCACGGGCTGGGCGCTGCCCGGCCTGGTCGACGCCCACTGCCACGTCGGCCTCGACCGGCACGGCGCCGTCCCCGAGGACGTCGCCGAGAAACAGGCGCTGACCGACCGGGAGGCGGGCACCCTCCTCATCCGCGACGCGGGTTCGCCCTCCGACACCCGCTGGATCGACGACCGCGAGGACCTCCCGAAGATCATCCGGGCCGGCCGGCACATCGCCCGCACCCGGCGCTACATCCGCAACTACGCCTGGGAGGTCGAGCCCGAGGATCTGGTGGCGTACGTCGCGCAGGAGGCCCGGCGCGGCGACGGCTGGGTGAAGCTGGTCGGCGACTGGATCGACCGCGACCTCGGCGACCTGTCCGCCTGCTGGCCGCGCGGCGCCGTGGAGGCGGCGATCGCGGAGGCCCACCGTCTCGGCGCCCGCGTCACCGCCCACTGCTTCGCCGAGGACTCGCTGCGCGACCTCGTCGAGGCCGGCATCGACTGCGTCGAGCACGCCACGGGCCTGACCGACGACACGATCCCCCTTTTCGCCGAGCGGGGCGTCGCCATCGTGCCGACCCTGGTCAACATCGCCACCTTCCCGGCGCTCGCCGACGGCGGCGAGTCCCGGTTCCCCCGCTGGTCCTCCCACATGCGCCGGCTGCACGAGCGCCGCTACGACACCGTGCGGAGCGCCTACGACGCCGGTATCCCGGTCTTCGTCGGCACCGACGCGGGAGGGGCCCTGGCCCACGGCCTGGCCGCGGCGGAGGTCGCCGAGCTGGTGACGGCCGGCATCCCGCCCGTGGAGGCCCTCGCCGCTACGACCTGGGCCGCCCGGCGCTGGCTCGGACGTCCCGGCCTGGAGGAGGGCGCGCCGGCGGACCTGGTGGTGTTCGACGAGGACCCGCGCGCGGACGTGCGCGTGCTCGCCGCTCCGCGCCGGGTGGTGCTGAACGGACGGGTGGTCGGTTAGCCGTCCGGGGTGACGCCGGGGAACACCCGTGCCGAAGAATTCGAAAGCGCGGGCGGAAACCCCACGAAGGGGTGAAGTGCCCCGGGATCGCTGACGGTCGGGCGGGCGCGAGGACATTCTGTGCGGGTCCCAAGCATGTCGCTCATGCGTGTCCCGCACGCATGTCTCACTGGGGGTCCCACCACCTTGAACGGCAACACCTTCCGCACGCCCGCACGCCGTCTCGTCACCGTCGCGGCGGCCACGGTCCTGGCCGCCGGTCCCGCGGCCCTGGCCGGCGCGGGCACCGCACAGGCGACCGGCGGCCACGGCCGCGCGAGCGCCACCGTCCTGCGGACCGGGCTCGACGTGTCCCTGCTCAACAAGACCGTGAACGTCCCGCTCGCGGTCACCCTCAACGAGGTGCACGCGCCCGAGACGGCCCGGAAGACCGCGCTGACCGCGCGGCTGGACGGCGTCGACGGCGGCAGGGCCTTCAGCGTCCTGCGGGCCGACGTGGCCGAGTCCGCGGCGACGGCGACCGCGGCGAAGAGCGAGGGCCGCGCGAACCTCGCCCGCGCGCGGCTCCACGTCCCGGGCCTGCCGCTGCTGTCGGTGGTCGAGGTCGAGCAGGTCACCTCCACCGCGACGTGCGAGGCCGGGAAGAAGCCGGTCGCCGACGCGAACCTGCTGGGCCCGGTCACGGTCCTCGGCAAGAAGGTCACCCTGACCACCGGCGGGACGACGGAGGTCGAGGTTCCCGGTGTCGGCGAGGTGCGGCTCGACCTGTCCCGGAAGGAGACCACCTCCCGTACGGCCGCCGCCACCGCGCTCGAACTCAAGGTGTCCGTCAACCCCCTGGACCTGAACGTCGCGGAGGTCGACGGCACCCTGACCCTGGCGAAGGCGACCTGTGAGTCCCCGGCGGCCCCGGAAGCCGAGCAGCCTCCGGCGAAGGCCGACGAGCCCCCCGCCGGGCAGGAGGCCGAACCGGCCGCCGAGGTCCGGCCCCAGGGCGCCCGCGCCGGGGCCGACCTCGCCGAGACGGGCGGCAGTTCGGCGACCCCCTACCTCGCCGCCGGGGCCGCGGCCCTTGTCCTGGCGGGCGGCGGCTCCCTGCTGCTGGCCCGGCGCCGGCGCGGGTGACCGTCCGGGCGGGTGCCCGCGGGCGGTGGTGAGGGCGAGGGGGGCGGGCCGTACGGGCTGCCGGGCCGGGCGGCACCGCCGCGCACGTGGGGCGCGGCGGTGCCGTCCTTCGGGGTCGGCGGAGGGAAGCGCCGGGCGGCCGCGGGTGTTCCGTCCGCCGGCCTCACCGGCGAGCAGGCCGTGCGCCCCGCCCGCCGTACGGGTCAGGCCCGTCCCGCCACCGCCCGCTCCAGCGCCCGCAGAAAGCCGTCCGTCGTCGCCCGGTCCCGTACCGCGAGGCGCAGCCACTCCTCGCCCAGACCCGGGAACGTGTCCCCGCGCCGCACCGCGTACCCGAGATCGCGCAGCCGGTGGCGTACGGCGGCGGCGTGCGGGAGACGGACCAGGACGAAGGGGCCCGCGGCCGGTTCGACGACCCGCACTCCGCCGGCGGCGAACCGGGTGAGTCCGGCGACGAGATGCGCCCGGTCCGCGGCGACGCGGTGCGCGGCGTGGGCGGCCTCCGCCAGCGCCCGCGGCGCCACGCACGCCTCGGCGGCCGCCAGCGCCGGCGTCGACACCGGCCACAGCGGCTGG
The DNA here is from genome assembly GCF_055589025.1 of Streptomyces sp. NPDC041968. Classification (NCBI taxonomy): domain Bacteria; kingdom Bacillati; phylum Actinomycetota; class Actinomycetes; order Kitasatosporales; family Streptomycetaceae; genus Streptomyces; species Streptomyces sp. NPDC041968. The sequence goes on along the minus strand of NZ_JBVJCB010000001.1, from coordinate 75,053 downwards.
GCGCGTTCCAGCTCCGTGATCGTCTCCGGGGCCGCCAGGACGTACCCGATGCGCAGCCCGGCCAGCCCCCACGTCTTGGTGAGGCTGCGCAGGACGACCAGCCCGGGCACGTCGGTGCGCCCGGCCAGCGCCTCCCGCTCACCCGGCACCGCGTCCATGAACGCCTCGTCCACGACCAGCGTCCGCCCGGGGCGGGCCAGCTCCGCGACCGCGTCCGCCGGGTGCAGCACCGACGTCGGGTTCGTCGGGTTGCCGACCACCACCAGGTCGGCCTCCTCGGGCACCGCGGCCGGGTCCAGCCGGAAGCCGTCCGCCTCCCTCAGCAGCACCCGGCCGACCGTGTGCCCCGCGTCCCGCAGCGCCGCCTCCGGCTCCGTGAACTGGGGGTGCACCACGACCGGCCGGCTCACCTTCAGCGCCCGCGCCAGCAGCACGAACGCCTCCGCCGCGCCCGACGTCAGCAGCACCCGCTCCACCGGCAGCCCGTGCCGTGCCGCCACCGCCGCCCGCGCGGCCCGCCCGTCCGGGTAGACCGCGAGGGAGCCGAGCGAGGCGGCGACGTGCTCGCGCAGCCACACCGGGGGCGTGTCCGCGCGGACGTTCACCGCGAGGTCCACCAGCGCCGAGCCGTCGTCGCGGACCTCGGCGTCCCCGTGGTGCCGCAGGTCGAGGTCGACGGCCGGGCCCTCAGTGGGCGTGGGAGTGTGCGTGTCCATGCCCGTGATGGTGCCCGTGGTGGTGGTGGCCGTCGTCGTCGGGGTGGAAGTGCGGCTGCTGCGGCAGCCCCACCTTGTCCTCGAACCCCGGCAGCGCGATCCGGTACACGCAGGAGTCGCAGTTCATCCGCAGGTCGCCCTCGACGGCCTCCTCGTACCGCTCCCACACCAGGTCCAGCAGCTCCGGCTCCGGCCCGATGACGTCCGCCGAACGCACCTCGGTCTCCGGGTGCGCCGCGGCCCACTCCTCGGTCTGGTGCCGGACCCGGTCCGGGAGGATGCCGGTGAACAGGAAGTACGGCAGGACCACGACCCGCCGCGCCCCCAGCCGCACGCACCGCTCCAGGCCGCCCGGCACGTCCGGCTTCGCCAGCGACACGAACGCCGTCTCCACCGCCCCGTACCCGCGTCCCTCCCACAGCAGCCGCGCCGCCTTGAACACCTCCGCGTTGGCGTCCGGGTCCGTCGAACCGCGCCCCACCAGCAGCACGGTCACCTCGGAGCGGTCCCAGGAGGGGTCGACGGCCTCCTCCAGGCGCCGCTCCAGCACCCGCAGCAGCGCGGGGTGCGGGCCCAGCGGACGCCCGTAGGTGTACGAGATACCGGGGTGGCGCTCCTTCTCGCGGGAGAGCGCCGCCGGGATGTCGCCCTTCGCGTGCCCGGCGGACACCAGCATCAGCGGCACCGCGGCGAACCGGCGCACCCCGCGCTCGACCAGCTCGGCGACCGCCTCGCCGAGCGGCGGCGGCGACAGTTCGATGAATCCGCCGGCGACAGGCAGTTCGGGGTGGCGGCGGCCCAGCTCGCGCACGAAGTCGCGGAACGCCTCGGCTCCGGCCTCGTCCCGGGTGCCGTGTCCGGCGATGAGCAGGGCGGGCGGGGTGGTCACAGTTTCTCCTCGGGTTCCTCGGACGGAAGGGGGTGGTGCGGCAGGGCGTTCGACGCGACCGCCGGACCGCCCCTCTCGGACACGTCGTTCACGGCGGGCAGCCCGACGGGGGGCGCGACGGGGCTCACTCGGCCCGCTCCTGCCAGCGGTAGCCGCGCGGGGTCACCATGCGCCCGGCGATCTCCCGGGTCGCGGTGTTGCCCACCGTCACGACCGTCATCATGTCGACCGCCGCCGGGTCCAGGGCGGCGAGCGTGGTCAGGCGGCTGGACTCGTCGGCGCGCGACGCGTTGCGCACGACCCCGACCGGCGTGGTCGGCTCCCGGTGCTCCGCGAGGATCGCCAGCGCCTTGGGCAGCTGCCAGTCCCGGCCCCGGCTGCGCGGGTTGTAGAAGGTCACGACGAGGTCCGCCTCGGCCGCCGCCCGCACCCGCCGTTCGATGACCTCCCACGGCGTGTGCAGGTCGGACAGGCTGATCGACACGTGGTCGTGACCGAGCGGCGCGCCCAGGATCGCCCCGGCCGCCAGCGCCGCCGTCACCCCGGGAACCCCGACCACGTCGATGTCGTCGGACGCCTCCGCCAGCGCGGGCGACGCCATGGCGTACACCCCGGCGTCCCCGCTGCCGATCAGGGCGACGGCGTGTCCGCGGCGGGCCTCCTCGACCGCGGTCCGGGCCCGCTCCTCCTCGGCACCGAGCCCCGACTCCAGGATCCGGGTACCGGGCCGCAGCAGGTCGCGGATCTGGTCGACGTACTGGTCGAGACCGACCAGCACCGAAGCCCGCCGCAACTCGGCCTGTGCGCGCGGCGTGACCAGGTCCCGGGCGCCCGGCCCGAGCCCGACCACCGCGAGCCGCCCGCGCCCCGGCCGCCGTACGACGGCACAGGTGGCCATCGCCGGACTCGACGCCGACTTGCGCTTGGGGACGAGGAGTTCGCCGCCCCGCGCGAGCGCCGCCGCCTCCGCGACCGACGGCGTGCCGACCGCCGCGAGCGGCGCGTCGGAGGGGTTGGGCACCGCCACGCCCGCCAGCTCCCCGGCGGCGTACGTCACCAGGGGCACGCCCAGCCGCTCGGCGGCCCCGACGATCCCGGGCTCCTGTGCCTTGGCGTCCACGGTGGCCAGTTCGGCGACGGACGCGGCGGACAGCCCGGCGTCCCGCAGCGCCTCCTCGACCAGCCCGAGCACCTCGTCGACGGGTGCCCCCCTGGAGGCGCCGACGCCGACGACCAGGGACGGCGGACGCAGGACGGCCTCGCGCCCGGTGGGCTCCACCAGACGGTCGGTCAGCCGGACCGTGTACGCGCCCTCGTCGGTGACGGGCAGCGGCGGCAGGGGCCACCGCACCTCCGCGCGCAGCGCGACCGGCACACCGTCGAGCAGGGCCCGCGACACCCCGGCGACATCGCCCTCCACGGGCATCCCGAGGGTGTCCAGCCCCGGCAGTCCCACGGCGTCCGTCGCCGTCGTCACCACCGGCTCGGCGCCCAGCACCCCGGCGACCGCGACGGCGAGTGCGTTGGCGCCGCCCCCGTGGCCGCCGACCAGCGACACGGCGAACCGTCCGCCCTCGTCCACGCAGACGACCCCGGGGTCGGTCCGCTTGTCGTCCAGCAGCGGTGCCACGAGCCGGACGACGGCCCCCGTGGCCAGGAAGCACACCAGCCGCTCGCACTCGGCGAACGCGGTCCGTACGGCGTCCGCGACGGGACCCTCGTAGACGCGCGTGCGGTCCGGCCAGGCGGCGGCCAGCCGGTCCCGCGCGGCCGCTCCCGCCGCGGTGGCGGAGATCAGGCCGATCAAGGGGAAACTCCTTCGGTACGGCTGTGCGGCCTCACGCCCCACAGCAGGAACACGGGATTGGCCGCCGCGAGCCGGGTCACGTCCCCCGGCAGCGGGGCGAGCCGGGACGACTGCAACAGCACCCCGTCGCACTCCAGCCCGGCGTCGAGCAGCGCCCGGCGGGCCGCCGGCACCCGGTCCAGCGCGGCCAGGGCGACGACCACGGCACGCCGGGCGCGCCGCGCGCAGGCCGCGACGACCGCGGGCAGCTCGTGCCCGCCCCCGCCGACGAACACGGCGTCGGGGTCCGCCAGGTCCGACAGCGCCCCGGGCGCCGTGCCGTGCACCACGCGGACGTCGACGCCGTGCGCGACGGCGTTGGCGCGGATGCGCTCGACGCCGTCCGGTGTCTTCTCCACGGCGTCGACGGCGGCACCCAGCCGCGCGCACTCCACGGCCACGGACCCCGAACCCGCCCCGACGTCCCACACCAGGTCACCGGGGCGCGGCCCGAGCCGGGCCAGCGCCAGCGCGCGCACCTCGAACTTGGTGATCATCGAGTCGCGGTGGGCGAACTCGGTCTCGTCCAGGGCCCAGCCGGCCCCTCCGCCCGGCCCGGCACCCCGGACAGGACGCACGGGCCCGTCCGGTCCCACGGGCCCGTCCGGACGCGCGGGCACGTCCGGTGCCACGGATACGTCCGGTCCCCCGTGGGGGTCCGGTTCGCCGCGTCCGCCCCGCGCCCCCGCGATGGTCCGCGCCGGTCCCAGCGCCCGCGCCTCGTCCAGGCACAGCACCACGCTCACCGCCGCTCCCCAGTCCCGGCCGGCGGCCTCCGCGGGCGTCACCCGCTCCACCCGCTCCCCGGCGGAGCCCAGCGCGCGGGCGACGACCAGCACCCGATCGTCGCCGCGCAGCGCGGCGCCCAGCTCCGCCGGACCCGCCCCGGGCCCGGTCAGCACGGCGACCTTCGGGTACGCCCGGCACACGTTCACCGCCGTCCGCAGGTCCCGCCCGTGCGCGCTGGCCACCACGGCGTCGTCCCACGGCAGCCCGGCCCGCGCGAACGCGGCCGCGACCGAGGACACACCGGGCCGCACGTCGAGCCGCTCGGGCCCGAACCGCTCGGCCAGCGCCCGCACGATGCCGAAGAACCCCGGGTCGCCGGAGGCCAGGACGACCACCGGCCGCTCCTCGGCGACGTACTCCGCGACCGTGTCCAGGGCCGGCGCCAACGCCCCGAGGACGACCCGCTCGGCCCCCGCCGGCAGCCGTACGGCGTCCAGGTGGCGCCGTCCGCCGACCACCAGCGCGGCACCGGCGGCGACGTCCCCGGCGGGAGGCTCGCCGGCCCCCATGCCCACCACCGTGATCACGTGCTCGCACCCCGCGTGCGCAGCTCCCGCCGCGCCTCGGGGTCGGCCTTGCGATAGCCGTGGAAGTGCCCCGGGTGGTACAGGTGCGAGCGGGTGCCGTGCGCGTCGAGGGCCGGGCCGACCAGGAACAGGGTGTGCTTCCAGAGCTTGTGCTCCTTGACCGTCTCCTCCAGCGTGCCGATCGTGCACCGCACGACCAGCTCCTCCGGCCACGTGGCCTGGTAGGCGACGACGACCGGCGTCTCGGTCGGGTAGCCGCCCTCCAGCAGCTCCCGCACCAGCTGACCGCTGCGGGCCGCCGACAGGAAGACCGCCATGGTGGTGCCGTGCTTCGCGAACTCGCGGACCTCCTCCCCGGGCGGCATCGGCGTCTTGCCGCCGCCGAGCCGGGTCAGGACGACGGACTGCGCGACCTCCGGGATGGTCAGCTCCCGCTGCGCCAGCGCGGCCACCGCCGAGAAGGCGGAGACGCCGGGCACCACCTCGGTCGCGATGCCGATCTCCGCGCACCGGTCGAGCTGCTCCTGCGTCCCGCCCCACAGGGCCGGGTCGCCGGAGTGGATGCGGGCGACCCGCAGCCCTTCCGCACGGGCCCGCCGGTAGACCGCGACGACGTCCTCCAGCGACATCGTCGCCGAGTCCAGGACCTCCGCGTCCTGACGGGCATGCCCCAGCACCTCCTCCTGGACCAGACTGGCCGCCCAGATCACGACGTCGGCCTCGGCGATGGCCCGCGCGGCGCGGAACGTCAGCAGATCGGCGGCGCCCGGCCCGGCACCGACGAAGGTCACCTTGCCGGTGGGGTCCCCGGCCGCGGCGGCGGGTGCCGCCGAGACCTCGGGTGCCACGGAGTCCTCGGAAGCCATGGGAATCGGTCCTCTCCTACGCATATTTACTGCGGTTGCTGCTGTCGTGCGCACGGATACGCGCCCCGATCCGATAGCAAGGGCCCATGGCGGTCTTCGTCGCGCTCGGCGCGTTCCTGATGACCCTGGCCGGTGGCTGGACGGCACAGCGCGTGACCGACCGGCGCCACCTGGTCCTGGGGCTGGCCGGTGGCCTGATGCTGGGCGTGGTCGGCCTCGACCTGCTGCCCGAGGCCCTGGACGCGGCGGGCGAGGAGGTGTTCGGCGTGCCGGAGGCGCTGCTGCTCTTCGTCGCCGGCTTCCTGCTGGCACACCTGGTGGAGCGCCTGCTGGCGGCCCGCCGCGCGGCGCACGGCGCCGACGAGCACACGCACCGCTCGCCCCAGGTGGGCCTGACGGCCGCCGCCGCGATGGTCGGGCACAGCGCGATGGACGGCGTGGCGATCGGCGCGGCCTTCCAGGTGGGCGGCGGCATGGGCGCGGCGGTGGCGATGGCCGTGATCGCCCACGACTTCGCCGACGGCTTCAACACCTACACGCTGACCAGCCTGTACGGGAACGCCCGCCGCCGGGCCGTGGCGATGCTGTTCGCCGACGCCTGCGCCCCGGTGCTCGGCGCGGCCTCGACCCTGCTGTTCAGCATCCCCGAGCAGGCCCTCGGCGCCTACCTCGGCCTCTTCGGCGGAGTCCTGCTCTACCTCGCCGCGGCGGAGATCCTCCCCGAGGCGCATCACCAGCACCCCGCCCGCTCGACCCTGCTGTGCACGGTCGCGGGCGCCGCGTTCATCTGGCTGGTGGTGGGCGTCGCCGAATGAGGCGCCCCCACCGGGGACGCTCACAGTTTCCCGCCCCGGCCGCCCTCGCGCCGGGCGGGCGCGATGAGCGTCGACAGGTAGGGCAGCGGGCCACCGTCCAGTTCCGCCGCGGCCCGCACGGACTCCTCCGGCAGTCCCAGCGCCGACCCCCACACCGCGTCGTCCAGCCGCCCGGTCTCCCGCAGCGCCTCGGCGACCTCGGCCGCCTGCCGGCCGAACTTGTAGGCGACGACCGTGCCGGGCCCGTTCAGCGCGTCCTTCAGCACGGCGGCTCCCGCGGTCACCGGAACCAGCGTCAGCGGCTCGGTGCCCTCGGTCAGCACGGCACCCGACCGGGCCGCGAGGTCCTGCATGGCGGTGATGCCCGGCACGGTCTCCACGAGGGTTCCCGGCACCAGCTCGCCGACGGTCTGCGCGAGGTAGGTGAAGGTCGAGTACACGTTGGGGTCGCCGATGGTGGCGAAGGCGACGGTGCCGTGCGCCCGCAGAAGCCCGGCCACGCGCTGCCCGGCCGCGTCCCAGGCCGCCTCACGACGGGCCCGGTCGGTGCGCTCGTTCAGCGCGAAGACGACGCGGACGACCTTCTCGGCGGGCGCGTAGTGCAGCACGGTCGCCTCGGCCCGCCCCCGCTCCCCGGTGTCCATGACGGGCACGACGACGACGTCGGCGGCCCGCAGCGCGTTGACGCCCTTGACGGTCACCAGCTCGGGGTCCCCGGGCCCGACCCCCACACCGATCAGCCTGCTGCTCATGACGTCCGGCACCTCTCCACGAACCGACGGGCGACACCGGGCTCGGACGCCCAGTGCGTGTGCAGATAACTCGCGTGCACACCGCGCTCCACGAATCCCTCGACGCGCCGTTCGGGCGCCCGCACCCCCCACGCCGGAGCCGCCCCGGCCCCCGGCTCCACGACGGTCCGGTGGAACTCGTGGCCCCGCATCCGCGTCCCCGCGACGGCCAGCGCGCTGTCGCTCACGGCCACGGCGTCCCGGTAGCCCAGCGTCAGCCGCCCGGTCATCCGCGCGGAGGCGTCCAGCACCCCGCACATCGGCGACCCGTCCAGCTCCCGGCACAGGTACAGCAGGCCCGCGCACTCGGCGGCGACGGGAGCGCCGCTCAGCGCGAGTTCGGCGACGGCCTTGCGCAGCGGCTCGTTGGCGGACAGTTCGGAGGCGTACACCTCGGGGAAGCCGCCCCCGACGACCAGGCCGGCTGTCCCCTCGGGAAGCTCCTCGTCCCGCAGCGGATCGAACGTGACGACCTCGGCCCCGGCGGCGGCGAGCAGTTCGGTGTGCTCGGCGTAGGAGAACGTGAAGGCGGGACCGCCGGCGACGGCGACGAGCGGCGGTGACTTCTCGGCCGACCGGGTCGGACGGTGGGTGGGCGCGGGCCCGGGGGACCAGGGAGCGGAGCCCTCCGGCAACGGCCCGGCAGCCCGGGCCAGCGCCACCAACGCCTCCAGATCACAACCGTCGGAGACCTGCGCCGCCATCGCCGCCACGGCGTCGACCGCCTCCGCCCCCCGCTCGGCGACCGGCACCAACCCCAGATGCCGCGACGGCGTGGCGACCTGCGGCACCCGCCGCAGCACCCCCAGCACCGGCACCCCGACGGAGTCGAGCGCCTCCCGCAGCAGCGCCTCGTGCCGGTCCGAGCCCACCTTGTTGAGGATCACGCCCCCGACCCGCACCTCCGGGTCCCAGGACACGAACCCGTGCACCAGCGCCGCCACCGACCGGGACTGCGACGACGCGTCCACGACCAGCACCACCGGAGCGCCGAGCAGCTTCGCCACCTGCGCGGTGGACGCCAGCTCGCCTTCCCCGGCGGCCCCGTCGTACAGCCCCATCACCCCCTCGACCACGGCGATGTCGCACCCGCGCGCGCCGTGCAGGAACAGCGGCCCGACCAGCTCGGGCCCGCACAGGTAGGCGTCGAGGTTCCGCCCCGCCCGCCCGGTGGCGAGGGAGTGGTACCCGGGGTCGATGTAGTCCGGTCCGACCTTGTGCGGCGACACGGCGAGCCCGCGCCCGGCGAGCGCCGCCATGAGCCCCGTGGCGACGGTGGTCTTGCCGCTGCCCGAGGAGGGCGCGGCGACGACCAGCCGGGGCACGGCGGATTCGGCGGAGGTCACCACTCGATGCCCCTCTGCCCCTTCTGCCCGGCGTCCATCGGGTGCTTGACCTTGGACATGTCGGTGACGAGGTCGGCGAACTCCACCAGCTTCTCCGGCGCGTTCCGCCCGGTGATCACCACGTGCTGGGTCCCCGGCCGGTCGCGCAGCACCGACACCACCTCGTCGGTGTCGACCCACCCCCAGTGCATCGGGTAGGCGAACTCGTCCAGCACGTACAGCTTGTACGTCTCGGCCGCCAGGTCCCGCTTGACCTGCTCCCAGCCCTCCCGGGCCTTCTCCTCGTTGTCCATCTGCGCGTCGCGCTGGACCCAGGACCAGCCCTCGCCCATCTTGTGCCAGTCGACCGACCCGCCCTCGCCGGAGGCGCCCAGCACGCGCAGGGCGTTCTCCTCGCCGACCTTCCACTTCGCCGACTTGACGAACTGGAACACCCCGATCGGCCACCCCTGGTTCCAGGCGCGCAGCGCCAGCCCGAAGGCGGCGGTGGACTTGCCCTTGCCGACGCCCGTGTGCACCACGACCAGCGGGCGGTTGCGGCGCTGACGTGTCGTCAGTCCGTCGTCCGGAATCACACTCGGCTGTCCCTGCGGCATTACGCGGCCCTCCTGCTGCCCTGAACGTCCTTGACCAGCCCGGCGATCGAGTCCGCCCGCAACTCGTCCAGCGTCACCGCCGTCCCGCCCAGCTCACCCGCGAGCCGCCCGGCCAGCCCGAGCCGCACCGGCCCCGACTCGCAGTCCACGACCACGGACGCGGTGCCCTCGGCCGCGAGCAGCCGCGCCGCCCGCCCGGCCAGCGCCACCGGCTCCGGGCCACCCGTGGCCCGTCCGTCCGTCACCACCACGACCAGCGCCCGCCGCGCCGGGTCCCGCAGCCGCTCGACCCGCAACACCTCGTGCGCCCTGAGCAGCCCCGCCGCCAGCGGCGTCCGCCCGCCCGTCGGCAGCGACTCCAGCCGGACCGCGGCCGCGTCCACCGACGAGGTCGGCGGCAGCGCGACGTCGGCGGCCGCACCCCGGAAGGTCACCAGCCCCACCTTGTCCCGCCGCTGGTAGGCGTCGAGCAGCAGCGACAGCACGGCGCCCTTCACGGCACTCATCCGCTGCCGCGCCGCCATCGACCCGGAGGCGTCCACGACGAACAGCACGAGGTTGCCCTCACGACCCTCCCGGCTCGCCTGCCGCAGGTCGTCCCGGCGCACCACCAGCCCGCGCCCCGACCGGCCGCGCGCCCGCTGGTGCGGGGCCGCGGCCTGCACCGTGGCGGCCAGGTGCAGCTTGGTCAGCGCCCCCCGGGGCCGCCGGGCCCCGGTGGTCCGCCCGTGCTCGGTCCGGGCCCGCGACCGCCGACCGGCGGCGCCCTCGCCCAGCCCCGGCACGCTCAGCACCTTGGTGCGGAACGGCTCGGCGGCCCGCGCCGGCGACTGCTCACCGGCACCACCGGAAGGCTGCGGCTCCCCGCCCTCCCCGGCCTCGGGGCGCGCGGCGGCGTCACCGTCGCCCTGCGGGGCGTCGTCGGGCTCGGGCTGCCCGCCGGGCCCGCCGGGGCCGTCCGGACCCGGGTCCGGATCGTCGTCGCCCTCCCCGCCGTTGTCGCCCGGCCCGCCGAACTCCTCCAGCGTCTCGTCGAGCTTGTCCTCGTCCAGCCCCGGCGCGTCGAACGGATTGCGCCGCCGACGGTGCGGCAGGGCCAGCAGCGCGGCCTGCCGCACGTCCTCGGCCAGTACGTCGGTCCGGCCGGCCCAGGCCGCCAGAGCCGTCGCCGTCCGCGCCATCACGATGTCGGCCCGCATGCCGTCCACCTCGAAGGCGGCACACGTCGCCGCGATCTGGCGCAGCGCCCCGTCGCCGAGGCGCACCGACGGCAGCAGTTCCCGCGCCGCCGTGATCCGCGCCCGTACGGCGGTCTCCTCGTCGGCCCAGCGCGCGGCGAAGCCGGCCGGGTCGTCGTCGTACGCCAGCCGGCGCCGCACGACCTCCACCCGCTGGTCGGGTTCGCGCGAGGCAGCGACCTCGACGGTCAGCCCGAACCGGTCGAGGAGCTGCGGCCGCAGCTCGCCCTCCTCGGGGTTCATGGTGCCGACCAGCAAAAACTTCGAGGCGTGTCGTACCGAGACGCCCTCTCGCTCGACGTACGAGGCGCCCATCGCGGCGGCGTCCAGCAACAGGTCGACCAGGTGGTCGTGGAGCAGGTTGACCTCGTCGACGTAGAGGATGCCCCGGTGCGCGTCGGCCAGCAGGCCCGGCTCGAAGGCCTTCACTCCCTCCGACAGCGCCCGTTCGATGTCCAGGGCGCCGACCAGCCGGTCCTCGGAGGCGCCGACGGGCAGTTCCACCATCCGCGCCGGGCGCGAGGCGAAGGCGCCCGGCGCGTGCGGGCCGTCCGGGCAGGCGGGGTCGGGGGAGTGGGGGTCGCAGGAGAAGCGGCACCCGGAGACGACGTCCACCGCCGGCATCAGCGCCGACAGCGCCCGTACCGCCGTGGACTTCGCGGTGCCCTTCTCGCCGCGCACCAGCACACCGCCGACGGCCGGGGAGACGGCGTTCAGCAGCAGCGCGAGCCGCAGGTCGTCCTGGCCGACGACGGCCGTGAACGGGAACGGGGTACTCACTGGTCGTCGCCCTCCGAGTCGCCTTCGCGATCGCCTTCGAGATCGCCTTCGAGTTCCAGGTAGGTGGCGCGCAGCCGCTCCAGCGTCTCCGCGTCCGGCTCGGCCCACAGGCCGCGCTCGGCGGCCTCCAGCAGCCGCTCCGTGATCCCCCGCAGCGCCCACGGGTTGGACTTCTTCATGAAGTCCTGGTTCTCCGCGTCGAAGACGTACTCGGCGCTGAGCTTCTCGTACATCCAGTCGTCCACGACCCCGGCCGTCGCGTCGTACCCGAAGAGGTAGTCCACGGTGGCCGCCATCTCGAAGGCGCCCTTGTAGCCGTGGCGCCGCATCGCCGCCATCCAGCGCGGGTTGACCACCCGGGCCCGGAAGACGCGGTGCGTCTCCTCGCCCAGCGTCCGGGTCCTGACCTGGTCGGGGGTGGCGGAGTCGCCGACGTACGCCTCCGGCGAGGTGCCGGTGAGGTGCCGCACCATGGCGACCATGCCGCCGTGGTACTGGAAGTAGTCGTCGGCGTCCACGAGGTCGTGTTCGCGGGTGTCCACGTTCTTCGCGGCCACCGCGATCCGCCGGAACGCCGTCTCCATGTCCCCGCGCGCCGCCCGCCCGTCCAGTCCGCGCCCGTAGGCATAGCCGCCCCACACCGCGTACACCTCGGCGAGGTCGGCGTCGGAGCGCCAGTTGCGGGCGTCGATCAGCGGCAGCAGACCGGCGCCGTACGCGCCCGGCTTGGAGCCGAAGATGCGGGCCGTGGCCCGGCGACGGTCGCCGTGCTCGGCGGTGTCCGCGTCGGCGTGCGCGCGGACGTAGTTCTGGTCGGCGGGCTCGTCCAGCTCCGCCACCGCCCGCACCGCGTCGTCGATCAACCCGACGACGTGCGGGAACGCGTCCCGGAAGAAGCCCGAGATGCGCACCGTGACGTCGACGCGCGGCCGGCCCAGCTCGGCCGGGGGCACGATCTCGAAGCCGGTCACCCGGCGCGAGGCGTCGTCCCAGACGGGACGGCAGCCCAGCAGTGCCAGGATCTCGGCGATGTCGTCGCCCTGGGTGCGCATCGCCGACGTACCCCACACCGTGAGGCCGACGGACTTCGGGTACTCGCCGGTGTCACTCAGGTAGCGCTGGATCAACGAGTCCGCGAGGGACTGGCCGACCTCCCAGCTCAGCCGGGACGGGATGGCCTTCGGGTCGACGGAGTAGAAGTTCCGGCCGGTCGGCAGGACGTTGACCAGCCCGCGGGTCGGTGAACCGGACGGCCCGGCCGGGACGTAACCGCCGTCCAGGGCGCGCAGGATGTGGTCGATCTCGTCCGTCGTCCGGGCGAGCCGCGGCACGACCTCCCGGCAGGCGAACTCCAGCACCCGGACCGCCTCGGGGAGTTCGGTGCGCAGCACCTCCCGCACCAGGGCCGGTACGGCCGTCACGTCCCACTTCCGGGACTCCATCCCCTCCGCGAACCGCCGGCACAGCTGCTCCAGCAGGTCCACCGCGTCCGCGGCCGAGCGCGCCGGACCGTCCACCAGGTCGGTCAGCTCCACCGGCACCTTCACCGGGGCGCCCGGCTCGGCCAGCAGCTCCTTCTCCACCAGCCCGAAGTGCTCGGCGAGGGACGCCCGCAGGCCCGGCAGGGCGTTCGCCTGCCCGCCCCACACCTGTGAGGCGCGCAGCACCGCGAGGACGAGGTTCACGCGCGGCTCGCCGACCGGGCCGCCGCCGAGGATGTGCAGGCCGTCGCGGATCTGGACGTCCTTGATCTCGCACAGATAGCCGTCGATGTGCATGACGAACTCGTCGAACGCGTCGTCGTCCGGCTGGTCGTCCACGTGCAGGTCGTGGTGGAGCTCGGCCGCCTTCACCAGGGTCCAGATCTGCGCGCGGACCGCCGGCGCCTTGACCGGGTCCAGGTCGGAGACGAGCGCGTACTCGTCGAGCAGCTGCTCCAGCTTGGCCAGGTCGCCGTAGGTGTCGGCCCGCGCCATCGGCGGCACGAGGTGGTCCACCACCGTGGCGTGGCCGCGCCGCTTGGCCTGGGTGCCCTCACCGGGGTCGTTGACGATGAACGGGTAGATCAGCGGCAGGTCGCCCAGCACGGCGTCCGGCGCGCAGCCCGCGCTCAGCCCGAGGCCCTTGCCCGGCAGCCACTCCATCGTGCCGTGCTTGCCCATGTGCACGACCGCGTCGGCGCCGAAGCTGTGGTCGAGCCACCGGTAGGCCGCCAGGTAGTGGTGGGACGGCGGCATGTCGGGGTCGTGGTAGATCGCGATCGGGTTCTCGCCGAAGCCGCGCGGCGGCTGGATCATCACGACGACGTTCCCGAACCGCAGCGCGGCGAGCACGATGTCGTCCCCGTCGACGTACAGCGAGCCCGGCGGCTCGCCCCACGCCTCGGTCATCGCGTCCCGCAGTGCGGGGTCCAGCGTCTCGAACCAGGCCCGGTAGTCGGCCAGCGGCACCCGTGCGGGCGCCGCGGCCAGCTGGTCCTCGGTCAGCCACTCGACGTCGTGGCCGCCCGCCTCGATCAGGCGGTGGATCAGCTCGTCGCCGCCGGAGGGGTAGTCGGTGAGCGAGTACCCCGCCTCCCGCAGCGCGTCCAGGACCCGCACCGCCGAGGCCGGCGTGTCGAGGCCGACCGCATTGCCGACGCGGGAGTGCTTGGTCGGGTACGCGGTGAAGACCAGCGCGAGCCTCTTGTCGGCGTTCGCCTTGTGCCCGAGCGCCGCGTGCCGCACGGCGATCCCGGCGACCCGTCCGGCCCGCTCGGGGTCGGCGACGTAGACGGGGACCTCGTCGGGCCCCTGCTCCTTGAAGGAGAACGGCACGGTGACCAGCCGTCCGTCGAACTCCGGGATCGCGACCTGCATCGCCGCGTCCATGGGGGAGAGAGCGGCGTCCGAGGCCTCCCAGGCGGCCCTCGACGTGGTCAGGCAGAGCCCTTGCAGCACCGGGACGTCCAGGTCGGCCAGCGCGCCGATGTCCCAGGCCTCGTCGTCGCCGCCCGCCGAGGCCTGGGAGGCGTGCGTGCCGCCCGCCGCGAGGACGGTGGCGACCAGGGCGTCGGCCCGGCCCAGCAGCTCGTACAGCCCGGCGTCCGCGCCGCGCAGCGAACCGCAGTACACGGGCAGCGCGTTGGCGCCGTGCGCCTCGATCGCGTCGCAGAGCGTGTCCACGAACGCGGTGTTGCCGCTCAGCTGGTGGGCGCGGTAGAAGAGCACGCCGACCGTCGGGCGGCCCTCGGTGAACGGGCGCTCCCCGTGGAGCCCGTACTCCGGCATCTTCCGCGGCTCGTCGAAGCCCTCGCCGGTCAGCAGCACGGTGTCGGAGAGGAACCGGGCGAGCTGGGTGAGGTTGTCGGGGCCGCCCTCGACCAGGTAGCGCAGCGCCTCGGCCACCACGCCGGCCGGCACCGAGGACTCGGCCATCAGCTCCGCGTCCGGCACGCTCTCGCCACCCAGCAGGACGGTCGGGATGCCGGCGGTCTTCAGCGCGGCGAGCCCGTCCTCCCAGGCCCGCTTGCCGCCCAGCAGCCGTACGACGGCGAGGTCGGCGCCCTCGACGAGCGCGGGCAGTTCCTCCCGCACGTCGACCCGGGTGGGGTTGCCGATCCGGTACCCGGCGTCGGAGGCGCGGGCCGCCAGCAGGTCCGTGTCGGCGGTCGACAACAACAACACAGTGCTCATGCGGGTGCTCCCGGTGGAATGAAGGGCAGTCCTTGCGGCGCGCCGGACTCGATGAGCCGCCACAGCGCGTCCGTGTCCGCGTGGTGTTCGATCAGGTCGCCGAGCAGGTCGAGCTGCTGCTCGCGCAGCGCGGCGAACGAGGTGTCGGGGGCCGGCACGAAGCGGCGGCCCGCGGCGGCGGCCACCTCGCGCAGGAACGCCCGCCGGAAGGCGTCCGACTCCAGCGAGCCGTGCCAGTGCGTGCCCCAGGTCTGCCCGACCCGGCAGCCGTCCAGGAAGGGGACGCCCGCGGTCACCTCGGCGACCCCGTGGTGGATCTCGTACCCCTCGACGTGCTCGCCGAGGGCCTCGCCGACCGGCCGGGCGAGGGTCTTCTCGTGGGCGAACCGCACCCGCACGGGCAGCACTCCGAGCCCGTCCACGTGCCCGGCGCGCGATTCGACCTCGTCCTCGATGTGCTCGCCGAGCAACTGGAAGCCCCCGCAGATCCCGAGCACCGGGCGGCCCTCGGCGGCCCTGCGGACGAGCGCGTCCGCGAGCCCGCGCTCCCGCAGCCATCGGAGCGCCCGGACCGTCCCGCGGGTACCCGGCACGATCACGAGATCGGCGTCCGCCAGCTCCTCCGGCCGGTCCACGAACCGCACCACGACCCCCGGTTCGGCGGCGAGCGCGTCCACGTCCGTGAAGTTGGACATCAACGGGACGGCGCACACGGCGACCCGCAGCACGTCCTCGCCGACCGGCGGCGCGACGACCGACTCCCGCACCGTCCCGCGCAGGGACACGCGCAGCCCGTCCTCCTCGTCGATCCCGAGGCCGTGCCGGAAGGGCAGCACGCCGTACGCCCGCCGCCCGGTGAGGCCGTGCAGCATGTCCAGGCCGGGCTCCAGCAGCGACACGTCGCCCCGGAACTTGTTGACGAGGAACCCGGCGACCAGCGCCTGGTCCTCGGACGACAGCAGGGCCACCGTGCCGAAGAAGGAGGCGAAGACGCCCCCGCGGTCGATGTCGCCGACGACCAGCACGGGGAACCCGGCGCCCCGGGCGATCCCCATGTTCACGATGTCGGTCCGGCGCAGGTTGATCTCGGCCGGACTGCCCGCCCCCTCGCAGATCACCGCGTCATACGTGCCCCGCAGCTCGGCCAGGCAGTCCAGCACCGTGCCGAGCAACTGCCGCTGGCGCCCGCCGTGGTAGCCGCGGGCGCTCATCTCGCCGACCGGCTTGCCGAGCAGCACGACCTGGCTGCTGCGCTCGCCCCCCGGCTTGAGCAGCACCGGGTTCATCAGCGCGGTCGGCTCCACCCGGCACGCCTGGGCCTGCATGGCCTGCGCCCGCCCGATCTCCGCGCCCTCGCGGGTCACGAAGGAGTTCAGCGACATGTTCTGCGCCTTGAAGGGCGCGACCTTGACGCCCTGCCGCACCAGCCAGCGGCAGATCCCGGCGGTGACGACGCTCTTGCCGGCGTCGGAGGTGGTGCCGGCGACGAGGAGGCCACCGCTCATGAGTCACGTCCCTTCGTGAGTGCCCGGCGTGCGAGCAGCCGTGCGCCGGCGCACACGCCCAGCGCCAGCCAGCCCACGCGCCGGGAGAGCCGGACGGCCCGGTCGATGTCGCCGGAACCGGGCAGGACGGCGCGACCGGCCGCCCCGTTGAGGACGGGCCGGTGCTCCACCCGCCCGCCGTAGGAGAGCGTCCCGCCGAGCCGCACGCCGAGGGCGCCCGCGAACGACGCCTCCACGGGGCCGGCGTTGGGGCTCGGGTGCCGCCCGGCGTCGGCACGCCACGCCCGTACGGCGCCCCGCGGATCGCCGCCGGCGACGGTGGCGAGGACGGCGGTCAGGCGGGCGCCGGGCCAGCCCGCGAGGTCGTCGAGCCGGGCCGAGGCCCACCCGAACCGGCGGTACCGGGCGGACCTGTGGCCGACCATGGCGTCCAGGGTGTTCACCGCGCGGAAGCCGAGCAGCCCGGGCACTCCGGCGACGGCGCCCCACACGAGGGCGCCCACCACCGCGTCCGAGGTGTTCTCGGCGACGGACTCGACGACGGCCCGGGCGATCCCGTCGGCGTCCAGGGCCTGCGGGTCCCGTCCGCACAGGTGCGGCAGCCGCGCCCGGGCCGCCTCGACGTCGCCGGCCTCCAGGGCCCGCCCGATGGCGTGCGCCTCCCGGGCGAGCGAGGTCCCGCCGACGACGGCCCAGGTGGCGGCGCCGGTCAGCGCGACGGATGCGGCGGGGGAGCGGCGTACGGCGCGTGCGGCGGAGGCCCCGAGGGCGGCGGCGCCACCGGCGCACAGGGCGGTGTGCAGCGCGCCCCGGCCCCGGTGGTCACGCCACAGCACCCGTTCCACGGCACCGGCGGCACGGCCGAACGCGGCGACCGGGTGCCCGCGGCGCGGATCGCCGAGGAGGAGGTCGCCGAGGAGGCCGGCGGCGGCGCCGTACGCGAAGACGCGTTCGGCGCGCACGGCTCAGCCGGCCGCGGGGCGGGGGAGGGTGTCGCTGGGGCACCCGGAGTCACCGGTGTACCTGGAACGGCAGCCGCGCATGGCGATACGTCCTCACTCAGGGTGTCCGCGCCCTGGCTGGAAGAGACCGGCGGTGAGAGTTCCTGGCTCCCGGGGATGGGCTCCCCGGTCACAGTGGCGGGACCGCGCCGGAATCGCACCGGGCTTCCTCTCCTGCCGCCGTAATGGCTCCGGCAGTCCACCACGGCCCGCGAACACCCGTCAACCTGGCGTTGACCTGCGACGGGGGAGTGTGCGAAGCCCCACACGCGGGTGGTGTGCGCCGGCACGCGAAGAGGCGGGGTGCGGGACGGTGGGTGTCCGTCCCGCACCCCGCCTCACGGGTGTGCGGTGATCGTTCGCGCGACGCTCAGGCGACGATCAGGTAGATGCCGTACGCCACCGCCGCCGCGCAGGCCGCGAAGCACGCGTACGCGCCGGTGACCGCGAGGGCCGCGGAGCCGCCCTGGGCGGTGGCCCGCTCCTGGCGGGAGAGGCCGACGATGCCGAGCGTGAACAGGCCCACCAGGATCACGGTGGCCGCGAGGCTGACTCCGAAGACGGAGCCGAGAGCTGCCCAGTCG
Source organism: Streptomyces sp. NPDC041968 (assembly GCF_055589025.1). Classification (NCBI taxonomy): domain Bacteria; kingdom Bacillati; phylum Actinomycetota; class Actinomycetes; order Kitasatosporales; family Streptomycetaceae; genus Streptomyces; species Streptomyces sp. NPDC041968. The sequence goes on along the minus strand of NZ_JBVJCB010000001.1, from coordinate 57,090 downwards.
ATGCTCATGGAGGTTCGCTTCTTCCTTCGTACCCGGGGGCGGGCTCAGACGGTGGTGGTGGCCGACGGGGACTTGGCGTCGGGCGCGGCGGCCGGGACGGCGGCGGCCAGTTCCTCGGCCGCCCCGGTCGGCGGCGGGGAGACGGCGGCCATCGCCGTGGTCACCACACCGGACGGCTCGGGCTCGTCGATGACGTTGGTGTGGTCGACGACCTCGCGCCGGGAGACCTTCCAGATGGCGGCGCTGGAGGCGATCAGGAAGACGGCCACGAGGGCGGTGCCCCAGTCGCCCAGGCCGCAGACCCACTCGGCGATCGCGGCGACCAAGGCCGCGGCCGGCAGGGTCAGGCCCCACGCGACGAACATCCGGGTCGCCGTGGACCAGCGCACCACGCCGCCCTTGCGGCCGAGGCCCGCGCCCATCACCGCACCGGAGACCGAGTGCGTCGTGGAGAGGGAGAAGCCGAGGTGCGAGGAGGCCAGGATGACCGTGGCGGCGCTGGTCTGGGCGGCGAAGCCCTGCTGCGGCTGGAGGTCGGTCAGACCCTTGCCCATCGTGCGGATGATGCGCCAGCCGCCGAGGTAGGTGCCGAGGGCGATGGCGATGCCCGCGGACAGGATGACCCACATGGGCGGGTCGGAGTCCGGGGCGAGGGCGCCGCCCGCGACCAGGGCCAGGGTGATGATGCCCATCGTCTTCTGGGCGTCGTTGGTGCCGTGGGCCAGCGAGACGAGGCCGGCGGAGGCGATCTGCCCGGCGCGGTAGCCCTTCGCGGCGGCCTTGCCGTCGGCCTTGCGGCCGAGCCGGTACGTCAGCCGCGCGCCCAGCATCGCCGCGATGCCCGCGACCAGCGGGGCGGCGATCGCCGGGAGGAGGACCTTGGTGACGAGCACGTCGCCGTGGACCGCGCCGACGCCGGCCGAGGCGACGGCGGCACCGATCAGGCCGCCCATGAGGGCGTGCGAGGAGCTGGACGGAAGCCCGACCAGCCAGGTCAGCAGGTTCCAGAGGATCGCGCCGACGAGGGCGGCGAAGATGACCTCGGGACGGATGCCGGTCTCGTCGACGAGACCCTTGGAGATCGTGTTGGCGACCTCCACCGAGAGGAAGGCGCCGACAAGGTTGAGGACGGCGGACATCGCCACCGCCACCTTGGGCTTGAGCGCACCGGTCGAAATGGTCGTTGCCATCGCGTTCGCGGTGTCGTGGAAACCGTTCGTGAAATCGAACGCGAGTGCGGTTACCACCACAATCGCGAGGATCAGCGAGAAGCTTTCCATTTACCCAGGCAATCGTTCGAGGTCATTGGCTGGTCGAACGTAGGTAACCAGAGTGAACGGAAGATGAACTGGGATAGGCGTCGCAGTGACCGGAACGAGGGACGTCACCTTCCGCTCCGTGCCCGCGCCGATGCTCTGCGGAGACGTGCCTGGCAGGATCGCCGGGGATCGGTGATCGACGGGACGGCAGGGGTGCACGGCCTGCGGGGAGGAGCTGGTGACTGTGACGCGATCGACGGGCGGACGGGTGGACCCGGAGGTGGCCGAGGCCTGGGAGGTTCTCGTCGCCACGGCCCGGCGGACGGTGGCGGACGGACTGGTGGTCGGCACCTCCGGCAACGTCTCGGCGCGCGTCGGCGACACGGTGCTGGTCACCCCTTCGGGGGTGCCGTACGACCGTCTGGCGCCGGCCGACGCGACCGGCGTGGACCTCGACGGCCGGCAGGTGCTCGGGACGCTGGTCCCCACCAGCGAACTGCCCCTGCACCTCGCCGTGTACCGCGCCACCGACGCCCGGGCCGTCGTCCACACCCACGCCGTGCACGCGACGGCGGTCTCGCTGCTCGTGCCCGAACTCCCGCCGGTCCACTACATGGCCGCCGCGCTGGGCGGCCCGGTCCGGGTCGCCCGCTACGCGACCTACGGCACCGACGAACTGGCCCGCGCCGTGCTCGACGCCCTCACCGGCCGCACCGGCTGCCTCCTGCAGAACCACGGCACGCTCACCTACGGCGCCTCCCTGGACCAGGCCTACGACCGCACCGCCCAGCTGGAGTGGATGTGCCGCCTGTGGCTGACGGCCTCCGCGGTGCCGGGCCGCTCCCCGTCCCTGCTGACCGAGGAGCAGCTCGCCGAGGTGACGGAGCGGCTCCGGGGGTACGGCCAGCGGACCTGACGGCCCTGGCTCGGCGGTCACCGTGACGGCGGGCCACGACGGGAGAAGGCGGGAGAGGACGCCAGAAGGGGGACGAGACACGAACGGCCCCAAGGTCGTCGCTGGAGCCGAAGGACGCGGGCGTCCCGTCCGCACCGCGCACCCACCAGCACCACGGCACCGGCGCCCGGCCGCCCCGGACGGCACCGCCCGCCGCCGTCCCGGTGGCTTACTCCGCGGTCCCTCGGGAAACTGGGAAACGTGCGCATCCTCCCCGCGACGGCCGCTGCCGTCACCGCAGCCCTGGCCGCAGGGGCGGCGAGCGTCGCCGTCGGCCGGCTCGCCAGCGACGCCGCGCTCAAGGCGCCGCCGGGCAGGCCCCTGCCCACCGAACCCCGGCTCACCGTGCACGGCACCGCCGCCGGGCAGATCACCCTCACCCGGGACCTCGCCGCGCTCCGCCCCGGCCGGTACGGCCTGGCAGGCGACGGCTCCCACGCGGTGGTCGGACCGGTCCTCGGCGCCGTCGAACACGGCGCCGACACCGTCGTCCGCCGCCTCGAACGGGTCACGCACGGCACCCTCGCGGCCGGCGACCGCGCCTGGTTCACGCCGAACCTCCACGTCGGCAACCCGGGCACCGCCCTCGACCTCGAACACGCCGACGTCGAGGTCCCCGGCGAACTCGGCCCCCTGCCGGCCTGGTTCCTGCCCGGCTCCCGCCCGACGTGGATCATCGCCGTGCACGGACTGGCCGCCACCCGCGAACACGCCATGAACCTGATGGCCCCCCTGAGCCGGCGGCAGGTCCCGGTGCTCGCCCTCGCCTACCGCGGCGACGTCGGCGCCCCCTCCTCGCCGGACGGCCTGCACCACTTCGGGGAGACCGAGTGGCGGGACGTGGACGCGGCCGTCCGCTACGCCCTCGACCACGGCGCCCGCCAGGTCGTGCTGCTCGGCTGGTCCACCGGCGCCACCATGGCCCTGCGCACCGCCGCGCTCTCCGGCGTGCGCGACCGCATCGCGGGCCTCGTCCTGGACTCGCCGGTCCTCAGCTGGGAGACCACGCTGCGCGCCCTGGCCGCCGCCCGCCGGACCCCGGGCGCGCTCCTGCCGCTCGCCGTCCGCGCCGCCCAGGGCCGCGCCGGACTCCGCGCCGACCACGACGCCGGTACCGCCGGCCTGTACCGCCCGGCGGTCCCGACCCTGATCTTCCACGGCCCCGGCGACGCCGTGGCCCCCTGGCGGCTCTCCCGCCGCCTCGCCGACACCCACCCGCGACTGGTCGCCCTCCACACCGTCGAGGACGCCCCGCACGGTGCCATGTGGAACGCCGACCCCGACCGCTACGAGGAGACCCTGCGCCGTTTCATGACCCCGCTGGTGTGACCCCGGCGCCGGTGTCCCACCGCTCGCCGCTCAGGTTCCGTTTAGCGTCGTACCACTGGCCTGTTCCATGCGGTGACCCGCTTCAGGCCTCACACCTGCGCCGTCCCCGGAGCCCGACGGGGCATTCCGTTTGGGTTTTCGGACCGTCAACCGGAAGACTGCACCCGTGACGTCCCGTATCCCGCGCGACTCCAGGCTCCGACTCGTCCGCCCGCGACCCCTGGCCGCCGCCCCACCAGCGATGAACCAGCGGCGTCCGCGCCGCGCCGCGCCGCGCCCCCCGGAGGGCACACCGGTCCGGTCGGAACTGGCCAGAATGGCACGCTCCGGCCTGGCGGACGCGGCCCGAGTCGCCCGCTGGGCCGACAGCGCCCTCGGCCCCGGCCGCGGCAGCGCGACCGCCGACGGCAAGGCCACCCTCTCCGACGCGACCGCCGACCAGGCGGCCCGGGAGCTGGGCCTGACCGTGGCCCAGGTCCGCGCCGACTGGGACACCGCCCGGCTCGCCGGACTGGTCGAGGTGCACGGCGGCAGTGCCCGCCCCGGCTGGCGGCTGCGCGCCTGGAACCGTGACGACAGCGCCGTGCTGCGCGGCTGGGTCGCCCTCTTCGACGCCTGGTCGCTGGCCCACCCCGAGCCCGCCGGGCAGGAGCCCGCCGCCGTGGCCGAGGTCGTCTCCGCGATGCCCCAGGTGCTCTCCTTCCTCCAGCTGTCCGCGGGTCCCGTCCCGGTGGCGCAGCTCCTGGACCTGCTGGAGCAGCGCGTCACCGAACTGCGCACCGAACGCTGCGAGGTGCCCTACGGCCCCCGCCTGGAGCCGGGCATCCCGCAGACCCCCGCCGCCGAGCCGGCCCCGGAGACCGACCCCGGCACCCCGCTCGCCCCCCTCCTCGACTGGGCGCTGCGCGCCCTCGCCTCCGTCGGCGCCCTCACCTGCGGCGACGGACACGCCACCCTCACGCCGCTCGGCAACTGGGCGGTCTGGGTCAAGCTGGAGCAGATCTGCGTCGCCGCGCAGAGCCCCGCCGGCCACATCGAGCAGGCGGCCGAGGACATGCTCCGCGGCTGCGCCCAGCTCCGTCCGAACGCCGCCCGCGCCGAGTACCGCGCCTGGCTCGCCGCCCGCCCCGTCGGCAGCGCCGTCACCGAGCTGCTCGGCGCCGCCCGCGGCGACGACGCCCTGCTGCGCGGCCTCGCCTTCGAGGCGCTGCGCGTCGTCGGCGCCCCCGCCGAGCCCGACGTCCGCGCCGTCGTCGACGAGCCGACGCTGCGCCCGTACGCCCTGCTGTGGCTGGCCGAGCACGACGGGATCGACCCCGAGGACGCCCACGAGGTCCTCACCCGCCACGAGGCGACGTGGCTCTGGGTGGACACCGCGGCCGCCGTCGCCGACCACGGTGAGGCCCCGCTGCTCGTCAGGCACCTGGAGTCCGCCGTGCAGCCCACCGTCCCCGCCCTCCTCGACGAGGTCCGGGCCGTCGGCCACCCCCGCACCGTGCAGGTCCTGGTCGCCCTCGCCGCCGCGCACCCCGACCCCGCCCTGGCCAAGGCCGTGCGCAGAGCGGCCTTCCAGGTGCACACCGGTGGCAGCTGACCCGAGCGGCGGCGGTGCCTACCCGGGCACCTGGGGCGCGTACGTCCCGAAGCTCCAGATGTTGCCCTCCAGGTCCCGGGCCATGTAGTCCCGCGACCCGTAGTCCTGGTCCGTGGGGGGCATCAGGATCTCCGCGCCGTGCTCCACGGCCCGCCGGTGATGGGCGTCGACGTCCTCCACCACGACGTAGACCCCCGTCGTGCCGGCGTTCTGCATCGCCTCGTCGAAGCGGCTGCCCGTGCCCTTGGAGCCGAGCATGATCGCGCCGTTGCCCTGGGCCAGCTCGGCGTGCGCCACCGTGCCGTCCTCGCCCTCGTACACGGCCAGCTCGATGAACCCGAAGGCGCCGGTGAGCTGCCGCAGAGCCGCCCTGGCGTCCGCGTACAGCAGCGTCGGACAGACGCTCGGGCTGCCGCCGTCGATGCCTGCCATGCCGATCACTCCCTTGTGCGTCGGTGCCTGCCGGCCGGACGCCGCGAAGACCCGCACCAGCCACCCGGTGGAACCCGCGATCCGGCCCTGTCGCCCAGTCTCGCACCGCCCACCGACACCGGAACCCGGGAAAAGTGGTTGCACGGCCCCGTTAGAATGGCCCCATGGCCATTCTCCTCGCGCATTAGACGGCGGGAACGTCCTCCAGCCGCCCACCCCGCCACCCACCCGCCCAGGAGTCTGACCGTGATCTCCGCCTCCGGCATCGAGCTGCGCGCCGGTGCCCGCGTCCTCATCGAGAGCGCCACCTTCCGCATCGCCAAGGGCGACCGCATCGGCCTGGTCGGGCGCAACGGCGCCGGCAAGACCACCCTCACCAAGGTCCTCGCCGGCGAGGGCCAGCCCGCCGCCGGTGCCGTCACCCGCTCCGGCGAGGTCGGCTACCTGCCCCAGGACCCGCGCACCGGCGACCTCGACGTGCTGGCCCGCGACCGCATCCTGTCCGCGCGCGGCCTCGACACCCTGATCCGCAAGATGCGCGACAACGAGCAGCGCATCGCCAACGGCCAGGGCGCCACCCGCGAGAAGGCGCTCAAGCAGTACGAGCGCCAGGAGACGGAGTTCCTCACCAAGGGCGGTTACTCCGCCGAGGCCGAGGCCGCCACCATCGCCGCCGCGCTCAACCTGCCCGACCGCGTGCTCGGTCAGCCCCTGCACACGCTCTCCGGCGGTCAGCGCCGCCGCATCGAGCTGGCCCGGATCCTGTTCTCGGACGCGGACACCCTGCTCCTCGACGAGCCGACCAACCACCTCGACGCCGACTCGATCGTCTGGCTGCGCGACTACCTGAAGACCTACCGCGGCGGCTTCATCGTGATCTCCCACGACGTCGACCTGGTCGAGACGGTCGTCAACAAGGTGTTCTACCTGGACGCCAACCGCTCCCAGATCGACGTCTACAACATGGGCTGGAAGCTCTACCAGCAGCAGCGCGAGGCCGACGAGAAGCGCCGCAAGCGCGAGCGTCAGAACGCGGAGAAGAAGGCGTCCGCGCTGCACTCCCAGGCCGACAAGATGCGCGCCAAGGCCACCAAGACCGTCGCCGCGCAGAACATGGCCCGCCGGGCCGACAAGCTGCTGGCCGGTCTGGAGGCCGAGCGGAAGTCCGACAAGGTCGCCAAACTCCGCTTCCCCGAGCCCGCGCCCTGCGGCAAGACCCCGCTGACCGCCGAGGGCCTCTCCAAGTCGTACGGCTCGCTGGAGATCTTCACCGACGTCGACCTGGCCATCGACAAGGGCTCCCGCGTCGTCATCCTCGGCCTCAACGGCGCGGGCAAGACGACCCTGCTCCGGCTCCTCGGCGGCGTCGAGAAGCCCGACACCGGCGAGGTCGTCGAGGGCCACGGCCTCAAGCTCGGCTACTACGCGCAGGAGCACGAGACCCTCGACCCGGAGCGCACCGTCCTGGAGAACATGCGCTCGGCCAACCCGGACCTCGACCTGGTCGAGGTCCGCAAGACGCTGGGTTCCTTCCTGTTCTCGGGCGACGACGTCGACAAGCCGGCCGGGGTGCTCTCCGGCGGTGAGAAGACCCGCCTCGCGCTGGCCACCCTCGTGGTCTCCTCGGCCAACGTGCTGCTGCTCGACGAGCCGACCAACAACCTCGACCCGGCGAGCCGCGAGGAGATCCTCGGCGCGCTGCGCACCTACAAGGGCGCCGTCGTCCTGGTCACCCACGACGAGGGCGCCGTCGCGGCCCTCCAGCCGGAGCGGATCATCCTGCTCCCGGACGGCGTCGAGGACCTCTGGGGCGCCGACTACGCGGATCTCGTCGCCCTGGCTTGATCGAATGAGTGATCCACTGCGTATGGATCATTCGGCCGATCCGTGATCCACCATCTGTGTGAGATCTCCTCATCACGAGGTGTGTCATACACGGATTTCGCGGCCGGACCCCCATCCCCGGGGGTCCGGCCGTTTCACCGTTCTGACCTGGAAGTTCGCGGAGAAGCGTGTTCGGTCATGCGGACGCGAGGCTCCGGAATCTCGCGTTCCGTATGTGCGGGCCCGCTCCTGTCGTCACATCCCTGTCTCATCGACCTTGCCGAATGGGTGGCCATGCGGGCCGCTAGGGGTGATCATGAGGAGACCAGAGCGCACTTCCCATGAGGAGGCACGGGTGGCCGAGACTCTGAAGAAGGGCAGCCGGGTGACCGGCGCCGCGCGCGACAAGCTCGCGGCAGACCTGAAGAAGAAGTACGACGCCGGTGCGAGCATCCGGGCGTTGGCCGAGGAAACCGGCCGCTCGTATGGCTTTGTGCACCGCATGCTCAGTGAGTCGGGTGTCACGCTGCGAGGGCGTGGCGGGGCTACCCGGGGCAAAAAGGCCACAACGGCCTGATTCCCCGGGCGGCCCCTCGACTCCGAAAGTGAAGGTGGCCACCCGGCCGGTCGACAGACCGTCCGGGTGGTTACTGTGCAGTCACTTAGCTCTGCCGTCCGCACGGCCCCAGGGCCGCCGCACGGTGGGGACGACGACCGCATCTTTCGGAGGCGCCCCATGGCTTCGCCCGCCCACGACCTCGGTCCCGTACTCGACCGGGACGGCGTGCGGCTCACCGTCGACGACGCGATCGCCACGGTGACGCTCACCAACCCGGCCAAGCGCAACGCGCAGAGTCCCGCCCTGTGGCGGGCGCTGGCCGAGGCGGGCCGGCTGCTGCCGGGCTCCGTCCGTGTCGTGGTGCTGCGGGCCGAGGGCAAGTCCTTCTCGGCCGGGCTCGACCGGCAGGCGTTCACGCCCGAGGGCTTCGACGGTGAACCGTCGTTCATCGACCTCGCCCGGGGCGGCGACGCCGAGCTGGACGCGACCATCACCGAGTACCAGGAGGCGTTCACCTGGTGGCGGCGCAGCGACATCCTGTCGGTCGCCGCCGTGCAGGGGCACGCCATCGGGGCGGGCTTCCAGCTGGCCCTCGCCTGCGACCTGCGGGTCGTCGCTCAGGACGTGCAGTTCGCCATGCGCGAGACCAGCCTCGGTCTCGTCCCGGACCTGACCGGCACGCACCCCCTGGTGTCCCTGGCCGGCTATGCCCGGGCGCTGGAGATCTGCGTGACCGGCCGCTTCGTCGCGGCCGAGGAGGCGGTCGACGCCGGGCTGGCCAACCTCGCCGTGCCCGCCGACCAACTCGACGGCGCCGTACGCGACCTGGTGTCGGCCGTGCTCGCCGCGCCGCGCGACGCGGTGATCGAGACGAAGGCGCTGCTCCAGGGCGCCCAGCACCGGGACTACGAGTCCCAGCGCGCCGCCGAACGCGCCGCCCAGGCCCGTCGGCTGCGCGACCTGGCCGGCCTCGGGGAGTAACCCGGGCGCGGACGCCCTCAGTCCACCGCCGTCACCAGTACCGCCACCGACGGACGGTCGGACAGGGCGTCCGACACCGCGGTGCGGACCTGCCGGGCGACCTCCACGGCCCGGTGGCCCGCGCCCACCGTCAGTTCCACCCGGACGTGCCGGCGCGGCAGTGCCCCCGCCGACGGCAGCTCCGTGACGTCGACCGGACGGCCCAGGGTGGCGGTCAGCCGGGTCACGCCCGGGACCCCCAGCGCGGCGTCGGCCGCACGGCCCTCGTCACCCTCCCCCCGGTCCACGGCGGCACGGGGCCGCGGCTCGGGCCCCTGCGTCGGCTCCGGCTCCGTGGCCGCGTCCAGCAGGGCCGTCGCCCGCAGGTCCACGTCCGTCACCGCGAGACCCAGCTCCCGCGCCGCCTCCGCCAGCGCGGCGCGCAGCCGCGCGGCCGTCGCCGGCAGCGGTTCCGCCGCCGCGGAGTCGACGGTCGCCGCGAAGTCGGCCGTCACCCGCAGCGGTCCGGGCGGCAGCGCGCTCGGCGGTGCCGGAACCGCCGCTTCCGCGGCCTCCCCGGGGTCGACGGCCGCGACCCGCAGCGTGCCCGGACGTACGCCCGCCACCCGACGGGCCGCGGCCAGCAAAACCTCGCGTGCCGCCCGCTCGGCGATCCAGGCGCCGTCCTCCCGGCCGCCCAGGGGCAGCAGCCTGCCGAGCCCCAACTGCTCCCGCACCGTGCGCGTCCATCGGTCCGCCGTCGTCATTCCTCCAGCCTGCCGCATCCACGGCGCGCGAGGCCGCAACCCCGCCTACGGTGGTGTCAGGACTACGACCGAAAAGGACGTACGGCGATGAGTGACATGGACAGCGGGCGCACCGCGCAGGGAACCACGGACCCCACCGGGACGGTCAAGGGCCAGACGATGCGGCGCGGCGGCGGAGACCCCGGAGCGCGGGGACGGACCACCATCGCCGACGGCGTCGTGGAGAAGATCACCGGGATGGCGGCACGTGACGTTGCCGGAGTGCACGCGATGGGCAGCGGGATGTCCCGCACCTTCGGCGCCGTGCGCGACCGGGTGCCCGGCGGGACGAAGTCGGGCGTGACGCGTGGCGTCAAGGCCGAGGTCGGCGAGAAGCAGACCGCCCTCGATCTCGAGATCGTCGTCGAGTACGGCGTGTCGATCTCGGACGTGGCCCGGGATGTGCGAGAGAACGTGGTGGCGGCGGTGGAGCGGATGACCGGCCTCGAGGTCGTCGAGGTCAACATCGCGGTGAGCGACGTGAAGCTGCCCGACGAGGAGGACGAGGAGCCGGAGCCCCGGATCAAGTGACGCGGACCGAGCGGACTGAGGGGAGCGCACCATGAACATGGCTGTGGTCGGCATGATCGCCGGCATGGCACTGGGCTTCGCCGGCTACTTCGGCGGATTCGGTGCCTTCGTGCTGGTGGCGGCCTTGGGGGCCGTCGGTTTCGTCGTCGGCCGCCTTCTGGAGGGGGACATGGAACTCGGCGACTTCTTCCGCACCCGCGACGACCGCCGGCGGTGACCGGCATGAGCGAGGGGGCCGGTGAGCTCCTCGATCCCCCGGCGGTCGTGGAGCCGGGCCTGCGCGGCGCCACACGGATCGCCGACCGGGTCGTCGCCAAGGTCGCCGCGCAGGCGGCGCGCGAGGCCGTCGGCCCGCTCCACCCCGACGCGGAGCGCCCGCACGCCACCGTCGTCGTCCACCACGACACCGCCCATGTCCGGGTCCACCTCGAACTCGACTACCCCTGCGACGTCGGCGCCCGCTGCCGGCGGGTGCGGCACCAGGTCGTCCAGCGGGTGCGCGCGCTGGTGGGCATGTCGGTGCCGGAGGTAGCCGTCCAGGTGGAGCGGCTGCACCTGGCGGCGGAGTACGGCGAGAGACAGGGGAGGACGTGATGAGCGAGCCCCAGGGCACGGACGGCAGCACCCGGCGCATGCCGGTCGCGGAAGCCGGCACGGAGTCGGGGACACCCCCCGACAAAGCCCCGCCCCGGCCCGCGTCGGATGCCGGGAGCGGACGGCACGGCCGCTTCTGGTCCGCCCGCAGGATCCCCGCGGGCATCGTCGCGCTGCTGCTCCTGCTCGCCGCGGGCGCCTTCCTCTACGACGTCGTCGCCGTGCGCACCGGCCGGTCCGCCCTCGGATGGCGCCGCGACCTGGCCCGGCAGCTCGCCGACCGCCCCCTGGACGACATCTGGGTGCTGGTCGGCGCGGGCGTCGCCGCGGCGCTGGGGCTGTGGCTGCTCCTGCTGGCCCTCACCCCCGGTCTGCGCGAGGTGCTGCCGATGCGGCGCACCCACCCGGACGTACGAGCGGGGCTCCACCGGGACGCCGCCGCCACGGTGCTGCGGGACCGGGCCATGGAGGTCGCGGGTGTGCAGTCGGCGCGGGTGCGGGTGCGCCGCCGCAAGGCCCGCGTGCGGGCGCTGTCGCACTTCCGGGAACTGGACGACGTACGGACCGAACTGGACGGCGTGCTCGACGACGCGGTGGACGGGCTGGGACTGGCCCGGCGGCCCGCCGTGTCGGTACGGGTGGCGCGACCCGGACGAAAGGGGTGAGGGCGGTGCTGAGGACCGTCGACCGTGTCCTGCTGGGCCTGGTGGGCCTGGTCCTGGTCGCTCTCGGCGGCTCGGTCCTCGCCATCGGCCTGGGCGCCACCGCGCCCTCCTGGTGGCTGCACGACGGGCCGCACGACGTGCTGCTCAGCACCGCCGAGCGGACCCGGTGGCGGGACGCCGGCTGGTGGTGGCCGGTCGTCATCGCCGCGCTCGCCGTCCTGCTGCTGCTCGCCCTGTGGTGGCTGGTGGCGGTGCTGCGCCGCCGCCGGCTCGGCGAGGTCCTCGTCGACACCGGCGACGGCGAGGGCGCCGTACTGCGGGGCCGGGCCCTGGAGGCCGCCCTCGCCGAGGAGGCGGGCCGGGTGGACGGGATCGAACGGGCCAAGGTCAGGCTCGTCGGCCGCCGCGACGCCCCGGCGACCCGGGTCCGGCTGCTGCTGGCACCCCATGTGGATCCCGGCACCGCGCTGGACGACCTCACCACGCGCGCCCTGAGCCACGCCCGTACCTCGGCGAGCCTCCGGGCCCTCCCGTCGGAGGTCCACCTCCAGGGCGTCAGGCACCGGGCGGAACGGGTGAACTGAACCACGCGCTCCGCCCGGCGCACGCCCGGAAGGGGCTTCAGAAGCCGTGCCGTACGCCGCCGTCCACCGGCAGCATCACGCCCGTCACGTAGGAGGCCGCGGGGGAGAGGAGGAACGCCGCCGCGCGGCCGAACTCCTCGGGGGCGCCGTAGCGGCGCAGCGGCACACGGGACTCGGACGCCGTCCTGGTCGCCTCCGGGTCGGCGGACAGGCCGTCCAGCTCGCGCACCCGGTCGGTGTCGATCCGGCCCGGCAGCAGCCCGACGACCCGGATGCCGCGCGGCCCCAGCTCGTCGGCGAGGGACTTGGCGAAGCCGGCCAGACCCGGCCGCAGCCCGTTGGAGATCGTCAGGCCCGGGATCGGCTCGTGCACCGAGCCCGAGAGCACGAACCCGATGACGCCGCCCGGCTCCAGCTCGGCCGCCGCCGTGCGGGCCAGCCTGACCGCGCCGAGGAACACCGATTCGAACGCCGTCTGCCACTGGTCGTCCGTGTTGTCGGCGACGAAGCCGGGGGGCGGGCCGCCCACACTGATCAGTACGCCGTCGAACCGGCCGAAGCGCTCACGGGCCGTCGCGATCAGCCGTTCCGCGGCCCCGGGGTCGGCGTTGTCGGCGGCCACCCCGACGGCGCCCGCGCCCAGCGCCTCGGCGGCCAGCGCGACGCTCTCCTGGTCCCGCCCCGTGACGACCACCTTCGCCCCGTCCGCGACCAGCTCGCGCGCGGAGGCGTTGCCCAGCCCCCGGGTCGCTCCCGTGACGACGTACACCCGGTCCTTCAGTCCAAGATCCATGGCCCTATCCTGCCTCCTCGTCCCCGAACAGGGCGAGGGCCGTGTTCACCAGGCCGATGTGACTGAACGCCTGCGGGAAGTTGCCGAGCTGGTGGCCGGCCACCGGGTCGTACTCCTCGGCCAGCAGCCCGACGTCGTTGACGAGCCCCACCAGCCGCTCGAACAGCTTCCGGGCCTCCTTCGTCCGGCCGGTCGCGTGCAGGGCGTCCGCGTACCAGAACGAGCACACCAGGAAGGTCCCCTCACCGCCCGGCAGCCCGTCGACGGGGTCCCCCTCGGTGCTGTAGCGGCGCACCAGGCCGTCCCGGGTCAGCTCGGCGCCGATCGCGTCGACCGTGCCGACGACCCGCGGGTCGTCCGGGGGGAGGAAGCCCACCCGGGGGATGAGCAGCAGCGCCGCGTCCAGTTCCGTGGAGCCGTAGAACTGGGTGAAGGTGTTGCGCTCGGGGTCGTAGCCCTTCTCGCACACCTCCCGGTGCACCTCGTCGCGCAGCGCCCGCCAGCCCTCCAGGTCGCCCCCGCCCAGCTCGGGATGATCCTCCAGGGTGCGCACCGCCCGGTCCAGGGCCACCCACGTCATCACCTTCGAGTGCACGAACTGGCGGCGCCCGCCGCGCACCTCCCACAGCCCCTCGTCGGGTTCCCGCCAGGCCGTGGCGAGGAAGTCCATCAGGGCGCACTGCAGCTCCCACATCTGCGGCTGGGGGTGCATGCCCGCCAGCCGGGCCAGCGACAGCGAGTCCATGACCTCGCCGTACACGTCGAGCTGGAGCTGGTTGACCGCGTCGTTGCCGATCCGTACCGGCGTCGACCCGGCGAAGCCCGAGAGCCACGGCAACTCGAACTCGGGCAGCCGCCGCTCGCCCGCCAGGCCGTACATGATCTGCAGGTCGGCGGCGTTGCCCGCGACGGCGCGCAGCAGCCAGTCGCGCCAGGCCTCGGCTTCCTCCAGATAGCCGGCCGACAGCAGGGCGCCCAGGGTGAGGGTGGAGTCGCGCAGCCAGCAGTACCGGTAGTCCCAGTTGCGCACCCCGCCCGGTTCCTCGGGCAGCGAGGTGGTGGGGGCCGCGACGATCCCGCCGGTGGGCTTGTACGTCAGCGCCTTCAGGGTGATCAGGGAGCGTACGACGGCGTCCCGGTACGGCCCGTCGTAGCGGCAGTGGGCGGCCCAGGCCCGCCAGTCCTCGACGCTGTGCTCCAGGGCGACGAACGGGTCGATCAGCGGGGGACGGGGCTCGTGCGAGGGGTGCCAGGTGAGGACGAAGGCGACCTTCTCGCCCGCGGCGACGGTGAACTCCGCGTGCGTCCCGAAGTCCTCGCCCCAACTGCGCACTTCCGGCTCGCTGCGCAGCCACGCCGAGTCCGGTCCGGCGACGGCCACCCGGTGCCCGTCGGACCTGCGCACCCACGGGACGACCGAGCCGTAGTCGAAGCGCAGTCGCAGCACGCTGTGCAGGGTGACCTCGCCGCTCAGCCCCTCCACGACGCGCACCAGGTCCGGGGCGCGGTCGCGCTGGGGCATGAAGTCGGTGACCCGTACCGAGCCGCCCTCGGTCTCCCACTCGGTGTCCAGGACCAGCGTGTCCGGCCGGTAGGCGCGCCGCGTGCAGCGTTCGGCGCCCTTGGGGGCGATGCGCCAGTGGCCGTTGTCCTCGTCGCCGAGGAGTTTGGCGAAGCATGCCGCGGAGTCGAAACGGGGCAGGCACAGCCAGTCCACGGAGCCGTCCGTGCCGATGAGGGCAGCGGTCTGCTGGTCGCCGATGAGCGCGTAGTCCTCGATGGTGGGGTGCACGGTTGCCGTCTTCCCGACCAGGGGCGGAGCAATCGGGTCCGCCGGTGCGCTCTCGGCGGGCCGCTACACCGCCGCCGGCTCGGCCCGCGCCGGTTCCTCGTCCGCGGCGCTCTCCCGGTCGCGCTGCTCGCGCCGGACCAGGAACCACCAGCCGACCGGCACGGCCGCGGCGAACAGCCACCACTGGATCGCGTACGCGAAGTTCAGCGCGGCGTCCTCGTTGCCGGGCCTGCCGATCCGCTCCGGGGTGTCGCCCTCCGGCGCCGGTTCGAGGAGGACGACGTACCCGCCGAGCACCGGGGCGCCCAGGCGCTCCGCCTGCTGCTCGCTGTTGATGAGCATGATCTGCCGGTCCGGCAGGCCCGCGAGGTCCTTGATGCCGCTGGCCTCGGTCGTCTCGTCGGGCATCAGCCGCCCGGTGACGGTGATCTCTCCCCGGGGCGGGGCCGGGACCTCGGGGAACTCGGTCTGGCTCGCGCTGTCCGCGGGGATCCAGCCCCGGTTGACCAGGAGGACCTCGCCGTCGTTCAGCGTGAACGGGGTCAGCACGTGGTAGCCGATGTTGTCGTCGGAGTCGGTGCGGCGTCGGACGACGACCTCGTGGTCGGTGTCGAAGCGGCCCTTCGCGGTGACGGTGCGGTACCGCTCGTCGGTGGTGATCTTCCTACCGGGAGCGGTCAGCGACTGGGCGGGCACGGGGGCCGCGTCGAGCGCCCGCGCGACCAGGTCGTTCCGGGCGGTGCGCTCCTCGTAGCGGTCCATCTGCCAGAAGCCCAGCCAGATCATCGTGGGGATGAGCAGCACGGCGACCAGCGTGAGGATCACCCACTGGCGGGACAACAGGAAGCGGTACACCCCACGACGGTACAACTCGGTCGTGGGGTGCGATGCGGCGGGTACGGTCTCGGGCCGCCGCCGGCCGGCTAGACCTTGTCGACGATCCCCGCCCTTCCCTCGGCGCGGGCGCAGTGGGCGCCGCAGTACCAGTGCCCCTCGACCTCGACGCCCTGGCCGATGATCTGCACCCGGCAGTGCTCGCAGATGGGGGCCATCCGGTGGATGGCGCAGGAGAAGCAGTCGAAGACGTGCACCGCTCCCTGGGCGTGGACCTCGAAGGTCATTCCGTAGTTGTTGCCGCAGACTTCACATGTCGCCATGGGCCACAGGGTGAGCCGTCGCCGCGACGCGGGCGAGCGGGCGCCGGGCGAGTCGCCCGGAATCACCCGTCCGTACGTCGCGTGCGCGCGAGGCCTCAGGCGTCCGCGGGCTCCACGTCCGCGAGCAACTGCCCGAACGCCGCCTCGTCCACCACCGGCGTGCCGTACTGGCGGGCCTTGACCACCTTGGAGGTGCCCGAGTCCGGGTCGTTGGTGACCAGCAGGCTGGTCAGCCGGGACAGGCTGCCGGCGACGTGCAGTCCGGCCTCCGTCGCGCGGTCCTCTAGCAGGTCCCGCTCCACGGAGGTGTCACCCGAGAAGGCGACCCGCATGCCCTGCTTGAGCCTTTTGCCCTCTTCGTACCGGCCCGGGTTGGGATAGGGGCATGCGGGCCGTTTGCGGGAGGGGCGCCAACTGCTCTGCCGGTAGCCGCCGTAACCGGCCTGCTGTCCGATCCTGGGCGCGGGCCGGTCCGACCACTCGGTCAGCGGCCGGCACTCCAGCAGCGGCAGCCGTACGCCGCCCGCCGCCGCCGCGAGCAGGCTCGGCCGGAACGCCTCCGCCAGTACCCGGGCGTCGTCGAGCGCGTGGTGCGCCCGCTGCTGCACGACGCCGAAGTGGGCGGCCAGCGACTCCAGCTTGTGGTTGGGCAGCGGCAGGTCCAGCGCCTTGGCGAGCGCGATGGTGCACAGCCGTTGACGCACCGGAGCCTCGCGCTTCGCGCGCGCGTACTCGCGGGCGATCATCTGCCAGTCGAAGACGGCGTTGTGCGCGACCAGCACCCGTCCGTCGAGCCGGGCCGCGAACTCCTCGGCGACGTCCGGGAAGAGCGGCGCTCCCCGCAGCGCCTCGCTCGTCAGACCGTGTATCCACACCGGGCCCGGGTCGCGCTGGGGATCGACCAGCGTGTACCAGTGGTCCTCCACCTCACCGCGGGCGTCCAGTCGGTAGACGGCCGCGGAGATGATGCGGTCGTCGCGGGCCAGGCCGGTGGTCTCCACGTCGACGACCGCGTACCCCTGCGGATACGCGGCCGGCCACACGGTGGCGGTCGGCGCTGCGGCCGTACGGTCTTCGAGCATGGTTCATGAGGATACGGGCCGCGACCGACACCCAGGTCCCGCAGGGGCTCCGCGGCACCCGGCGAAACAGTCCCTCCGTCACCTTCCGTCCCACGGAACGCGGTTCGCGACGGTGTGACGGAGCACACGCGCCGTGCGGCCGTGCGTCACTCGTGCGCGCGCTCGGTCAAGGGCGCCGGGTTCACCACCGGATCGGTACCGGAAGGGCCGTCAGAAGCCCCGACACCGCGACCACCACGCCCAGCGCGACGACCTCCGCGCGCGCGGGGGCGCAGGCCTCCAGCGGGTCGGGGGCGCGGCTCAGCCGGATCCTGGCCCACAGGGCGAGGGCGGCGACGGCGGCCACGAGGACCACCTTGGCGAGCAGGACCCGCCCGTACGCCGTGTCCGTCAACTGCTCCGCGATCGTGCCCGGCGGCATGCGCCGCAGCGAACTGCACACCCCCGTCGCCGTGATGGCCGCGAGCAGGACGGCCGCCACGCGGGCGTAGAGACCCAGCAGCGCCGGTCCCGCCTCGGCGCCCCGCCACCTTTGCAGGGTCCGCAGCGCGTACAGGAGACCGCCCACCCACAGGGACGCGCACGTCAGATGGACGAGGGTCAGGCCCGATCCGACCAGCGGACCGTGCTCGGTGGTGGGGTGCGCGCGCAGCGCCTCCGCGACGACCACCGCGGCCAGTGGCCAGACCTGGAGCCCCGGTCGGCGCGAGGTGGCGAGGAGGCCGGCCGCGAGGAACGCGTTGACCTCCAGGAGCGCGAGCTTGCCGTCGCGGGACGCGTAGAGGCCGCCGACGTCGATGTCGGCGGCACTGCCCGGCACCAGGTTGCCGGTGGCCACGACCGACGCCAGGCCCAGCGCGGCGAGGAAACCGGCGGCGGCGGCGTACGGGGCCAGGCTGCGGGGGCGTTGCGGGGGAGCGCCGGGGAGTGAACGGGCCAGCCGGTTCACGAAGAGCTCGCCGAGCGGGACGCTCAGCGCGGCGAAGAGCACCGTGCGCAGCAGGGCTATGCCGCCGGCTCCGGGAGCCTCCGCCTCCCCGGTGCCGTGCAGGGCGGGGGAGGGGCCGAGGGCGGGTATCGACGCGCCCAGCACCACCAGCACGAGCACGGCCGCCGTCCGGCCGGTGCCGGAGGGCCGTGCGTGCCGGCCGGTCTCGGCGGCCCGGGACGGGGGTCTCATCAAGGTCACCTCGAGATCTTCACCAGCTCCTCCGCATTCGGGCAAGTTCCGGAGGTCCCCGGGCGGCCCGGTGCTCGTACCGGAAGACGTACGCGGTGGCCGTACGGTTCGGGAGGGCCGGGAGCGGGTGGGTGACGCGTCACGTCCACCGCGCGGTGTCCGCGCCCCATGGTCCCGGTGGCCGCGCCCAGTCGGTCGGCCCGCCCGTGAACGAGACCGGCGGCAGGGCGTAGCGCAGCCGCCCCAGCCCGCTGTCCCGCTCGGCGAGCCAGGGATCGGGCCCCGGGTACGCCGCCGCCGGCCCCACGCCGGTCCCGCCCGTCTTCCGAGCCCCGCCGGCGTCGCCGTACCCGTCGGCGTCGTCAGGCCCTCCCGTGCCGTCCCCGTCGTCCGGCCGGAGACCGCCCGTCAGCCAGGCCGCGGTCCGGGCCAACGCCACCTGCACGAACCGGCCGCCGCCCTCGTGCGACTGCTCGGTCAGCGCCCGCAGCACCCCGGCCGCCAGCAGGTACCCGGTGCCGTGGTCGAGGGCCTGCGCGGGCAGCGCGCCCGGCCGCCCGGCCGCGCCCTCGATCACGGCGATCCCGGTGGCGACCTGCACCAGGCTGTCGAAGCCGCGCCGGCCGGCCCACGGCCCGTACGCCCCCCACGCCGACAACCGCGCCACCACCAGTCCCGGCCGGCGGGCCGCCAACGCCTCGGGGGACAGCCCGAACCGGTCCAGTGCGCCCGGCCGGTACCCGGTGACGACCACGTCGGCCGTGCGGAGCAGCTCCTCGAACCCCTCCTGATGTTGCGTCAGGTCCAGGGCCGCGGACCGCTTCCCGAAGCCCGTGTCCGCGTGCTGGTCCGGCAGCTCCGGCATCCCCGGCGGATCCACGCGCAGCACGTCGGCACCGAGCAGCGCCAGCGTGCGGGTGGCGACCGGTCCCGCGAGGACGCGGGTCAGGTCGAGGACACGCAGCCCCGCGGCGGGCAGCAGGAGGGGATGAGGCGGACCGGCGGACCGGGGGGCCGTCGACGTGAACACCCGCGCGGGTGACGCGTCCAGCCGCCCCCGCTCCACCAACGGCCGCCGGGCCACCGCCGCAGCCTGTCCGGACGCCGCCCACTGCTCCGGCGTGCGCAGCGCGACGGCCAGTCCGCCGGCCGCGTACACGCTCTCCTCCACCTCGGTGGCGGACCGCCCGGCCAGCATCGCCTCCAGGGCGCCCACGTCCCCCGGCGCGCCCAGCGCGGCCAGGAGCCGTCGCCGGTGGTGCGGATAGTTGGCGTGGGTGCGCACCCACCCGTCGGCCGTCCGCCACAGCCGGGACAGCGGCGCGAACGCCACCGGCTCCCGCCCGTCGACCCGCAGGTGCCGCTCGCTGGTGAAGGCCGCGGCGACGGCGCCGTCGTCCACCCGCACGCCGGGCACCTCGGCCCGGCCCGCGCGCCGCGCCGCCAGTTCGGCCGCGGCGAGCGCGCACGCGCCGACGCACGCCCGCGCGAGGTCCCGCACCGGAAGCCGCGCGTCGAGCACCCCGGGGCGTACGACCTCGGACACCGCGCTCACCAGGGCGGGATCACCCCCGAGCGCGGACCACACGTGCCTGATGTCGACGCTTCCCGTCACGATCGCCCCGTCCATCCGGCCCGTCCGCCTGCCACCATGCCCACCATGCCTTCCACATCTCCTCGCCCCTCACCCTCCCTCCCACGCACGAAGCGGGCCGGGATGCTGCCCCGGCCCGCTTCACGCGCGCGTGGTCACCGCTCAGGCGACGGTCACCGGCTCACCGCGTCCAGCGCGTCGGCCATGCCCCAGCCGTAGAAGCCGTTGCGGTTCTTCGAGCCCTCGCACACCGCGTCGACCTTGCCGTCACCGTCGATGTCGTACGGCTTGGTGCACGGCGTGGCGTCGGCCTGGGCGTACAGCAGGGCCTTGACGAGCGCCGGGGAGGCGTACGGGTGCGTCGACTTGATCAGGGCGGCGACGCCCGCGACGTGCGGCGACGCCATCGACGTACCGGCCATGTAGCCCCACTTGCCGCCGGGCAGCGTGCCCAGGATCAGCCCGCTGGTGGCGGGCGGCGCCGGAGTCTGGTAGGCCGTCGAGTCACCGCCGGGCGCGGCGATGTCGATCACGCCCAGGCCGTGGTTGGAGAAGGACGACTTCAGGCCCTTCGCCCCGGTCGACGCGACCGTGACGACACCCGGCAGCTGGGTCGGGATGTCGAGGCACTCGGACGGGTCCACCACCCGGTCGCCCGGTGTCGTGTCGTTCGGCGAGGACGGGTCGGTGATCTCGTCGGCGGAGAGGTCGTAGTTCTCGTTGCCCGCCGCGGCGACGTTGACCGCGCCCTTCTTCTCCGCGTACCGCGAGGCCCGGGTGACGGCCTCGACGAGCGCCTTCTGGTCCGGGTCGTCCTTGCAGTTGAAGTACCAGGGGTCGGTGTAATAGCTGTTGTTGGTCACGTCCACGCCGTGCTCGGCCGCCCACATGAAGCCGCAGACCACGGCCTCCGTGTAGAAGAAGCCGTCCGGGTTGGACACCTTGATACCCGAGACCTTCACCCCGGGCGCCACGCCGGTCATGCCGACGCCGTTCTTGGCGGCGGCGATCTCACCGGCCACGTGCGTGCCGTGCGGGCTCTCCGCCGCGCTCGGCCGCCAGGCGCCGTCGGTGGTGTCCGGCTTGCCCGAGACGCAGTTGACCGAGGCGTCCCGGTCGAAGTTCGGGGCGATGTCCGGGTGGGTGTCGTCCACGCCGGTGTCGATCACCGCGACGGTCACCTTCTTGCTGCCCAGCGACTTCTTGTGCGCCTGGTCCGCCTTGATGGCCGGCAGGTCCCACTGGAGGCCCTCCAGCGGGTCCTGGCCCTCGGCGGCCTCCGCGGCGGCGACCTCCCGGCCGCTGAGCACCTTCGGGGTGCCCACGTCGGTGGTGGCGGCCGAGGGCAGCGGAGCAGTGCGGGTGGCGCCGGCCGACTGCACGCCGCGCACCTTGCGCACGCTCTTGGCGAAGTCGGGGTTCGCGGAGTGGACGACGACGACGCCGATCCGGTCGTACGACGTCACGATCGTGCCGCCGGCCTTGGCTATCGCCTTCTTCACCTGGGCCGAGGGGCCGTGCCCGGGGCTGACGTTGACGACGTAGCTGAGCGAGGACGACGCGTCGGCCAGGGCCGGGGGAGCGGCCTCTGCCGCGCCGGCCGGGACGGCCGGCAGGACGGCGAGGGACGCCGCCACGGCCAGACCGGCCGGGATCACCAGGGCGCGGCGGTGACGCGGGTGGTGCGCTGTCATGTGCGATGTCTCCAGTTCGTTCCGGAAGGGCTGAAGCAGCGGTCGGGGCCGGTCACTTCACCGCGCGCAGCGCGTTCACGATGCCGAAGCCGTAGAAGCCGTTGACCCGCTGGCCGCCCTCGCAGGTGGCGTCCTGGTCGCCGTCGCCGTCCTGGTCGTAGGAGGCGGGGCAGCCAGGGTTGTCCGCCTGGGCCTTCAGCAGCGCCTGGAGCGCGGCCGGGGAGGCGTGCCGGTACTTCGACTTCAGCAGCGCGGCGACGCCCGCGGCGTGCGGCGAGGCCATCGAGGTGCCCTGGAGCCAGGCGTACTCGTTGTTCGGCATGGTCGACAGGATGCGGCCGTTCTTCGACGGCGTGTCCGGGATCTGGTAGCGCCCGTCACCGCCCGGCGCCGCGACGTCGACGACGCCCTTGCCGTACGAGGAGTAGTACGACTTGTCCTCGTCGACGCCCGTCGCGCTGACCGTGACGATGCCCGGCAGCTGGGTCGGCACGTCGAAGCACTCGTGCGGGTCGATCGTCCGCGTCACCGGCGTGGAGTCGTCCGGGCTGGAGTCGTCGACGATCGCGTCGGAGTCCAGGTCGTGGTTGGAGTTGCCGGCCGAGGCGAGGTGCAGGGTGCCCTTGCGCTGGGCGTAGAGCTGGGCCCGGTTGACCGCGTCGACGATCGCGCGCTGGTCCGGGTCGTCCATGCAGTTGTACAGCCAGGGGTCCACGTAGTAGCTGTTGTTCGTGATCTCCACGCCGTGGTCGGCGGCGAACACGAACGCGCACACCACGTTCTCCGGATAGAACAGGCCGTTGTCCGGGTCGCTGACCTTGATGCTCGACACCTTCACGCCCGGCGCGACACCGGCGACACCGATGCCGTTGCGGGCGGCGGCTATCTCACCGGCCACATGGGTGCCGTGGTAGTCCTCGGCGGTGTACGGCCGCCAGGCGCCCTCGCTGGTGTCCGCCTTGCCGCCGACGCAGTTGGCCGACTGGGCGGCGGAGAAGTTCGGGGCGAGGTCGGGGTGGGTGTCGTCGACGCCGGTGTCGATCACGGCGACGGTGACCTTGGAGCTGCCCGGATTGATCTTCGCGGCCTTGTCGGCGCCTATCGCGCGCAGGTCCCACTGGTCCGCTTCCAGCGGCTCGCTCGCGCCCGCCGCCTTCGAGGCCTTCGCGGTCCGCGCGGCCTGCTCTGCGGAGAGCGGCTCGGCGGCGCCCTGGTCCGTGGTCCCGGCGGCGGTCAGCGGCGCCGTGCGGGTCGCGCCCGCCGACTGCACACCGCGGGCCTCGCGTATCTCCGCGCCGAAGTCCGGGTTCGCCGAGTGGACGACGATCACGCCGATCTTCTGGTAAGTGGCCACGACACTGCCGTCGGCCTCGGCTATCGCCCGCTTCACCGACGCGATCGTGCGGTGGTCCGTCCTCGTGTTGACGACGTAGGCCAGCCGGGGCGCGTCCGCGGCCCGGGTGGCCCGCGCCGTGTCGGTGGCGGCCTCCGCGCGCGGGGCGGCCGAGGCGGCCGCCGGCAGGAAACCGAGCGACGCGGTGAGCGAGAGCACGACCGGTACGGCGAGAGCGAGCCGCCGTCTGGAACGCGGGGACCGCGAGGAAGGCGGCGTGGGCAGATGAGCCATGGGGTCTCCACATCATCCTGAAACGAAACCGGCCCGAGTCACAGGTGGTGCCCGGGCAGGTACATGACGGAGTGGTGCAGGGCGAAGCTATCTCCCGCACCCGCTGGCCAGCAATGACCCACCGCCGGTGACTTCGGAAAGTGCCCCGCGTGTTGAACCGGTCCCGGCGACGCGCCGTGTCGTTGGACAGGGAGCCCGAGCACGTCCAGGCCCCCGCGAGAAACCGAGGTCCAGCCGTCATGTCCGTCGTACGAGGAGACTCCGTGGCCACCGACGCACCGCCCCCCTCGAAAGAGGAACGCCCACTTCCCTCCGCCGAGGAGTTCTCCGAGGTGCAGCAGAGCGCTGAGTTCGCCGAACTGCGCCGCTCCTTCCGCTCCTTCGCCTTCCCGCTGACCATCGCCTTCGTGGCCTGGTACCTGCTCTACGTGCTGCTGTCGAACTACGCCGGCGGCTTCATGGGCACCGAACTCTTCGACAACATCAACGTCGCCTTCGTCTTCGGTCTCGCCCAGTTCCTCACCACGTTCCTCATCGCCTGGTGGTACTCGCGGCACGCCGCCGCGAAGCTCGACCCCAAGGCCGAGGCCATCAAGACCCGGATGGAGGGCGGCGCATGAGCCCCGCACAGACCGTCTTCGCCGCCGAACTCGCCGCCAACGAGGCCAGCGAGCACCGGCCGCTCATCATCACCCTCTTCGCGGTCTTCGTCCTCGCGACGCTCGGCATCACCGTGTGGGCGGGCCGGCAGACCAAGGACGCCGCCGACTTCTACGCGGGCGGCCGCCAGTTCAGCGCCTTCCAGAACGGGCTCGCCGTCTCCGGCGACTACATGTCCGCCGCGTCCTTCCTCGGCATCGCCGGCGCCATCGCCCTCTTCGGCTACGACGGCTTCCTCTACTCCATCGGCTTCCTGGTCGCCTGGCTGGTCGCCCTGCTCCTGGTGGCCGAGCCGCTCAGGAACTCCGGCCGCTACACCATGGGCGACGTCCTCGCCTACCGCATGCGCCAGCGCCCCGTGCGCACCGCCGCCGGCACCTCCACGATCGTCGTCTCGATCTTCTACCTGCTGGCCCAGATGGCGGGCGCTGGCGTCCTCGTCTCGCTGCTGCTCGGCATCACCTCCGACGCGGGCAAGATCCTCATCGTCGCCCTCGTCGGCATCCTGATGATCGTCTACGTCTCCATCGGCGGCATGAAGGGCACCACCTGGGTCCAGATGGTCAAGGCCGTCCTGCTGATCGGCGGCACCCTCCTGATCACCTTCCTGGTGCTGCTGAAGTTCGACTTCAACATCTCCGACCTGCTCGGCACCGCCGCCGAGAAGAGCGGCCACGGCGCCGCCTTCCTGGAGCCCGGCCTCCAGTACGGCGCGAGCGGCACGACCAAGCTGGACTTCATCTCCCTGGGCATCGCCCTGGTGCTCGGCACCGCCGGCCTGCCGCACATCCTGATCCGCTTCTACACCGTGCCCAACGCCAAGGCCGCCCGTAAGTCCGTGAACTGGGCGATCGGCATCATCGGCGCCTTCTACCTGATGACCATCGCGCTCGGCTTCGGCGCCGCCGCGCTCGTCGGGCCCAAGGAGATCACCGAGTCCAACCCGTCCGGCAACACGGCCGCGCCGCTGCTCGCCCTGCACGTGGGCGGCGTCGACTCGACCTGGGGCGCGATCCTGCTCGCCACGATCTCGGCGGTGGCCTTCGCGACCATCCTCGCCGTGGTCGCCGGCCTCACCCTCGCCTCGTCCTCGTCCTTCGCGCACGACATCTACGCCAACGTCATCCGCCGGGGCCAGGCCACCGAGAAGGAGGAGATGCGGGCCGCCCGCTGGGCGACCGTCTTCATCGGCATCGCCTCCATCGCGCTCGGCGCCCTCGCCCGCGACCTGAACGTGGCCGGCCTGGTCGCCCTCGCCTTCGCGGTCGCCGCCTCCGCCAACCTGCCGACCATCCTCTACAGCCTCTTCTGGAAGCGCTTCACCACCCAGGGCGCGCTGTGGTCGATCTACGGCGGTCTGATCGTCGCCGTCGGCCTGGTGCTGTTCTCGCCCGTGGTCTCCGGAGACCCGAAGGCGATGTTCCCGGACGTCGACTTCGCCTGGTTCCCGCTGAAGAACCCGGGCATCATCTCCATCCCGTTCGGCTTCCTCATGGGCTTCCTCGGCACGGTCCTGTCGAAGGAGAAGCCCGACGAGGCGAAGTACGCGGAGCTGGAGGTCCGGTCCCTGACCGGCACCGGAGCCCACTGAGCCCCGTACGGACGAAACTCCGGACACCCGGCGACGCGGCCGCTCGTAGATCCCTACGACGCGGCCGCGCCGCACGTCGTGGGATCGGGCCGCTGTCGATGTCGGACCGGTCACGTAGGCTCGCAGGTGTCGGAGGAGAGAAGTGCTCCGCCGATCCGCGTCGAGGGAGGGGGCCCACGTGCTCATCGACACCTACGGCCGAGTGGCCACCGACCTGAGGGTCTCGCTCACCGACCGCTGCAACCTGCGCTGCACCTACTGCATGCCCGAAGAGGGCCTCCAGTGGCTGGCCAAGCCCGACCTGCTCACGGACGACGAGATCGTCCGCCTCATCGGCATCGCCGTCACCTCCCTCGGTATCGAGGAGGTCCGGTTCACCGGCGGGGAGCCCCTGCTGCGCCCCGGCCTGGTCGGCATCGTCGAGCGCGTCGCCGCCCTGGAGCCGCGCCCCCAGATGTCCCTCACCACCAACGGCATCGGTCTGAAGCGCACGGCGACCGCCCTGAAGGCGGCCGGCCTGGACCGGGTCAACGTCTCGCTGGACACCCTGCGTCCGGACGTCTTCAAGACCCTCACCCGCCGCGACCGCCACAAGGACGTCCTGGAAGGGCTGGAGGCCGCCCGGGAGGCCGGGCTCACCCCGGTGAAGGTCAACAGCGTCCTGATGCCCGGCCTCAATGCCGACGAGGCCCCCGACCTGCTGGCCTGGGCCGTCGAGCACGACTACGAGCTGCGGTTCATCGAGCAGATGCCGCTGGACGCCCAGCACGGCTGGAAGCGCGACGGCATGGTCACCGCCGGTGACATCCTGGCCTCCCTGCGCACCCGCTTCGAGCTGACCGCCGAGGGCTCCGAGGAGCGGGGCTCGGCCCCCGCCGAGCGCTGGCTGGTGGACGGCGGCCCGCACCGCGTCGGTGTCATCGCGTCCGTGACCCGCCCGTTCTGCTCGGCCTGCGACCGCACCCGCCTGACCGCCGACGGCCAGGTGCGCACCTGCCTCTTCGCCCAGGAGGAGACCGACCTGCGCGCCGCCCTGCGCTCGGACGCCCCCGACGAGGAGATCGCCCGCATCTGGCGACTGGCCATGTGGGGGAAGAAGGCCGGCGCGGGCCTCGACGACCCGACGTTCGTGCAGCCCGACCGGCCCATGTCGGCCATCGGGGGCTGAGCGCGCCGCCGGGTCGTCCCCGGGAGTCCGCCGGAGCCTGCCAGGTCACCCCTGGGAATCCGCCGGAGCCTCCCACTCGGCCAGCGGGACCACGTCCTTCAGGAAGCCCCGCACCCCGAGGAACTGGGAGAGGTGCTCCCGGTGCTCGTCGCAGGCGATCCACGTCTTGCGCCGCTCGGGCGTGTGGATCTTCGGGTTGTTCCACGCGAGTACCCACACGGCGGCGGTGCGGCAGCCCTTGGCGGAGCAGATCGGGGTGGTCTCGTCACTCACAGCTTCGTCTCACAGTTGCGCACAAAAGGCGACGCCGAGCAGCCACGGGGGGAGCTGCCCGGCGTCGGTCCGTCGCTCCGACGGGGGATGCGGAGCGCACACGAAGTATGTCACGGGTCACCCATCGCCCGGCACCGGAACAACACGATTCATCTGAGCTCTTCTTGAGCCTGGCGCGGAACCGACGCCCCCGCCCGAGGCCCGCTCGGCGATCACGCTCGGTGGCGCGACTCACCGGCGGCGCCCGACGCCGGATCGGACAGGGCGTCCTCCGGTCCGGGTGCCGCCGGGCCGTCCTCGTCCCGGGGCGGCATGATCATCGGCGGGGTCGGCACCGTCACGAACGTCGAGGGCAACGATGGCGCGTTCTCGCGCCCCGCGTTCGCGATCACGACCGCGATGTACGGCAGGACCAGGCCGAGGACCAGGGCCACGATCGCGACGTGCCGCTCCACGTTCCAGAGGCAGGCCGCGAGGACCACCGACACCGTACGGACGGACATCGAGATGATGTAGCGGCGCTGTCTTCCGCGCACGTCCTCCTGGAGGCCCGTCCGGGCCCCGGTGATCCGGAACACCTCGGCACTGCCGCCGGCACTCTGCTTCCGCATCTCGTTCCACCATCCGCCCGCATCGGACTGACCCCGCCCCGCTGACGTCCGCGGCCGCTCGGGGACACCGGTCCCGGACAACTCTCCACGTTACGCCGCACCTGCGCCGACCACGAGACCGGGGCACCCCCCGTCCGGCTCCCACGGCCCGCACGGCACGCGCGGCCGCGTCCCCCGTTCGGCCGTACCCGGCATGCGCTGATCGCGGTACGACCGAAGACTGGCGCTAATGCTCGCGTTGAGCCGTATGAGGAGGCAGTCATGGGCTGGTTGTGGGCGATCATCGTCGGATTCGTGCTGGGTCTGATCGCCAAGGCGATCATTCCCGGAAAGCAGCACAGCCCTCTGTGGCTGACCACCATCTTCGGCATGCTCGGCGCCATCGCCGGCAACGCGATCGCCCGGGCGGCCGGTGTGGACGCGACCTCGGGCATCGACTGGTGGCGGCACATCTTCCAGCTGGTGGCCGCGATCATCATCGTCGCCGTCGGTGACGCGGCCTACATGGCGATCCGGGGCAACAAGCGGCGCGAACGGGCCTGACGGTCCGCGCGAGGCGTACGCCCCCGGGGCGTACGACGAAGGGACGGCACCCGGCAGCCGCGTGACGCCGGGAGCCGCCCCTCCCCATGGGCTCAGGCGCCCGTGAGCTCCACCGCGGCCAGGTTCTTCTTGCCGCGGCGCAGCACCAGCCAGCGTCCGTGCAGCAGGTCCTCCGGGGCGGGGACGGCATCCTCGCCGACGACCTTGGCGTTGTTCACGTAGGCGCCGCCCTCCTTCACCGTGCGGCGCGCGGCGGACTTGCTGGCGACCAGGCCGACCTCCGCGAACAGGTCGACGACCGGGCCCAGCTCGGTGACCTTGACGTGCGGCACCTCGGAGAGGGCCGCGGCCAGCGTCCGGTCGTCCAGCTCCGCGAGGTCGCCCTGGCCGAAGAGGGCCTTGGAGGCGGCGATCACGGCGGCCGTCTGGTCGGCGCCGTGCACCAGCGTCGTCAGCTCCTCGGCCAGCGCTCGCTGCGCGGCCCGGGCCTGCGGACGCTCCTCGGTCTGCCGCTCCAGCTCCTCCAGCTCCTCGCGGGAACGGAAGGACAGGATGCGCAGGTACGTCGAGATGTCCCGGTCGTCCACGTTCAGCCAGAACTGGTAGAACGCGTACGGCGTCGTCATCTCCGGGTCCAGCCAGACCGCGCCGCCCTCGGTCTTGCCGAACTTGGTGCCGTCCGCCTTCGTCATCAGCGGCGTCGCGTAGGCGTGGACGGAGGAGTCCGGCTCCAGCCGGTGCAGCAGGTCCAGGCCGGCCGTGAGGTTGCCCCACTGGTCGCTGCCGCCCTGCTGCATCGTGCAGCCGTACCTGCGGTAGAGCTGGAGGAAGTCCATCGCCTGGAGCAGCTGGTAACTGAACTCCGTGTAGCTGATGCCCTCGGAGGACTCCAGACGCCGGGCGACGGAGTCCTTGGTCAGCATCTTGTTGACCCGGAAGTGCTTGCCGATGTCCCGCAGGAACTCGATGGCGGAGAGCCCCTCGGTCCAGTCGAGGTTGTTGACCATCACGGCCGCGTTCTCACCCTCGAAGGACAGGAACGGCTCGATCTGGCCGCGCAGCCGCTCCACCCAGCCCGCGACGGTCTCCGGCGAGTTCAGCGTGCGCTCCGCGGTCGGCCGCGGGTCGCCGATCTGGCCGGTGGCCCCGCCGACCAGCGCCAGCGGCCGGTGACCGGCCTGCTGGAGCCGGCGCACGGTGAGCACCTGCACCAGGTGCCCCACGTGCAGGGAGGGCGCGGTCGGGTCGAAACCGCAATAGAACGTGACGGGACCGTCCGCGAGCGCCTTGCGCAAAGCATCCTCATCGGTGGACTGGGCGAACAGCCCACGCCACTTCAGCTCGTCGACGATGTCCGTCACGGTTCTCGTGTCTCCTCGAATGGTCTCGTGTGCGGGTACGAGGTTATACGCCCTGGCTGACAGAGCTCATATTGAAGTCCGGCACCCGCAACGCGGGCATTGCCGCCCTGGTGAACCAGTCTCCCCACTCCCTGGGCAGCGTCTTCTCCGTGCGCCCGGCCTCCGTGGCCCGGCCCAGCAGGGACACCGGCGACTCGTTGAACCGGAAGTTGTTCACCTCGCCGGCGACCTCGCCGTCCTCCACGAGGTAGACGCCGTCCCGGGTCAGCCCGGTCAGCAGCAGCGTCGCCGGGTCGACCTCGCGGATGTACCAGAGGCAGGTGAGCAGCAGGCCGCGCCCGGTGGCGGCGACCATCTCCTCCAGGGAGCGGTCGGAGCCGCCGTCCAGGATGAGGTTGCCGAGCCCCGGCGCCACCGGCAGCCCGGTCAGCCCGGCGCTGTGCCGGGTGGTCGTCAGCCGGTTCAGCTCGCCCGCGCGGATCCAGTCGGTGGCCCCGGCCGGCAGTCCGTTGTCGAACACCGACTGGTCGCCGCCCGAGGAGTGGGCGACCACGAAGGGGGCGCACTCCAGTCCGGGCTCGTGCGGGTCGCTGCGCAGGGTCAGCGGCAGCTCGCCCAGCCGTTCGCCGACGCGCGTGCCGCCCCCCGGCTTCGAGAACACCGTGCGCCCCTCGGCCGCGTCCCGCCCCGAGGCCGACCAGTACTGGTAGATCAGCAGGTCCGCGACCGCGGTCGGCGGCAGCAGCGTCTCGTACCGTCCCGCGGGCAGCTCCACGCGCCGCTCGGCCCACCCGAGCCGTACGGCCAGGTCGGCGTCGAGCGCCGCCGGGTCGACGTCCTTGAAGTCCCGCGTGGCACGCCCCGCCCACGCCGACCGGGTGCGGTCCAGCGACTTGGCGTTGACCTCCAGCGTCCCGTTCGGCTGGTCGTGCCGCAGCCGCAGCCCGGTCGACGTGCCCAGGTAGGTCGACGTCAGCTCGTGGTTGGCGAAGCCGTACAGCTCCCGCCCGCCCGCACGCGCGCGGGCGAACGCCTCCCCGAGGGCCGGCGCGAAGTCGGCGAACACGGCCGACGAGGTCTCGGCGGGCGCGTCGGTGAAGTCGGGCGAGGCGGGCACGTCCGTGACCAGCGGCTGCGCGTCCTCGGCCGGTCCCGCGCCGCGCGCGGCGGCCTCGGCGGCGCGCACCAGGGGCTCCAGCTCGTCCACCGTCACGGCCGACCGCGACACGACCCCGGTGGCCGAACCCTCCCGGCCGTCGACGGTGGCGACCACGGTGAGCGTGCGCCCGCGCGTGACGCCGTTGGTGGTGAGCGCGTTGCCCGCCCAGCGCAGGTTGGCCGTGGACTCCTCGTCGGCGATGACGACGCAGCCGTCCGCCCGGGACAGCTCCAGCGCCCGCTCGACGATCTCGTGCGGCCTGTTCGTGCGCGCGCTCATCGACCCGCCTCCTGCGTGGTGTTGAGGATGTTGACTCCCTTGAAGAGCGCGGACGGGCAGCCGTGGGAGACCGCCGCGACCTGGCCCGGCTGGGCCTTGCCGCAGTTGAAGGCACCGCCCAGGACGTAGGTCTGCGGGCCGCCGACGGCCGCCATGGACCCCCAGAAGTCGGTCGTCGTCGCCTGGTAGGCCACGTCCCGCAGCTGACCGGCGAGCCGCCCGTTCTCGATCCGGAAGAAGCGCTGACCGGTGAACTGGAAGTTGTAGCGCTGCATGTCGATGGACCAGGACCGGTCCCCGACGACGTAGATCCCGCGGTCCACGCCGCCGATCAGGTCCTCCGTCGACAACCCTCCGGGATCCGGCCGCAGCGACACGTTGGCCATGCGCTGCACCGGCACATGGGCGGGGGAGTCGGCGTAGGCGCACCCGTTGGACCGCTCGAACCCGGTCAACCGCGCGATCCGCCGGTCGAGCTGGTACCCCACCAGCGTGCCGTCCTTCACCAGGTCCCAGGACTGGCCCTCGACGCCCTCGTCGTCGTACCCGATGGTCGCGAGCCCGTGCTCGGCGGTGCGGTCGCCCGTGACGTTCATCAGCTCCGAGCCGTAGCGCAACTTCCCGAGCTGGTCGAAGGTGGCGAAGGAGGTACCGGCGTAGGCGGCCTCGTAGCCGAGGGCGCGGTCCAGCTCGGTGGCGTGGCCGATCGACTCGTGGATGGTCAGCCACAGGTTCGACGGGTCCACGACCAGGTCGTACAGCCCCGCCTCGACGCTCGGCGCGCGCATCTTCTGGGCCAGCAGCTCGGGGATCTCGGCCAGCTCGGCGTCCCAGTCCCAGCCGGTGCCGGTCAGGTACTCCCAGCCGCGCCCCGCGGGCGGTGCCAGCGTGCGCATGGAGTCGAACTCGCCGCTGGAGTCGTCCACCGACACGGCCGTGAGCACCGGGTGCAGCCGCACCCGCTGCTGGGTGGTCACGGTCCCGGCGGTGTCGGCGTAGAACTTGTTCTCGTGCACGGTGAGCAGCGAGGCGTCCACGTGGTCCACCCCGTCGGCCGCCAGCAGCCGCGCGCTCCAGTCGGCCAGCAGGGCCGACTTCTCCGTGTCGGGCACGGTGAACGGATCGATCCCGTACGACGAGATCCACGTCCGGTCGGCGTGCACGGGCTCGTCGGCCAGCTCCACGCGCTCGTCCGACCCGGCCGCCCGGATCACCCGCGCGGACAGCTTCGCCATCGCCACCGCCTGCGAGGCGACCTTGGCGGCGGCGTCCATCGTCAGGTCCACGCCGGACGCGAAGCCCCACGTACCGCCGTGCACCACGCGCACCGCGTACCCGAGGTCGGTGGTGTCCGAGGACCCGGCGGGCCTGGCGTCCCTCAGGCGCCGGGAGGCGCTGCGCACCCGCTCCAGGCGGAAGTCCGCGTGCTCGGCGCCGAGGGCACGCGCGCGTGCCAGGGCGGCGTCGGCGAGGGCGCGTAGGGGGAGTGCCGTGAAGGCTTCGTCGATGCTATGAGGCACCTGCGTCTCTTTCTGTCGACGTGACCGGTCGTCTGCCGCGACACCGGGGGCTGCGCCGCATCATGTCGCGTGAGGGCGGACGGGGACCACACCTTTCGCGGCGGGCGGGACGCCGACCGCGGCGCCCTTTCTGTAGGGACCCGACAGTCAGCCCCCCGAGCCACTGTGGGTGCCCGATTCTCTGCGGACAGGGGCGGACCGATAGGTTTTCGAGGAAGCCGCCTGTCATCGCCGCCCGTCGACCGGGTGTTCTCGGGCGGGTACCAGAACGCTATGGAAAGGGTGATCCGTTGAGCCGCTCGGTTCTCGTCACCGGAGGCAACCGGGGCATCGGCCTCGCCATCGCCCGCGCATTCGCCGACGCCGGTGACAAGGTCGCGATCACGTACCGCTCGGGTGAGCCGCCGGAGGCCCTGACCGAATTGGGCTGCCTCGCCGTCAAGTGCGACATCACCGACAGCGAGCAGGTGGAGCGGGCCTACAAGGAGATCGAGGACGCGCACGGTCCCGTCGAGGTGCTGGTCGCCAACGCCGGCGTCACCAAGGACCAGCTCCTCATGCGCATGTCCGAGGAGGACTTCACCTCCGTCGTCGACACCAACCTCACCGGCACCTTCCGGGTCGTCAAGCGCGCCAACCGCGGCATGCTGCGCGCCAAGAAGGGCCGCGTCGTCCTGGTCTCCTCGGTGGTCGCCCTCCTCGGTTCCGCGGGCCAGGCGAACTACGCCGCGTCCAAGGCGGCCCTCGTCGGCTTCGCCCGCTCCCTCGCCCGCGAGCTGGGGTCCCGCAACATCACCTTCAACGTCGTCGCGCCGGGCTTCGTCGACACCGACATGACCAAGGTGCTCACCGACGAGCAGCGGGCCGGCATCGTGTCGCAGGTGCCGCTCGGCCGGTACGCGCAGCCGGAGGAGATCGCCGCGACGGTGCGGTTCCTCACCTCGGACGACGCCTCGTACATCACTGGAGCCGTCATTCCCGTTGACGGCGGACTGGGAATGGGTCACTGATCACCATGAGCGGAATTCTCGAGGGCAAGCGCGTCCTGATCACCGGTGTGCTGACGGAGGCCTCCATCGCCTTCCACACCGCCAAGCTGGCCCAGGAGCAGGGGGCCGAGGTCATCCTCACCGCGTTCCCGCGGCCGACGCTGACCGAGCGCATCGCCAAGAAGCTGCCCAAGCCCACCAAGGTCATCGAGCTCGACGTCACCAACGACGAGCACCTCGGCCGCCTGGCCGACATCGTCGGCGAGGAGCTCGGCGGCCTGGACGGCGTGGTCCACTCCATCGGCTTCGCCCCGCAGGACGCCCTCGGCGGCAACTTCCTCAACACGCCGTTCGAGTCGGTCGCCACCGCCATGCACGTCTCGGCGTACTCCCTGAAGTCGCTGACCATGGCCTGCCTGCCGCTGATGCAGAACGGCGGCTCGGTCGTCGGCCTCACCTTCGACGCGCAGTTCGCCTGGCCGCAGTACGACTGGATGGGCCCGGCCAAGGCCGCCCTGGAGGCCACCAGCCGCTACATGGCCCGTGACCTCGGCAAGCAGAACATCCGCTGCAACCTGGTCTCGGCCGGCCCGCTCGGCTCCATGGCCGCGAAGTCCATCCCGGGCTTCAGCGAGCTGGCCTCGGTGTGGGACAACCGCTCCCCGCTGGAGTGGGACCTCAAGGACCCGGAGCCGGCCGGCCGCGGTGTCGTCGCGCTGCTGAGCGACTGGTTCCCGAAGACCACGGGCGAGATCGTCCACGTCGACGGCGGCCTGCACGCCATCGGCGCCTGACCGCTCGCCCGCCGGGCCCGCACCTCACCGGGGTGCGGGCCCTCGGCACGTCACCGGGGCGTGGATTGTCACCCGTTCGGCTCAGCCGGTGGGGCGGTGGGGCGGGCGGCGGCGCACGCTGGGGTACGGGTTCACCACGCGCTGTCCCTCCCCCGTACGGCCGAGGAGGTCCCCCGTGCGTCCACTCCACCGCCTGGCCTCAGCGACCGTCGCCCTCGCCTGGGTGTTGTTCCTGCCGTACGAAGCGGTCTCCTACGCGCGCGTGCCCACCGGGGACGCGGATGGCCCCTCGGACGCGGCGGCGGAGCCGTTCGGTGCCGAGTGCCGGGTCCGCGTCGACGACTCCGACGTCACCGCCCACTGCCACAACCCCTACCCGCAGGCCGACCACGTGCGCCTGCACGTAGAGTGCGCCGACTGGTGGGACCTGGACAGCGACGGTTCGGCGGTCCGCGCCGGGCCCGCGCAGACCGTACGCCTGGACGGACGGTGCTGGAAGGAAGTCCGGACGGCCTGGGTCAGCCACGCGCGCGGGAGCTGACCCGGCCCGGGCGGCACACGAACGGGTAACCGGCCGCCTCCGTCCCGGCGGTCCCGGCGTCCCCCGCGCGGATCGCGTCGACCAGCCGCGTGTGGTCCATGTGCGTCTCCGGCGTCAGCTCGCTGCCGACGTCCACCCGCAGCCAGTCCCGCATCACCTCGCCCAGGTCCGCGTACATCGCGGTCATCACGTCGTTGTGCGAGGCGGCCACGACGGCCAGGTGGAAGGTCGCGTCCGCCGTCACGAAGGCCTCCGTGTCGCCCGACTCCCACGCCTCCTCGCGCCGTACCAGCAGCGCGTCGAGCTGCTTGAGGTCCTTCTCCGTGCGCCGTTCGGCGGCGAGCCGGGCGGCGGCGGACTCCAGGGTGGAACGCAGCTCGGCGATGTGCCGCGGATCGGCGTCGGCGAAGCGGCGCTGCATCACGCCCGCCAGCTCGCTGGTCGCCACGACGTACGTTCCGGAGCCCTGACGGATGTCCAGCAGGCCGTTGTGGGCCAGCGCTCGGACCGCCTCACGGACCGTGTTGCGGGCCACGCCGAGCTGCTCGACCAGCTCGGGCTCGGTCGGGATGCGGGAACCCACCGGCCACTCGCCCGAGGCGATCTGCTGGCGCAGCGCCGCGATGACCTGCTCGGACAGCGCCGAACGGCGGGGATGGCTCAGGGGCATGGCTCACCTTCGCACACGAGTGGACAACCAATCATCCCATGATTCTATGATGGGCCTCATGGCTAGTGACGAAACCCGGACGGAGACACGGACGGAACCCCGCAGCTCCACGCCCTTCGGCGAGTCGCCGACACGGGGCCCCCAGGCGCCCGGCGAGACGCCCGAAGCGCCCGGTACGCGCCCGTGGACGACGTGGACGACCCGTCTGCTCCTCCTGGGCATCGTGCTGGCCGCGCTCAACCTGCGCCCCGCCATCACGAGCCTGGGCGCACTCCTGGAGGAGGTCCGCGACGGGCTCGGCATGAGCGGCAGCGTGGCGGGACTGCTCACCTCCGTGCCCCCGCTGTGCTTCGCCGTCTTCGGCGTCACCGCCCCGCGGCTGGCCCGCCGCTTCGGCCCCGGCGCGGTGGTCTGCGCGGGCATGGTCGCCATCACCGCCGGCCTGCTGATACGTCCGTACGCCGGCGGCACCGCGGGCTTCCTGGCGGGCACCGCCCTCGCACTGATGGGCATCGCGGTCAGCAACGTCCTGATGCCGGTCATCGTCAAGCGCTTCTTCCCGGACCGGGTCGGCTCCATGACCGGCCTGTACTCGATGGCCCTCGCCTTCGGCACCTCGATCGCGGCCGCGGCGACCGTGCCCGTGACGAGCGCGCTGGGCGGCGACTGGCAGCCCGGCCTCGCGGTGTGGGCCGTACTGGGGGCGGCGGCCGTCCTGCCGTGGCTCCCGTTCGTGCGGCAGCGGACGGCGCCGACCGCGCCCGGCGCCCCCGGCGCGGCCGGACAGGGCGCGGGGGAGCCCGGGGCCGCGCGCGCGGACGGGCCGGCGCGGCAGTCCGCCGAGCAGCCCCCGCTGCGCATCACCCGCAGCCGGACGGCCTGGGCGCTCGCCGTCTTCTTCGGCCTCCAGGCCACGGCCGCCTACATCACCATGGGCTGGATGGCGCAGATCTTCCGGGACGCGGGCGTCTCCGCGGGCACCGCCGGGCTGCTGCTCGCCGTCATCATGATGATGGGCGTGCCGCTCGCCTTCGTCATCCCCCGCGTGGCCACGCGCCTGCCCCAGCAGGGACCCATCGTGGTCGTGCTGGGCGTGTGCGGACTCGCCGGGTACGCGGGGCTCTACTTCGCCCCGGCCGGCGGCGCCTGGATCTGGGCCCTGCTCCTCGGCATCTCCAACTGCGCCTTCCCGCTCGCGCTGACCATGGTCGGGATGCGGGCCAGGACCGGCGCGGGCGTCGCCCAGCTGTCCGCCTTCGCGCAGAGCACCGGCTACCTGATCTCCATCCCGGGTCCGCTGCTGGTGGGCGTGCTCTACCAGCACAGCGGCGGTTGGGGGCTGCCGATCGCGCTGATGAGCGCCCTGATGGTGCCGCAGATCGTGGTGGGCGTCCTGGCGGGCCGGAACCGTACGGTCGAGGAGGAGGCGGCGCGCTGACCCCGCCCGCCGCACCGCCGCCCCCACCCACCGGCCGGTGACACGGCGTACCGCCCGGTGACACGGCGTACCGGCCGGTGACACGGTGCACCGGCCCGCAGGCTCCGTGCGCCGGCCGTGCACGCCGCTCCACCGGGCCGCCCGCCCCCGCCGCCGCGGCGGATGGGAGACTTGCCGTATGCCAGTCCTCGACCCGAACCCCCAGCACGGCCAGAAGAAGATGCTGATCGTCTTCGGAGCCTTCCTCGCGATCTTCGTGATCATCGGCGTCATCGCGACGATCGCCTCGCCGTGACCCCGGCCAGCGGCCCCGTCGCCCCCAAGGGTGGGGTTAACCCCCGTATCCCTTAGGGGGTGAGGGTCAGGGTCAAGTGGGTGGACTTCCGGATGGGTTGGTGACCGCGGATTCCGTAGTTTCGAGATGTGCCCGGACAGGCGGGCGCGGACCCCGGACCAGGGACGCTCGAACCAGCGGAGGCACTCATGTCGGCCCCTACCCAGACCCGGCCTCCCCAGGCGACCCGGGGCGGCGTCGAGATCCGGCTGCCCTGGTGGGCCCTGGCCCTGCCCGTACTGGCCTTCGTCGTGCTGCTCCTGCTCATACTCAATCCCGTGGACGCCCACGCGGCGGCCACCGGTGAGCCCGCCACCGCGCAGCTCCTGGAGCGGTTGCGGGAGCTGACCGCGCGCTGACGCGGATCGGGGCCGGTCGCGCGCCGCGGGTCAGGCCGGTGGTGAATCCGCATGTCAACTCCCAGCGCCCCGTGGCCTGTTTCATGCGAAGCTGGATGGCATGAGCGTCGCAGAACCCCGCAGGATCGTCCTTTTCCGGCATGCGAAAGCCGACTGGCCACAGGTGACCGACCACGAGCGGCCGCTCGCCGATCGGGGCCGCAAGGACGCCGCAGAGGCCGGACGCCGGCTGGCGGACACCGGCATCGCCTTCGACCAGGCCCTGTGCTCGACCTCCACGCGGACCCGCGAGACCTGGAAGCTCGCCGTCCAGGAGTTCCCGCACCGGCCGAAAACCGTCTACGAGGAGCGGGTCTACGAGGCCTCACCCGGCGAACTGATCGCCGTGCTCAACGAGACCCCCGACGACCTGAGGAACGTACTGGTGATCGGGCACAACCCGGGCATGGAGGGACTGGCCGAGATCCTGGCCGGCTCGGCCGAGGGCGACGTCCGTGAGCGGATGGGCCACCGGGGCTTCCCGACCGCGGCCTTCGCCGTCCTCACCTTCACGGGCTCCTGGAAGGACGTGGAGCCGGGGATCGCCTCCCTGGCCGACTACTGGGCACCCACCGACTGATCCGCCCCCGCCCGACGGAACCCGGTCGGCCACTGGGGCAGACCGGGGCCCGCGGTCCCTCGCGTACGGCGTGCCGGGGCCGTCGGTCGCCCAGTACGCGCCCGGGCACGGGTACGGGTACGGGTGCGGATTCGGGTGGCTCGGCCGGCCCGGGCGAGCGTGCTCCGCCGGGTCAGATCCGGTCGAGCGGCAGTCCGACGCTCTCGTCGAGGTCCTCGTCCAGCGTGTCCGCCGCCTCGACCTCCTCACGGGTGATGCCCAGCAGATACAGGACCGTGTCCAGGAAGGGCACGTTCACCGCGGTGTGCGCCGCCTCGCGCACCACCGGCTTGGCGTTGAAGGCGACCCCGAGTCCGGCCGCGTTGAGCATGTCCAGATCGTTGGCACCGTCACCGATCGCCACGGTCTGCGACAGCGGCACGCCCGCCTCGGCGGCGAACCTGCGCAGCAGCCGGGCCTTGCCCGCCCGGTCCACGATCTCGCCGGTGACCCGGCCGGTCAGCCTGCCGTCGACGATCTCCAGGGTGTTGGCCTGGGCGAAGTCCAGTCCCAACCGGTCCTGCAGCGCGTCGGTGACCTGGGTGAACCCGCCGGAGACGACCCCCACCTGATAACCGAGCCGCTTCAGCGTACGGATCAGGGTGCGGGCACCCGGCGTCAGGCGCACCTCGCCGCGCACCTTCTCCACCACCGAGGCGTCCAGCCCCGCCAGCAGAGCCACCCTCGCGTGCAGGGACTGCTCGAAGTCCAGCTCACCGCGCATCGCGGCCGCCGTCACCTCGGCGACCTCGTCCTCACAGCCGGCGTGCGCGGCGAACAGCTCGATGACCTCGTCCTGGATCAGGGTCGAGTCCACGTCCATCACGACCAGACGCTGCGCCCGCCGGTGCAGCCCCGCCGAGACGACGGCGACATCCACCCCCAGCGCCGCGGCCTCGGTGGCCAGCGCGGTGCGCAGCGGTTCGGTCTCCACGCCGGACACCGCGAACTCGACGGCGGTCACCGGATACTTCGCCAGCCGGAAGATACGGTCGATGTTGCTGCCGGTCCCGGTGATCCGGGCCGCTATGGCGGCCGTCGCCTCCGCGGTCAGCGGGTGGCCGAGCACGGTGACCAGGGACCGGCCGAGGCCGCGCGGCCGGTTGTCGCCGATGCCGGAGATGATCTCCGCCTGCATCTTCAGCGACTCCGCCCAGCTGTGGACGGTCGCCCGGAGATCACCCTCCAGGCCCTTGGGCGGCTCGGTCACGAGCGCGCACAGCACGATCCGGCCACGGGTGACGACCTGCTCGATGTCGACCACGTCGACGGAGTAGGCGGCCAGGGTGTCGAACAGGCCGGCCGTGATGCCCGGTCGGTCCTTGCCGAAGATCTTGACGAGAAGCGTGGGAACGTCAGAGGTCTGCGAAGCGCTCATGGTGCTCCCACCGTATCCGGCACCCGGTGCCTCCCGCCGCCGAGGTCCGCCTGACGGACAGAGCGGAGCGGTGTGGGGCGGCACCGGGGCGGCTTCCGGCGGGGTCGGGCTTCGGCGGGGGCGGACTGGGCCGCACGCCGTCGTGGTGGGCCGCGCCGGGGCGGGGTGTGCCGGGCTTGGCTGGCTGGGTCGCCGGGGCGGACCGCGCCGGCGGCTGGGATGCGCCTGGCTGAGCCGAGCGCCGCCGACGTGGGCCGCGCTGAGCCGGGCCGGCCCCGCTGGACCGGCCGCGCCGGTCGGCTCGGCCGTCGCCCTCACCCTCCGCCCCCGGGGCGCCGCGGTGGAGCCGGAGGCGGGGGAGGTGGGGGAGGCGGGCCCTCGCCCCAACGTGCCTGTGCACGGTCCCCCGGACGCGCTCCGGGCCGCGGAGGACGCCGGGACGCTTCCGGCGGCGGTGCCCCGGCCACGGTGGGGGCGTCGTAGAGGCCATGGCCCGGCGGCCGCTCACCACTGTCGCGCGGCTCCTCGCCACCGGGGACTCGCGTTGTGCCACCGTGCCCTTGCGCACTGCCACCGTAGCCTTGCGCTGTGGCACCGGGGCCCTGTCCTGCGGCGGGAGCGGGCG
Organism: Streptomyces sp. NPDC041968; assembly: GCF_055589025.1. Lineage (NCBI taxonomy): Bacteria > Bacillati > Actinomycetota > Actinomycetes > Kitasatosporales > Streptomycetaceae > Streptomyces > Streptomyces sp. NPDC041968. Next base: position 17,128 of record NZ_JBVJCB010000001.1, on the reverse strand, counting down.
GACGGTACGGAGCACCCGGCCGGTACGGCTCCGGGGCCGGTCCCGCGTGAGGCACGGCGCCCGCACATCCACCCGCCCCGCCCACCGCGCCCGCCACACTGGACACACCTGACAGACCTGCCACGCCGAACACCCCGGCACCCCGTGCCAACGCTGTCGCGTGCGCCCCGCTCACCCCGGTCGCCACGGCCAGCAGCGCCCCCGAGGCCCCCGCCGCCGCACCCCACAGGGCACCCAGCAGCAGTGCCGTGCCGAGGTGACCGCGCAGGTCGACGCCCGCGCCGAACGCGTCGACGCCGAGCACCGACAGCGAGGCGTCCACGGTCACCTCCGTCAGCCAGGCCAGCAGCGGCAGGGCCGACGCGGTCGCGACACCCAGCCGCAGCGCGCACCGCGCGACGAAACGGGGGGAGCGTGCGTCGTCCGGCGCCACCGGAGTCCGTACCGCCGTCAGCACCCCGGCCAGCAGCATCATCAGTACCGCCGCCACACCCAGCAGCCACACTCGTCCGTCCAGCTCCGCCAGCCGCCCGAGCGTGACCGGCTCGCCGGAGTCGCTGGACAGCAGTTCGTCCAGCGGGTCGGGCAGGACGTGGACCAGCTCACCCGTGGCCCGCCCCTCCCACGGCACGGACAGGCCGATCGGAACGCCCAGCCAGACTCCGTTCGGCGCGCCCAGCAGCGCGGCCCCGGCGATCCGCCGCGGATGGTCGTCGCCGATCGCCGCGTAGGCGGCCGCCGCGAAGCCGGCCGCCACCGCCGTCAGCGCGACCGTGACCAGGGCCGACACGGCCGGCCGCACCACACGGTGCACCGCCTCGAACCCACGCGGCAGAGGGGTGCGGCGCGAGGCCAGCAGCGCGATCAGCAGGACCCCGGTGGACCAGAGCAACCCGCCCAGCAGCGTCGGCACCGTGTCGACGGTGAAGCCGACCGTGGCCTCGGCGTCCACGAGGTCACCGATCCGATCGGGCAGCCACCCCTCGACGTCCCCGATGTCACCGACGTCCCCGAGCCCGGGGATCTCGACGCCACCGCCACCGCCACCGCCCCCGTCGGACAGGTCGTCGAACCCCAGCGAGCCGCCGTCGATCGTCACGACGCCGTGCCCCACCCAGGCCAGTCCGCCCGTCATCGCCACGAACAGGGCGACCACCGCACCCGCACGCGCGAGGAGTTCGCCCGGCGCGACCACAACTCCGGCCGCGCGCAGGGACCGTAGGAAGAAGAGGGACAGGAACAGCGCACCGACCAGGCCGACGCCCAGTGGCGTGATCTCGATGGCCGTGTGCGCCTCCACCCCTTTCGGCCCGAAGGCGGACACATCCCCGGACGGTGTCACCGAACCCCCCGCCCCCAGGGCCACGACCGCCGCGGTCATCGGCCCCGGCGAGCCCGCGGTGTCCGCCCCCAGCAGCCGCAGCCCGAGGGCCGCCGTTCCCGCCATCCCGATCAACGCCCAGCTCACAGAGGCGATCGCCGACATCAGGACGTCACCCCAGGGCACCCTCGCCCCGTACCCACCGGCTGCGACGTTCATGGACGCGCTCATGGGCAGACCCCCCGATCCGCGACGCGGCGGAGCCGCCGCGCATGTCCCTCTCGCGTGGATTACCACTCTCCGGGCAGGTTTCAACCCCCTCGGCGGAAACGGGCGCCGGGCACCTACGGAGTCTTCACGAGGCCCGACTTTCGGTCAGGGGGCCGAGCCTGAAATAGTTCCCCCCGATGTTCGACATCCCTAGACTCCCCGCGACGGGGGTACATCGGGGGACAACTCAGTGGGGCATGGAGTGCCGGAACTCGTACTGGAATCAAATGGACGGACCTGGACGCTCGATCCGTCCCGGTCATACGCGCTCGGGCGCGATCCGCAGGGGGAACTTGTCTTCGACGACGCCAGGGTCTCCTGGCGGCACGCCACCATCAGCTTCGACGGCCGCGGCTGGGTCGTCGAGGATCACGGCAGCACCAACGGCACCTTCGTGCACGGTCAGCGGATCCAGCGGACGGAGCTCGGCGCCGGCTCGGTGCTGAACCTCGGCAACGCGACCGACGGACCGCGCGTCAGCCTGTCCGGCGCCCAGGCCGCGGCCGGCACGCCGCACGCCCAGCAGCCGCCGCAGCAGCAGCCGTACGCCGCGCAGGGCGCGGGCGCCGGCTGGGCCCAGCAGGCCCCCGCGCAGCAGCCGCAGCACCAGACGCCGCAGCATCAGGCCCCGCAGCATCAGGCGCAGCACCACCAGCCCGCGCCGCAGGCGCAGCAGCAGGCCGGCTGGCAGCAGCAGCCGCAGCAGGGTGCGCCGCACTTCCCCCAGCAGCAGGGACCCGGTGGCGCGGCGGGGGCGCCGCCGATCCACGGCGACCGCAGCCCGACCACGTTCCACCAGTTCTCGCTCGGCCGCGTGATGCGCATCGGCCGTGCCCTGGAGAACGAGCTGGTCGTCTCCGACCTGCAGGTTTCCCGCAACCACGCGGAGTTCCACTCGACGCCCGACGGGCGCATGGAGATCCGCGACCTGGGCTCGCACAACGGCACGTACGTCAACGGTCAGCCCATCGCCAAGGGCGGCTCCCAGCTGCTCGGCCCGACCGACATCGTGGGCGTCGGTCACTCGACGTTCCGGATCGTCGGGGACCGGCTCGAGGAGTTCGTCGACACCGGTGAGGTCTCCTTCTCCGCCCGTCACCTGACCGTCACGGTCGACGGCGGCAAGCAGATCCTCAAGGACGTCTCCTTCGGGGTGCCCGAGAAGTCGCTGATCGCGGTCATCGGCCCCTCGGGCTCCGGCAAGTCGACCCTGCTCAAGGCGCTCACCGGCTACCGGCCCGCAAACCAGGGCGAGGTCCTGTACGACAACAGGAACCTCTACAAGCAGTTCGCCGAGCTGCGCCAGCGCATCGGTCTGGTCCCGCAGGACGACATCCTGCACAAGGAGCTGACCGTCAAGAAGGCCCTCAAGTACGCGGCGAAGCTCCGCTTCCCGGCCGACACCACGGCCGCCGAGCGCGACGCCCGCATAGACGAGGTGCTGCGCGAGCTGAAGCTGGACATCCACCGGGACAAGAAGGTCACCTCCCTGTCCGGCGGCCAGCGCAAGCGCGTCTCCGTCGCCCTGGAGCTGCTCACCAAGCCGTCCCTGATCTTCCTGGACGAGCCGACCTCCGGCCTCGACCCGGGCATGGACCGCGATGTCATGCAGCTGCTGCGCGGCCTGGCCGACGACGGCCGCACCGTCCTCGTCGTCACCCATTCCGTGGCCGAGCTGGCGATCTGCGACAAGCTGCTGGTCATGGCGCCGGGCGGCTCGGTGGCCTACTTCGGCCCGCCCGAGGAGGCGCTGAACTTCTTCGGTTACGACACCTGGGCCGACGTCTTCTCCGCCTTCGAGAACTACCGCGACTACGACTGGGCGGGCCGCTGGAAGGGCTCGCAGCACTACCAGATGTACGCCGCCGACATCGACGCCGTCGCGCCGCAGGCCGTACAGATGCCGGCCATGCAGGCGATGAAGCCGCCGAAACCGCAGGGCTGGATGTCGCAGTTCGTCACGCTGGTGCGCCGCTACGTGTCGGTGATCGTCTCCGACAAGGGCTTCCTCGCCCTGATGGTGATCCTGCCGGCGGTGCTGGGCGCGGTGAGCCTGCTCATCGACGCCGACAAGGGCCTGCTGCCCAACCCGGCCAACCCGCAGACGGGCCGGATCATCCCGAACGGCACCGCGACCACGGTGCTCCTGATCCTCGCCGTCGGCGCCTGTTTCGCCGGCGCCGCGAACTCGGTCCGCGAGCTGATCAAGGAACGGGTGATCTACGAGCGGGAGCGCGCGACCGGCCTGTCCCGCTCGGCGTACCTGATGTCCAAGGTGTTCGTGCTCGGCATGATCACCGTGCTCCAGGGCCTGCTGGTCGGCGTCATCGGCTTCGCCACCCGGGAGATCCCCGAGGAAGGACTCGTCCTCGGCGGCCTGACCCTGGTCGAGCTGTCACTGCCGATCATGGCGCTGGGCTTCACCTCGATGATGTTCGGCCTGATCATCTCGGCGCTGGTGAAGACCGCGGAGAAGACCATGCCGCTGCTGGTCATGTTCGCGATCATCCAGGTCGTCTTCACCGGCTGCCTCTTCGCCCTGAACGGCGCGGTCGGCGTCAACCAGTTCTCGTACCTGATGCCCTCGCGCTGGGCGGTGGCCGCGGCCGGCGCCACGCTGGACTTCAACAGGATCAGCCCGCCCGAGCAGGGCGCCGAGACCGACCCCCTGTGGGAGCACACCGTCGGCGCCTGGGTCATGGACATGACCGCGCTGATCGCCCTCGGCGTGATCTGCGGCTTCTTCGTGGCGCGCTTCCTGCGCCGTCACGAGCCCGAGGTCATGCGGAAGTGACCGCGGGGCCGGCCGCCGGCCCCGTGAACGCCCCGAAGGGCGGCACCCCGTCAGGAGGGTGCCGCCCTTCGGCGTACGGTGCGGCGTCGGCGACGTCGTGAAGAGGTCCGCGCTGACCTCAGTACGCGCTGTCGACGTTGTCCATGGTGCCGTACTTGTCCGCGGCGTAGTTGCACGCGGCGACGATGTTGGCGACCGGGTCCCAGATGTTCTTCGGGGTGCCGGCCACGTGGTAGGCCTCGAAGGTCGGCGGGATGACCTGGAGCAGGCCCTTCGACGGGATGCCGTTGATGGCGTTGATGTCCCAGTCGTTGATGGCCCTCGGGTTGCCGGAGGACTCCCGGATGATGTTCCGGTGGATGCCCTCGTAGGAGCCGGGGATGCCGTGCTTCTTCATGATGTCCCGGGCCTCGCGGATCCAGCCGTCCAGGTTGTCCGGGTAGGACTTCTTGACCTCGGTGCGCTGGGTGGACCGGCTGGCGGTCTCCTTCGCCGCACGCTTGGCCGCGGCCTTCTCGGCGGCCGCCTTCTTCGCCGCGGTGGCCTTCGCGGCGGCCGCGGCGGCCTCCTTCTTCGCCTCGATGGAGGCGACCTTCTGGCTGGCACCGGCGAGCTGGCCGGTGACGCCGGCGTGCACGTCCTGGATCTGCTTGGTGCTGTACGCCACCTTGGCCGTCGGAGCGGCCTCGCTCGTGGTCGTCTGGCCGCTGGCCGGGACCGCGGTGAGCGCGACGGCGGCGGCGCCGAGCGTGCCGACACCGGCGATCGCGAGCTTGTGGGTGCGGTTCAGGGGACGACTATGACCACGGGTGAAGATGTTCTTGGGCATGGCGGGATAGACCTCTTCGAATAGCGCGGAGGTCGCTCTCGTCCGGCGGGGGACAGGGATGCTTCCGGCACAAGCACCGCGGGGCGACAACCCGCGGCGCTGAGCGACGAGAGCAATTCTTAGCGGCCGCAAAATCCGGAGGCAAAGGTGTGACGTACGATCCCGGGTAGTGGATCAGGGAAGGGCGAAACGGGGCAGATTGGACTGTCTGCCCCGCTCAAAACGGACGAGTCGTTCTCCTACTCCCCTTCGTACGTGACGTGCGCCCTATGCGAGGGCTCACATCCACCCCCCGCCGTTCTCACGATTTGTTGCTGAAGCAATCCGTTGCGTGAGGGCCTCGGCGGCCCCCTCCTACGGCAGGAGGAGATGGACGTCGCCGAACTCGTGCCACAGGTAGCGCCCCTCCATCGCGGCCTCGTACCCCCGGTCGATCGCCGCCCGCCCCGCCACCGCCTCCAGCATCAGGAGATGCGAGGCCTCGGGGTCGTGCAGCCCCGTCAGCAGGCCGTCCACCGCCCGCACCCCGCGCTCCGGGGTCACGACCAGATCGGTCCACCCGGCCCGAGCCCGTACGACCCCGTCGGCGTCGGCCGCCGACTCCACCGCCCGTACGGCCGTCGTCCCCACGGCGACGACCCGCCCGCCGCCCGCCCTCGCCGCGTTGACCAGCCGCGCCGACGCCTCCGGCACCACGAACCGCTCCGGGTACGGCGGCTCGTGCGCCTCGGCGGAGGCGACCCCCGTGTGCAGCGTCACCGGCGCGAACTGCACCCCGCGGCTCACCAGCTCCGCCACCAGCCGCGCCGTGAAGGGCCGCGCCGCGCTCGGCATCTCCGCGCTGCCCGCCCCGTCCTCGGACGGCAGCGCGAAGACCGTCCGGTACACGGACAGCGGCTGGTCCCGCTCCGTGTAGGAGTAGCGGATGGGCCGCCCGTGCTCCCGCAGCACCTCGGGCACCTCGGCCCCGGAGACCCGCGCCCACCACAGCCGCTCCCCGCGCGCGCTCAACGGCTCCTCCAGCACCAGACGCGCACCCCCCGCCAGCCGCACCTCCGCCCCGCGCGGGGAGCCGGCACGGCCCCCCGCACCGCCCGCCGCAGGAGACGCTCGACGTCCCTTCCCCGCACGCGCTCCCGCACGCGCGCGCGTGGTTCCCCTTCCGTCGGGGTCCCGCAGCTCCACCGCCCACCGGCCGTCGTCCCCCCGCGTCGAGAAGTGCACCACCACGGGCGCGCGCCCGAGGTGCCCGTCCACGGCGGCGGCGAGCGTCACGGACGTGTTGACGACGAGCAGGTCCCCGGCCCGCAGCAGCCCGGGCAGCTCCCGGAAGCCGTGATGCGACACCTCGGTGCCGCGCGACACCAGCAGCCGTACGGCGTCCCGGTCCAGCCCCGGCCCCCGCTGTTCCACGGGCACCCGGGCCGACAGTTCCTCCGGCACCCGCAGCGCGAGGGTCATCGCCGTCCCTCCAGCAGCGCCGGAGCCGCGTACCGTCCGCCGGCCGGCCGCTCGTCCAGCAGCCGCAGGAGCGCCGGCACGACCCGCGCCGGCTCGGGCCGCGGATCGTCGTCGTCCGGTACGGCCGACGCGTACAGGTCGGTGGCCATGTCCCCGGGGTCGACCGCCCAGACCCGCAGCCCCGGCTCCTCGGCGCCCAGCACGGCCGCCAACTGGTCCAGGGCCGCCTTGGACGCCCCGTAGCCGCCCCACGTCTCGTACGCCTCCGCCGCCGCGTCCGAGCTGACCGTCAGCACCGCGCCCGCCGGAGCCTCCCGCAGCGACGGCAGCGCCTCCTGGACCAGGCCCAGCGCGGCCACCACGTTCACCTCCAGGGCCCGCCGCAGCCCCTCCAGCGGCAGCGCCTCCAGCCGTACCAGCGGCTCCGCGCCCAGCGCGCTCGCGTTGCTGACCAGCAGGTCCACCCCGCCGAGCCGCCGGGCCGCCGCCACCAGAGCGGCCCGGTGCCCGGCGTCGGTGACATCCCCCGGCAGCGCCGACACGCGCGTGCCGTACGCCTCCAGCGCGACCGCGGTCCCCCTGAGCACCTCCGGCGTCCTGGCGTCCAGCACCAGGTCCCAGCCCCGGGCCGCCAGGGCCTCGGCGAGCGCCCGGCCCAGCCCCTTCGAAGCCCCCGTGATGATCGCGACCGGCATGATCCACGTCCCCTCGTCGTCCACGCCTCCCGGTTGGTCCGGCGTGATCCTCAACGTAGGAACCGGGCCGCACCGGCCGCCTCGGGCACCGGCCGCAACCGTGCGGGGCCCTTCGCCCTAGGACCGGCGGGCGGGACCTCCGGCCTAGGCCCACCGCCCTAGGCGACGGCGGCCACAGGGCCGATCCCGGTGTCACCCCCCGCCGGTACCGTGAGGACATGAGTCACGGCCCCCGGTCCGGCCTCGCCGCGGTGAGTTCCGCGCTGCTGGCCATGAGCAGGCACCTCGAGGTGCGCGACGTCCTCAAGACGATCGTCGCCTCGGCCCGCGAGCTGCTCGACGCGCAGTACGCGGCCCTCGGTGTCCCCGACGACCACGGAGGCTTCGCCCAGTTCGTCGTCGACGGCGTCAGCGACGAGCAGTGGAAGGCCATCGGCCCCCTGCCCCGCCAGCACGGCATCCTCGCCTCGATGCTGCGCGAGGCCCGGCCCGAGCGCCTCGGCGACGTCCGCAAGGACCCCCGCTTCGAGGGCTGGCCCGCCGCCCACCCCGACCTGGTCGACTTCCTGGGCCTGCCGATCCGCGACGGCGAGGAGGTCATGGGAGCCCTCTTCCTCGCCAACAAGAACTGCCCCAAGCCCGAGGGCGGCTGCGGCTTCACCGCGGACGACGAGGAACTCCTGGGCATCCTCGCCCAGCACGCCGCCATCGCCCTCACCAACGCCCGCCTGTACGAACGCAGCCGCGAGCTGACCATCGCCGAGGAACGCTCCCGCCTCGCCCACGAACTGCACGACGCCGTCAGCCAGAAACTGTTCTCCCTGCGCCTGACCGCCCAGGCGGCCGCCACCCTCGTCGACCGCGACCCCGCGCGCGCCAAGGGCGAACTGCAGCAGGTCGCCGCGCTCGCCGCGGAAGCCGCCGAGGAGCTGCGCGCCGCCGTCGTCGAGCTGCGACCCGCCGCCCTGGACGAGGACGGCCTCGTCGCCACCCTCCGCACCCAGATACAGGTCCTCGACCGCGCCCACACCGCACGCGTCACCTTCGCCGGCCACGGGGTCAAGGCCCTGCCCGCCGCCCAGGAGGAGGCACTGCTGCGCGTCGCCCAGGAGGCGCTGCACAACGCCCTGCGGCACTCCTCGCCGGAACACGTCGCCGTGACCCTGCACCGCCGGGGCGCCGCGACCGTGCTGCGCGTCACCGACGACGGCAGCGGCTTCGACCCGCGCACGGTCCGCCGCGCCGGACGCCACCTGGGCCTGGTCTCGATGCGGGACCGGGCGAGCGGCGCCGGGGGCACGCTGACCGTGGAATCGGCGCCCGGCAAGGGCACCACGATCGAGATGGAGGTCCCAGGTGGCTGACGCAATCAAGGTGCTGCTCGTCGACGACCACCAGGTGGTCCGCCGGGGCCTGCGCACCTTCCTGGAGGTGCAGGACGACATCGAGGTGGTCGGCGAGGCCGCCGACGGCGCCGAAGGAGTCGACCGCGCCGAGGAGCTGAAGCCCGACGTGATCCTCATGGACGTCAAGATGCCGGGCATGGACGGCGTCGAGGCGCTGCGCAGGCTCCGCGAGCTGGACAACCACGCGCGCGTGCTGATCGTCACCAGCTTCACCGAACAGCGCACCGTGGTCCCCGCCCTGCGGGCCGGAGCGGCGGGCTACGTCTACAAGGACGTCGACCCCGACGCCCTGGCGGGCGCCATCCGCTCCGTGCACGCCGGTCACATCCTGCTCCAGCCCGAGGTCGCGGGCGCCCTGCTGTCCCAGGAGGAGGGCGGCTCGGGCCAGGGCAGGGCGGGCTCCCTCACCGAGCGGGAGCGGGAGGTGCTGAGCCTGATAGCGGACGGCCGCTCCAACCGGGAGATCGCCCGCGCGCTCGTGCTCTCCGAGAAGACCGTCAAGACCCACGTGTCGAACATCCTGATGAAGCTCGACCTCGCGGACCGCACCCAGGCCGCGCTGTGGGCCGTACGCCACGGTGTGACCGGCTGATCCGTACGCGCGTACGCGACGGCAACCCGGAGGGTTCCCCTCCGGTCCGAGATTCATACCGTCGTGGGAATGTCCCCCACATGGCGCATCCTCCGTGCGCCCCGGCCGTTCTCCAGTGCGTGCCGCGGCGACTGCCGCGGCGATCGCAAGGAGGGCTTGTAGTGAAGAACCTGAAGAAGGCAGCGGCCGTGACGATGATGGCCGGCGGGCTGATCGCCGCCGGTGCGGGCATGGCCTCCGCCACCGAGGGCGCCGCCGCCCACGGCGAGGCCATCGGCTCCCCGGGCGTCGCCTCCGGCAACGTCGTCCAGGCGCCGATCCACATCCCGGTCAACGCCGTCGGCAACAGCGTCAACGTCATCGGTGTCCTGAACCCGGCCTTCGGCAACCTGGGTCTCAACCACTGACCCCACGCGGCACGCCGCCCCAGACCCCCGGCCTCCCGGCCCCACCCGGGAGGCCGGTCGCCTTCCCACCACACCGGCCGCCCCCTTCACTCCCACAGCCGCAGACGGCAGCCCCGCCGCAGCCGCGGACAGTCATGCCGCTGGGGCGGCACGGATGGGCGCAGCGGCACCCGGCGAACGCCCGGCCGCGACACCCGCCCCCGCCCAGCGCCTCCCGGCTCACCCCCACCGAGCGACCCCCTCGCCTCCGTCCCACCTTCCAAGGGACGTCACCGCACCCCCCGCTCCCGTTCCTCCACAACGGAGTTGTACGCCGCGACCTGCGCCCGCCGAGCCGTCCGCTCCACCGGCCGCAACGCCTCCCACCGCGCCGCCATCTCGGAGGCACTCACCGCGCCCCCGTGGCCGTTCTCACACGCCAGCGACACCAACGCCCCCACCCGCTGCGCCAACTCCAGCACCCGCACCGCCCGCGGCGGATACCCCGGCGCCAGCACCTCCCGCCCCCGCTCGGCCCGCGCTCGGTACGCCGCCACGGTCGCCTCGGCCACCGGCCCCGACCCGGCCACGTCCAACTGCGTCAGCATCTCCGTCGCGTCCCGCAGCGCCTCCGCCAGTTCCCGCTCCGCCTCCCCGAGCGACGGCACGTCGGCAGGCGGCGCCTCCCGCACCGGCAAGCAGTGCCAGACGACCTCGACATGCACATCGCCCTCGGGCCCGGCCTCGTACACCTCCGGCACCAGCCCGAGCGCGGCGCCGTGGCAGATGACCGCCTCCTCCGCCTCCAGCGCCCGCGCGTTGAAGTCCGGCGGCCCGCTCAGTCCCAGCGGATGCCCCGGCGCGGGCAGCGCGACCCGCAGCCCGGTCGCCCCGAGCGACCGCAACCGCCCCAGCGCCAGCGTGAGACCCACCGGCGCCGATTCACCCGGCAGATCCTCCACCCGATGCACCGCGTCGTCGCCGACGATCGCGACCGCGGCGTCGTCCGGCGAGACCATTCCGGCAATAAGGGCATTTCCCCAGGCGGCAAGGCGCCCTGCGCGTGGTTCCGAGAGCATCCCCCCACCCTAAGGACCGGACCGATGGAACGGTGCGGCCGACCGGTGGCGTAGATTTCCTGGAGGGGCCTGCGCCCACCGGCGCGGCGGCCCGAGCCCACAGGCGTACGCGACAGCCGGAACCGGCCACACTGCAAGGGGAGACAACGCGCTCATGAGCGATGTTCTGGAGCTTCAGGACGTATCCGTGGTCCGCGAGGGCCGGGCTCTGGTGGACCAGGTCTCCTGGTCGGTCAAGGAGGGCGAGCGCTGGGTCATCCTGGGCCCGAACGGCGCCGGCAAGACCACCCTCCTCAACGTCGCGTCCAGCTACCTGTACCCCAGCAGCGGCACCGCCTCCATCCTCGGCGAGACCCTCGGCAAGCCCGGCACCGACGTCTTCGAACTGCGCCCCCGCATCGGCATGGCCGGCATCGCCATGGCCGACAAGCTGCCCAAGCGCCAGACCGTCCTGCAGACCGTGCTGACCGCCGCCTACGGCATGACCGCCGGCTGGCAGGAGGAGTACGAGGACATCGACGAGCAGCGCGCCCGCGCCTTCCTCGACCGCCTCGGCATGACCGAGTACCTGGACCGCAGGTTCGGCACCCTCTCCGAGGGCGAGCGCAAGCGCACCCTGATCGCCCGCGCCCTGATGACCGACCCCGAGCTGCTGCTCCTGGACGAGCCGGCCGCCGGTCTCGACCTCGGCGGTCGCGAGGACCTCGTCCGCCGCCTCGGCCGCCTCGCCCGCGACCCGATCGCCCCCTCGATGATCATGGTCACCCACCACGTCGAGGAGATCGCCCCCGGTTTCACCCACGTCCTGATGATCCGTCAGGGCAAGGTCCTGGCCGCCGGTCCGCTGGAGCTCGAACTCACCTCGCGCAACCTCTCCCTCTGCTTCGGGCTCCCGCTCGTCGTCGAGCAGTTCGGCGACCGCTGGACCGCGCAGGGGCTCCCCCTGTCCTGAGCCGCCCCCCGTGCGCCCTGTCCCCGGCACCTTCCGCGGACCTAACATGACCGTGTGAACGACATCGACGCATGGGTGTGGTGGCTCGTCGCCGCGGCAGCGCTCGGAATCCCGCTCGTCGTGACCGCGATGCCGGAGTTCGGGATGCTCGCCGTGGGCGCGGTCGCCGCCGCCATCGCCTCCGGGTTCGGCGCCGGCCTCGTCGTCCAGGTACTGGTCTTCGTCGTCGTCTCGGTCGCCCTCATCGCCGTCGTGCGGCCCATCGCCGCCCGGCACCGCTCCCAACGGCCCCAACTCGTCTCCGGGGTCGACGCCCTGAAGGGCAGACAGGCCGTCGTCCTGGAACGGGTCGACGGCTCCGGCGGACGGATCAAGCTCGCCGGAGAGGTCTGGTCGGCCCGCGCACTCGACACCGGCCGCGCCTACGAGACGGGTGAGGAAGTGGACGTCGTGGACATCGAAGGGGCAACGGCGATCATCATGTGACCTCACCGGACACAACTGGACCGAACACCCCCCGAGGCACGCGACGGTCTGTCAGACTCGACCAGCAAGATCCTCAACAGCCGTAAGATCAGCCGTAGTCAGGGCCCGTAGTCAGGGTCAACAGGATCTGCCACAGCGCCGCGGCGGAGAAGGGGACGGGCAACCACGATGGAACCGGTCATCATCGTCTTGATCATCCTGGTGGTGTTGGTCTTCATCGCCCTGATCAAGACCATCCAGGTCATCCCGCAGGCCAGCGCCGCCATCGTCGAGCGCTTCGGCCGGTACACGCGGACGCTGAACGCGGGCCTCAACATCGTGGTCCCGTTCATCGACACCATCCGCAACCGCATCGACCTGCGCGAACAGGTCGTCCCCTTCCCGCCGCAGCCGGTCATCACCCAGGACAACCTGGTCGTCAACATCGACACCGTCATCTACTACCAGGTGACCGACGCCCGCGCCGCGACCTACGAGGTGGCCAGCTACATCCAGGCCATCGAGCAGCTCACCGTCACCACGCTGCGCAACATCATCGGCGGTATGGACCTGGAGCGGACCCTGACCTCCCGCGAGGAGATCAACGCGGCCCTGCGCGGCGTACTCGACGAGGCGACCGGCAAGTGGGGCATCCGCGTCAACCGCGTGGAACTCAAGGCCATCGAACCGCCCACCTCCATCCAGGACTCGATGGAGAAGCAGATGCGCGCCGACCGCGACAAGCGCGCCGCGATCCTCCAGGCCGAGGGTGTCCGGCAGTCCGAGATCCTGCGCGCCGAGGGTGAGAAGCAGTCCCAGATCCTGCGCGCCGAAGGCGAGGCCAAGGCCGCCGCCCTGCGCGCCGAGGGCGAGGCACAGGCCGTGCGTACGGTCTTCGAGGCCATCCACGCCGGCGACCCGGACCAGAAGCTGCTCTCCTACCAGTACCTCCAGATGCTCCCGAAGATCGCCGAGGGCGACGCCAACAAGCTCTGGATCGTCCCCAGCGAGATCGGCGACGCTCTCAAGGGCCTCTCGGGCGCCATGGGCAACTTCGGCGGCATGGGCGGCGGTTCCGGCTCCGGTGGCAACGGCGGCGCGAGCGTCCCCGCGCAGGAACGCCGCGAGAAGCCGACGATCGACTGACGCTGGCCCGTCGACGTTCGGGCGGTTCCCCGCGCCCTCAGGGGCGCGGGGACTGTGCGACCAGCCGAGGACGGCCCGCACCCGGCACCGAACCCGTGCCCCTACGGCGGCCGTCCGTCACGCCGCGTCCAGCACCAACCAGTCCGGCAGCGCCTCGAAGTCGTCCCGGGCCAACGCCAGCAGCATCGCGTCGGCCGGCGTCGGCTCGAACGGTTCCCTCAGCAACGGCATCCCCGCCTGCTCGGGCGTCCGGTTCGCCTTGCGGTGATTGTCCTCCGCGCACGAGGCGACCGTGTTCAGCCACGAGTCCTGCCCGCCGTGCGACCGCGGCACCACGTGGTCGACGGTCGTCGCTCGCCGGCCGCAGTACGCACACCGGTGCCGGTCCCGGACCAGGACACCCCGCCGGGACCACGGCGCACGTCTTCGGAAGGGCACCCGTACGTACTGGCAGAGCCTGATCACCCGCGGCGCCGGTATGTCGAGCGCGGCTCCGCGCATCCGCAGCGAGGGGTGGGCCTGCTCGACGACGGCCTTGTCCTGGAGCACCAGAACGACGGCTCGGTTCAACGTCACCGTCGACAACGGCTCGAAGCTCGCGTTCAGCACCAGCGTGTCCCGCATACCAGTCCACCTCCCGTGTGCACCGGCCCACCCCCTGGCGGGCTGGGATCAACTCTGGCCGGGCACGCCGCATGGGACAACGCAATATCTGCCGCTCCGGTGGGGGACGCTTTCCCCACCACCCCCGGCAACAAAAATGCCCGCCCCTGATCCATTCCAAGACCAGGAGCGGGCAAACGTTCCATGAACGCTCGGGACACTCAGTCCTCGGCGGGCACCTCGTACTCACCGACGAGCTGGGCGCGCGCGATCGTGTGGAACCGCAGGTTGAAGCCGACGAACGCGGGAGTGGCCTCCGCGTCCGGACCGAGCTTCTCCTGGTCCACGGCGTACACCGTGAACACGTAACGGTGCGGCCCGTCACCGGCCGGCGGCGCGGCGCCGCCGAAGTCCTTGCTGCCGTAGTCGTTGCGCGCCTGTACGGCGCCTGCCGGCAGCCCCTCGAACGTGCCGCTGCCCGCGCCCACCGGCAACTCGGTCACCGAGGCCGGGATGTCGAACACCACCCAGTGCCAGAACCCGCTCCCCGTCGGGGCGTCCGGGTCGTAGCAGGTCACGGCGAAGCTCTTGGTCTCGGCCGGGAAGCCCTCCCACCGCAGCTGCGGCGAGGTGTTGCCGGCCGCGTGGACCTGAGCGTCCTTGAGCGTCGCTCCCTCCTGGACGTCCTCACTCGTGACGGTGAAGGACGGCACGGGCGGGTGGAAGTCATGGGGGAGCGGACGCCGCTCGAGCTCGGTCACCTCGGTACCTCCTGATCGTTCGGTGCAGTGGTGTCCGAGCCTAGAACCCTCAGAACCAGTTCCGCTTGCTGCCGACCTCGGACAGCCACTGGTTGATGTACGCCGTCCAGTCGGTGCCCTGCCAGTCGTTCAGCCCCACCTTGAAGGAGCGGAACGTGTCGCTGCCCTCGCTGAACAGCCCCGGCTTCTTGTCCATCTCCAGCACGACGTCCATCGCCTGCGCGTCGGCGACGAAGCTCAGCTCGACCTGGTTGAGCCCCCGGTACTGCTGCGGCGGGAAGAACTCGATCTCCTGGTAGAACGGCAGCTGCTGCCGGGTACCCCGGATGTGGCCGCGCTCCATGTCCGCGTTCTTGAAGCGGAAGCCCAGCCCGATGAACGCGTCCAGGATCGCCTTCTGCGCGGGCAGCGGGTGCACGTTGATCGCGTCCAGGTCGCCGGAGTCCACCGCGCGGGCGATCTCCAGCTCCGTGGTGACCCCGATGTTCATCCCGCGCAGGGCCTGCCCGTCGATCATCGTGATCGGCGTCTCCCACGGGATCTCGAGCCCGAACTGCACCGCGTGCACCGCGTTAGCCTTCAGCTCGAAGGCGCCGCCGAGCCGGCTCTTCGTGAACTCGATGTCCTGCTTGTACTCCTGGTCGCCGCTCTCCACCTCGACCTTGGCCTGGAGACCGACCGACAGGGCCTCGATCTGCTGGTCGACCGAACCGCCCTGGATCCGCACCTCGCCCTGGACGACACCGCCCGGAACGACGTTGACCTCGCTGAGCACGGTCTCGACCGAAGCCCCGCCGGCCCCCAGGCTCGCGAGCAGCTTCTTGAACGCCATGTCTCTCCCTCTCCAGGCTGTGCGTGTGAACCCTTGACCCCTACCAACGCGATTCGCCCGTGGCCGGTTCCGCGCCACTCACCTGCGTTACGCTCGGAGGGCATGATCGCGAGCCCCGACCGTACGCCCCTGCCCAGGGACTTCTTCGACCGGCCCGTCCTCGACGTGGCCCCCGACCTCCTGGGCCGCATCCTCGTCCGCGACACCCCGGACGGCCCGATCGCCCTCCGCCTCACGGAGGTCGAGGCCTACGACGGTCAGAACGACCCCGGCTCCCACGCCTACCGCGGTCGCACACCCCGCAACGACGTGATGTTCGGCCCCCCCGGACACGTGTACGTCTACTTCACCTACGGCATGTGGTTCTGCATGAACCTCGTGTGCGGTCCCGAGGGCCGGTCGAGTGCGGTCCTGCTCCGCGCCGGCGAGATCATCGAGGGCGCCGAGCTGGCCCGTACCCGCCGACTCTCGGCCCGCAATGACAAGGAACTGGCCAAAGGCCCCGCCAGACTGGCCACCGCGCTGGACGTCGGCCGCGAGCTGAACGGCACGGACGCCTGCACGCCCGAGGACACCCCCCTGCGCGTCCTGACCGGCAGCCCCGTACCCCGCGACCAGGTACGCAACGGCCCGCGCACCGGAGTGTCCGGCGAGGGCGGCGTCCATCCCTGGCGGTTCTGGGTCGCGGACGACCCGACGGTGAGCCCGTACCGGGCGCACGTACCCCGGCGACGCCGAAGTTGACTCTCCTTGGACCCCCACGTAATGTAGCCCGAGCCGCTTGACCCGGGTACGGCAATCGCCTGCAGCCGGAAGCGGCCACCCACTACCTACGATTTCCCCTCAGCGGGGGCGATTTCGGCGTGCCTGCATGCCTGAATTCGACTTGCAGGACTCGATTATGAGACCGCGGAGAAATCAGCTAGCGTAGTGAATGTCGAAAGGCCGACAGGCGAAAGCCGAGAAGCCACGGCAAATCCCGCCGACAGGGAATCGGACCGAAAAGGATCTGATAGAGTCGGAAACGCAAGACCGAAGGGAAGCGCCCGGAGGAAAGCCTGAGAGAGTCTCTCGGGTGAGTACAAAGGAAGCGTCCGTTCCTTGAGAACTCAACAGCGTGCCAAAAGTCAACGCCAGATATGTTGATACCCCGACCTGATCGGATCTCCGATGAGGTTGAGGTTCCTTTGAAAAAATACAGCGAGGACGCTGTGAACGGTCGGATTATTCCTCCGACTGTTCCGCTCCCGTGATGGTAAAGCATTCACGGAGAGTTTGATCCTGGCTCAGGACGAACGCTGGCGGCGTGCTTAACACATGCAAGTCGAACGATGAACCACTTCGGTGGGGATTAGTGGCGAACGGGTGAGTAACACGTGGGCAATCTGCCCTGCACTCTGGGACAAGCCCTGGAAACGGGGTCTAATACCGGATACTGATCCGCCTGGGCATCCAGGCGGTTCGAAAGCTCCGGCGGTGCAGGATGAGCCCGCGGCCTATCAGCTTGTTGGTGAGGTAGTGGCTCACCAAGGCGAC